>JANOAV010000073.1:0-7968 GCA_031411295.1 Verrucomicrobiales bacterium | reverse complement strand
CGGCGAAATTGGAAAAGAATGCGGGAAGCGGCAGGGAGTTATGGGGCATCCGCCCAATCCATCAGAAGCTGGCAGGGCGCCATGGGAAATTACAGAATTCCAGATATTTTTGAATCCTTAAAGGCATTGGCTTAAAAGCGGGACTCCAGCGGATGTTCCTGAATGAATGGACCGTGGTCACGTTGCCGATCTGGCATCCCTCATCCGGCCAGGCGGGTTCTTTCAGTTGATCCCGCAGTTTCTGATCCATAGTGAAACGCCAACAGGCTCGCACATCATTACTTGCGGGGAAACTAGGCGGCCTCAGCCGGAGTTAGATTATTTCCACTGAATCATCGGAGAATTGGCGGGTGTAGAGGCCGACTTTGGAGGACTGAATCAAGGCGGTCGAGCGGGATACTGAATTCGAGACTCTGCCATGGCTCTGGTCTAGTGTTTGGATTGCCCGACAAGGTTTCAACATCTTTTACCACCAATCTTTTACCAGTCACATGGCCTCAGGAGTTTGGCTGGTAAAAGATTGGTGGTAAAAGATGACGAAGCAGGGTTCATGGAGCAATTCCCCAAGGCTCAAGTGGAAATGGTCTTAAGGGGAACTTGCGTTGGAGTGCCGCGCTTTAGGCGGAAGAACATGCTGAGCCGCTTGGCATGGTGCGCTTGGCGTGATGCACCGCTTAAAAGCGGGACTCCAGCGGATGTTGCCAAGTGTTCGGTGGTGGTGGTCTCGTGACCTCGCCCTCTCCGTGGGATCTCAGAATCCCAACCGCGTGCCAATTTGATAGACCAGCAGCGCCAGCAAATACGCCGTGCCGGTCATGTAGCCCAGTTGGAAGAGTGGCCATTTCCAGCCGCCGGTTTCTCTTCGCACTACGGCTACGGTGCTGAGGCATTGCATGGCGAAGACGAAGAATACCATGAGGCCAACACAGACGGGAGCGGTGTAAACTTTCCGTCCATCCGGCCAGGCGGCTTCCTTCAGTTGATCCCGTAGTTTCTGATGTGTTTCCTCGTCGTCGTCTTCGATTGAGTAAATCTCCGACATGGTGCTAACGAATACTTCCCGGGCGGCAAAACTGGCAATCAGGCCGATCCCAATTTTCCAATCATAGCCGAGCGGCTTGATCACTGGCTCAATCACTTGCCCTAATTGTCCCGCGGCACTGTGGGTGATTTGCTCCGCCTTGGTGCCTTCGGATCTGGGGTATTTCAGCGCGCCCCACAGTAAAATGGACAGGCCCAGAATGACGGTGCCGGCGCGCCGCACGAACTGCCAGGCGCGCAGCCGCATTTGCTGCATGATGTTTATCAACGAGGGACGCTTGTAACTGGGGAGTTCCAGAATCAGCGGGGAGGGTTTGCCGGGAATGAGTTTGGCTTTGAACAACCAAGCGAAGCCGAACGCACCCACCGTGCCCAACACATACAAGCTCACGAGAGTGACCGCTTTGAAGGTCGTGGGCACCACGGTGGTGGGCACCAGAGCGGAAATCAGCAGCAAATAAACGGGGAGCCGGGCAGAACAACTCGCCAGCGGCACAATCAAAATGGTGATCAGCCGGTCCTTCGGATTGTCGATGGTCCGCGCTGCCATGACGCCTGGCACCGCGCAGGCATAGGAACTGAGGAAGGGCAGGAAACTCTTGCCATTCAGCCCCACTTTCCCCATCAGCCGATCCATGATAAAGGCAATCCGCGCCATGTAACCGGTGTCTTCCATCAGGCCGATGAAGAAGAAGAGAATCAAGATTTGCGGGAGGAAAATCAACACCCCCTGCACGCCGGCTAATGCGCCATCCACGATGAGGTCGCGCAGGTCACCGTCAGCCATCCAACCCGCTACGGCGTTGCCAGTGGCTGGATCCACCCCGCCGGTAATCTTCTGTCCCAGCGCATTGAAGGCACTTTCGATCCAGGACATGGGGGCCTCCGCCGCGCTGAAAATAAGGTAGAACAGTCCCACCAGCGTCAGCAACAAACTCAACCACCCCCACACGCGATGCAGCAGCACGCTGTCGAGACGATCGGTGAAATTCCGCTGCGCATCCTCCGGTCGATGCAGCACACCCGCACAAGCGGCGTGAATGACCTCATAGCGGGCGGCAATCAGTTGATCTTCCCAGCCCGGAATCTCCCGCTCCAATTGATCCCGCGCTTGGGCGATCTTGGCCACATGGGCCTGGGCAATGCCATAGTGCGAGGGATCGTGGTCGGAGATCAGATAGAGTGGCTCCAGCAGGGAGGCCGTTTGGCCGACCACCTGGTCTTTCGCCAACGTTTCCCGACACCGGACTAACGCCCCCCGAATCGCGATGGGAATGGCGTCCAGAAAGGGTTTCGGCAGGGGGGCATCCGGTCGGCTCATGGCCACCTTCAGTTCGATCAATCCCTTCTTCGTATTCGCCACCATGGGAACGACCGGGCAGCCAAAGCGCTCGGATAACTTTGCGACATCAATGCGAATGCCCTTCGCTTCCGCCGCATCCACCATGTTTAGCGCCAGAATCATGGGAATGCCCAGTTCCAGAATCTGCGTCACGAGGTATAAATTACGCTCCAAGTTAGTGGCATCCAGGACACAGACGATGCGGTCCGGCCGGGGCGTGTCGGACCGCCGTCCGAGCAGGACATCGCGCAGCACCGCTTCATCGGGCGAACGCGCGTTGAGGCTGTAGCTGCCTGGCAAATCCAGCACCCTAAGCCGCTGACCGTGTTGGGAAAAGAACTCGCCCTCCTTGCGCTCCACCGTCACGCCGGGATAATTTCCCACCTTCTGTTTCAAGCCTGTAAGTGCATTAAACAGCGTCGTCTTGCCGCAGTTGGGATTTCCCACCAAGGCAAAGATGGGCGGGTGGGGACTCGAAGCGGTGGAAGCGGCGGCCATGAGGGGTAATTAAACGGGCTCGACAGAAATTTGCTCGGCCTCGGCCTTGCGCAACGAAAGCAGGGAACCACGCACGGAGATCTCCAGCGGATCGCCCAGGGGGGCGCGCCGAATCAGTTTCACCAAGGTGCCCGGGAGTAAGCCCAGCTCCCGCAGTCGGGTCATCGCAGGGATGCCGGTGGGCAGTGCCAGGATACGTCCACAACAACCATTACTGAGGCTGGCCAGAGTGCTCATGAGTAGGGAAAGGGGCAAAGGAATGAGGGAAAGAGGGAGGGATTTTAATTGAGAAGCAGTCTCAATTGCATCGCAGAGTAGTGAGACACGATCCCAAGATCAACTGAAAAGTGGTGAATTATGGGCGAGGCTCAGGGCGGATTTTTGCACGGTCCTTTTCCAAGTAGCGGGGCTTTGCAAGCCCCGCCATCATGCTAGGAATAGATACAGCGCCAAGCAACACCCATGCTTGGTGCGGGGCTTTCAAAGCCCCGCGCCTTGGGCTCATTTCCCCCGCAGTTGGCGCCAGAAGGATCCCAATCCTTTGCGGCTCTTTTGGGCTACGATCGTCTGCTTGGCCCGATCCAGTTCGCCCCGGAGGCGCTCCGCCCGCTCACGGTGTTTGGTGATTTCTTGCTGTAGGTGGCCAGGTGATTGCGCAAAGTCATGCGACTCCGTAGTGGCGGATTGCGCCTGGGTGCGCAGTTCCAGCGCCCAAGCAAACGATTGCAGCGCGAGGACGAGGGCTTGCCTTAGGTGCGTCAAGGCGGCGGGGCTGGACTGGAGGCGCTGCCAAAACGCCGATTGTTCGGTTTCTCCGGAGGCAGGAGGAACTTTCAGCGCTGCGGGCAGGCGATCTGGCTCCTGATGCAACATTTTCCAGAGCGGTTCATTGTCCGGATCCATGTGGGCTTGGGTGCGCCATGAGGCGCGGAAATGAAACGTCGTGACTGCCTCCACCACCCGCAGGGAGGCTAATCCATAATGATTGATGATGCGGTTCCACAAGTCCATGTCCCCGGCTTTGGCCAGCGTTTCACTCCAATAGCCGACCTGAGCAAAGATGCCGCGTCGATGGACAAACGCGGTGGCCGGGATGCGATTCCAGCGACCTGCGATAAATTCCTGACGCATCATGCCGTCCTGCAAATGAAACACGGTGGGGACCACCTCTCCAGCGACACTGATCCAAGCGGAACCACCGTGCACCAACTGCACCTGCGGATCCGCAAATGCCGCCAGCAGCAGGGCAAAATGATCGGCGGAAATAATGTCGTCATGGGCGACGAAACCAACCAAATCACCGCGGGCCTCCCGCAGCGCCACGTTGCGATTGGCATAGCCGAAGTGCGGGGCTTTGGGCAGATCGAACCAGCGGATCCGCGCATCCAAGGCCATGAACTCCGCCACCACCGCCGCCGTCTGGTCGGTGCAACCATCGCCTGTGATCAGTAATTCGAAATCCCCCATGGACTGGGCCAGGACGGATTTGATGGCATACGGGAGCACATCTGCCCGATTATGCGTGGGCAACAAAATGCTCAACAACGGAGTGCTAGTAGCCATGGACGTGCGGCCCGAATTTATAAGGAATGAGATCTGTATGCAGCGGGAGACGATATTTATCTGGATCCGCATGATCATAACAAATGGTGGGGAAATTGATCACTAGCACCTCCGTCTCCCCGATGTTCTGATCCGCATGCCAGACTCCCGCCGGGATGTTCACGATCTGGTGAGTGCGTTCGCTGAGGATGATTTCGGACACCAGACCGTGGGTGGGAGAATCCGTGCGGGAATCAAAGAGCACCAACCGGGAAACGCCGCGGAGCAGACAGTAGCGGTCCTCATGCTTGAGATGCATGCCCCAGCCCTTGGCCCAGCCTGGTCGGATCGTAAAATAATATGTAAACGGGACGGGGTCTGGATGCCACTGCCAGCGGACGTCCAGCATCTCCATGACCTCCCCGCGGTCGTCTTCATGAACCTTTAAAGGACGCACCTGCATGCCGTGCGGTAATTGGCGCAAAGGAACCCCCGCCGCGTTAACAGAGGCATGGTCGCGTTGACTTGCTTCAAACAGGGTTATCTCTAAAGCAGCGGGTAAGCCGACTGGATTTGAATGGGAGGGGGGCATAGGTTGGATGGAGACAGGATATTAAAAGCGGGGTTCCCCATTAATCCAGAACAATTTAGCGCCAGAAGTTTCTGAGAAAATGAATCTCCCTGCCACTGCGATGGCGCGTTCGTTGTCTTCAGGGGCGGGCCAATCCTTAGCGTGCGTCGGGGACTGCCCGGGCAAAGATGCTTGCAGAATCGTTGACAGCCATGTTAGTTCAGGTTATGTGGTCATTCATGTCAGTATTGAAAGGAACTTATGCCTCTGTCTCCTGCGGTATTTTGCTGCTAACGGCACTGCTACTGCATGGCCACGCGGAGCCGTCGGTCGTTCCTGAGGACGATGATCCAACCAAGTTCTTTGAGGCGATGGAAAAGGAAAAGGCTCCCCCATTAAACGAGGTCTCCAAACCATCAGTGCCATTGCCGCC
The DNA here is from genome assembly GCA_031411295.1 of Verrucomicrobiales bacterium. Classification (GTDB taxonomy): domain Bacteria; phylum Verrucomicrobiota; class Verrucomicrobiia; order Verrucomicrobiales; family V1-33; genus JAGNEJ01. Next base: position 2,541 of record JANOAV010000073.1, on the reverse strand, counting down.
CGCCGCGCTGGAGGCTTTGGAGAAGTTACGTGGGATTGAGGAAAAATCAGCCAAGGCGCTGGCTGGCGTCATCGCAGAGTGACGTAAAGTTTTGGTAACGAAACTTCGCAGCATGGCTGAGAAGGCCGCTCCGGAGCTACGGAAAGAGATCGAAGGTAAGATCTCTCGCGTGGAAGAAGCCCCGCTGGATAATAATATTGCTCCTCCAGGATGGTCCCCAAACCCAGCGCTGGATCGGCTCATGGGGGAATGGTTCTTTCCGAATAAGGACCATTTCATCCTGGAGCGGGATGGTAAAGTCATGTCTGATGGCAAGCAACGTGGGGTCTGGTCTTGGCTGGACAGCGAACTTGGCGTGATCAGTATCGACTATTATGGCAGCGCCTTCATTGACATGATTCGGCTTGATCCTGCGGCCAAGGATCAGTGCGAAGTGAACAACAATTACGAAAGGGCCTTCCGCATTGAACGACGCTATGATTGCAATATCGACGCCAATCACTATCGCTTCCCACTGGCGCAGGCGGGTTACTACGAGGCGCAACTGCGCAAGGCCCAGCAAGCCGAAATGGCAAAGCAACGGCAGGAGACCGCTACCGCGTTGCGCGCCCAAGCCAAAGCCCTAACCGGTCCGGTGGCGGAGGCTGTGAAGCAGGAAGCAGCCAAGGTTGTGGTGGGTAAGAACCGCCGACTGGAAAAGGCGGAGCGGGCTGGGGGGAAGTGGCAGGCTAAGGATGGACGAGTGTGGGAGTTTCTGCCAGATGGTTCCATCAGCCGCAACGGGGAGGTAATCCAAGGCCGTTGGACTTGGGCCAAGGTTGCCAACTGGAGCACGATGCTGGTGCGCACCACCACCGGAGAACCGGGCTTTGAGAAGAGTTTGGATATTTTCTTTGCCCGGGTCTCGGGCAAAGATCCCAACATCCTCCGGATCAATGGACTGGGCACACAGCTCGGGGATTTTACCAGAAAGTAGGGCTTTCACGCTTCCGCCGAGCGCCCGAACCGGATGTGATTCTTGATTGACGCGGGAGGCGGGGCGGTTATTCTCCGCCGCTTTACGAGGGATTTTGACCATGTGGCGGTTCCCTCAGGTTGCTCATCTCCTAACTCCATAACGAAATCATCATTCATGTCCCGTTCCTATATTTTCTCCTCTGAATCCGTTGGCGAAGGTCACCCCGACAAGGTGGCCGATACCATTTCCGATGCCGTGCTCGACGCTTGCTTAGCCCAGGATAAGGGGAGTCGCGTGGCTTGTGAAACCTACGTCAAGAGCAACGTAGTCGTCATCGGCGGGGAAATCACCACCAAAGCCAAGCTGGATTACGAAGCCATCACCCGCAAGGCCATCCGCGAGATCGGTTATGTGAACGACGACGATGTCTTCCACGCCGATAAAGTTTTCCTGATGAATCTGATCACCGCCCAGTCCCCCGATATTTCCCAAGGGGTCGATGCGAAGAAGGCCAAGGGCAAGAAGCACGCCGAGCAAGGTGCAGGCGATCAAGGTCTGATGTTTGGCTATGCCTGCAACGAAACGCCTGAGTATATGCCCGCTCCCATCATGTATGCCCACCGCTTGGGCCGGGAGTTGACCGCCATTCGGAAAGCCGGCAAGGCTGCAAAATGGTTGCGTCCAGATGCCAAGAGCCAAGTCTCGGTGGAGTATGTGGACGGCAAGCCCACGCGCATCGTGAACGTCGTCATTTCCACCCAGCATGCCGATAACGTGGAGCATGCGGAAATCGAAAAATTCTGTATTGAGAAGGTCATCAAGAAAGTGCTCCCAAAAGGAATGCTGACCAGCAAGACCGAGTTCCTCATCAACCCCACTGGTCGCTTCGTCGTCGGCGGCCCGCAGGGCGATACCGGCCTGACTGGCCGTAAGATTATTGTTGATACCTACGGTGGCATGGGCCGTCACGGTGGCGGTGCCTTCAGCGGCAAAGACCCCAGCAAAGTGGATCGGTCCGCTGCCTACATGGGCCGCTGGGTCGCCAAAAATATCGTGGCCGCTGGTCTGGCCGCGCGTTGCGAAATTCAATTTGCCTACGCCATCGGCCATCCAGAGCCCGTCAGCGTGCACGTGGAAACTTTCGGCACGCACACGGTGGCAGATGACGATATCCTCAAAGCGGTGAGCAGAGTCTTCAGCTTCAAACCAGCGGATATCGTTTCCCAACTCAATCTCCTGCGGCCGATTTACAGCAAGAGCACCAACTACGGTCACTTCGGCAAAGAAGACAAGGACCTCACCTGGGAAAGCATCGACAAGGTGGACGCCCTCAAGAAGGCGCTCAAGAAATAGCCCGACTAGCATTTAGTGCGGCAAACAGGCTCTCGATAGTTTCGAGAGCCTGTTTTGCTTTGCGTGCGGAAGCATCCTGTGGTGCATCCCTTGACCACGCTGAGGAACATCCGTTGGAGTCCCGCTTTTAAGCCAATGCCTTTAAGGATTGGTGATGGTGATGGTTTTGACGAGCGGTTGGGAGCTGGGGATTTTGGTTTTGGGCCAGGCTTTGACGGGTTGGCGCAGGG
>JANOAV010000072.1:0-79102 GCA_031411295.1 Verrucomicrobiales bacterium | reverse complement strand
AAAGCAACGATTCCCTGTTCACCACGCGCTCGGCCCCTCAGCCTCTGCGAATCACTGCGCTCTCTGCGGTAAATCCACCATCCCGCAGCCATCAGAATCAAGGCAGCGAACGCAGTCCTGATCAGGCAGCCCACATTTCGGTTCCTATTCTGATGAAACTACGCTACAGGTTCAACGTCTGAGAACGTTGAACCAAAGCCTATGAATCACCCTGGAAAAACAACATGGATCGCCTCCGCGTTTGTGCTCGGAGGAGCACTGGGTGTGGCGGTGGGCTGGCAATTGGCCCTTCGCAGGGTCGGCACCACTGGCAACTACGGAGGTCCGACGGCCAATGTCGTTTCGGCCGAAGGCTCCACTTCAGGCTCAGCCCCCGGCTCATCCAAGGGCAGCGCCAAGTTCAAACCATCAGGTGATCCGGCCGCAGACTTCCGTGCGATTCTCCGGCTGCGGGATGTCGCCACCCGCACCGCCGCCCTGCGAGAACTACTCAACGCCATGACCACGGATGAAGTGATTCGTTTCATGGCCAGCATCAAACAGTATGGAGAGGATCAGGAGCAGCAGGATCAAATGGGAGGGATCCTCGCGCTGATGGCATCGGTCGAAATTGTGGTCGATCACGTGTCGGGCCACGATCCCGGGACCGTGCTTGCCGCGCTGACCAAAGAGGATGCCAAGAGTGACTTTTATCTCAGTGTGCTGCGCAACTGGGCCGCCCGAGACCCGGATGCCGCCAAGGCTTACTTTGAGCAGCATACCCTGTTGGAAAACACCGAAAGCGCCAAGGCTGCGGCTGAAGGCATGGTTCGCGAAATGGTCAAAACGGATGCCGAGGGCACCTTCCGTTGGTTGCGGGGATTGAAGGCGGACTTTACCGACGAAGTCGCGCATGGGGCGCTGCAAACCCTGTCCCATTATGATTCCGTCAAGGCTGGCAAACTTCTCGCAGCCAATGCCGACCTCGCCAAGGCCCCAGAGTTCGTCACGGCCATGACGGCGGGATGGGCTCGCACGGAGCCAGACAAGGCATTCAATTGGGCCCGGGAACTTCCCGCAAACTTATCCGGCAACGGCCTCGAAACCTCCTGCCGCGCCTGGGCCGAAAAAGACTTCCCGGCAGCCATGAACGCCATTTCCTCATTACAGGGCGAGCAGAAAGCATCCGCCATCCAAGGACTGGCTTCCGGAGCGGGCGAAAAGAATTTCTCCGCCGTGGTGCCGTTAGTGGAAGCCCTGCCCGATTCCTCCAGCAAGGCTTCCGCCGTTGGTTCCATCATGAGTTCCTGGATGGATCAATCCCCCGAAGCTGCCAGCGCTTGGTTGGTCAAACAACCCGTGGGAGCCGCCCGAGATCAAGGATCCTTGGTCCTCGCGCTGAAACTCATCGAGACCGAACCCGAGTCCGCCATGGAATGGGCCGCCACCGTGCAATCGCCCGAGAAACGCTCAGAAGGCACCAACGGCCTCGTCGAAGCATGGCTCAAAAAGGATCCGAAAGCCGCCCGCGCTTGGGTCCAACAATCCACGCGCCTCAGCGAAGCAGATCGGGCGCGATTGCTGGAGAAGACGGGGCGTTAGAATGTGGCGCAGTCCGCTGGACTGCTCAAACCAACCAGCACAAACATAACATGAAACAAATCCTCACCTTACTGGCATTCATCGCGCTCCTGGGGAGCCACGCCCTTGCCGATGTTTCCTTTCCGGGGGAAACGCTGGACGAGTGGCATGGCTTCAAGCGCCATCAATTCAAGATCGACGGTTGTGAGGCATGGGTGGTTGATCCGAAGTTGGCGCGGCCGGGCCTGCCGTGGTCGTGGTGCATGGAGTTCCCCGATGCCTTCACGGAGCGGTGCGCCTCACTGCAATTGTTGGCGGCAGGTTTCCATCACGTCCACATTAGAGTGGGCAATACCTTCGGCGGCCCCGATGCCGTGAAACATTTCAAGGCCTTCTATAATGCCCTCATCGCGCAGGGGTTGGCGAAGCGAGCCGCGTTGATCGGCCTGAGTCGGGGTGGTCTCTATGCATATCGTTTCGCTGCGGAGCGTCCGGAGGCGGTGGCAGTCATTTATGGCGACGCCCCGCTGTGTGATATCCGAACGGTGCGCGGCGTGGAGGGTTACGGTAAAGGTAGCGCAACGGAATGGGCCAACTTAACCAAGGCCTACGGATTCAAAGATGATGCCGAGGCGCTAGCGTTCCGTGGCAACCCGGTGGACACACTCGCTCCGCTGGCCAAGGAGAAGGTGGCGCTCATTCACGTCATTGGTGACGCGGATGATATTGTGCCTCCAGCCAAGAATTCGCTGCTCATCCAACAACGGTATCTACAGCTGGGAGGTGAGGTGCAAATCATTCACAAACCCGGAGTCAGCCACCACCCGCACGGTCTGGACGATCCAAAGCCGGTCGTGGATTTCATCCTGAAGCACACTGCGCAGCCATGAGTTGGGTCCAGATTCTGGTGAGATCTCCGCCTGACCGGTTTGCGCACGATTAAGGAGGAGGGCTTTGCAAGCCCTTCACGCATGCATAGGTCGTGCTTAGCAGGGTCTGTTTCCCTATCATGATGGTAGAACTTGCAAAGCCCCACGCGCACTTCCGAGCGAAATGGACATTAACGTTGACGACCACGCGCCTCTACGGCTAAATCCTACCAAAATCCCGCTATGAAATCACTACCCCGCGCAATAACCGACAAACCTGTCGGTGATCAACCAGCTAGGAGTCACACGCCATGATCGACCAAGCCAAGAAGAAGTCGCTCATCGAGCACATCAAGCAGCGCCAGACAGCCAACGATGGCGAGATACTGATAGCCCCAGATTTGTATTTCGACGGCTACGATGACAAGCACTGTAGCGTGTGCGCTAATGTCGGACCTTTCACCACATTGCACTTTGCTGCTCGCTTGCGAGAGGTTGGTCAGCGGCCCAATGTATTGATGGTGTTTATTCGCTTTTACGACTACGCCGATGCCGAGGAGTTTGAGGACTCGTGGATTGGCAGTGACTCTGTTTACGTCGTCACTAGCTCGAGTCTGGAGGCCGTTCGCGGTTGGTTCTATGATTTGGAGGTGTCTGACGCTTGGGATGAGAGCGACCTTACCAAGTTTCCCGACCTCGCACAGATTCCAGACGGTTTCCGTCTAGTTGCTGTATGGTGGGATTGATATTACGATTCCGAACAATAAAGGCCGTATGAGGTGACTCTCCAGGTGGAAGCTGATCGAGCCAGCAACTGCGGTAGTGGTTGAACAAGCCCAGAGGATTCAGGGGGACTTGGCCTGACTGATTGCGCCTGATGCATTTTGTGTTGGCGCGGTGTTGGCTTGACGGAGTTTAACCACAGAGGACGCAGAGAGCTCAGAGATCCTGTGGGTGTGTGGGAACGTAAAATCGAAGTGTCATTGAGAGCAAACTGTGGCTGCAGTAGGCAAGGCACCGCGAGCACCAAGAGATCGAAAGCGGCGTGGCGCAAAGCCTTCCCGCCGCACTCCAGGACGCTATCGCGACAGTCTTAAGTTTCCGCCGACGATGTTCGGGCGGGGTTCCGCCGGAAGTTAGGCACGTAGTAATTTCACCGTCCCCGTGCTTGAGTGAATTAATCGCCTCGACTCAGCGATAGACCCCTCCAGCATTTGCGAAAGGACTTGGGTCTTAGATTTATTCTGCACTACGCTTAAATTCGAAATCCCCATCACTCATGACAAAGCCACTCCGCACCTCGCTCACAGCCATGCTCGCCCTGACCACAGGCCTCGTGGCCGATCCCATTGCGCTGCATCCTGACAACCCGCATTATTTCCTCTGGCGGGGGAAACCCACGGTGATCGTCACTTCCGGGGAGCATTACGGGGCGGTGCTGAATCCTGAGTTCGACTATGCGAAGTATTTGCCCGCCCTGGCGGCAGACGGACTGAACTACACCCGGATCTTCAGTGGTGCTTATGTGGAGCCCCAGGGAGCCTTCAATATTGCCCGCAATACCCTGGCTCCGGAGGCGGGTAAGTTTCTCTGCCCGTGGGCTCGGAGCGATCAAGCGGGCTATGCTCACGGAGGGAACAAATTCGATCTCTCCAAGTGGGACGAGCTGTATTTTAAGCGACTCAAGGACTTCGTCACTCTGGCGGGGAAGCAGGGCGTGGTGGTGGAGGTCAGCCTCTTCTGCCCGATGTATGAAGACATGCAGTGGAAATTGAGCCCGATGAACCAGAGCAATAACATCAATCAAGTAGGGGCCATTGCTGGTCATGCCGTGCACACCATGGAGCACCACGGCGGCTTGCTGCCATTCCAGGAAGCTCTAGTTAGGAAAATCGTCACGGAATTGAATCCGTGCGACAATGTGATCTTTGAAATCTGCAATGAACCGTATTTTGGCGGGGTGACGATGGACTGGCAGCACCACATCGCAGACGTCATCGTGGCTACAGAGCAGGCCATGCCGCAGCAGCATTTGATCGCGCAGAACATCGCGAATAATACTGCCAAGATCACCGCTCCGCATCCTGCCGTCTCCATCTTCAATTTCCACTATGCCACTCCGCCCGATGCCGTTGGCACAAACTATCACCTCAACAAAGTGATCGGGGATGATGAAACGGGCTTCAAAGGCACCGCTGACGCCCCTTATCTCACGGAGGCCTGGGAGTTTCTGCTGGCTGGAGGCGGGCTGTTCAATAATCTGGACTATTCATTTACGGCGGGCCATGAAGACGGGACGTTTGTCTATCCTAACACGCAACCCGGTGGGGGCAATCCTGGCTTCCGCAAGCAACTGAAGGTCCTGCGCGAGTTCATGGACAGCGTGGATTTCATTCACATGAAACCGGATACTTCCTTCATCAAAGGCGGCATCTCCCCGCAGGGAGGCGTGCAAGCCTTGGTGGCACCGGGCAAAGCAATGGCGCTGTATTTGCGGGTCGCAGAACCAGTCGCTAAGGCCCTGAAAGTAGAATTGACCGCAGGCAACTGGCAGGTGCAATGGGTGGATCCCAAGACGGGCAAGTTGCTCGGGTCCGAAGAAGTTGCAGGCGGTGGCGTGCGCGAAGTCAAGCTCCCAGCGTATCAAGGAGCGATTGCCGGGCGGTTGAAACTGCAATCCGCAGCCACCAAGTAGCTGGGGAATGTTAGCCCACAAACGGCCTCTGAAGTGTGGCGGGGGCATGCTGCCCCCTAGCCTTGGATCATGCTGGGTAGGGTTGGATGCGGGGCCCTGGGCTAGGGGGCAAAATGCCCCCGCCACATTTTGTTGCGGCTACGCAGCTTGAAGGAAAGGTTGGAAGCGAGAAGCTGTTGCTGATAGCCGCTTGCAGGTTCAATTAATCGCGATTCTGGCATCCAAGGTTTGCTGGCAAGCGAATATGACGCAGGCCGAAGGCGGAGAAACCGCCACCGGGCCGACGTCCCAACTCCAACCACCAGCCTTATGCCAGCCATGATTTCATTTCCTAAACCGAACCGCTTCAGCGCCCTGATGCTTGCTGCCCTGCTTACCCAAGCATCGCTCTCAGCAGCGGAGAAAATCGTGGCTTCGTTCGAAAGCGATGATGTGCTCAAGTCCTGGACTTCCGTCAACGACGGGGTCATGGGTGGCGTTTCCAAAGGCGGATTCACGCGCTCCGACCAAGGAACGCTGCTGTTTAAGGGAGAGCTTTCCCTCGAAAACAATGGCGGCTTTGCTTCAATCCGGATGAAACCAACGGATCTAGATTTATCTGGCACCAACACGCTGGTCGTGAAGGCCAAGGGAGATGGACGCACCTACTGGATCGACCTGCGGGCCAAGGACCAAATGGCCGCCAGTTCTTACCGCGCCTACCTGCCGACGACGGCGGGCGAATGGAAAGAAGTGCGGGTGCCGCTGGCAGATTTTAAATTGCAGGCCTTCGGTCGGGAACTCCCGATCAAGCCACTGGATCCCGCGTCCGTGGCCTCCATTGGATTCACCTTAGCCGACAAGAAAGCTGGTGCCTTCGAATTGGAAATTGCCTCGGTGAAAGCATCCGCAGACGAGACCCCCGCAGTGGAGGCCGTCGGTGGAAAAACCATCGTCGATATTGCCAAAGCGGCGGGTGGATTCAAAACGTTGCTGGCTGCGGCCACCACTGCCGAACTAGCTGGCGTGCTTGCGAGTGAGGGGCCGTTCACTGTCTTCGCGCCCACCGATGAAGCGTTCGCCAAACTTCCAGCCGGAACCGTGGAATCGCTGCTGAAACCAGAAAACCGTGCGCAGTTAGTGGAGATCCTCAAATATCATGTGATAGCCGGTAAAGTATCCTTGGCCAAGGCCTTGGAACTTCGCGAAGGACCCACGCTACAAGGGTCCAAAGTGGCCATTCGCTTTGAAGATGGCCGCGTGAAGATTGGAGCCGCCTCTTTAATTAAGGCCGACATTGCGGCCTCCAATGGCATCATTCATGTCATTGATCAGGTTCTCATCCCGGCCAAAACGATCGCGGAACCGCTGAGTGCAGTGGGCTTGATCGAACTCGCCATCAAAAGAGGCGTGCCTTTATTCAACAGCGGAGAAGTGGCGGGATGTGCTGCGCTTTATGAACTCACCTGCGAATCCCTCCGCAGCCTGGCCAGCGTCCCCGAGGCTTTCCGCAAGGAACTGGCGGGTTCGCTGAAGGAAGCTCGGGCGGAAAGTTCGGTGCGTCAGCGCGCTTGGATTCTGCGTGGGGCCATCGATCGAGCTTATGAGGTGCTGACCGAGGAAAAGTCTTAGCAGATCCATTTGCAAACGTTGGTCCTGCCACTACCCCTGAGGCATCATGGACCAGACTGAACAACCGCTTGAACGCCGGCTCCGCCAGCAAATATTATTTGCCAGGGAGCGAGTCTATCGTTTCGGCCAACCGACTCCGCTAGAGCGCCTGCCCTTGGCTGGGGCCGGGCCGGAGATCTGGGTGAAACGCGAGGATTTATCCCCCATCAAAGCTTACAAATGGCGGGGCGCTTGCAATCGGATGGCCGTGCTCACGGCGGAAGAATCAGCCCGGGGCGTGGTGACGGCCTCCGCCGGAAATCACGCGCAGGGAGTGGCCCTGGCAGCCGAACGTCTGGGAATTCACGCACGCATCTACATGCCCCGTTCCACCCCGAAGGTGAAGCAGACGGCGGTAAAGACTCATGGTGGTGAGTTTGTTGAGATCATGCTAGTAGGTGACAGCTACGATGAAGCGGTGGCTGCCGCGAAACTTGATCAAGCCACCAGCGGAGCGGTTTACGTTCATGCTTACGATGATCTCATGGTCATGGCTGGTCAGGGCACCATGGCGGATGAAGTGGTGCTCTCGGGGCACGGTCCTTTTGATGCGGTCTATTTACAAATCGGCGGTGGCGGGATGGCGGCAGGTGTTTCCAATTGGTTGAAGACCTACTGGCCGCAGATTGAATGCATCGGCGTGGAAGGCGTGGGCCAAGCCTCGATGAAGGCTGCGCTGGCCGCAGGCGAACCCGTTACGCTGGAGCATGTGGACCTCTTCTGTGATGGCACGGCCGTGCGACGTGCTGGCGAGCTGCCGTTTGCTGTTTGCCGGGAAACGCTCAAGCGCGTGGAGACGGTAACAAATGCTGAAGTCAGCCACGCCATCCGCACCCTGTGGGAAGGGCTGCGTTGTGTGTCCGAACCCTCTGGGGCCATGGGCTTGGCGGCGGTGTTGAAGAACCGGATGCAGTTGATCGGTCAACGGGTGTTAGTGATTCTCTGCGGAGCCAATGTTGATTTCCTTCAGCTTGGTCTGATTGCCCAATCCGCCGGAGCCAGTAATCAGAAGAGTCGCACGATTCGCGTGCGCATTCCCGAGCGCGAGGGAACCATGCTAGGGTTGCTGGATGCTTGTTTCGCTGGGCTGAACATTGCTGATTTCCAATATGGCAAGAATCACGCGGACGAAGCCTGGCCCGCCTTCACCATCAGTGCGGATGATCCTGCGCTCGTGGAGGCATTGCCTGCCAAATTGGACGCGCATGGGTTCCTCTGGGAAGATCTCACCGGGGCCACTGACATTGCTTTCCGTGCGATTCCGCTGCGCGGGGATCTGTTGGTCAACCCGGTGTTTCTGCGGCTGGATTTCTACGAACGTCCCGGCGCGCTGCATGACTTCCTGGATCAGCGCCTGCGGGGCAAAGCCAGCATGTGTTACTTCAACTATCGTCAATCAGGCGAGCGCATCGGTCGCGCGCTAATCGGATTGGATTTCCCCACCGCCGAACTGCGGGAATCCTTCCTCGCCACCCTGCCCAAGCAGGGCGATGGTTATCGCCTGTGCGAAGTGGTGGATGCCGCCACGAGTAAGCGACTCGTTGGTTAACCCTGCCCGTCGGTTTCCGTGGCAAGCTAAAGCTGATGCGGGCAAAGATCAGTTTTCTTGATGCTTGAATCGGGATTATCGATTATCTGCTGCTGCACGCACTGCGTAGCGTGGCACCCTATGCAACTCACTCCTTTGACTTTACAAGCACCGGCAACGGTTGGTCAGCCGATGACCATCGCCAAAACCACGTTGACCGTAGCATCTCTGGCAGACCGGGAGGAGATTTATCGGCTCAGACATCAGGTCTATGCCGCCGAGTTGGGGCAGCACGCCTTGCGCTCGGAACGGACGCTGCGGGACGCCTTGGATGATCGCAACGTCTATCTTGTCGCCCGGGAGGGTGATCGTCTGGTAGGATTCGTGAGCCTCACTCCTCCGGATGGTCAGTCGTATTCGATCGATAAATATTTCCGCCGGGAGGAGCTGCCAGTCACCATTGATTCCGGGACTTGGGAGGTGCGATTACTGACGGTGATGGCAGCGCATCGGGGACGGGAATGGGCGCTGCTGTTGATGTATGCGGCCCTGCGCTGGGTGGAAGCCCATGAGGGTAACATGATAGTCGCCATTGGCAGGCTGGAGGTGTTGGGAATGTATGTCCGAAGCGGATTGAATCAATCCGGCCTGCGCACCGTTTCCGGCAGTGTGCAGTATGAATTGCTCCATGCCACGGTGGCCCAGTTGAATGCGAATCTGCCCTCCCTGGATCTTCCGTTAGGGAAAGCCGCCACGAAGGTGCAATGGGAACTGCCCATGCCGTTCCGGAAACCCGCCGCCTGCTTCCACGGCGGGGCGTTTTTCCAGGCAATTGGCGAGGACTTCGCAACTCTGGAACGACGTCACGAGATTATCAACGCGGATGTGCTGGACGCTTGGTTCGATCCTGCCCCAGGGGTGATCTCCGCGCTCCAAGAGCATTTGCCATGGCTGGCGAGAACTTCTCCGCCCACGGATTGTGGCGGGTTGCGGGCTGCGATTGCCGAATTTCGAGGAGTGCCTGCCGCAGCCGTGCTCGTGGGCGCAGGGTCATCGGATCTCATGTTTCGCGCGCTGCCGCAATGGGTGAACGCAGGATCTCGCGTGCTGTTGCTGGATCCCACCTATGGCGAATACGCGCATATTCTGGAAAAGGTGATCCGCTGCCAAGTGGAGCGACTGCCGCTCTGCCGGGAGCAAGATTACGCCGTGCCAATCGAGCGCCTGCGCGAGGCGTTCCGACATGGCTATGACTTGATCGTGCTGGTAAACCCTAACAGTCCAACGGGACAGCATCTTTCCCGCGCAGCGTTGCTGCCACTGTTGGAAATGCTACATCCGCAGACCCGACTGTGGATTGATGAGACTTATACAGATTACGTTTCGGCTCACGAAAGTCTGGAAGACATCGCTGCCGCCAGCCGACAGATCGTTGTCTGCAAGTCCCTGTCGAAAGTTTATGCCCTCAGCGGGATGCGGGCAGCGTATCTTTGCGGGCCGCCCATGCTCTTGGAGCCACTGCGTGCCCTGACTCCGCCCTGGGTGGTCAGCCTGCCCGCGCAAGTAGCGGCCGTGCGAGCCCTGCAGGATCCTGCCTACTACGCCGCCCGCTACGAGGAGACACGCAAACTCCGCGAGACCTTGAGCACCAACCTGCGGGGCTTGGGCTTCGATGTGATGTCGGGCTGCGCGAACTTTATCCTCTGCCATTTGCGAGACGACCAACCGACCGCAGCAGAGATTGTAACTGCTTGCCGGAAAGAAGGCGTCTTCCTACGGGATGCGTCCGTCATGGGTCGCACGCTGGGTGACCGGGCACTGCGCCTGGCGGTCAAACCATTGGAGCAACAAACCCGCATCATCACCGCCTTGCAGCGCGCCTTGGGACTTTTGTCGTCAGAGGAGCATGCGCCATCTCGGTAGGAATCCGGGGCCTACTCCAGGGTATTGATCGAGCCGTGGATCACGCGTTCGGTATCCGTGCCATTGGCTTGTTTGAGTTTGCAGAGGATCTCCAATCCCTGAGTGACCGCCAATTCCGGCACCGTGAGTTGCAACGTGTGACCATCTGTTAGTTTAGCCGCGGTCACTTTCAGCGAATGTTCTTGCTCGTGTTTGCTACCGTAGTTGGCGGCTCGTTTCAGGCCCCAGGCTTTGAGCGAGTAGCGGGATTTGTCGATGGCGCTGGCGTCCAAGGGGTCGCTGAATTTGATCTGCACCGAACCTTTGGCAAAATGTAATCCGAGCGGCTGCAGCGCTGGTTTCCCAGTGGCCCGCACGCGGTAGAATCCACCGGGCTGGCTTTGATTGCTGGCCCAGGCGAACATTCCGCAGGCATAGAATTGACCGTTCTGAGGATGGAAGCGTCCGCGCATGACTCCGGTGGGGAATTGGGGCATGGGCAGCTCACACATGCCACCTTGCGGCGTGCTGCCGTTGGCTTCGTAGGGCACGGTGTAAATTTTCCCATAACCATAGGAGAGGTTCAACAGAGAGCCATTCAGCGCCCCCCACTTGGCGTTTTGCGGCACCCACACCAACTCTGACGGGGACCGATCAAAGGCGTTGGTAATCCAGCAGACCGGCGGGCGCATGGCACTGTCCCGGGTGTCGGTGATATCATGATAGCCAAACATATTGCCATAGAACTCTTGCGGGCCTTTGCCCATGACCAGATTGATCCGGTTCTTCGGTGTCCAGTGTCCTTCCTGATCCGTGACGAAGAAGGTGCCATCCGGATTCAGACAAACACCGTTGGCCGCCCGGAAGCCCGTGGCCAGAATGTCCGTGCGCGTGCCGTCCGCGCTCACCCTGAGCAGCGTGCCGTGCTGTTGCACCACGGCGGGCAGCGCGTGACGGGCGGATTTGGCGTAGTAGAAATTCCCCTCTGCATCGGTCTGCAGGCCCATGGCGAATTCATGGAAATGCTCCGTGACTTGCTGGTCGTTGTTGAAGCACTCGATGAAATCAATCTCCCCATCCTGGTTGGCGTCATGGAGTTTGGCGATCTGGTCCCGGCAGGTCACGAAGATGGTGCCATCGACGATTTTCAGCCCCAGGGGCTGGAAAAATCCGGTCGCGATGCGGTGCCATTGCAGTTTCCCTAACGGCTCTGCCCCCACCCCATCCACCATCCAGACATCGCCCATCCACGTGCACACGGCGGCACGTTTGCCATCGGCGGTGAAATCGAATCCCGTCAGCCGCAACCAGCTCTGCCAGGGATTTCCCGCTGCATCGGGATGCGTTAGGATATCCGTGGCAAACGGTCCGTCGTCCTTGCCGTTGACCCCTTCGGTGGTAACGACATCCGGACAACGGACGGGACCACCATGGGTTAGGGTGGCCAGGTCCATGGGGAGTTTTGCCCCCTTGGCCAGGGCCTCCAAGGATGCCGCATCCAATCCTTTGCTCAGCGCCAAGCGGAAATTAGCCGGAGTGCTGGCGGCCGGAATCGTGAGCACTTGGAAACTGGCTTCGGCCTTCGGCAGCAAGGAATCTGCCCCCAGGAGTTTGATTTGCAGTCCGTCACTTTCAGGCGCAATGCGGAGTTTCAGATCATGGGAGGATTCTGCGACATTAATGGTGCGGATGAAAACGGGCGTTTGTCCGTAGTCGATAAATTCCGGTGACTCCAGGATGGCCGTGGAGCCGATGGTGTAACTTTGCACCACGCTGGATCCGTGGAGATACATGCCACGATAATTCATCCAAGCCCGCGGCAGGGGGCCATAGGGCTTATCGTCCCGACCGCGGAAACGCACGTCTTCCCACGAACCATTCGCTGGATTGGCCCACCCCGGTCCCACGGGATTGGTAAACAAGGCCTTGCCGGTTAGGCTGGCATGGGTGCCGTGGGAACCATCAAATGCCACCCCTTTCCAGTCGATGAAATTTCCCGTGGTAGCCGTCGCCACCCGCATGGTGTCATGATCATACACCATCCACGCCTTGCCACGGGAAACGCCGCCCGGTCCTTCATCCAAGCGCACCGCCAGGCCTTTGTAAGCAATGTTATCCGGCCCCACCTGGTAGGTCCAACTGAGCACCGGGCCGAAGTCCATTTTCTCATACTGGCGCGAAGGATCCTCCATCGCTTTAGCCTTTGGCAGCGTGCGCATGGGCTTGGGGAGGGAGGTTAGATAAGCCTCATTCACGGGGAACATCTCAGCGGCATTATGCGGGGCCACGAAGGTTTCCCGGAGGTAATGAATCAGCGCATATTTCTGCTCTGGACTGTATTGCGGCAGGGGCATCATCAAGCTGTAACCTTGGGTTAGCGTCTGATAAATGCGGAAGGGATCCTTGCCGTTCTTGAATGGCTCCCGTTGGAAATGGCGCGACGTGGGCATTGATCCTTCTTGCGTTAGGGTGCCGTGACAAGTGACACAGAGCATCTGGTAAATTTTCGCGCCCTCGGCCAGGGATTCCTCGCTCCAGCGACTGATTAGCCTGGCATGATCCGCTTCCGCCAGCGGTTGGACCCAGGCCTGACGGATTTCGGCCCCATCATTCAAAGTTAGGCTCAGCAGCGTGGGCACGCCCGGCACGCCCTGAGGAAAGGTGGACTGCACGGGGGGCACATTCCAGTTTACCAACGGGGTATTCACCGCGTCACCCTTGCCCGCACTGAGTTGCACCGCTTCCTGTTCACTTAGGGCGCGTTCCCAATAACGGAAATTCTCCACCACCCCATCCTTGAGATCGCCATCGAATCCTTCCGCGCCCCGGGCCAACTGGAAAATATGTCCTGCCGCATCTGGTCGGATGTGCTGCGGCTTGGCACCATCCATTTTGCCATCCACCCACATGGTTAGTTTACCCGCCTGGGAGCGCACCACGGCGGTGTGGGGTTGGCCATCCGTTAATTTCGATTGCTTGCCCGACACCATCCCCAGCCAGCCAATATCATAGAACAAATGCCCATCTCGCAGGCCCAGCATTTTGGCGTTCGGCTCCCACTTCTGCGGGCGACATCGCGCAAACAAGGCTCCATCTCCCTTCGTAATGAAACGCACCATGGCGGTGAAATCCTGATCCAATTTCAGCTTCTCCTGCTCTGGGAGGCTGCTGGTCGCATCCCGCAGTCGCTCGTCTTTAATTACCGCGTTGCCATTGACCGTGGCACTGACCAAGGGCGTTTGTCCTGCCAGATGTTCATATTGCAGATCCAACGTTTGCCACTGTTTGGGCTCGGTGGCGGTTAGTTTCAAGGTGCGCTGCGGATGCAGTCGCAGTTCGGCCGCACTCGTGGCCTTCGGCAGTCGATACTCCAAATGGAGCCGGAAATTGGCCAGCGGGGACTTGTGCTCCAGCAAGGTGGATTTCGCGCCTGCAGCGGTTCCGCCGAAAATGGGCAGCTGCGTTTGTTCGACCGGCACGGACGGGATAATGGGGATCTGCGCCCCAGCCAAACTTATCCCACCTTGGCCAACCGCCCAGAGGACGGTCACAAACCGGAAATGAGCCAGGGAGATAAGGCGAAATGGAAGGTGATGTTTTGTCATGGTTGGGTGCGAAGGTAACGTGGACCAGTTGTTGCAGAACACGATTTTTAGCACCCTGTCAATCCGTAGCGGCAGCAGAGAATTTAACTCCTTGGAACAGTCATCTATCCCGTAGGGAAAATCCCTACGATTTTTCTTGCCATAAATCCCTGAAATCGCTAATTTCGCGTTGGAAGCAGAAAAATTCAGCCGCCCTCGTGCCGCCGGATCCTCTGTTGCCAATAAAATAATAACCATAAATAAAACCCAAACGAAAACCCGAACATTATGAAAAACCTACGCAAGCTGAGGGGCTTCACCCTCATCGAACTCCTCGTGGTGGTCGCCATTATCGCCTTGTTGGCGGTGGGCGTCTTCCCGCTCTACAGCAAGATCATGCTGGAAATGAAGGCCAAAAGCGCCATGCGCTCGGCCTACCAAATCCACCAAGCCTTGTTCGCCTATGCCTCCAACCATGACCAAGTCTTCCCCAACCAAACTGCCGATGGTGGAGACTTCAGCGATTCCAACACCGCCTACCGCCAACTCTTCGTGGCCGGTCTGATGGATGATGAAAAGCTGTTCTTCGTGCAAGGTTCCGCATGGCATGGCAAGATGACCAAGGCCGATGGCGATCTGGGCACAGCTGATGATGGCTTCAGCCAAGCCCTCTCCGCTGGTGAGAATCACTGGGGATATGTCAGTGGCTTGGCCTCTGACCGTGACGACTCCACGCTCCCCATCGTCATGGATGGCGGCGTGGACGGCAGCCCGGGCAAATACAGCAAAGATCCTAAAGAAAAGGGCGGCGTCTGGAAGGGCCGTTACGCTATTGCCGTGCGGATCGGTGGTGCCGCCAAGGTCTATGAACTGAACCCCAGCGAACTGACGATCAAGGACAAGAAATCCGGTTCCGAAGTGGACATCTTCAGCGATGCCTACGGCACTAATACCGCCAACCTGCTCAACCCCATGAGCAACTAATCTAGTTTCTTCTAGGAACTACATTTCATCACTCGCAGCCCGGACTTGCCTCATGCAAGTCCGGGCTTTTTTGCTCACGGGAGCACGACTGCACGCCTGGGATTTAACGGGAAGGCGGAGGAGAATTTTATTGCTCCCTCTCCCACGTCAGCCCCAAGCTCGCGGTGGAGGTTTAAAATCTATGCGCTACCCATCTTTTCTACGTTACCCCGCCAGCTTGCTCGCTCTTTTCCTGCTCGGAATGCTGGCTTCGGCAAATGCAGAGCCGAGCCCGGCTTGGCAGGCATTTTTCGAAAAGGAAGTCACCGACTTGGAAGTGCGCTTTGCGAAAGAAGTCCAGACCAAAGCGGACTGGGAAACGAAGCGCACGCGGTATCGGCAGGAGCTGAAGGAAATGCTGGGCCTCGACCCTGAACCAGCCCGCAGCGACCTGAAACCCGTGATTACCGGGCAGCTGGCAGCACCCGGCATCGTAGTGGAGAAACTGCATTTCCAAGCGATGCCCGGGCTCTATGTCACGGCAAATTTCTACCGACCCGCAGAGGTCACCCAGAAGTTGCCCACCATCCTTTACCTCTGCGGCCACGGCGGCATGATGGGCAAGGACGGTCGCAGCAATGGCAACAAAGCGCACTATCAACATCACGGCATCTGGTTCGCGCAGCATGGTTATACCTGTCTGGTGATCGATACCGTGCAGTGGGGCGAGTTCCTGGGCGAACACTGGGGGACGTATCGTCTGAACCGTTGGTGGTGGCTGGCGCGCGGCTACACGCCAGCGGGATTGGAGGCTTGGAGCGGCATTCGCGCGCTGGATTATCTGACCACACGACCCGAAGTGGACATAGAGAAGATCGGCTGCACGGGCCGCAGCGGCGGCGGGGCTTACACGTGGTATGTCACGGCATTGGATGACCGGGTAAAGGTTAGCTGCCCCACGGCGGGCATCACCACGCTGCGGGATCACGTGCTAGGCAATTGCATCGAAGGCCATTGCGACTGCATGTTCATGAACAATTTCCATCGCTGGGACTTCGATAAACTTGCCGCGCTCAGCGTTCCCAGACCGCTGCTGATTTCCAATACCGACAAGGATGACATTTTCCCGTTGGGCGGAGTGATGCGCATTCACAACAGCACCCGACGGCTCTACGCCTTGCTGGGAAAGGAAAAGAACCTCGGCCTGCAACTCGCAGAAGGTCCGCATCAGGACACCCAACCGTTGAACATGGGAGCCTTCCATTGGTTCGATCGCTTCCTCAAGGGCACCGACCCCATGGCCGTCATCAAGGAACCAGCCGTGCCGCTGTTCGAGCCCGACCAACTGCGCGTCTTCAAAGATTTACCGAAGGACGAAATCAACACCCGCATCGATGAGTCCTTCGTTCCAGCATTCAAGACCCCACCCGTGCCGGAAACGAAGGAACAGTGGGAAGCCATGAAAACTCAATGGCTGGCGGCTTTGCGGGAGAAGGTGTTCACGAAATGGAATCCTACTAACGTCCCAGAATTCCCCGTGGAGGGCGACGTTAGGAGACCAGCGCCACGAAACGCAGATCCGTCGCAATCTGGCGCTGGTCTCGTTACCTCGCCCTCCACAGATAACCGTCATTTCCTGCGTCGCTGCGCCTTGCTGGGACTGCCGTTTGATCAACTGCAAACGCTTCGTCCTAACCTCCCGCATGCCTTCACTGGTGTGGCCGCCGTGGAAGGCCTGTATGAGGTGATCCTGCATGGCTCCAAGGCGCAAATGAGCCTGGTGGAACTGCCAACGAGCCACCGCCAAGGCCCATTCTATTTTAACATCTTGCGCTACCTCGACATTCCGCAAGCCGTGGCGATGGCTGCGGATACGTGTCAGATTACCATCACAGGGCGGGTGGAGGATTGGTCTTGGGCCACGCAGACGGCGGAGAAAATGGGCTTCAGCAAGAACCTAATCATCGTGCCGGAAATGAAATTACTCAGCGTGCAGAGGCTCTGGGACGCTTCCGGGCATCAGGCGTTTACGGACATTATCCGCTACAAGGACGAATGGTTCTGCGTCTTTCGCGAAGGCAGCAGCCATGTTCCAGGAACCAACGGCACGATTCGCGTCCTCACTAGCAAGGACGCAGAGCATTGGGAATCCGCCGCCGTCCTGACAGAAAATGGCATTGATCTGCGCGATCCGAAAATTTGCCTTATGCCCGATGGCCGACTCATGATCACGCTCGGCGGATCCATTTACGATGGCAAGGAAGGGGTGGGGGAGAAACGGAAGCTAGCCGGAGCGCGCAGCCGTGTTTCCTTCTCCACGGACGGTCGCACCTGGACCACTCCGCAGCCTGTGAGCAAGGATGGTGACTGGCTCTGGCGTGTGACTCCTGATGCGAACTCCGCCTACGGCATGAGTTACACTCACACTGCGGCGGATCAGAATTTCAAACTCCACCTGTGGAAAACCACCGATGGCCTAACCTACGAGAACATTGGTAATCCTGATCTCGGAAGGCAGTGCTGGCCGAATGAAACGACGCTGCGTTTCCTGCCGGATCACACCATGCAGGCGCTGGTGCGCAATGAACACAAGGGCGGCCACACCTTCTACGGCACGTCCGCTCCACCTTATAAAACATGGAGTTGGACGGACACTGGGGAAATCATCCAAGGCCCGAATTTCCTGCGCCTCAGCGACGGCCGCATGATATACGCGGGCCGGGATTTCGTGTCAGGGAAAGCCAACACCACCGTCGGCCGACTCAGTTCCGACGGCTACGCCACGCCCCTGCTGGTCCTCCCCAGCGGGGGCGATACCAGCTACCCCGGCCTGGCCGAAGCTCCGGATGGGACACTGCTGGTCAGCTACTACTCCAGCCACGAAGGGAAAACGGCCATTTATCTCGCAAAGGTTAAGCTTTATTAGGCATTGCTGGGGTTAAATTCCATCCACCCCAGCGTGCGTGGACTTCTGCTTGCATGTGGGTGCAGAGTTTGCTCTCTATCCTTCCCACTTTTCCCAATTTCGTTCAAC
The DNA here is from genome assembly GCA_031411295.1 of Verrucomicrobiales bacterium. Taxonomy (GTDB): domain Bacteria; phylum Verrucomicrobiota; class Verrucomicrobiia; order Verrucomicrobiales; family V1-33; genus JAGNEJ01. The sequence continues at coordinate 61,317 of JANOAV010000072.1, read as the reverse complement.
TTCCTACTCCCAACTTCGATTATCCCATGCAAAAGAAATCCCTAGGCAAAGGCCTCGACGCGCTGATTAGCGGGGCTTCCCGACGCTGGGATAGCGGCAGCCAGAACGCCGCTGCAGGCTTACCTCCCGCTGCGGTGGCTCCACTGCCGGACGACCCGAATGCCACCTTGGTCAACAAGGTGGACATCGCCACGATCACCTCCAGTCCCATGCAGCCACGGAAAACCTTCCGGGACGAACATCTGGACGAACTCATGGAATCCATTCGTGAGCATGGGCTCATCCAGCCACTCATCGTGCGCAAGGTCCATGGGAAATTGGAACTCATCGCAGGGGAGCGTCGGTTCCGCGCCTCGCAGAAATTGGGACTCACCGAAGTTTCCGTCATCATTCGCGAAGCCTCCGATCGGGACGTCTTGGAGATGGCCCTCATCGAAAATTTACAACGTGAGGACCTCAACCCCATGGAAGAAGCGGAGGCCTACTGCCGCTTGGCCAAAGAGTTCAACATGAAGCAGGAGGACATCGCCAAGCGCGTGGGCAAGAACCGAGCCACCGTGGCCAATTCCATGCGTCTGATCGACTTGGCCCCCGATGTCAAAAGCCTCCTCGCCCAAGGTCGCATTTCCACGGGGCACGCCAAAGCCATTCTCGGCCTGCGGGATCACGCACTGCAAAATTTAGTGGCCGATCAAGTGGTCCGCGGCAACCTCACCGTCCGCCAGACCGAGAAGCAAGTGCAGGCCGAACTGGAAGGCAAGCCCGCTCCCGTGCCCGCCAACACGATCTCCGGCACCCCCAAAGCCACCAAAGGCCACGACCCCCACATCGCCAAAATTCAGAATCGCCTGCGGGATAAATTCGGCACCCACGTGCAAGTGAGCCACGGTGAAAAGAAGGGGAAGATCGAGATCGAATATTACGGCAATGAAGATCTCAGCCGCCTGCTGGAAGCCTTCGGGGTGAAGCTGGATTAAATTTATCCAACCATTCCCATGCGTTCCCTGCTTGTTTCCCGTCTCTTCCTGCTAACACTCACCACTGCGGGCCTCTTGGGCCTCACCGCTTGTGATTCCAAAGAAAAGCAGGCCGCCGAGCAAGCGCTCACGCTCTTCAAACCAGACCCCGCCAAGCCCCTGCGGGCTGACTACTCCGCCGCCAAAGCCATGGCCCACGTCAAGGCTCAGGTCGATTTCGGACCGCGTCCGGCCGGCAGTGAAGCCCTGGCTAAATGTCGCAACTATCTGGTGGAGCAACTCAAAGCCGTCGGCTGGGACGTGAAATTGCAAACCTTCAGCGATTACACCCCCAAGGGAACTATTGAATTTACCAACGTCCGCGCCCGCCTGCCCATCGCTGGCAGCGATACCTGGAATCGTCCCTGCGCCATCCTGCTGGGCTCGCATTTTGATACCAAGCTCTTCAGTTCGTTCGCGTTCGTTGGTGCCAACGACGGCGGGTCCAGCACGGGCGTGCTCTTGGAATTCGCCCGGGTGTTGGGCGCTCGAGCCGATGCCGCGCAGTTTATCGAACTGGTCTTCTTCGATGGAGAGGAAGCCACCGTCAAATATGACACCGAAAATGGGGCCCCGCTCCCCAGTGACGGCCTCTATGGCAGCCGTCACTACGTAAAGGAAATGCGGCAACTCCCCTCCGTGCAACGTCCCGCCTTCATGATCCTCCTGGACATGGTGGGCGATAAAGATTTCAAAATCGAGATTCCAGCGAACTCTACCGACAGCCTGAGGAAGCTCGTTTTCACCGCAGCCGCAGAGCTAAAATACGAAGCCTACTTCGGCAACTCTCGCGGCCAGATTCTGGACGATCACGTGCCGTTCCTGGTTTCCGGGATCAAAGCTGTGGACATCATCGATCTGGATTTCAAGGCGTGGCACACCTCCTCGGATAGCATGGATTCCATCAGCGAGAAGAGCTTGGAAATTGCGGGCCAGACCACGCTCCAGACCATCGAGAAACTCCTCTCCGCCCCGCTCAAGGACTAAAGGACTAAAGGACTAAAGGACTAGCGCGCGCCCAAAGAATTCGCGCGCCTCATCTCAACATACGACATTCGTCGTTGACAACCTACGACACGGATCGTATGATGGCCGCCATGAGCCTGAAAAATCTACCGAAACCCACTGAAGCCGAACTCCAACTGCTGCGAGTCCTCTGGGAGCGCGGCCCCAGCACGGTGCGGGAGATTCACGAGGCCATGGGAGATGAGAAGGAAACGGGTTACACCACCACACTGAAGATCCTCCAGAAGATGGCGGACAAAGGATTGGTGGAGCGTGACGAATCCGCCCGCTCCCACATTTACCATGCAGCCATCAAGGCGGAACAAACGCAGCGCCAACTGGTGCGGGACTTGTTGCAGAAGGCGTTCGGGGGAAATCCCGGTCAGTTGGTAATGCAGGCGCTGAGCGAGCGCAAGGCCAGCAAACAGGAGTTGGCGGACATTCGTCGGCTGCTGGATAAAATGGAAGGCAATGAATCTTAACCAGCACCCAGCATGCACTTCTTGAATAATTACACAGAGGCGCTCGGTTGGGCGTTGCTGCATTTTCTCTGGCAGGGTGCGGTGGTGGCCCTGCTGCTGGGCTTGTGCTTGCGGGTGCTGCGGCAGCGCACCGCGCAAGTGCGCTATGCATTGGCGGGTTTGGCACTGCTGTTGATGCTGGGGGCGTTTCTGGGGACGCTGGCGGTAGTTTGGGAGCGTCCTGTGGTGGCGGTGGTTTCAGAAAATAGGTCCCATGAGACCTATACGGCCTATAGGCCTTACCAGGAACCACTTATGCAGCCTGCTGTAATCCCGGAAGCCATGCCTCCGCTAATCCCGCAGGCACCGCCGGTGGCAGCTGCTCCCCTGGCTGAGGCTGCACCGTTGCCGGCACCACCACCCGTGCCATTTTCTGAAAAAGTGCGCCCGTATTTGCCGTGGGCGCTTGGCCTCTGGGCGGTGGGCGTGGTGTGTTTTGCGCTACGTTTCCTCTTTGCGTTGCTGGCGGTGCGTGGCTGGAAACGCAGTGGCCAGGACATTGTCAGCGCGGAATGGAAACAACGTTTCTCCCAACTCCGTGCCGTGCTGGAAGTCAGTCGCCCGGTGCAATTTCTGTCCTCGGCAGCCATTGCTGTGCCCATGGTCATCGGATGGTTGAAGCCCGTGGTGCTGGTGCCTGCAGGATTGTTCACTGGCCTGACGACCGCCCAACTGGAAGCCATCCTGGCCCACGAACTGGCCCACATCCGCCGACATGATTACCTGGCTAATCTGTTCCAGCATTTCATGGAAACGTTGTTTTTCTACCACCCCGCGGTCTGGTGGATCTCCACTAAAATGCGCGAAGAACGCGAGCATTGTTGTGATGACCTGGCTGCCAGCGCCTGCGGCGGAGCACTCGGTTATGCCAAAGCCCTAACCGCCTTGGAAGAACTGCGCGGAGTGGCGCCCGTCCTCAGCGTTTCCGCCACCGGCGGCTCCCTGCTGGCTCGCATCCGCCGCATCCTGGGCCTGCCAGAAGAGAAATCCCGCTCCTGGCCGTTGGGACTCCTAGCCGTGCTAGCCTTGGCCATCATCCCGTTTGCCCTCGCAAAGGAGGAGGGGCGGCCCGCCCCTCTTGAGAATGAAGCGATCATCCAAGCAACCACTGGAGAGGTCGGCAATCAAACCTGTCACGCCGTTTACGTTGCGGTTGGCAAGACACCCATCTTCGCCATCATTGAAGCAGCAGGCAACCAAACCGGTCCCTCATGGTATCTTCCTGAAATGAGCAAAGTTAAGCCATGGACCGTGGTGCGGTGTAACATGAAAGCACTGAACGGGGAATACCTAGAGCTAACCGTGAGATCCTCCAATACCAATGAACTGGAAGTTAAATCAAATTTCAGGAAGGATGCCCCGCCGCTCTCAATCGACCTCACCAAGGGCCGCGTTTTGCTGCTAACCGCTGAGGGCAATCTGCAACAAGTCACGGTCAAAAATCCGCTACTCAATAAACAGGAAGCCATGATGGCTGCTTGGGATGAAGCGACAGCCAAGCCCAAGGTGGAGGGGCGTCCCGCCCCGCATGAACTTCCTCCTCTCCCGGGAAATTTGAAGCAGCAAATTCGTGCGACCTACTTGGAGGCTTATCGAAAAATCCCCAATGGACCATTTTGGCATACTGGGGTTGACCGCTCCGTTGTGGAAGAATTCGAGAGGGCGAAAGCCACATTTGAAGAATCACAAAAGAGAAATCCGAAATTTTCACCGGATCAGATCGCGTCTCGTCTCAAAATAATGGATGGTGGTATCGAACTATTAAAAATTGGCCGATGGCCTGGAGGCACTGAGTTACTGGTGATGCAGGATGAGCTGGACCTGCACGATTTACTAGCAATGAAAGCCAAGTGGCAGGAGAAGCTGCAAGCTGACTTCCAACGCGGGGATGTTCAAATATGCCAAGAAATGTTACAGCGTTTCCAGCAATTCATTGCCAGAGCAATCGCAGAAGCGGAAGAAACCAAAGGCATTCCAGCAGATGACCTCCTGCGTATCGAGAGCGATGGCACGATGTATTTGTATAACGACGCCAAAGCAGAGGCCCCTCGCAAACCGATCACGATTGGCGAGTTGCATGACGCCTTGGATCGTATCGTCAGTGATACCCGCATCCTGCGAATCCACTTGGAGCGCGGCACACCATACGATGTCCTGATCCCGATTTACGAGCAGTTCAGAAAGTTATTTCCCCATCCCTCACTGCAATATTTCAGCCCCGTGGAGTTTCGTGCGGTGAGCCCTAAAGACACTCCTTTCTCTGAGACTTGGCGTGCTCCCGTGCCCGTGGGTAAAGAAGCATGGCTGCAATTGGAGCGTGCCCCAATCCTCACAATGGAAGACGTGAAGTCAGCAGTCACCCAAAGGAATGAGGCGGAGAGCAATCCTTGGAGTATTCTCTTAGAACTCACTCCCGCAGGCGCAGAAAAAATGAGCACATTCTCTAAGGCTCACCTTCACGAAGCCTTGGCCATCGTGGCTGATGGAGTGGTCCTCACTGCACCAACGATCCAATCAGAAATGGGAGCATCGGTCATGATCACAGGAAATTTCACGGAAGCGGCTGCGCAGAAAATTGTCAACAAAATCACCAAGGTCAGGAAAAAGGAGGGGGGTCGGCCCGCCCCTCTTGAAAATGAAAAAGCCACCAAGGGGAGCGAAACGCTCCCCCTCCTCGAGCGTGGCGGGGGCATTCTGCCCCCAAGCCCAGACGCTTCGCCAGCAGCACCCGGTCCCGACCCCACCAAAGCACAGCAAACTCCGAACCCCAGCATTTCCCCAGAACCGGTCAGCGCTAAGGCTTATGGGCGGGACGCCCATGCCACAAGCCTTCCCGGCACCTGGGCGATGGCGGGAGGCGTGTCGCTCCACATTTATGGCGAAGTAATTCATGGCTCGGATGTGTCCACTACTGCCATCCTTAGTTGGCCAGCGTTGGGGAATCGGCCAGCTCAGCATTGGTCCACTTGGATTGCGGGCGATGTCTTTGCGGCACGATCTCTCTATGCAGTAGCTTGGGATGCGCAGCATGCGGTGCTGTGGATTGCCTCAAGGGATGTGAGTAGCAATGCGAAAAATGCGTCGGGCAAGCCGATCGCAAATCGCTTCACGCGGGTGGACTTTTCCGACCCGAATCTGATCACGGAAACCTCTACCAATGGCTGGCCCAAGGAGCATCCGCCGTCGGCTGAGGTAATGGCGCAGATGGCCACGCTTATGGAGGTGCCGCAGGATCAACAACCGGATGCCAGCACACTGTATTCCTGGAGCACGGCGGGAAATCCGGAGCGGATAAATCTAGCCAACGTCCAGAACCTTTCCGTCCAGATGGATAAAGCCAGCACACTGACAGTCAGTCTGGAGAGCGAGAAGAAAACCTGCACAATGGATGAGCTAGCCCAAACCATCAAAGCACTAGCATTAGACTGGGAAATGAAGCGCGCCTCCACGCAAGGAGACCTGAAGCCAACCCAGCGCGTTACGATAGCAGCCTCGGCGGATATTTCCGCAGAAGCATTGCAGAAGATCATCCAAGGCTGCACCAAAGCCAACTTCGGACCTCTAGCAAGTGGCACGGGCGTCCCGCCCGTAAGCCCGGACGCTTCGGCAGCAGCACCAACTCGCGATCCCACTAAAGGCGAGCCTACTCAGAACCACAACATTTCCCCTGACCCGGCCAGCGCTCCGGCTAGGGGACAGAATGCCCCCGCCACGGCATCGCTAGCTGATGCTCAATACCTTGAAGCATGTGCTCTAGCAGCCGATGGGGAGAAACTCTTGGAAGCAAAAGACAACACCGCTGCTTACTACAAGTTCAAGGATGCAGCCAAGTTGCTAGACACTCTTAGCAAAAATCATCCCAACATGCGCTCTGCTGAGTTGATCTCAACACGGGAAAAGTTGAAGCAACTGACAGAAAATGCACTTCGCGGCGAGATCGTAAAACACCGCCCCATGATGAAAATCCGCGGGGTAAATCTCGGAGATTTCCCTGGTCAAACGGATGCTAGTAAGTTCCCAGAAGTATTAGAGCCATATCCAGGAAAGCCAAAACTTTTCCGAGAACGAAAGGATGTCTTTTCAGTCGCGCTGGCGGATCAAGGCCCTTCCATTTACTTCAAGGCAGGGAGTGACCACTTTTATTTCAAGGTGTGGAATTTTCCCGATCCTGACCTTTACTACGGGCCGATTCCCGGCCATCCTTCGCATCTAGGTATTGCAGCTTGGATGCGCGAACCAGAGCAATTTAAGCGGCCAGATAAAATGCTCTTTGTCGCATCTGAAATGATGAAATCGGGGGACGAGACCCTCGCGGAAATTGCGCTTGGTTGGTTGGACGAGGTGCAGCAAGGCACGCCCCGGAGCTATGAGAGAGCCGTCGAAGAGGTGAAGACATGGCTTGCAGCGCATCCCGATTCACAATTCGCTGCAACAGGCCGGGAGACGCTTACGAAATTGACGTCCACTGCTGGCAGAGTTGCTGATGAATGGGATAAAGCCCGTCCGATCCTGCCAGACGACCGCTACCAAGCTGGTGAGCTAATGGCAGCGGATCTCCCAGGAGTTGTTTGGGGTGAGCCTAACCCAGTTGGACTGAGGTTAGGGGTTGCTCAATTGGAGCCAACGCCATCGTATAAGTTTGGGGATGAGATAAAGCTGACCTCAATTTATCTCCGCAACGACGGCCAAAAACCTATCAAATTTTCCTACAGCTTAGCACCGAAGCATAATTTCTATGCGCAAATTCATGGCCCCAAGGAGGAAATCTCATCTACTGGCATCATCATGAATCCCACCAAAGGGCAGCATTGCCGACTGGAACCAGGCCGTGCATTGAAACTCTCAGCCAATTACCAAATGACGCTTATGGTTGAATCCGAGCGTGCGAACAACACTACCTTCATTCCTGCAGGCGCTACCAATCCGAGTAAGCCGCTGCCAACGAATCCCATCTGCGTCAATGCTGCGGGGGATTGTAAGTTGAGAGTTATCTGCAATCTTAGCGGATATGATGTTCTGGATGAGTCCGGTCACATGCTGCCCACGCCTGCTGGGGAGTGGACTGGCAGGCTTGCTGCGGCAGATATCCCCATTAAGATTCTAGAACAGGATGCGGGCAGTCCCGCCCCTCTTGAACGTGGCACGGGCGTCCCGCCCGTAAGCCCAGACACAGCACCAACTCGCGATCCCACTAAAGGCGAGCCTACTCCGAACAACAACATTTCTCCTGACCCGGGCAGCGTTAAGGCTGATGGGCGGGACGCCCATGCCACGTTTGCTGCGCCCCTTGCGCCAACTCCACCCGATGCCCTGAACCTCCGTATCGCAGAAAATCTCTCCCTGCTGTCTCCAAAAGTTCAGCCGAAGCCATCCGGTTGGTTAGCGGAGGAGACGAATGGAGCCGCCATGGAAATGGTCACGGATGCGCCGAGAGGGTTGCCATGGCTGGAGGAGAATTATCCTCCGAGTTACATTCCCATGATAGGAGGGGCATTTCGCGTCAACGCCCCGGGAGACGCACCATTGAATCGGACCATCACCGATCCTGATTCTATGAAAGCCAACTCGTCGAGCCTGCTTACACACGGGTCTATTATACCTCCCAGCACTGATCCGAGAATCAACCAAATAAACCGTGCCAACAAGTTGATCCAGGAATTAACGGGCGAACCGAACTCCGGCCCAACCGCTAAAATACGCTCCCTCCAACCTCCCGGAAAAATGATTTCGACCACTGATCCTCTGCACCCCACGGCCGATCCCTTCGCTCCGCCCACTGCTCCTGACAAGCTCGCGGAAGCGCGCCAGAATGGCATTCAGATCAAGGTGATGGATGCTGAGGGGAAGCCCCTGAAAGACTTCCGCGTCATCGCTGGCGTGCCGTCGAGTGTTTCCGCTGAATTTGAAAAAGCGCATAATGTGAAGGTGGCGAATTGGCAATCCCACACGCTGCATTTCGGGCATCGGGAAGGGCTGATTTGGCCGCTGGATAAGGCCTATGATGACATGGCGCTGCGGGTTGAAGCGGATGGTTATGTGCCGCAGATGGTGGCTGGATTGGATCGGAAGAAAGGTGGGCAGGAGTTGTCTTTCAAGTTTGTGCCTGATCAAGGTGTGTCAGGAAGTGTCACCTTGCCGGATGGAAAGTCGCCTGCCAGTAAGGCCACGGTGGTCCTGGCCATGATTCGACGCAATTTCCGTTATCTCGCGAAAGAAGCGCATTCAGATGACATTGCAGATTTAGCAGGAGGTCCGACAACTCCACGGGAGCAATGGGATCGGCCGCGCAGTGTGAGTGCAGATGACGCGGGGAAATTTACTCTTCCCACAGAAATCGATCCCACCGCGGTGGTGCTGATTTATCACCAAGACGGCGTGCTGGAAATGTCTTACGCCAAATGGCTGGTAAACCCTAACGTGACGCTTCAACCATGGGGGAGGATTCGCGGGCGTGTTCATTGGGGTGACCGAGTGGGCGCTGGCGAGACGATAGATCTCTCGGTGAACCACGGGGATGCTTATGGTTACCCTGACATCATTTCCCAGAGCGATTCCACCACGGCGGATGCGGAGGGGAATTTCACTTTCGAGCGGGTGTTGCCGGGCTTGGCGCAGCTTTCCATTCCTTTTAAAACAAAGGATGCCAAGGGGGCTGAGTTCACCACCTATCAAGACGGCATGACCATTCATGCGGATGTGAAAGCACCGCAAACTGAAGTGACGATGGGCGGCGTGGGTCGCCTGGTGAAAGGGCAACTAATGGGTCGGGACAACTGGGATGGCGTGACGTTTCATTTTCATCCGACTGCGCCACACATTGGTTTCGCAGGCGATGATATGATGTGGCAAGCGTGGCGCGATTTCCAGAACAGTCCCAAGGGCCCGGTGTTTTTCCGCGATGGCTTGAAAGTGAATGTGGATGGCAGCTTCGCCATTCCAGGAATGCTGCCCGGGCGGTATCAAATCTTCTTTAGCAAGGACGGGGAGAAATCGCACGTGGCCAGCAGCCAGTTCACCGTGGAGGTAGAGAAACCTAACGTGAAACCAGCCCCCCTGATCCTCCCGGAAATCAAGGCCATAAAGGAGGAGGGGCGGCCCGCCCCTCCTGAAAAAGAAAATGATAACAAGGGGGGCGGGACGCCCCCTCTCCTTGAACGTGGCACGGGCGTCCCGCCCGTTAGCCTAGAGGCATCCCCCGCAGATTCAACGCCTGATCCCACCAAAGTCCAGTCTCCTCCGAAGCCGAAAGTTTCCATTGTTCCGGGTAGTCGCAGGGCTGATGGGCGGGACGCCCATGCCACAATGACATTTGCGGAGCACTGCAAGAAGGTGGCCGCAGGTAAAGGCGTGGTGAACGAATTGAATACGATCACGGCTTGGGGCGCGGAGCAGCAGGGATTGCAGGCGGGCCTGATCATGCTGGGCAAGTCGGTGTGGGGTGAGCCCTGCGCAGGCTGGATTGTGGTGCAAAACACTTCAGCCACAGAGACTCGGGAGTTTACGTTATGCCAGTCTTCCAATACGCTGCATTTCCTGGCGGAGGACGAGCACGGCAATGCGCTCACCTGTCAGGAGTGGTTTGGGAAATTGTTTGGCAACGATGCGCTGATTACCAAGAAACTCGGCCCAGGCGAGCAGTTAGCATTCTCCATTGATGCCATTACTATTTCCCAGTTTGCCGACCAACCTGCGCCATCCATTCATCTCCCAGAGAATGAAAGGACGTGTCGGCTCTGGTTTGATCTCGATCAAATCATTCGCCCGCAAGTCCCGATGAAATCCTTCACCACCGGCAAGGTGTTGATGAATATGGTGCAGGGACCGGAGGAGGAAGTTCGGCGGCGGGAGGCGCTCAAGGCCGCTCAGGACCAAGCCAGGGCCGTGCCGAAAGTGGAACTCTTGCAGGATGCGGAGGGTTCCCTGTTGGTTATCACGCGTGGCGTGGAGCGGGTGAGAATCTACTCCAGCGAGCCGTTGAAACACACTCTAACAGTGGACACACGGACCAAAGAAGAAGCCTGGAGCCTGCATGGGGACGTCATTGTGGAGCACAAGGACGGGACGGTTAGCAAGCTGCCAGCGAACTGGGCTTCGGATGCACCTGAGAAATTTGTCGTGGATGGGCAGACGTTCCAGCGCCAAACATTTAGGATCAAGGTCCACGACTCGCACGCTCCTGATACTAAAAACCAAGAAGTTTCCAGCGCGGATGCCGAGCCCGACAACCCATGGCATTTCAAGCCGGAGATTTTTCTGCGCATCCAGCCTGACAGCAAGGTTTTGGCACTTTTTCCGACCGACAACATAACAAAAGAAAATGAACTGACGAACATCAGAAAATGTCTGCAGGAGTTGGACGCCAGAGCCATCAAATATGCCTTGAGTCGTGCGTTAGCAAACCAACGCCATGGCGTTATCGAATGGAAGGAGGAGCAATCGGACGGTGAAAGGATGCTGAAGCTGAAGATTGCGGAAGATGGGAAGATCCAGTTCCTCCCCACGCCCGACCGAATGATAGAACGAAAGCTCGAGCCGGCAAGACTAACCGCATTGAAGAAGTGGATTACAGGCCTGGGTCAGACATCCGTCCCACCTAAAGTGACCAGCGCAACACCGCAGGAGGGAGAATTCCATATGTGGAAATCCTTCGAAATTTTACCAGGGGCCACCCACTTTTCCATCATCGATAACAAGAACGCGAACACAGTTAGCCATCGTTTCTGGTCGGCCAACGGCCCGTTGGGGAACAGCAACTACGAGCAAATCAAAGCGCGACTGCTGGAGTTGGTGAAGTGAATTTCCTCGGTTGCCAGTGAAGCCTCCCGGTCTAAGTTTCGGACTGCCGCATTGAAACCCTCATCCCAAAAGTAATGGCTGTGACGTCGTTTCCGGAATTCACTCAAACTCGCATCAACCTTGATTTCGTTCGCGGATTCTCCTCGGTCCCCTTTCTGACGGAAACATCGGATGAGCCAACAGAGGGGACCAGCCTGAGGACGGAGGCGTTAGTGCGCTTGATTTCCAATCTGCAAGAGGCGGCCTTTGGCAAGCTGATGCAGACGATGGATTGGGTGGAGTATGATGGCGTTTATGTCGATGGCGGGGCCACGGACGGAGTGGACTTTGCGGCCGTGGCGGCAGCTACGGGGCTGCCCATTTGGCAGGGCTGCGGCGGCCGCTTTGCCGGAGAGGCGGGCGGCATGATGATTCTGGAGGAAATGGGTCTGCGCGGCATGGTGTGCGACTTGGGCCAGAGCGGGATCAAAATTTCCTGGGCGGGGCGGCGTTGGTCGTTTGCGCGGGACCAGGAAATTTTGTGGGAACGCGCGGGTGGTGAGGCGATCCCAATCAAGGGAGAACAACGTCGCGCCTTGCGGAAATTTCTCGGTGAAGCCATTCGCACCGCCACGGATGAAGCGGGCGCGGGCTGGCCGGAAGGGATCGTCTGCGCGCTTCCCAGTGCCCTGGACAAGTGGGGGCAGCCGCTCGGGAGCTCCTACATCGGCATGACGAATGACACGCAGTTGGTGCCGGATGCTTTGGAAATTGCCGGCTGGCGGGACGGGCAAATTTTCCTGCTGAACGACGCGGAACTCACGGCCATCAGCGCGTTGCAGGACGACCGCATCCATGATTCTCTCATGGTGTTAGTGGTGACGCTCGGCTTTGCCATTGGCACGGCTTCGTTGGATTTGGTGAAGCAAAGTTTGGCGCAGTAATGCAGCCATGGCGGGCTAGTGGGCGGCCGCAATGAACGACATTTCCTGGGCGGAGAGTTTTTCCCGCCGATGCAGGATTCCCACGTGCAGGGGGGTGGGAGCCGGCAACAGTGGTTTCAGGGTGAGGCGGGGCCCGGCCAGGCAGGAAAGGCATGACGGCACGATGGCAATGCCCCGTCCGGCTTCGATGGCGGCAATCAAGCTGGTGACGCTCGCGTGCTCCTCCGCCACTTGGGGGCCGGAAGGTTGCTTGGAGAATAACTCACCCAGCCATTCATGATACTCCGGATATTCCTGCCGACTGTAGGCAATGAGCCGATCCTGCGCGGCCTGGGACAACCGGACGGATTTTGCGGATGCCAGCGGATGGGTGGGGGACAGGGCTACGCAAATGGCGTATTCGCGCAGCGGAATAAATTGGAGCCCGCGCGGGCGCTGGTGCGGATCACTGACCGTGAGGGCCAGATTGAGTTTGCGTTCCCGTAGACCGTGGCGGAGTTCTTCGCTGGAGAGATCGTGTAGGGTCACCTTCACGCCTGGATTGGCCTCCTGAAATCGACGCAGCGCCAAGGGTAAAATTTCCACCGTGAGGGAAGGCGCGAAGCCCACGTGAATTTCCCCCAGGCAGCCACCAGCGGCCGCTTTGACTGCGATTATGGCTTCGGCGGCCCGTTGCAATACCGCTTGGGCTTCGCCCAGAAAGACGCGCCCGGATTCCGTTAGACGCACCGCCTTGGCACTGCGTTCAAACAAGGCCACGCCCAGTTCTTCCTCCAAATCGCGGATCTGGCGACTCAGCGGTGGCTGGGAGACATTGAGTTTGGCGGCAGCCTGGGAGATATTCTGCGTCTCCGCCACTGCCACGAAGTAGCGCAGGTGGCGTAATTCCATGATGCTGTGAGCATACCTTTCAGGTATAGTCAGTCAAGCAATATAGTATTTCACTCCCGCTCCGGCTTGGGGCATGATCGTAGCATCAACTTAGGTCCTGTCAGACCATAACCAATTATCTTATGAAACTTACGCTTCGCAAATCATCCGACCGCGGTCACGCCGATCACGGCTGGCTCCAGACGCAACATTCCTTTTCGTTTGCCGACTACTACGACCCTAACTTTATGGGGTTCCGTTCGCTGCGGGTCATCAACCAAGACATCGTGGCTGCCGGGGCGGGTTTCCCCACGCATCCGCATCGGGAAATGGAAATCTTCAGTTACGTGGTGTCGGGAGCCATCGCCCATAAGGATAGCATGGGCAATGGTCGGGTCCTGCTGCCGGGTCAGATTCAACTCATGAGCGCGGGCACGGGAGTGACGCACAGTGAGTTCAATCCCAGCAAGGAAGAACCACTACATTTGCTGCAAATCTGGATTCATCCGCAGACGAAAAATCTGCGTCCGAGCTACACCGAATGGCACCCGAGCGAAGCGCACGACCGTGCTCCCAAGGTGCTCGTCATTTCTGCGGATGGGCGGGAGCAATCTGCCACGATTCATCAGGATGCCGATATTTACCGCGTGCGGCTATCCGCTGGTCAAGCCATCACCCATGAGGTAACGAGCGGTCGGGCGGCTTGGCTGCAGTTGATCAAAGGCCAAGTGACAGCCAACTCGACCACCCTGAAACCAGGCGATGCGGTCAGCACGGAAGATGCTGGAACCCTGGCCATCTCGGCCACGGAGGATGCGGAGGCCTTGCTGTTTGATCTCGCTTAAACATTCTTCATCTTTGCAGTCTAATTTCTAGTCAAACCAAAACCAAAACAAACCAAATTATCCATGAAACACCTACCCACCATCGCTGGAGGCCTGCTCGGCCTCCTCTTCGTCGTCTTCGGAGCCGATTTCTTCCTGCATTTCATGCCTGCGCAGCCGATGCCGCCCGAGGGCTCTCCACCAGCCAACTTTATGGGGGCGATGTTCGGCACGGGCTACCTCGGCTTGGTCAAGGCGTTGGAAGTCCTGGGCGGGCTGTTGGTGGCGATTCCCAGGACGCGCAATCTTGGCTTATTAATTCTGGGTCCGATCATCGTAAACATTTGGGCGGTGCAAGTCTTCCTGTTTAATGGAGCGATGCTGGGCAAAGCCGCCCCGGTGATGGCCCTCATCACTTTGGCCCCGCTCTATCTCCTCTGGACCGAGCGTGCTCACTGGTGCGGGCTGCTCTGCCGTTCCGGCAAGTAAAGTCGGAACCAGCAATGTCTTGCGCCACGGGATATGCAGCTCTCAAGGGTAAGTCGCATTTAGGGGCTACTGACTACGAGTCGCAGGAACAATTTTTCACGCAACGCGATGGGAACACTAAAGATATGAATCGTTCCGCCACCAGTGTCTGGAACGCTGGTCCAACCGCTGTTCAAGCTCATGGTATACTGCGCACCATAGGTGATCCCTCCAATATTGGAAGGTTGCGTGAAGGTCAGCACGAAGTTTCCCCCCACGCGTTGAGCGACGGGCAGTTGCCAAGCCCCTGGTTTGGTAGGGTCCAAACCAAAGCCGTATTCCACCAAGTTCACGAGCCCATCGCGGTCGAAATCGGTGAGGTCTGCTCCATTACCAGTATTATTGCTGTCGCCAAAATGAGATAGTCGCCAAGTTTCTAGCCCGCTCAGCTGGCGGAAATTTGCCGTGAATGTGCGGCTTGCGGTGGAGGTAAAACTATAACTGGGGTTGGTGCCAATGACCGCACCCGCCTCCGTCCAATCAGCAAAAGCAAACCCCGTCTTGGGGACCGCTACCAGTGAGACGGTGGCACCCGCACTGGCGGGACCATCTCCGATGACGCTCCCGCCGCCGGCGGGGAGCACATAGACCGTGGTTCCATAGATCACGGGGGGAGTTCCGAGATTGAATTTTAAGATCGTTCCCCGGTTCGTGGCCCCTCCGGTATAGGTGGTGCCGTAAAGGGTGGTCCCCACGACTACCAAACCGCTGGCAGGCCTGGTGGCGTCATTGGGTAGAGTTCCAAAAGAATGCAGAATTTGATAAGCGGTTCCGTCTGGGTTAGCTTGAAATAGAACTCCCTCACCTACTAGTCCGGTGCCGCCTGAGTCGGTCATGCCGTAGATTTTACCACCAAAGACCAGAGGAGGCCCAACCGGATAAAATCCAAACGTGATTACATCGTCAAAGTTCAACAGCACTTGATAGCCCGTGCCATCGGTGTTAATTTTGAAGAGGGTTCCCTTATCGCTTGCTCCCCCACTGGTGGTGAACCCGTAGAGCGCAGTGCCACTGAGAGTGAGTCCGCCGACAGGTAGCGAACCATCTGATCCGCCTGCAAAATCATGCAGCATCACGTAGCCCGTGCCATTGGCATTGATTTTGAATATGGTGCCACTATCATGGGTGCCATCGGCATACATTACGCCATAGAAGCTGCCGCCCACGGGCACTAACGGGCCCTCCAGATGGCTGCTGTAGTTACCTTGTGGAAAATGATGCGTTTTCACGAATCCCGTGCCACTGGTGGTCAGGGAAAACATATCCAATCCATTCTGAGCAGCTCCCGCTTGCACGCCATAGAGATTGGCCCCCACTAATGTAAGTCCTCCACCACTAGCCGACCCTTCACTGAAGACATGAAGCAGGGAACAGCTGGCTCCGGTTGTGGTCATTTTGAAAATCGTGCCTGGCCCAATATTGCCAATCGTGGAACCAGCGCCACCGTAAAGGGTCATACCGTAAAGCGTTGAACCGGAGAGGTTAACTCCGGTATGAGGTCGGCTGCCATCTCCGGTGCCGCCACTGAAGCTGTGCAGCACGGCGTATCCAGTGCCATCGGTGTTCATTTTATAAATGCCTCCATTGCCAGAACCTGCCCCCGCTGCGGTGCCCCCGCCATAGAGTGTGGTGCCCCCGACCGCCAAAGGACCATCGGGATAACTCACGTCATTCAAATAGGTTCCATCGCGAAAGGAATGCAGAATCTGGGTTTGTCCGCCGACACCATGGAGCTTAATCCGGAAAGGATCGCGCTCTGCGTCGTTGGTGAGCAAAGACACCATCGCACTCTTCGCTCCGGCCGTAATGGGAGAGAACCGAACCGTAAAGGTAGTGCGTCCTCCATCCGGGCTGACTGGGGAGGAGGGCAGGGTGGAAATGGTAAAGCTGCCCGCATCAACGCCGCTGAGCGCCACTTTCGGTGTGTTGGAAAATTTCAGAGCAGCGTTTCCCAGATTGGTAACGCTAAATTCAAGATCCGCCGTGGTCCCGATCGGCAGATCAGTGAAATCCACTAAAGCTCCATCCGATAGTGGTGCTCCGGGTCTCTGTTCCACCAGCAACCTCGGCGTAGGGGAACCAGTCTCAATAACCAAAGCCCACGAAGTAAGGGAACCTGTGAAAAGCTGACGGTCATTGCTGACATACAATTTCCACACCCCATTCACCCCTCCATTGACCAACGCCGTTAGATTTGTTCCGATTGGTCCGGTGGTAGCAGCGGGTGGAGGCTCCCCAGGCTCATTGTCCACTGGCCGATAACTGCCGCTGGGCGTGGCCCCACCATACGGCAGCACCAAAGCGGCACGGTCATCCAAGACCAGGTTCACATTATCCATGGGATGCAACCCATCACCTCCTCCATCGGACATAAGGGCGGCCACCCTTCCAGTGGGACTCACCAGAAAAATGTCCAAATCCATTGGCTCGGGATGCGTGACCCCATTCAGTTTCACCCGCACGGATGCCACAGCATCGGCTATCCCGCTAACTGTTACTAAAGAGGGACTGGGGGCTCCGCCACTTGCTCCCAGCACGACCCCCGCTGGATTGCTAAACTCCAGCGCTGCCGCCTGAGCTGATGTGGACCGATTAAGAAACATTAGCATAAGAAAAGTAAGCATCTGCCGGTTAAGCTCGTGGACTGGTCTAGACCCAGCGAGGGATACTTTGCCAATGATTGAAGCGTAAAGAGTTTTCATGGTGAGCGTTCGACGCCGTTCACTCTACAGGCGAGTGCCGTGCTCCCAAAGGATTTTTAACAGACACACGCGTTTCGGGTGATTCGAAAGGCGCGACGTTCGATGGTAGCTGGAATGTGACGATTCTGCTGCTGCGGTAGCTGATTAGGCCACGACCAACCGACCTATTCCATACGCAACAAATGCCCCCAGCAGGATCCACCCGCTGCGGGTCCGCATCTCCCAACGCGTCAGCCAGGCGACCAACCGTCGCCTGGGCTCCGTCGGGAGGGCGCTGCTGACCAGCATTGCCAGACCTAGCAACAGAAGCACCGGACCGAACCAGTGGAAACGAAACGCTTCCCGCCACTGACCATGCAGTGTGCTCCAAGCACTGCTGGTGAGTCCGCAGGTGGGACACGGCCGACCGCTCCATTGCTTGAGGGGACACGTCGGCAGCGTGACCTGCATCATGCGGGCGCTCAACAATGCCAGCGACAACAAGCTGCAGGCCCAGGTGAAGGCCCGATGATACAACATCCGGGCCAGCAAACAGGACCAGGGAGGTGGGACAATAATTTCGCTCGGCATTTCCCAATATGCGCCATACTTGCCATGATGAAACTGTTCCGTGCACTCTCGTTGTCCGTTTTGTCCGTTTCGGCTCTGCCCGTCCTGCTTCCTGCGCAGGACGCCAGCAAGCCCGTCTCCCAAGGGATTGTTTTCAAAGTCGAAGGTGGCAAAGCCCCCATGTTCCTTTGCGGATCGGTTCACCTGATGCAAGAGCAGGATTTCCCGCTGCCGGCAGCCTACGAAACTGCCTTCAAACAAAGCCAGCGCGTGGTCATGGAAGTTCCACCGGACGAAATGGACCCGGCCAAGGCGCAGCCGGCCCTGATGAAATATGCCGTGATCAAGGACGGCAAGCTGGAGGAGAAACTCAGCGCGGACACTTACAAAATCCTCCAAGATTGGGCCAAGGAGAAAGGTGTGCCCCTGGCGGGATTGGTGCAATTTAAGCCGTGGCTGATCGCCCTGACCATTACCCAACACGCTTACGAGGAGTCCGGCATGAAGGCCGACCGGGGGATCGACGTCTATTTCCGGAATCGGTTGGAGCAGGAAAAGAAGCTCGGAACTGGCCTGGAAACGATGGACGAACAATTCCGCCTGCTGGGCGGTTTCAGCGAGGTGATGCAGGATCAAATGGTCGTGCAGGCAATCCATGAGGCCAAGGAGGCTAAGGAAGAACTCGCCAAACTTCTGGAGGCTTGGCGGGCCGGGGACACAGAAGTCGTGGCCAAAACCATGACCGAGAGTTTCGCAGAACTGCCGGAAATGGAAAAGGTCCTCCTGCGGGATCGCAACCTCCGCTGGCTGCCGAAGGTGAAGCAAATGCTAACTGAAGCGACGCCCACCATGATGCTGGTAGGAGCCGGCCACCTCTGTGGGGCAGAAAGTCTGGTGGCCCTGCTGCGCAAGGAAGGCTTCGTGGTTACGCAGGTGAAACGAGTGCCAGTTGGGAAGTAGGGTGAAAGGCGCAGGTCGAGCCAGCCTCAAAGCGCACCCAAGTTCCAGCAATCGCCCGACCGCATCACGCCTCCGGCGGGGTGAAGCGCTCGGTGGTTAGGGCTTCGGGGAGTTTGGCGGGATTGGCCGCATCAATGCCCAACTGCTTAAGCAAATCATCGATCATGGGCATTTGCAGGCGGTGTTTCATTAACGCCCCAACTAATTGATCTGGCATGTTCCCACCAGCCGCAGTGACGGTAGGATCGCTGCTGCCGCCACCGCTGCCGCCAAAGAGCGGACCGTTGGTGCTGATGACGCGCATGCTTTCGATTTTTTCGAGCGGTTTCACGCTGGCGGCAATGATGGCGGGTGCCAGTTCCGCCAGGGCATGCTTGAAGGCATACTCCATGGTAGCGGCACTTTGCAGGTTCTTGGCGGTGTTGATGGATTGTTCACCAAACGCCTCAGTTTCAAAGCGTTTGTGATCCGCTTCGGCCCGAATGATGATGGCCTCCGCCTCAGCACGGGCTGTGGTTAGTTTGGCCTCAGCCATGTCCATGGCAGCCGTTTTCTCCGCTTCAGCGGCCAGCGTAATCCGCGTGGCGCTCTTTTCGGCGTCTTCCCTTGCCTTGATGACTTCCACTTCCTTGGCTCGGTTGGCTTCCGCCAGACGTTTCACCGTAACAACGTTTTCTTCGTTCTTCACCTTCTCGGCCATAGCGATCGCAGCATTGGCTTCGGCTTTCGACTTTTCCTCACTTTTATTGGCGACGGTTACGGCGGATTCTTGTTCTGCCAGTTGCACCGCTTGCAGCCGCAGAATGTCGGTCATTTGAATCTGCTTCTCTTTATCAATGTTGCCCGCTTCGATTTCGCGCTCCTTATTGATCATCTGCATGGCCACTTGCTTCTGGGCCAGAATCTCCGCTTCTTCAGCTTCCCGCCGCCGACGGGATTGCTCTGTCTTCACCTGCGATTCCTGTTCCGCCCGCAAGGTGGAGATGGCCTTCTCCTGTTCCAGTCTGGCAAATTCACCCTCCTGCTTAATCGTGAGCGATTTGCGCTCTGCTTCGAGGTTTTTCTGCTCAATCTGGATCCGCGTCTCCTGTTCGATCCGATTCCGTTCTTCGCGCTTGGCTTCGGTAATCTTAGCAATGTTAGCCAAGCCCTGGGCATCGAAACTATTGCTGGCGTTGAAGTAATCAATGCTGGTTTGGTCGAAGCCAGTGAGCGAAACCGCTTCCAATTCGAGTCCGTTTTTGGCCAAATCCTCCGCCACCGTAGTTTGCACGGATTGCACGAAGTCCACGCGCTTCTCATGCAGCGTCTGCATGTCCATCTGGGCGGCCACGGAGCGCAGCGCATCCACAAACTTACCTTGCAGCAACTCCTTGAGTTCATGTGGGTTCAGGGTCTTATTACCGAAGGACTGCGCAGCCTGGGCGATGGCTTCTACGTCCTTGCTCACCCGGACATAAAACTCAGCACTTACATCTGCGCGAATCCGGTCGAACGTGATCAAGGCTTCTTCATTCTTCCGTTCCACTACCAACCTCAGCGTCATCATGTTCACTGGCGTAATCTGATGGAAAATTGGCAGCACAATGGCCCCACCATCGGCCACTACTTTCTGCCCGCCCAAGCCGGTGCGGACGTAGGACATCTCTTTACTGGCCCGCTTATAGAAGCG
The DNA here is from genome assembly GCA_031411295.1 of Verrucomicrobiales bacterium. GTDB lineage: Bacteria > Verrucomicrobiota > Verrucomicrobiia > Verrucomicrobiales > V1-33 > JAGNEJ01. Next base: position 40,951 of record JANOAV010000072.1, on the reverse strand, counting down.
GGAGGCAATGCCGAGCATGATCATGAGCAGGGCGAAAACTGCCACCCCGATTAACAGCGCGGAGTTGTTGAGAAAACTGTCAAGCGGACCGACTCCGAGAAAAGTTGGCAGGTTAGTGAGTTGGGATTGAATCATAGTTTTGTTATTTTAGTGATAGATAATTATTTATTGAAGCCGCCAGCCTGGGGATCGGGGTTACGCATGACCATAAAATGAGATAGTTTTTCGGTGTGCTTAGCGACGACCACGATGGGAGTGCCTTGCGGCAAATCCTCCCGGATGGCGAACGCCATGAAATAATGCACATCGCCACGGGGGCCGACGAACTTGACTTCGGCAGCCCGCTCGGAGGTGGCCAGTCCCGTCGCCACGACTCCATGACAGCCGATAAACTCCGCTTGGTTCACTGCGCTCGTCTCGTCCTGCGGCCAAATCTTGCTGAACAATTTGTTTCCCGCCTTGAGCGCAGGCAGCGCTACCGCAAAAGCCACCAATGCAGCCAACCAAGGCGGCAAGGCGCGATCCTCTGTGATCAGAATAGTGATTCCTTGCAGTAGGAAACCAGTGATACTGAAGGCTGCGAAGAAAATGTTCATCGTGACCAAGAGCGGCAATTTGCCGATTTCCAGCCAATTCAAGAGGCTATGCATCATGCCAATATTACCATCATGCCCCATCCCGGACTCCAGCTGCGTATCAAGGGAACCATCCACATCGACATGAGCATGGGCATCCATCCCGACTTCCCCACTGGAATCACCCCCATGCGGCAGCAGATCGTGCAACCACTCGGAAATCCCCAGTCCTAAAAGCAAACTGAGAATTTCCAGAATCGCAAAGCAAAGCATAACCACGAAGGCAATCGTAAAGATCGTGTTATGCGGTTCAAAGAGCCAGGTCATATAATTTTTTACAGTTAGAGGTGATCTTAATTTAAGCGATTACAGAACGCAGCGCTATTTCTAGCACCTGATCCCCGACCCCGGCTAGGAAAATCCCCCGCATGTTGGAACATTCTCTTCGCACAGTTCGGCAATTAATATTTGAGCAAGTCCGCGAGATCCAAGGCGTGCGTGAACATTTGGAGACTTCCATCCGCCGTCCGGGGCCATTGCTGGTCTGGTCGATCCCAGTAAAGTTCCACCCCGTTGCCATCGGGATCCCGCAAATAAATGGCTTCACTAACTCCATGATCGGCCGCCCCATCCAACGGAATTCCCGCCTGCATCACGCGCCGCAAGGCATCCGCCAGCAAGGCCCGGGTGGGATACAAAATGGCCACATGATAGAGTCCGGTGGTTCCGGTGCGAGGCGGCGGGCCGCCAGCACTTTCCCAAGTATTGAGCCCGATGTGGTGATGATATCCACCTGCGGAAAGAAATGCCGCCTGCGGCCCCAGACGCTGCGTGACGGTAAACCCCAGCACATCCCGCCAAAACCCCAGCGCAAGCTCAAGATCCGCCACTTTTAAATGCACGTGGCCGATGCGGACTTGGGGATCAATGGGGAGCATGTTAGGCGGAGTGTGAGTTGGAAGATTGCTCCCTACCGTCAGATTCTAATCTCAATCGGTCAACCGCATGGTTACCAAGGTTAAGCCCCACATGTTGATGCTAAGCAGAATGGGAAGATACCCTTGGAAATGTGACGGAATTGTGACATATTACGCCTCCGACAGCGTGCCTGCTGTTCCACCACCTGATCCATTCTTATGCCCTCGAAACCAACCTCTCCTAACGTTCGCAAAGTCAAAGCCAAGAAAGCGGTCAGCAGGCCCAGCGCCCCACGCAAAGCTGCATCGGGCGATACCGCAGACGTCATTTCCGCCGTCGGCATCAAGCAACACGTCATCGCCAAGGCCAGTGCCCGCGCGCACACGCAGCAGGAAATGACGCTGAGCAACCTGCTCGCCCGCCATGCCGCCGGGGAACCTACGGGAGAACCGCTGGAGCAAATGAAGGCCCTCCTGGCCGGAGCTTCACCCGATGAAGTCAAAGCCCTGCGACGCGCCCTATTCTCCCCGCCAGCGGCGGCGGGACCCACCAACGATCCCGATTTGGAGCTTGCCCCAGGCTGGCGGGAGGGGACTTATCCCTACCTGAATTTACTTTCCCGCAAGAATTACGAACAGCAGAAGTATAAGCTGCAAGTCGAACTCTTGAAACTCCAGGCTTGGGTCAAGGAAACCGGTCAGCGGGTGGTGATTCTTTTTGAGGGTCGCGATGCCGCAGGCAAGGGTGGCGCGATAAAGCGATTCATGGAGCACCTCAATCCCCGGGGCGCGCGGGTGGTGGCGTTGGAGAAACCCAACGAAGTGGAACGCGGGCAATGGTATTTCCAACGCTACATTTCCCACCTGCCGACCAAGGGAGAAATTGTCTTGTTCGACCGCAGTTGGTATAATCGCACCGGGGTGGAGCGCGTCATGGGTTTCTGCACCGATGCGGAATACGACGAATTCATGCGGCAGGCCCCGGAGTTTGAACGCAGCCTGGTGCGCAGCGGCGTGCATTTGTTCAAATTCTGGTTCTCCGTTAGTCGCAATGAGCAACGGAGGCGCTTCAAAGAACGCCAGGCTCACCCGCTGAAACAATGGAAACTTAGTCCCATCGATCTGGCCTCACTGGACAAGTGGGACGCCTACACCCGGGCCAAGGAAGCCATGTTCCTCCATTGCGATACCTCCGACGCCCCGTGGACGGTCATCAAATCCGACTGTAAAAAGCGCGCCCGGCTTAATGCGATGCGCTACCTGCTGCATCGCCTGCCCTACGGAAAGAAGAACCTGGAGCGGATCGGTTCCGTGGACCCACTTATCGTCGGTCGTCCTTCGCTAGTGCCCAGCCGGGGTGACGATCAATTGTCCAGCGGGAATGGCTAGCCCGCAGGCGACGAAATCTTGGTTGCCAATCATCCCCAGCGCCCCACGGTGGAGCCATGGCTGAGCTGCAATATGTCCCGTGTTCTGGCTTCGAACTGACCCCGCATGTCGATGCGCTGGGTGGGTTGCGAATTGCGGTCTTTCGCGAGTTCCCCTATCTTTATGATGGCGCGCTGGAGTATGAACGTGATTACTTGCAAACTTATGTGCAGTGTCCCCACAGTTTGGTGGTGCTGGCGTATGACGGAAGTCGGGCCGTGGGTGCCACCACCTGTATGCCCATGGCCGAAGAGGGGCCGGAGTTTCAAGCGCCGTTTGTCCACGCGGGATACGATCTCAGTGAAATCTGCTATTTTGGCGAAAGCATTTTGCTGCCGGAGTATCGTGGGCACGGTGTGGGAAAGGAGTTTATGCGGCGGCGGCTGGCTCATGCCAGGAGTTTGTCGGGTATCAAACGATGCGCCTTCTGCGCGGTGGATCGCCCCGTGGATCATCCGCTGCGACCCTCTGATTATCGTCCGCTGGACAGCTTCTGGCAGGCGCAAGGGTTTGTGCGGCATCCGGAACTGCAGACGACGTTTACCTGGAAGGAAATTGGTGAGGAAACAGAGTCGGCCAAGCTCCTGACGTTTTGGGTGCGGGAGTTGTGAAGCCGGGGGGCAACAGTTGTCTTGGACTGTTAGTCGAAGGCCTTTAGGTATTGGTCGGTTCTCGGCCGCGTAGCGGTCACGGATGATAGCCGTGGGCTTCAGCCCACGGGCCATCCGGGAGGATAACATGTCGCGTCGCGACATAGGAACGCGCCCCGCACTGCCACCCGCGCTTCCTGTTGAGTTCCGATGTCGCTACGCGACATGCTTGGCTTTGTGATCAACCGTGGGCTGAAGCCCACGGCTACCGTCCAGGACCGCTAATGCGGTCGAAAAAAACAACGAATACCAAAAGGCATTAGGCTTTGGTCTGTGAGGTCTGCGAAAAGCGAATGCGGACTCGAAATTCCATCGGAAATGTTGCCGTGGGCTGAAACCCACCCCTGACTACATCGGTGTGGTCCCTAACAGCGCTCTCATTTTTTGGGTGGCTTGCACGAAGGATTCGATGAGGTGCGGCATATCAATCACCTGATTCATCCGGCCGAATGAAATGCGCAGACAAGCACGGGCGGCGGCTGCATCCAAGCCCATGGCTTCCAAGACGTGACTGGGATGCAAGGCTCCCGCGTGACAGGCGCTGCCTGCACTGACGCTGATGTTTTGCTTCTCCAGCAGAATCATCATGCCTTCGGCTTGGGTCCCGGGAATCAGGATGTTGCTGGTGTTCGGGAGGCGGGGCACATTGCCTCCGTTGATGATGAGGTCCGGAATGGCAGCGTTGAGTTCCCTCTCAAACTCATCCCGCAGGCTGCTGGGCGTTGCCATGGCCAGCGCGGCAGCGGCTCCCAGTCCGACGATGCCAGCAACATTTTCGGTGCCCGCACGACGAAAATTTTCCTGACCTCCACCTAACACCCATGGTTGAAAGGCGGTGCGGTGATTGACGTAGAGCGCCCCGATGCCTTTGGGGCCGTGGATTTTGTGCCCGCTGAGAGCCAGCGTGTGGATTTTCGTCCGGCGCAAATTCAGCGGCAACTTCCCGACGGCTTGCACCGCATCGGTGTGAAAGAGCACACTATGGGAGGCCGCCAGATCCGCCACTTCCTCCACCGGATGCAGCACGCCCGTCTCGTTGTTCGCCCACATCAGCGTCACGAGAGCGGTCTGTTGGGGGCGTATGGCGGCGGCCACTTGGGAGGGCGAAATTTCACCGCAGGCGGAAACCGGCAGTCGCGTGATTTCGTAGCCGTGTTTGGTCTCCAGCCAATCGAGGTAATGCCGCACCGCATCATGCTCCGTGGCCCCGGTGATGATATGTTTGCGATCAGGAAAGAGTTCGGTCGCAGAGAAAATGGCGGTGTTGTTGGCTTCGGTGCCTCCGCTGGTGAAGATGATTTCCCGGGGCTCGCATCCCAGAAGCGTGGCGACCTGAGTTCGCGCGTGGGCGATGGCTCGCTGGGCGGTGCGCGCAGCCGCGGAACTGCTGCTGGGATTGGCAAACTGCGTTTCCAGATAAGGTCGCATGGCCGCAAACACGGCAGGGTCCATGGGCGTGGTGGCGTTGTTATCCAGGTAAATCATGACGCAAACAAAAGTGGCCCGGGCACGGGAAGAACGCGATTTTCTGCCAAGGCATAGTAAGTGGAATCCCGCCGCGGGCGCAGGGGCGGGCCTCCAGTGAATCCGCCGAAGCTGGGCAGCACTAACATGCGCGGAGCATGCCAGAAGCAGGGTGCGCTGAGTTTCCCATTCCCACCGGGCAATCGCACCACCGGGTGCAGGTGGCCGCAGATGGCAAAGGATTCCTCCTTGAGATCGGCCGGGTCGTGAATGAATGCAAGGGTGCCAGTGTCGTATTTCACCCCGGTGAGGACAATGCCGCATTGGTTAGGCGGCAGCGCGCCCCGATCATGATTACCGATCACGAGTTGCACTAGTAACTCCGGATGTTGCGCGCGCCAGGCCGCAAAAATTGCCATCACCGTGGCGGAGCGAGCGGAGGCGGCATGAAAGAGATCGCCTACGATGATGATGGATTCCGCGTTCGTTTCCACCAGGGCGGAATCGAGCCTGGCCAAGTCCGCGGCGGTATCGCCCTCCGGCAGGGCAATGCCATGATGCCGGAAGGTGGCGGACTTCCCCAGATGCAAATCCGCCAGCAACAAGGCGCGTCGCTCTTCCCAGAAGGCACAGCGCTGCGGCAGCAATCGCAGGGATTGCCCGGCACAGGTAATGCGGACGGGGGCGGTGGGCATGAAATGGAAGTTGCAGAGATGCGGAATTGACGTCTCGCACCGGAACCTTTACCACTACCGCCAGAAATACCACCATGAAATGAAAACTACCCTCACCTCACTGCTGATTACTGCCGCCATGTCCCAAATTGCTCCTGCTGATACTTGCTTTGTTTACGTTGGTTCCTACACGAAGGGACCGGAGGAAGGCATTTCCTGCCTGAAATTCGATGAAGCCACCGGCAAGATCGAGAATCTGGGATTCGTAGCGGCCGCTCCGAATCCAACTTTTCTGGCGATTGATGCCAAGGGGGAGTTCCTCTACGCGATTCACGAACGTCAACCGGGCACGGTGGCGGCCTATAAAATTGACCGGGCGACCGGGAAATTGACCTTGCTGAACACCGAAGGCACCAAGGGCAACGGCCCCTGCCACGTCTTCGTGGACAAGGCCCGTAAGAATTTGCTGGCGGCCAATTACGGCAGCGGCAGCGTGACGTGCTTGCCGATCAAGGCCGACGGCTGCCTGGCTCCCGCAAGTTCCTTCATTCAGCATGCAGGCAAGGGCCCTAACGCCGGCCGTCAGGAAGGACCGCATGCCCATGGAGTATATCTCAGTCCAGATGAGAAGTTTGCGCTGGTGGCAGATTTGGGGACAGATAAAATCAACGTTTACAAGTTCGATGCGGCCAAAGGACTGCTGACTCCTAACACCCCGGACGCTGGAGTCACCGCCCCGGGAGCCGGTCCACGCCATGGCACGTTCAGTCCTGATGGCAGCAAATTCTATATCATCAACGAACTGGATAACACCGTGACCTCGTTTGCCTGGGATGCTGCGAAGGGCACCCTGACGGCTATCGAGAGCGTGAGCACCTTGCCGGAGGCGGTGAAGGACAATTCCACGGCGGAAATTGAGTTCCACCCGAACGGCAGGGTCCTCTACGGCTCGAACCGGGGTCATAACAGCATCGTGCGTTACGAGGTTGATGCTGCCGGCAAGCTGAAATTTGTCGATACCACCAGCACCACGGGTCCGGCCCCACGCCACTTTGCGGTGCATCCGAATGGGAAATGGATGCTGGCAGGCAATCAGTCTGCCGAGACGCTGGTGACGTATGCAGTCGATCCAGGAACGGGCAAGTTGACCCAGCAAGGCCAACCGATGACGTTGCGCTCCCCAGTGTGCATGGTCTATCTGCGGATCCCCTAACTGATCGGATGACGGTCGCCTGCTATTGCCACGATTTCCTGAAGAAGGACATGCAACATGTCTATCGACAGATCGTGTCGTTGCAGCGTTGGAAGCCAGTGGTGATCTGCCAAAAACGCGAGAATGCCGAGGTCTTTCGTTTCTCCAACAAGAGCACCTCGGTGCTGCCGAAGCCGCCCTGGCGCTGGATGCGGCGGAATTGGTATAAGCACGTGCTGCGGCAACCGTTACAGATTAGCACGGATCGAGTCATCGCCATTCTGAAGGAAATTTATCGCTACGATGCAGATGTGGTGCACATCTTTTTTGGCCACATGGCGATTCAATTGCTCCCGCTCATCAAGACGTGTCCGAAGCCAGTGGTGGTCTCATTTCATGGGGCGGATGTGGGTGTGGATGTGACGAAGCCGGCCATGAAGGCGGCCTTGGAGGCGGTGTTCGCGAACGCAAAGCTGGTGCTGGGCAGATCAGAATCACTGTTGGAGGGGTTGCGAGCATTGGGCTGCCCGCCGGAAAAACTACGCCTCCAGCGCACCGGAATCCCCATGAATGAATGGCCATTTATGGAGCGTCCGTGGCCGGCGGCAGGAGAATGGCATTTGCTGCAAGCGTGTCGGTTAGTGCCCAAGAAAGGACTGCGCGCCACGTTGATTGCGTTTCGCGAAATTAGCCGGAAATTTCCCCACGCGAAGCTGACCTTGGCTGGCGATGGCCCTTTACGGGCTGAATTGGAGCAACTCGCAAAAGAATGGGGACTGGAGGATCGGGTGGCATTCCCTGGCTTTCTTAATCAGGATCAATTACGGGCGGCGGTGCAGGCCGCCCATCTCTTTATTCATCCCAGCGAGACCCCGGCGGATGGGAATCGCGAGGGCGTGCCTAACGCCATGCTGGAAGCCATGGCCACGGGCTTGCCCGTGCTGGCAACGCTCCATGGCGGCATTCCCGAGGCCGTGACCCACGGCGTTAGCGGATGGCTGGTAGCAGAAGGGGACGCAGCAGGACTGGCGGCTGGGGCACTGACGATGATGGGTGACGAAACGAGGTATCGCTCCATGGCGCAGGCTGCCATGGAGGAGGTAGCGGCAAAATTTGCCCGGGTGCGGCAAACGGAAATTCTGGAGACGTATTACGACGAAGCGGTCGCTTGCACCGCTTGAACTGCCCCCCGCATTGCGCTTTACTTTGCGCCCTTGTTATCTATGATACCCTGAGCCTTTAAGCCGAGTTTCAGCCTCTCGTTCCCGCTCAAAATCATTTTCTCGCATGCGCATAGACTCTATTGAACTTCGCCAGTTTGCCCCTTTCCAGTCGGGAAGTCGGCTTGTTTTTCCTTCTCAGGAAATAGGCTCAGGCCTAGCTGAGGTCCACCTTCTCGTAGGCCCGAATGGCGCAGGTAAGACTCGTCTGCTAGCTTTGCTATGCGCAGCTTTGGGAAATGATACCGAACTTAAAAACCGCCGAATTGCCTCTAAATCCATTGATGCTGCGGTTGTTGGGAAATCTCAATTAGATGAATTCAGAGGCTATTGGGAAGCGAAACTAGACCATGTGCAGTGGACGAGGCCGGATACGAAAGCAGCTACTTCTGTGGATGCGAAAAGCATGTGGCAGAAAATTCTGAATGAATATCACGATCAAATGCCGTTAGTAGCTTCTTGGCTGGCCGCAGGGGTTGCAAGTTCACTGGTGGGAAACCGCTTGTCCGTGCGGTATTTTCAACCTGATGCCCTCGCCTTCGAAGCAGCCCAGCGCCCAGCGACAAGTGCAAAAATCCACGAGATTGCTAAGGAACTCACTGGTCGTGTCATGAAAATTGAGTTTTCCTTGGATTCATCTGATGAGCCGCGCACCGAGCCTGCATCCACACGTCATCTTTTAGCTGTTAAAATCCCCCCTAATACTCCGCGTCCATTTGCGCTAGCATTCCAGGGCTTGTCCAGGTTGAGCGATGCTAAGATTGAGGCCCTGAAGCCTATTGCTGTCGGGAAGGATGAAGAAAACCTTACCTTCTCTAGCTTGGGAGAATCGGATAATCAGACCATCTGCCAGGCGCTGGCAAATCTTTGTTCGCGCGCGGCCATGGACTCACCGGAAAATACGGCAGACAGTTCATCCGGGCGTTGGCACAGCGTTAAACGTCGGTTGGAAGCTGCTCTCAGCACCATTGCGGACACCCAAGTGCGACTGCTCCTGAACCAAACCCAGTCTGTCCAATTGCGCGTCCAGCTTCATGGTAAAGTCATGAGCATCGATGAATTGCCAGACGGTCTCAGAGCCATTCTTGGGTGGTTGGGCGCTTGCATTGGTAAGCTCATGCACTCCTTTCCGGATGAAACAGACCCGCTGGATGTGCCCCTAATCCTGCTGCTTGATGAACCCGAAGGCCACTTGCATCCGAAATGGCAGCGCCAAGTCCTGCTAGCCGCCCAGCACCTGCTTCCCCATGCGCAGATCATAGCCGCCACGCACAGCCCCTTTCTCATTTCATCCATCAATGAAGGATGGGTGCACATTTTAGATGTTGATGCCTCCACCAATGCCGTAACCGTTGCCACCTCTCACAAATGTGGATTGGGTGACACCTACATGGATGCCGTGGAGGACGCGTTAGGTCTCACATCCTACCAACGCTACGACCCCGCCACAGAGGCCATGTTGCTGGAGTTTGACCGTCTCCGCGATCTGGTATTGTCTGGAGATTGGTCACAGGAAGAATCCCTGCTTCAGCAAGCGGATGAGCTTTGGAACCGTGGGAGTAAGAGTCTGCAAAACCGCATCGGAAGGGACCTCTTCAATGTGGACGCCGCGCGGAAGAAAATTTCCGCCAAGCCCTCCAAATCAAAACCAACTGCCGTCCGCACTGCAACCCCGAAGCCCCGCTCCCGTAAGCACGCATGAGACCACAGACACGTCCTGCCGAACCTACGATCCTGACAACCCACGGAGAAGACTGGACAAAACAATGGCTGGCCCGGCGGGCCAAGGCCACCGCTCAAGGTAAGACCGCCAGCTTTGCTTGGCCTAAGGTTGGAACCAAAAGTCAGCATTACAACGCCACCTTGCCCCACCTAAACCATCACCTTCGAGAACCCCTAAGTGAAATGACGCAGGGCCACTGTGCCTTTTGCGATACCCATTGGAGACCTCCGGTCACCAGCAAGCCAACCATTGAACACTTCCGCCCCAAGAGCTTGGACGCTTTTGCTGACTTGGCTTTCAAGTGGACCAACCTCTACTGTGCCTGCCACATTTGTCAGGAGGCAAAGCAGGAGCGTTGGGATGAGCAAACCACTCCGCTGGCACCTACCGATGGCTATACCTTCACGGCGGAGTTCCGTGCAAATCCCGACGGCAGCCTAACTCCGTTGACAGACAGGGCCAGATCCACCGAGCAGTTGTATAAACTGAACACCCCAGAAATGATCCGCGGACGCTGGGTAATCATGCAGGAATGGGATGAACGGCACCTTGAGAATCGCGAGGGCGATTTAGACTCTTGGCCCTACCGTGATTTCATGGGCCTACAGCCCATTTCCCCCACCGAGTATCGCCAGCGCACCCACCTCAGCTAAGCCATGCCAGAAGCCATCACCATCCTTCACATCTCCGACATGCAGTTCGGGAAGAACCATTGCTTTGGCGGAATGTGCTCAACGCAGAAGCCCTTGGAAGATCAGGCGCATGATACTCTGTTGGCTAGATTGACAGTCGATCTCGCTGAACTTGAGGAAGATTTGGGGCTGCATCCTGATTTGGTGGCCGTTACTGGTGACCTTGCAGAATGGGGTGAGGAATCGGAGTTTGCCCAGGCCGAGTCATTCCTTAGTGGTCTCGCAGCACACCTTGGAATTCCCCCAGAGGAACGGCATCGAATCGTCATCATCCCTGGAAACCATGACATTAACCGCAAGGGGGCTAAATTTGATTATATTCAGTGGGACTACGCGGAGCGTCCGGCCAGCCAGGCCCCAATTGGCTTCAAACGGTTTGAGCATTTTGCCAAAATGTTCGAGCGCTTTTATAAAGATGTTCCTTTGGAACACCGACCCAGTTTTGTGGAGGATCAGCCGTTTACCGTATTCCAGATTCCAGAATATAAAGTCGTGTTCGCTGGCCTTAACTCCGCCCTGGCAGAGTCTCATCTCTCGGCGGAAGAAGCCGTTAAAGAATTTGGCAAGAACACATTTTACGGCCACCACGGTTACTGTGGAGAGCATCAACTCAAGTTTTTCAAGAAAGAGCTAGCTGAATACCGCAAATCTCAATGGCTGCGTGTTGGACTCGTCCATCATAACCTTAACCGGGCGTTCGATACGGACGAAGAATGCCTGAAGGTAACAGAAGTCGAGAAATTGAATCGCTTCTTGGGGGATGACTTGAACCTGCTGCTGCATGGACACACCCACAAAGCGGACAGTCAAAGCCTGGCCAATGGCACGCCTGTGTTCGCAACGGGAAGCCCCTCGCTGGGACCAGACCAGAAGCAGCCCCACATTCCAAACCAATATCAAATCCTGCAAATCAAGCAACCAGGCATCAATCTTTGGTATCGGTGCTACCACGCTGAGCAGGAGCGCTTTGCCGCCGATACAAGGCATTCAGATAATAAGACACCGGGACAGAAGTTCCGAAAGCATCACGCTGTGGATGCCTTGTGTGCCTTGGATCCCGAAAAAATAATGCTATTATCGGAGCAGGACGCTAAGGTTAGGCAGGATTTTGAAGTTCATGCTGGGCTGAAGGACCTTCGCATTACTGGATCAGCGCTACGGGCGTTCTTCCAAGACAGCTTCTTGGAACTCGTCACTACCGCCATCAAAGCCCGTGATCCTCAAGCCGTTTGTGATCCCCGCCCCCAAGGATTCGTTTCCGACCAAGAATCCAGTTCCCCAACGATTGAAAGTAAGTCGATTCCCTATATCCGTGTCACCGCCTCAGACGGCAGAATTTACGCCGTAGGTGTCCTTGATCTTCCGTTCCACAACGAGGAGGAAGCGAACATCGAATTCCAACTGGGCATTGCTCGTTTTACCAATGTTCATCAGCATTTCCGGCGGCATGATCCCACGGCCCCCTGTTGCCTGGTCTATTCAGGCAACGCTCAAGAAGCCAAGGCTCCTTTCCCTTGTTACAGTTTTCGCCAGTTTCAGAGTATCGCTGATTTGCGCCCATTTCTCGATCTGCAAACTGAGGAACTCAGCAGTGACGAACGATATCTGCCCGCGCAATACGTGGACCAAAATGTGGTGGTATATCCTCCGGAACTGGCGCGGGTCCGGGACTGCGACATTAAAGATCAAATCCCTTCTGTGCCCGGTGCCTTGGAGGTTGCCGCCAAATTTCTGACCTTTGAGGAGGCACTTGAGAAACCTGTGTTTCTCTTTGTTCACGGGGATTTCGGCAGCGGCAAGTCATACCTACTGCGGCAACTTGCGCTAAATTTCGCAGATGGAAATTTGCTCCAGCCGATTCTGATTGAGCTGCGTCACTTGGAGAAAACTTCCGATCTTAAAACTCTGGTGACCAATGCCATCATGCACCATTGCTCCAGCGTGGACTTTGCGCGGATTGATTACATGAGGCGGGAAGGGCTGATCGTCCTGTTGTTTGATGGCTACGATGAATTAGCTCGAAACATCAGCTTTGATGCCGCGGCAGACTACCTGAAAGCCATTGCCGCAGCTGCCGGACAGAAATCCAAAGTGGTCTTGACGGTGCGCAGTCAGCACTTTTTCTCGGATGAACAGATGACGCGGGAGTTGGTGAAACTTCCCGGCTTTCAACGCCTGCGATTGGAGAAGTTTTCTGAAGCCCAGATCCTCCAGTTCCTAACCTTTAAAATGGCTCAATTGGGGGATCCGCCGCAGCAAACCGCCACAAGAGCCCAACACAGGTTTGAACAACTCAAAAGCATTCAAGATCTGCTCGGTCTGAGCGAGAACCCACGGATGTTGTCTTTCATTGCCCAGCTTGATGACTCCAGGTTGGTTGCCGCTGCCCAAGCACAGCGAGAATCTGGGAAGGAGAAACTGCACATTACGGCCGGAGTTCTCTATCAGATCATTCTTGATCAATGGTTGGACAATGAACTCGTCCGCCTGCCTGATAAGCGGCTGACAGATGGAGAGCGGTTGGATTTTTGGTGGCGTGCCTTGGATCGCTTAGCGCTCATCGCATGGAAACGCACGGATCGCGTGATTTTTGAGGCAGATTTGGAATCTATCGTAACGGAATTGCTCGCAGGCTTGCCCTCCGCCCATCCGGGGGCGAAGTTTGGGCTATTGAGCCCCAAGGAGGAAGCCAAAGGGATCGCCTCAGGCACGGTCTTTAGTAGGGATGGCGATGGCAGGTTTACTTTTGCTCATCAGAGTATTTTGGAGTGGTTCGTCGCCAGACATATTGCGCTAGCCTGGAATCCGGAAGGCGTTCTGGCAGCCGCCCGGGCTGCAGGGGAAGCTGGCAGTTGGCTGCGCTATGCGAGCCCATTTGTCAGTCAATCTCGGTATGATGACACGCTGCTTGGAGTAAGCTTGCTTACACCGCTCTGCACCGAGTTTCTTCTGGATGCGGCAGGCAATGAAGCATGCACGCTCTGGCGAGACGGTGCTTTTCTAACCGACTGGGATCAAGACGAACTATCATCATTGCCTCCGCTTGAAAAAGAGCATTTACTACGTGCTAGACATTTGGTCCAGCGGGCATTGAGCGCAGGATCTCAGCAGACCCTGAAAACCAACGGACTTTTGATTAATGCAAGGATCGGAGTGCGGAAAACTGAAACCGAATCTCCCCAAGAGGGAACTTATCTGCGCCCGCTCATTTCATTGATAAAGCACGATTTCAGTGGAAATAACCTCGATAAGTTAGACTTTGCTCATGCTAATCTGACTGGCACGCGATTTTTTGAGGCGAGTTTGGTCAAGGTTAGCTTACGAGCAGCCAACCTCACCGACGCAGATTTTACACGCGCCAATCTCACGGGGGCAGACCTCCGTGACGCCAATCTCACACGAGCCAACTTCACGCGGGCGACTTTGATTGGTGCGGATTTGCGCGGGGCGCAAATGGAGGGGAGCATCTGGGACATGGCTCGGTTGGCGGGGGCTACGTTGGACGATCCTCTGCTGACGGGACTGCCGGCGGTGGGGGCTAGTTTACCACGTCTGCCCCACCTACCCACCCTGCTTCCTCAAGCCGCTTCTGCTTGCAGCGTGGCTTGGAGTCCCGTGTTGAACATTCTTGCGATTGGGCAGGAAAACGGCTGCGTCACTCTCTGGGACGCTGAAACGGGAACCTGCTTGCAAGTTTTGCTCGGACACACCAATACTGTGCGCAGTGTCGCCTTCTCCAACGATGGCAGCTTGCTCGCCTCCGCCTCCGCCGACAAGTCCGTCAGGCTCTGGAATCCCCTCTCCGGACAACCCGTCGGCTCCCCTCTGCGCGGACACTCCAATTCTGTGAATAGCGTCGCCTTCTCCAACGATGGCAGCTTGCTCTCCTCCGCCTCCTACGACAATTCCGTCAGGCTCTGGAATCCCCTCTCCGGACAACACGTCGGCTCCCCTCTGCTCGGACACACCGATTCTGTGCGCAGCGTTGCCTTCTCCCACGATGGCAGCTTGCTCGCCTCCGCCTCCTACGACATGTCCGTCAGGCTCTGGAATCCCCTCTCAGGACAACCCGTCGGCTCCCCTCTGCTCGGACACTCCAATTTGGTGCTCAGCGTCGCCTTCGCCAACGATGGCCGCTTGCTCGCCTCCGCCTCCGCCGACAAGTCCGTCAGGCTCTGGAATCCCCTTTCGGGAAAACCCGTCGGCTCCCCTCTGCTCGGACACTCCGATTGGGTGCGCAGCGTCGCCTTCTCCCACGATGGCAGCTTGCTCGCCTCCGCCTCCGACGACAATTCCGTCAGGCTCTGGAATCCCCTCTCGGGACAACACGTCGGCTCCCCTCTGCTCGGACACACCGGTTCTGTGCGCAGCGTCGCCTTCTCCAACGATGGCAGCTTGCTCGCCTCCGCCTCCTTAGACAAGTCCGTCAGGCTCTGGAATCCCCTCTCAGGAAAACCCGTCGGCTCCCCTCTGCTCGGACACACCATTTATGTGCTCAGCGTCGCCTTCTCCAACGATGGCCGCTTGCTCGCCTCCGCCTCCGCCGACAAGTCCGTCAGGCTCTGGAATCCCCTCTCGGGACAACCCGTCGGCTCCCCTCTGCTCGGACACACCAATTCTGTGCTCAGCGTCGCCTTCTCCAACGATGGCAGCTTGCTCGCCTCCGCCTCCTTAGACAAGTCCGTCAGGCTCTGGAATCCTGCCTCAGGCAAGTTACTTCGCGTGTTGGAGATCGTGGCTGGAGCAGGAATCAGCCACGCTGGAGCTGTGACCAGCGTGCGTTTCTGGAAAGGGCAGGTGGGTGGACCGGAATTGCTTATTTCCTCCAGTGAAGATGGCACGATCCGCTTATGGAATCCTCACACCGGTGAGTGCCTCGGAATTCTGCTAGCGAATGAGGATGGCTACGCGGCATTGCGCCCCGATGGCCGCTACCGCGTGGTGGGTGACATGAGGAAATACCTCTGGCACACGGCGGGCTACTGCCGTTATGAACTGGGAGAACTGGACGAAGTCTTCCCAGACCTCCGTCTGGGAGACAACGAGCCACTGCTGCCACCAGCTTATTTCCAAACCTAGGAACTCGTCCAACTTCCTTTGCCACTTCCGCAGAGGCGGAGGGAAGCCGCTTGACCGGAGCGCGGCAGGCTTGAACAATGGGCGCATGTCCATCTCTGGAATCCTCTCCGCCAAACTCCCGCCTCCCATTCCGCTAACGGTTCGTCGATTCCGTAAGCCGAAACAGAATATTCCGCAAACCAAGCCGGAGCGGGATGCCCTGTTGGCATTCATCCGGGCCTACGTGGACCGGGAGCAGCCGGTGCCGCCTTTGGCCACGGAGGAACTGCGCAGCCATGCCGAGCGCATTGTTTCCGAGATGGGATTGGATCCGATCATGACGGACTATACGGGCGTCATTTTCTCCAACGAACTCTGGCGCGAAACCCTGGCCACGATTCCCTTCGAAAAGCGCCTGCTGCTGATGCCCAAGTGCCTCCGCGTGGAGAGCAAATGCCCCGCTCCGTTCGATGAGTTCGGCCTGCTCTGTAAACAGTGCGGTCTGTGCTCGATTCAGGATTTCCAAAACGAAGCGGAGCGGTTAGGCTATGCAGTGCTGGTAGCGGAAGGCAGCGCCATTGTGATGAGTCTGATTCAGACCGGCAAGATCGAAGCCATTGTTGGCATTTCCTGTCTGCCCGTGCTGGAGCGCACGTTCCCTTACGTGGAAGCTGCGGCCATTCCCGCCGTGGCCGTGCCACTGCTGCAGGATGACTGCATTGATACCACGGTGGATATCGATTGGGTCTGGGATTACATTCACCTAACCAGCGAGGACAAGACACGTCGCCTGAACCTCAACGCGCTGCATGATGAAGTGCGCGGATGGTTCACAGAAGAAAATTTAACCGCACTGATGGGACCCGCAGATGGCCATGCAGATTTACTGGCGCGCGATTGGCTGGGCCGGGCCGGGAAACGCTGGCGTCCGTTCCTAACTACCGCCACCAGCCAAGCCCTGCGCACCAATGCCGAGGCTCCGTTGAGTGATGACATCAAGAAGCTGGCCATTGCCGTGGAGTGTTTCCACAAGGCTTCCTTGATTCATGATGACATTGAGGACAACGATGCGCAACGTTATGGCGAGGCGGCCCTGCACACGGAACATGGCGTGGCGGTAGCATTGAATGTGGGCGATCTCTTGATTGGCGAAGGCTATCGTTTGATAGCAGAAACGAATCTCCCTGCGCAACACAAGGCCACAATGATGAAGATAGCCGCCGAAGGCCAGCGTGAGTTGTGCCGCGGTCAGGGCATGGAACTGGCTTGGAATAACGATCCGCAGCCGCTGGCTCCATCCCAAGTGCTGGAAATTTTCCGTCGCAAAACCTCGCCAGCGTTCTCCGTGGCGCTGCATATTGGCGCGTGCTTTGCCGGGAGATTCGATGAATTGGAGGAGACGCTGGCAGGATTTAGCGAAGCGCTGGGCATCGCCTATCAGATTCGCGATGACCTTGACGATCAAGCCGAGGACAACCAAGCAGGTGCGGAAACGCCGCTGCGCCCCAACATCATCGAAGCCACCGCGCGCGAACGTTTCACTGGCGACTTAACCAAGGCCGCCGAGAACTGCCTCATGCTGCTGGAACGCTACAAGGAGCAGGCCGTGCGTAGTTTGCAGGATATTGAAAATCCGAATCTCAAAGGACTGCTCCGTCGCATCGTCGGCAAGATCTTCAACGAATTGCAGATCAAAGGGTGGTGCCGGGAGCACGAGCAAAAGCAGGCGAAGGGTTAGTCGTGCTTTGTTCTCGGAGCGAGTTGAAGCTAAAACATCATAAACTCAGATCGCAATGAATCGTCGTGCCTTTTTACTGTCGGCCGTAGCGCTTCCCGCCTGTGGTCCCACGTCCATCAATCCCAAGACCATGAAGTTCAAAAATCTACCCAAAGCCTTGACCATCGTCAGCACGCGACCCCCAGGAAAATTCGTGACCCCGCCGCCTCACTGTGATGTGGTTGCGAAACATCCGCAGTTGTTGCCGCTGCAGAGCGCAGCCCTGCGGCTCCATCCACGTAAACATCTGGGACTGCCTGTTGGTGCGTCCAAGATCGGCGGTGTATTTCTCGCCAATGGACCTGAGCACTGGCCGAACTGTGCCGAGCATGATACTTTTTATATTGGCTGTGTCCAACTGACGAAGCAAGAGTTCCCAGAGATGCCGTGGCCGGATCAAAAGGATCTCTTCCAACTGTTTTTGTGCCCCTTCGATCATGACGATGGTGCCTACTGCCCAGCCGTAGTCGCGAAGTGGTCCTCAACGCTGGAGACCGTTGCTCAGCATCCTGCGAATCCACCCAACAAGCCGCCGACGGCCAGCTATGAACCCGTCGAATGCGAGTTCCATCCCGAGCCAGTGATCGAGTATCCCGATCGGTGGGCGTTGTCAGAAGCGTTGACTACCGAGATTGGGTTGGATTCCACCTTGCGCCCGAAATTTCCACAATGGCTGAAGGAGATGAAGGGTGAGGAGGACGAAGATGTCAATCTCACTGCCTATGGTTGGTTCCTCGGTTGTGCACCAGGCACGAAGATTGGCGGCCATTTCCATTGGGTCCAGGACCCTGAACCGATCAACTGTCCCAAATGCAATCAGCCGACAGAACTCCTCATCACGTTGGCCAGTTGGGAATGGGATGGTGGCGACTACCATCGCTGGAAACCGGATCCGCTCTCCCGAGCCAAGGCAGAAGCACTGGGTAATGGTGGGGACGATCATGGCATGATGTTTGGCGATGCTGGTGATATCTATGTCGGCGTCTGTAGAGCCTGCCCCGGCTGGCCTGTGGCTAGGCAGATGCAGTGTTCGTAAGCAGCGGGATCGCCACGCTCGCTGCCGCCCTGGCGATGAAGTCGTCGCCCACTCCATAGTGGCCGCAGACACCACGCAGACTGATGCGCGGTCGGGATCATTGGACGCGCGGCGGTTCCGGTGGACTACCTTAGGCCACGAAAAGGCCGCCGGGGAAACCAGGCGGCCTTTTGGAACTAATAGGTGTCATGGCAGCAGCACAGGACACCTATCACCTTGCACAGGACACCTATCACCTTGCACATGATCTACCTCCGCCGCACAGTGGAGGTTTGGCTGCCGCCGATGCTGGAGGTCACGGTAATGTTGTTCGGATTGGAGTTCACTCCGCTCAGGACGAGTTGGTATTTTCCGGTATTGGAATTCCACGTCATGGGACCGAAGCCAGCAATGCTGAGATCCACGCTGGGTGCTGCGGTGCTGCTGCACTGCACCGTGAGCGTGCGTGTGCTTTGTTTCCAATCGGCTTGCGGAATTACGATGGTATCGCGGAAATCAATCGCCACGAGTCCGAGCATGGTGTCACCTAGCAAGACTTTATCGCCTGCCACGAAGACGCCCCAGACCCCTTGGGAACTAGTTCCAGCGGTGGTGGGTGTGGTGTCGTAGCGACCCATGTCAGTCAAATCACCGGTGGGTTGCAGTTCCAAAATGCGGCAACCGTCCATGAAGTTGGAGAGGTAAATGTATTTCCCATCGACATGGATATTGTGCATGAAAGCGGTGGTGGCGCTGGTGTAGAGCGCGGTGTGAACCAAGGGAACGTTCGGCGTGGTGATGCTGGCCAGATTCCAAGTGCGGCAGCCGTTGTAGTAACGTCCGTCCACGGTAATCACCGTATTACCATCGTCCGAGAAGGCTGCATGGTAAGTCAGGGCGTTAGTGTATTTCGTGGTGTTCAGACGCACGGTGGTGTTCACCAGTGTTTCCGTCTGCCAATTGATCCCACTGTTGGCAATGTCGCTAACATCATGGATCGTGAATCCTCCCGTGGCGTAAGTGGTGACCGATTTCCCATTTTTAACGGCCACGTCATGCACCGTGCCAGGCACGATGCCCGAGCTAAGCTGCGGCATGAGATCGGCTTTGAATTCAGGCGCGGCGGGATTCGTGACGTCGAACACTTCGGCCACATTACTGATGCTGGAGGCAATGTAAGCGTAAGTGCGGCCGGCCGCTTGATTCACGCAGATGGCATGCGCGCTGGCTCCCACGTAAGACATAGCGAACTCCCCCCAGGAAATGGTGCCCACGGGCGGAGGATTGATGGGATCCGTGCTGAGATCGAACATAAACAAGCCGGTGTGTGGAGTCGGGCTGCCATTGGGCACTTCGTTGCCGATATAGAGGATGTTTCCCAGCACCTGAACGTCAGAGATACAAATATTGGCGGATCCTGGGTAAGGGCGAATGGTGCCCACTTGCGCCGGGGAACCCGGACCGGAAATTTTCACCACGGCAACTCCCGCAGAGCCACGGGCAACGTAAGCGTAATCACCGGAGGCGCATAACTCGGTCACTTCCGCGCCTAAGGGCACGGTAAATAAGGGCACGGTGTTCCGATTTTGGGCGACACATGGGGTGAGGCTGGTGGCGCAGAGGCCGATCAGGAGTGGTAGGAGCGATTGTCTCATGGAGTTTTGGGGTTGTGGTTTCCGGACCTGAGCGGCAACAGCGCTGCCAGGTTCCAATCCATTCAGAAAGAACCGGTGCGGAAAGTTTCCCACATTTTGAAATATTCTTGTCCCAGCACCTTCAGGGGACAGAATGGTGCGCTGGAGGTGCGAAAACGCGGATGGGCGGAATTCTCCGCAGCATGAGATTCCCGGTAGCCGAAATGAAATTTTGCTTCACAATGGGGCTGCGCTGTGGTTGTGCTCGCTCCATTCCAACTAGCACGACTGCAATTTATTGCTCCACCCCTTACCCTCCGTCTTACCTATGCTGGAACTCCGCGATATTACTTACACCATTGAGAAAGATGGCGAGGACCTTGATTTGTTGCATAAAATTTCCCTGAAGGTGCCGGAAGGTCACTTTATGGCCGTGGTGGGGCCGTCGGGCTGCGGTAAGACGACGTTGATGAAGATCGTTACGGGGTTGTTGCTGGAAACTGAAGGGGAGGTCTGGTGGCAGGGAGAGAACTTGGCGGAGGATGGAGAAATGACCCCGAATCAATTAGGCTATGTGCCGCAGTTCTCCATCGCCTACGACCACCTGACAGTTGAGGAATGCGTGGAAAATGCCCTGCGCTTGCGCGTGGTAACGGATGATGATGATGAACTTTACGATCGGGCAGACAGTGTCATTGCCCAGACGGGGATGGAGTCGATGCGGGAGAAGCGAGTTAGCGTCCTGTCCGGAGGACAGAAACGTCGCTTGGGTCTGGCGATGGAACTGGTGACCAATCCGCAACTCCTGCTCTGTGATGAAGTCACCAGCGGCTTGGATCCGCAGAGCGAGCGAGACATTGTGAATCTCATGCACCAACTCTCGCTCAAGGGTGGCCGCATGGTGATTAACATCACGCATAGTTTGGCAAATCTGGAGCTGTATGATTCCGTGCTAGTGTTGCACGAGGGGAAGACGGTATTCCATGGTCCGCCCGATGCGCTGGCGCATTACTTCAGCGTGGCGAGTGCCGAGGATGTTTACCCGCAGTTGGCCCTGCGGCAATCCATGAGTTGGCATGAAAGCTGGGCCAAGCATCGCGCGAACTACTACTCCATCATCGAAAGACGCCAGGCCAAACGCACTGAAGGCAAACTCTTGGCCGAAAGGCCGAAGCCTCTGCCAACCGAGTCCACTGCGGCCACTGCGACAACCGACGAGGAAAAGTCAGCAGAGCCAGCAGAACTAGCGGTGGCATCGACGCCAACGCAGCAAGCGGAGAAGCATGAAGAGACGGAACTCCCCGGATTCTTAAAACAATTCTTCGTGCTGCTGGGACGGCGGTGGAAATTATTCTTCCGGGATCGCACGCAGATCCTGCTGCAACTGGCACTGATGATTGTGTTCCCGCTGCTAGTGGTGATCTTTGCCCCCCATGGCATCGAGGCCTTCCCGGATCGCACGGTGGATCCAGCGCTGAGTGACTTTGAGAAACCGAAGGCGATTGCGGACATCGTGACGCGGCAGACCAAAATTGGCGCGCTGATCTCGGGCTTGGTGATGTTTCAAGTGGTGCTCCTAACGCTCATGGGCTCCAACAATGCGGCCCGGGAAATTGCGGGCGAGCGTCTGATCTATGAGAAGGAACGGTTGGGTGGGGTGCGTCCGTTTAGTTACTTGTTGAGCAAGGTGGCGTTTCTTTCATTTCTCGTGTTAGCGCAATCGCTCTGGATGGGCATCTTCGTCCATATGTTCTGCGACCTGCCGGGTGACCTCACGCAGCGATTAACGTTGCTGGTGCTGGTGAATGCGGCCATGACGTTTGTCTGCCTGGGCATTTCTGCGGCTATGAAGTCGGCGGATCAGGCCTCCTTGCTCAGTATTTATTTGGTCGGCTTTCAGCTTCCGTTGAGCGGGGCAGTCTTGAAGATGCCCGGCTGGCTGGAGCCAGTGAGCCAACCGCTCATTTCCTCTTATTGGAGTTGGTCCGGGCAAATGCAGTCCATGTCCAGCACCAAGCCGTTCCTGGGAATCACCGACGCCTCCCCCACCTTTCCATTCCCGGCGGTGGATACCGCCACCATCATTTTGCTAGTGCACGTGGCGGTGGGTTTGATTGCGGCCTACTCCTTCTGCAAACGCAGACTGTGGGATTAGGCGGCCTTTGCCGGGTGGAAAATTGAACCGTCCAGCAGCAGTCATTTCTCTCCACTTGACGCCCCCCGGCTCAGACGGCACATAACCCGCCCCCGTTGCCGCCATTCCCGTGCGGACCTCCGGGCCTTAAAACACACACCCATAAGCCTCACATGAGCGATCCCAAAGCGAAAGAAACTCCCTTGATGGAGAAGATCACCAGCCTCTGCAAACGCCGTGGCTATATCTACCAATCCTCTGAGATCTACGGCGGGATCGGCGGCTTCTGGGATTACGGCCCGCTGGGAGCAGAACTGAAGCGGAATTTGCGTGAAGCGTGGTGGGTCACCATGACCCGTCAGCGCGAAGATGTGTTGGGCCTGGATGCCACCATCATCATGCATCCAGCCATCTGGAAGGCATCCGGCCACGTGGATACTTTTGCGGACTTGATGCGCGAATGCATCATCTCCAACAAACGCGTTCGGGCGGATCATGTAGATCCCTCCTTTGGTGTCGCCATGTTTTATGATGGTGCCACCTCACCCACCGGTTGGAAATACAGCCGTCCCTTCTCCGCGCTGATTAAGAAGGGCGAGCACATTGACAGCTTCCGCAAACGCATCCGCGTTCTGCTGGCACAAAATGCAGGTGAAGCCGCAGGCGCATCTGAGGCCATCGAATTGCTAGGGGAAACCAAAGGCGACGTGCTAGAAGGATCGGTAGATTTCCATCCGGAAACCACCGGAGCCCTCAACGAAGCGCGCCCCTTCAACCTCATGCTCAGCACCCTCGTGGGCCCTACCGCCACCGAGGAAAATCGCGCCTACCTGCGCCCGGAAACGGCCCAGGCCATCTTCGTGCAATTTAAGAACGTCTTCGATTCCAGTCGCATCAAAGTCCCCTTCGGCATCTGCCAAATCGGCAAAGCCTTCCGCAACGAAGTGACTCCCAAAAACTTCACCTTCCGCTCGCGGGAGTTTGAACAAATGGAATTGGAATTCTTCATCGCGCCAGACGAAGCCATCGAGCTGATGCACGGCAGCGTGGCGCAGTGGAGCGAGACCGCCGACCTCTCCGAACCACAGCCGAACTGGGGCTGGGAAATGTGGCATCGCTACTGGGTGGACCAACGCACCAAGTTCTACGCTACCATCGGCCTGGGACGCGATGTGCTAGAATACTACTGGCAGGAGCCCGCCGATCTGGCTCACTATGCCCGCGCTTGTGTGGACATTCTATTCAAGTTCCCCTTCGGCACGGAAGAACTCGAAGGCATTGCCGCGCGCGGCAATTTCGACCTGAGCCAGCATCAGGAACACTCCGGAAAATTCCTCGAAGTCTTCGACGACGAACTCAGGGCCGCCGCAGCAAAACTGTCCCCCGAGGAGAAAGAGGCGTTTTCCAATAAGGTCATCGATGCCTGGGAAGCCAGCTATATCAGCAAAGGAAAAGATGGCATCGCAGGCCGCACCGCCGCGATTCCTTTTGTGGAAAAACTCCTCAAAGGCAACTACCTGCCCCACGTCATCGAACCCTCCGCAGGGCTGGATCGACTGGCGCTGGCTGTCATTTCTAACGCCTTTGTTGAAGAAGAGAAAACCGACGTCAACGGCAAGAAAGAAATGCGCACCTTCCTGCGCATTCACCCCAGCATTGCCCCGGTGAAATGCGGTGTCTTCCCGCTTCTGAAAAACCGCCCCGAGCAAGTGGCCAAAGCGCGCGAGGTCTATGCCAAGCTGAAGAAACACTTCCATTGTTTCTACGATGAAGGCGGCAACATCGGCCGTCGTTATGCGCGGCAGGACGAAGTGGGAACGCCCTTCGGTGTTACCATCGATTTCGAAACTCTGGGCGAAAAAGGCCCCGAACTAGCCGATACCGTCACCGTCCGCGAACGCGACAGCGGTGCCCAAACCCGCGTCAAGATCGACGAACTGGCAGGCTACCTGCTGGCGAAAATCAACGGGTAAAAGAACGCAAAATCAAAGCAAGGGAGTCCGGCTGTCTCAGTCGGACTCCCTTTTTTATTCCCCCCTGCTGCGGAATGCCGGTGAAATAATTCCAAAATTTTGCAAATCGTCTCAGCGGAAACCGATGAGCGAAGTGGATTACATTTCCAAACTTCGTAACTGGCTGCCTGAGTGGGTGTCGTGCGCGAAGCTCCCTCTTTGGGGCGGGGATGTGAGCCGATTCATTCCAAACTCAAATTCCGCTATCTATGAAACAACCAACCCTGCCGACCGCGTCACGCGCCGCGGTCATTCCTTGCCTAGCCTTGGCCCTGACCGCCGCCGCTTATCTTCCGGCGGCCCCGTTAGCCCCCCCAATCGTGCAGAGCACAGGATCTGCTCTCAGAGTAGATTGGGCTCCCAACAGCCAATTATTTGTCAGCGATGATCTCGTCAACTGGACCCTGGCTCCCGTGCCAGCCACCCAACAGCGCGCCACCATGGCCATCGACAAACCCAACAAGTTCTTCCGGGTGGTCCAGAACGGTCAGGTATCGGATGCCGCTGGATTCAGCCTTCCAGTGCACCCCCCGATTACGGAAATCTCGCTTCCCAGCGTGACCATTGATGGTTTCTCTCCGATTGAAGTGACCTTTGATAATCCCCCTGGCAGCCCCACCATCCCCATGTCGATTGGGGGCAGCGTAAAAATTTTCCGCGATGATGGCACGAGCGGAGATAAAGTTGCTGGCGATGGAAAATTCACCGCTGCCTTGTTTCTCTCGGGCGCTGAAGTGAACGAGTTAAACACCTTTCTCAACGGACTTCCTCCAGGCACGGTGCAACCGATGTTTAGAGGCCGGGAGTGGATTGGGAACGTCCCTGTAGCCCCCATTTCACTGAATGGCCTGCCACCGGGACAGCCCTACATCATACGCGGCGGGTTCATCGGTGGAGCCACTGGAGCCCCTAGCAAAACTTTGGGAGGACCACCCAGCGTGCGCTCCACCGGAGGCGCGGCCGGCATCGCAGGTGCGCCCGGCGGTGCGGCCGGTGCCGGTCCGGTGGTCGTGAGCCCTCTCACGGTCGGCAGTTGGGATAAATCTTTGATGATCACCGATTTGACCGTGGTGAATGATCCCATCCGCACCTTCGATCCCTGCTCCGTGCAGGGCCAGCCTGGTATCGGCACCCCCATGGGTCCGTGGACCTTTGGTAAGCTGATGACTAACATGACTCCCACTGGAGTGGACCCACGCGACTTCGTCCGCCGTTGGCTGGAAAGTTGGGTGGTGAACCAAACGATCAACAACGACGTCGTGGCCGAGCGGCTTGCCAGTATCCAAACGTCGATCATCACGCCCTGGGAGATTGCCAGCGGCGTAGGTCCCGGCGGTCCGCTGGATTTGGCGAAAGCTCCCTTCCGGCTCTGCGCCATCGTGAATCGGGTCGATCTGCGGCAGACAAATGGCAGTCCCTACGGCGGGGGCACCGTGAAAGATGATCCCTGCAATCCAATCTGCGAGGCAGGAGAAGCGCGCTTCGTCTTCTGTGCGTTAGGGCCGGTCTTCCACACCACCCCAGCGGGTGGCACTGGCACCGGAGGTGCTGGCGGTTACAACCAGACTTCCTGCGAACTGCCCTTCACCGTCATCCTGGAGTATTGCGTGCCCCGCAAAGGCTGCGAGCAGATCAAAGCCTGGGCGCAGCAGTGGCTGGCCTTGGAGTCCATTCCCTTCGGTCCGGCCTACAACGCCGCGCTGCAAGCCATCACGGATCAGTTCACCCTTCCAGGCCAAGGCACCTCCGGCCCACAGCATTCCGCCATCAGCCAGATTCGCTCGAATGAGATCTTGGTTGGCCCATGGGAAATGCGTGAATGGCGCATCTTCAACAACGATTCCGATGCCGGCATGCTGCGTGAAGTCACCGTGAAACAAACCCCCGCCTGGGTCCACAACGGTCAGAACGAAGTGCAGACCTTCCTGCAAGCCGCTGCCAATGTGGGACAGTTTACCACCCCCGGGGTCACGGTGCCGCTGCGCTGGATGGGCCAGGCGTTTCTGGGTGGGGCTTCACCGATGCCTAACTTCCGTGGTTTCCCCACTTACTGGGACGGGCCGCTGCCTGTCGGGTCCTCGGCCCTGGCCATGGATGATCGCCACAGCTTCTCCCTCAATACTTGCAGCGGCTGCCACCATGGTGAGACCGGAAACTACAAGAGCAATCCTGCCGGGAATCTCAGCGAGTTCACCCACGTGTCTGAACGCCCGATGTTTGCCCCCTCAACCCTCTCCGGCTTCCTCACTGGCATCACCACCGGAGCGCCAGATCCCGCCCTGACAGGCGCACCAAACGAGAATTGGAACAAGAGTTTCGCAGACCTCGTCCGTCGCCACGTGGATCTGGTGATGGTCGCCAAGCAGCCCTGCTTCTTCCGGATCTTCGATACCGCACTCGCGAATATCCACTAAGGATTTCCCCGTCTCCCCCCCAAAAATCATCAGCCGTGTCCTCTCCCCCAGAGGCGCGGCTGGTGGCGTTCTCAGGCAGGTGAGCTTCCGTCCACCAATGCCGGGTAAGCCAAGCAGCGGTGGCATCATGGCACCAAATCCAGCGCTCGCGGGATGGGAACGTCACGCCACGAGGCACCCGACCCGGACAACTATTTCTTAGCGAGGAACTTTTCCTTGGCCGAGGCGATTGCTTCGAGCATGACTTCCGCTTCTTCGCGCATCTGGGGATCCAGACTGGAAGCAGCCCGGTTGTGACGCTTGTAGAGGATGGCCAACTTCTCCGCGATCTCCGCCGTGGTCATCTGCTTGGTGATCCCGCAGAGCGCTTCAATGCTGTCTCCGGTATTCAGCTTCTGGCCAGCTTTGGCAGCCCACTGTTGCTTCACCGAATCGGCGGCTTTCTCCGTCGAAGCCTTGGCTGAGCCGGCGGGCTTCTTGGAGGCTGGGCTGACCGGAGGCGCGGCAGGCTCTGGCTGAGCCTTGGCTGGGGCGTTATTGCGAGCGAAGGGGGACCCACCACCGGTTTCTGACTTATCAGACTCCGCTGGAGGTGGCGCCGGGATGGGGGCTCGTTTGAAAATTTTGCTAATGACTCGTCCGAACATAATCAGATAGGGGTTGGCTGGAGTTTATTCGATGCGGAGATTTTGGAAATAGGCGGCCTTACGATCGATTTCATCGTCCTGCAGCACCCCTGCTCCATCATAGGTGATGGCCACTTCCTTGGTGCGGCCAGAGCGTTCATCCTTTACGGTGGCATGCACCCGTTGATTTTCATCGTAACCATAAGTCACGGTTACTTCACAGCCAGCGGGACGGCCCGGTGGCACTTCGAGCATGATGCGGCCAATGACATCGACATATTTGGGGTCGGAGTCTTCCCCTTGGGTGATTTCCACCTCAATGTTCGATTCGTTGTCCTCGGAAGTGACATACGTTTGGGAAGAGGTGCAAGGCAGGGGAGTGTTCTTGGCAATGACGATGGTATTGCAATATTCCATGTTCCCGGTGGCGGCATCTTCCACGATGGCGAGCGTGCCGTAACTATGATTGCAGACTTCCTCCACCTGCGCGGCCTTCTTGGCAAATAACGCGGCTCCCAGCGCCACACATTCGTCCACATTGCCACAGGAGGTGGGCTCGAAACCAAAGAATTCCGCCAGCAAATCCCGCACATGAGGCATCCGCGTGCTGCCGCCCACGAGGGCGACGTGATCAATGTCCTTGGGCTTTAGATTCACTGAGTCCAACGCCTGCTCCACCAACATGATCGTCCGCGTAAAGAGTCGGCCCACGGCTTCTTCGAAGACGTCCCGGGTGAGTTCAATCCGGGTCAGGCCGCCCCGATCATTTCCCACCGTGTCCGTCACCTGCTTCAATTTGGAGAGCATTTTCTTCATGTCCTCACCGCTTTGCAGACAGCGACGACGTTGCCGCTCGTTCTCAAATAATTCCACACCGTGCTCCAGACGGTAGGCTTCGGCTATCAATTCCAGAATCCGATCATCGAAATTTGATCCACCCAGACGGCGGGCCCCTTCGGAGGTTAGGCAGCGAATGCGCTCACCCTCCACTTCCAGCACCGTGATATCCAGCGTGCCGCCTCCGAGATCATAGATCAGGACCTTCCCCTGTAACCCCTGAGTGTGGGCGTAGTAGAGGGCGGCAGCCGTGGGTTCGTTGACAATCCGCTTCACGTTGAAGCCGGCAATCTTCCCGGCAGAAATCGTCGCCTTCCGCGCCAGTTCATTGAAATTGGCCGGCACCGTGATGACCACATCCTCAATCTCACCCACGATCTTCTCGCAATCCCGCTTCAGCTTCGCCAAAATAAGCGCCGATATTTCCGTGGGCGTCCATTTTTTGCCATCCATGTTGATCACGAAATTCGGATCATCCATGTGGCGTTTGATAAGGTGGATCGTGCGCTCGGGATCACCTCCGTCGCGCGCGGCAGAGCCCACGAGCTTGATGTCCTCGTGGCGGTCGAAATACACCACGGAAGGCGTCATGCGCTCCCCATCACCGTTCGGGACAATCTCAGGATTGCCATCCGAACGAATGTAAGCCAGGCCGGAGGTGGAGGTGCCTAAATCGATCCCCACGTATTTTGCAGCGTTCTTGTTCTTCAAAGCGGTTTGGTATGTTGGTCAGTTTCGCAGAAACGCCGTATTGTGGCGAAGACTTGACGCATCGGCAACCTAAAATCCCACAAATGAAGCGGGGCGGACGGGGCGGATTTCTGCACGCCCAAGGAGCGGGGCTTTTGAAGCCCCGCACCCATGCATGGGTATGGTTTAGCGCTGTTTGTGCTCCTAGCATGATGGTGGGGCTTGCAAAGCCCCACTCCTTGGAACCGCCTATTCTTTCGTCAGAGCTTCATCCAAGTTCAGCAGCGCCAAGCAGACGTTCGTGAGCGATGCGTGCTCCACGACGTTGAGTGCTGCATTCTTGGGGGCTGGGCCCAGCGCGACGACTTCGGCGGCGGCTTTGGGGTCAGCTTGGTAAATGGCGCGTTGCTTGTCCCAGGCACGTTGCAGCGCAGCCAGGTCTGCTTCCGCAGGCTGACGACCTAACACACGACGGAAGGCGAAGCGGAGTTGCGCCGTGGCATTCCCTCCAGCTTCCAGCGCCTTTCCAGCAAGCACTCGGGCGGCTTCAGCCCACGTGATATCATTCAGGGTGGTCAGGGAATGGAGCGGGGTGCAAGTGATGGCCGTGCGCACTTTGCAGGTTTGCCGATTGGAGCCGTCGAACATGTTAGCCGGGCCGATGGTGCGTCGCCAGAAAGTGTAGAGACTCCGTCGATACAGATCCGCTCCCGAGCTGGCGGGGTAGGTGAAATCTCGCTCCTTGGTGATGGCCAACGTTTCCCAGATGGCTTCGGGCTGATAAGGGTAAACTGGCTTGCCACCGATGCGATCATCCAACAATCCACTAGCCGCCAGCGCGGCATCCCGCAGCACCATGGCCGGAGCGCGGAAGCGAGGCCCCCGAGAAAGCAGCCGATTTTCAGGATCGCGTTGTTTGCTGGCGCCTTCCTGACGGCTACTTTGTTGATAAGTGGCGCTCATGACGATGAGTCGATTGAGATGTTTAATGCTCCAACCGTGCTCGCAAAACTCCACCGCCAGCCAATCCAGCAGTTGACCGTAAATCGGCATTTCACTTTGCACGCCGACGTCCTCCGCCGTCTTCACCAAGCCGGTTCCGAAGAAATGTTGCCACATGCGGTTCGCCTGCACGCGGGCGGTCAGGGGATGGTCTGGGGTGAACAACCATTGCGCGAAATCCAGTCGATTCAAGGCCCCTGCCTTCGGCGGGGGCGGCAGGAATGCCGGCGTGGCCCCGACGACATCCTTGGTCGGTGCGAGGTAGTTGCCACGCTCCAGCATCTTGGTCTGGCGGGGCTTGGCATCGGACATCACCATGACCCTTGGCAGCTTGGCCTTGTAGTTCTTCAAGGCGGAATCTTTAGCTTCCCGTTCTTGCTTCAAACGGGCCAACGCAGCGGGCGGGGAGGATTTGAAAAAATGCGCCCGCAGTTTCTCGGTCGCTTCTTTGGCGCGCTTGGCGGGGTCTTGTTTCAAGATTTCAGCAATCTCCGGCGGCACCCCCTGACGGCCTGCCGGTTGGCCGGAGGTCGTGCTGGAGATGCGGAATTTGCCCAATTGATGAGCCTTGTGCTGGGAGCGAAATTCTATCGTTAGGGTCAACGGCGTCTTTTCTGGATTAGCCACGGGCGATGCGGTCTGCAGGACGAGATGGTGCGGATGTTTCACGTCAGGGTGGAACGCCCAGCCAGTGTTGTCATCCTTATCCAGCACTCCGCTGGGAGAAAAGGAGCCCTGCGTGTAGTCTGCCGAGGCCGCCACGAGCGCAATTTCCTCTTCGCCTTTGCGCAAGGTGACCCGCGTGAGGACGGCATTGCCACTGTCGCTGCGTCCCGCCCCACCGGAGGGAAGGGTCGCGTCCGGGATGGTCTCGATTCGCAGCCCAGTGAGCGGCTTGGTTTGGCCGGGGAGATTGATGACATAGTCCGTTTTATCAGGTGCCACCCCTTTGGCGTAAAGGATGCCTTCTTTCTGAATCCGCAGGTCCACCCCATCCTTCGCTTCCACGCCCGTTGGGGTCATCGGCTCCCAAGTGACCACCCCATCATCGGCCATGGACTGCTCCCAGGCGGCAAAAGCAGCTTGCGCGGCTTCCGTTTGCCCTGCTTCCTGTTCAGCCTTGATGGCTGCCTTGGCGGCATTTTCCAACGTTGCTAATTGCTCCTTTTCTGCGGCCGTCACCACTTCGATGGCGGGATCCGCCACGCGATACTGCCCGCTGCCACCAGGAACGCCGCTTTCCGGAACCTGATTGAAGAGGGCCATCATGGAGTAATAGTCCTGCTGCGTCATCGGATCATACTTGTGATCATGACACTGCGCGCAGGCCATGGTTAGTCCCATGAAAACGGTGCTTGTGGTGTCCACGCGATCGAACAGAATATTGTAGCGCTGCTCCTCCGCAATGGCTCCGCCTTCACCATTGAGTAAATGATTGCGGTTAAATGCCGAGGCTATTTGCTGCTCTTGCGTGGCGTTAGGCAAGAGATCGCCTGCGAGTTGCTGAATCGAAAATTGATCGAAGGGGAGATCGGCATTCAGTGACTGCACCACCCAATCCCGCCAGACATATTGGAACGTATCGCCATCCTGCTGGAACCCATTACTGTCCGCATAACGCGCGGCATCCAGCCAGGGCATGGCCATGCGCTCGCCATAGTGCGGTGAGTTCAGGAGGCGATCCACCTGCTTTTCATACGCGTTAGGCGATTGATCTCCCACGAACAGATCCACTTCCTCCGGCGTGGGCGACAGCCCGATGAGATCCAGCGACAGGCGTCGCAACAGGGTGGGACGATCCGCTGGCGGAGCCGGGGACAGTTGCTCTGACGCCAATTTCTGAGCCACGAAGTAATCGATTTCGTTGTGCAATGCGGCCGTCTTCCAGCCTTCCGGCAACGTCTGTTTTACCGGAGCCACAAAGGCCCAGTGACTTTCATATTTGGCGCCCTCTGCGATCCAGCGCTGCAACAGTTTCCGTTGCTCTGCACTGAGTTGCCGATGTGAATTCTGCGGCGGCATCATTTCCTCTGGATCCTGGTTGAAGATGCGCTGGATCAGCCCACTCTCATCCGGTTTCCCGGGCACGATGGGCGAAATTTTCGATTCCGCTGGCAGCATCGCATCCTCACGGACATCCAACCGGATGCCAGCCTTCCGCTTGTTCCCGTCCTGCCCATGGCAGTAAAAACAATTCTCCGACAGGATCGGACGAATCTCGCGATTAAACGAGATTTCCGCCCATCCGACGTTCACAAAAATCAGGGGGAGCAAAATGGCATACCAATTCATACCTGCCATCTGTAACCGATTCTGCACGGTCTGCACTTACGGGGGTTCGTAACCAAACTCACGGGGAATCTATGAAACTGGGTGGATTTCTGGAGTAAACATCTTCTTCCAGTGCCTCATCGGCAGCCTCTGACCGCCGCAGGAGTTCATCCAAAGCGACATCCGAGTCGCACCATTCGAAGGTGTCGGAGAGCACCACGAATAACGTCCCGGAGGGATGGGCGCAGACGAAATCCCCCGTCCCAAACCACCCGATCGGGAAAAACTCCTTCAGCCCAATCTCGCTGGTGTAATCGTTCGTCACCATGTCAGCCTCTTCCTGTGTCATAAACCGAAACAAATCAGGCTCTGGTGGTTCTCCGAAGTGAAGTCCACGAAAGGCTTGCAGCTTTTCCAGCCAATGAGTCATGTGAGCTAGGGTAGCAGTTTTTTCAGCGATGGATGCTGGAGGGCCATGCGGGCGGCGGCAATTTCCGCTTCCTTCTTGCTTTGACCGGAACCGGAACCAAGGATCTCTCCGGACCACTCGACGTTGGCCTCGAAGCGCTTGGCGTGGTCTGGGCCCTCTTGGCTGATGATGGTATAATTCGGGCTGCCGGTGGATTTGGACTGCAGCAATTCTTGCAGTTGCCCCTTGGGGTTCACTTCGATCGGTTGTTCGGTCAGAAGCACCAAGTGATCTTCCAGCAAATTCAGGACCACTTGCCGGGCGGCACTGTAGTCGCCATCCAGATAGACTGCCGCCACGACGGCCTCAAAGGCATCCGCCAGAGCAGAGGGCCGGGAGCGTCCGCCACTGGATTCCTCGCCCCGACCCATGCGCAGGAAATCGCCCAGCTGAATTTCCCGGGCGTATTCCATCAAGGCACTGCGGGACACCAAGCGGGAGCGCAATTTGGTGAGGGCTCCTTCATTGAAATCGGAGAAACGATTAAAGAGTTCGTGCGTCAGGATGAGCTGGAGCACAGCATCCCCCAGAAACTCCAAGCGCTGATTATCCTGGCCGGAGGCGCGCTGCGTTTCGTAGCTTAGACTAGGATGCGTCAATGCCTGCTCGAGTAACTCGGGGCGCTTGAAGGAGTAGCCAAGTTTGGTTTCCAGGGTTTCTAGCATAAACTGGACCGACCGGTGGAGGCTGGCTAACTAGTTCTAAATGAAGGAGTAAGAGAAATGGGGTGACCGACGGGGCTCGAACCCGCGACAACCAGAATCACAATCTGGGGCTCTACCGACTGAGCTACAGCCACCATAACGAGACCATCCCTAAACCACCTCCGGGAAAAATCCAGTGCAAATTTCCGCTGAAAATGAAGTCGCTGCGTCTTCTTGATTGTCACGGCGGGGAAAACTTGCTCTGGTGTTTGGGAAAACATTTTTCCTGATCCCACCATGTCGCAGATTTCTGAAGCCCAACGCCAATCGCTGCACACGCTCCTGACCGAGGAACGCGTCGCCACGCTGGCCGTGTTGGACGGGGGCGTCCCCGCAACCGCCATGGTGGCATTTGCTTGGGATGAGGAAAAGCACTCGGTGTTGCTTCATTTGAGCGGGCTCTCCGCCCACAAACGTGCCCTCATGTCCCACCCTGAATGCAGTCTGCTAGTCCACGAACAGGACAATGACCGGGGCCAACCGCTGCAACTGAAACGTGCCTCCCTGCGGGGCCTGGCCACGGTGGTGGAGCGCTCCGACCCGGACTACGCCTGGTCCGAGGCCATCTATTTAGCGAAGCTGCCGTCCAGCCGCATGATGTTCTCCCTGGGAGATTTTGATCTCTTGCGAATACAGATTTCCGAAATCCGCTTCGTGGCAGGGTTCGGACAGGCGTTCACGGTGCAGTTGTGAAGTGGATCATCACTTGCCTACTTCTTCAGCTTCCCAGCCTTCACCATGCGCTGGCGGACGACTTCAAACAGACACACGCCCGTGGCTACGCTAACATTTAAGCAGGGGACACTTCCCTGCATGGGGATCTTCACCAGGAAATCGCAATTCTCCGCGGTGAGCCGTCTCATGCCGGGACCTTCTGCACCCATGATGATGCCGATGGGGCCGTTCAGATCGATGTCGTAGAGCAGTTTGTCCGTTTCATCGGCCGTGCCGACTAACCAGACTCCGGCGGTCTTGAGCTTGTCCAGACAGCGGGCCAGATTGGTCACTTGGATGAACGGAACTCTCTCCGCCGCTCCGCACGCGATGTGGCGAACGGTATCCGTGATCGTGCACGCGTTATCTTTGGGGACGACTACGGCATGAACACCGGCGGCATCCGCGCTGCGCAGACAGGCGCCCAGATTGTGGGGATCGGTGATACCGTCCAGAATCAGCACCAACGCATTCGGCTGATCCTTAATGATCTCGAATAAATCCTCCTCCACCCGGACCTCGGGGGCTAGATCGTAGTTCGTGTGTTTGTGCGTGCGGAAGCCGTCCTTGGCATTAGGACGATCGTGGGAACGATTGGGAGTTTGGCGGGCGGGTCGGCGCATGGGATCAGGAGTTCAGTTTTCAGAGTTCAGTTTTCAGTGCCCTGCTATCGTCTCAAAACTGAAAGCTGAAAACTGAAAACTTCCGGCATCAGGCCGTAGGCGTGGCCGCGGCTTTTGCTTTTTGATCAGATTTATCCTTCTGCGTGCGGGTCCACATTTCCTTCTTCAGCGCTTCCAAGCCGGTGCCATCGCCTGCGGAAATGGGGATGAATTTCACTCTGGGGAAACGCTGTTTACACTGGGCCAAGTATTCCTCGGATTCGGGCAGGTCCATTTTATTGGCCACCACGATCCATGGGCGCTTGGCGAGTTGTTCGTCGTAGAGGGAAACTTCAGTCCGCAGCGTAGCCAAGTCGTCCACCGGATGGCGACCTTCACTGCCCGCCATATCCAGCACGAATAACAACAAACGACAGCGCAGAATGTGGCGTAGGAACTCGTAGCCCAGGCCCACGTTTTCATGCGCTCCTTCGATGATCCCTGGAATGTCCGCCAGCGTCAGACGCTTGTATTCGGGATATTCCACCACGCCCACGCTTGGCTTCAACGTCGTGAACGGATAGGCGGCCACTTTGGGGGTGGCGGCGGATACTTTGCTCAGGATGGTGCTCTTGCCAGCATTGGGAAATCCTACGAGGCCGGCATCCGCAATCTGCCGCAACTCCATGTAATAAATGCCTTCCTCGCCTGGTGCTCCCGGGGTAAATTCCAGGGGCGCTTGGTGCGTGGCCGTTTTGAAATTCATGTTGCCCTTACCGCCCTTGCCGCCGCGGGCAAGGACACATTCCTGACCCACCGTCGTGAGGTCGGCAATGAGTTCCAGCTCGCCACCTTCAGGACCAATCGTGCGCTCGAGGGAGCTTTTGACGCTTTCCTCCTCTTCATCAACCACTTCATCGATAAAGAATCCGTCCCCCACGATGGCTTCGGGCAGTGGCTCCAGATCATCCAAGCGGGTTCCTACGGGCACCACCGGCACATCCCGCATCTTGTAAACCAACGTCCCTGGAGGGACCAACAAACGCAGATCTTTGCCGCCCTTGCCGCTTTTCTGCCGTCCGGCACCACGTCCGCCGTGCTCCCCACGCAGGTTGGGGCTGTAAAAGAAAGTCTTTAGCGTGTCCGTATGTTGATCCACGACCAAGATAATATCCGCCCCCTTTCCGCCGTCGCCTCCATCTGGACCGCCACGGGGAATGAACTTCTCGCGCCGAAAACTGGTAGAACCATCGCCCCCGCTTCCTGCCTTAGCATAAATTTTTATATGATCAACAAACACAAATCTTCCCTAATTCCACTTTTCCCACAACGCAAGGGCCGAGGCGGCCCCTTCAAACAGGGAGCCAGAGGTGGCTACCGAACCATTCGTGCAACAGCGAAGTTCACGGATGACCCGTGCGACAAGTTGACAGCTCACACCGGCTATCCAGAATACGCCCTGATTAACTGGCATTTCATCAACGTCCTCGCCTGGGCCCTGCTTTCACAGCGGATTTCAATTGTCCTTTCTAGAAAAATCGGCTATTGCTGACACTGGTCCTTGATAAAGCACCAACGGTCCGCTCTTTGGCGGCAGCGGTGGAGGCGGCAGCGATCCTACCGTCACTGCGGCTGGTGGGAACATGCCAAATCAGTTAGTCGGGGCGTTGATGAAACACCGCCTGCAAATGCCCATGATCGATGATTTGCTTAAGCAGTTGGGCATTGATGCGGCCAATCCCGCCAAACTCCCCGAAGCCCTAACCACCGAGCGCTTCACCCGGCCGGAGGCGTGATGCGGCCGGGCGATGCGTTATCCCTCCTTGCGCGTAAGGAATCCCGAACTTGCGGTCAGGCGGACTGATTAATCCTCTAGTCACAGCGCTTGGCGAAACGCTTCAGGAGCAGATGCGTGGGGAGATAGGCTGCGCAGAGGAGCACCAGCATCCAGACGATCAGGTAGGCTGGGGCGGGCATCATGGTCTGGGGCGCGGCATCGTTTAACCCGAAAACATAGTCCACGTTGCGGGGGATCTTGGAATCGGCCAGGATGGCTCCGGCAGGAGGGAGGAAGAAATAGGCAATCAGGCACAGGCTCCAGCCCAAGCCGGTCCAGGCCCACAGGGCTCGGCGGTCATAGCCCAGCCGTTTCACGAGGAAGACGATAAGGAAGGGGAGCCAGCCATGGAAGAAGGAGAGACTGCGGAGGAACAGAGAGTTGCGCGCATCGAACATATAGTCGGTCATGCCGAAAAGTTTGATCCCGAGTAGTCCAGCGAGGAAATCACAGCACCAGAGGAGTTGTGGGATCAGAATGCCGACGGCGGCCATGGAGGCTGGCAGAGAGCGTTCCGTCCACAGCGAAATGGCCACCAGGAACAGGGAGATATCGCAGAAGTAGAGGAAGTTCGTGGGACCATAGTTGACCCAATAGACTGGCACCATGACCAGCAGGAAGGCGGTAAATGCGAGCTTAAGCCAAAGTGGGAGACGGGGTTCGGTAGGTTGCAGAGTCATTGTCGTTAGTTGGTAGATGGTGATGGGAACACGATCTCACGCTGACTCAGCAATGCGAATTACTAATGGTGAAGTCGCCATTGCGGAAACTGATGATCTCCGCAGGCCAAATTCGGACCAACCGTCTTAGACCGTGGTTCGTGGTTCGACGGTGGCAGTTTCCTCGTTGTTAGGATAACTGCCCAGGATCTTCACGAAGCTGCAATGTTTGCCTAACTCTTCCAAGGCGCTGACGAATTCCGGCTCTTCACAGTGGCCGCGCATATCGACGAAGAAGAAGTATTCCCAATCCCGGCGTTTGCTGGGGCGGCTTTCGATCTTCGACATGTTGATATGGAAGCGATTAAATGGTGCCAGCGCATTGTAAAGCGAGCCCGGCTCGTTGCGGACGCTGAACATGATGCTGGTGCGATCATTTCCAGTGGGCGGGCACGTGCGTTCGCTGAGCACGAGGAAACGCGTCGTATTCGTGGCGCTGTCCTGCACGCTCTTGTCCAGGACTGCGAGCCCATTCAGATTGCCCGCCAGCACCCCGCCCATGGCCGCGGCTTTGGGGTTCTTGGCGGCCTGGATGGCGGCTTGGGTGGTGCTGCTGCATTCCACGAGGGGGATTTTCGGGAAATTTTTCAGGAGATAATTCCGACACTGCCCGAAGACTTGCGGGTGGCTGTAAATGACCTCGATTTCTTCCTTGGCGCAATTTGCCAGCAGGGCGTTTTCGATGCGCAGCAGAATCTGCGCGCAGATCCGCAACGAGCTGTCGGCAAAGAGATCCAGCGTGTGGTTTACGGCACCTTCCGTGGAATTTTCAATCGGCACGACTCCGTAATCCGCCCGGCGGCGGGCAACTTCGTCGAACACTTCTGCGAAATTTGCCATGGGCACATATTCCACGCTCTGGCCGAATTTATTCAGCGAGGCCTGATGCGTCCAAGTTCCTTCCGGCCCCAGATAAGCGATGCGCAGGTCCTGCTCCAACGCCAGGGCCGCCGACATGATTTCCCGGTAAATCGCCCGAATGGATTTCTCCGGCAGTCGGCCCAAGCCTTGATTGCGCTTGGCCAGATTCTGCAACAAGGCGTCTTCCCGCTCTGGGGCATAGATTTCCAAGCCGTCGCGTTTCTTAATCACGCCCACTTCGTGCACCAGATCGGCACGGGCATTAAGTAAGCGCAACAGGTCACCATCGACGGCATCGATTTGTTTTCTAATTTCCTCCAGAGTCATGTGGTTCTATAAAATGCAGATTCGCCCGGGTGGCAACAAGGAATGAACCGGGACGGCATCAGAGTTGAGTTTGCCAGACGGCCACGGGTTCTGCGGGCAGGTGCTGAGGGTTGGGGAAAGGTGTCGGCTCTGCGGAATCATCCAAGTCCGCTTCAGGCAGTCCGCCATCGCCCAGCGAAGTCCGTCGATCCAGCAAGGCTGGGAACGCCATGCGCCAGTCCTGGAGCACGCGGCGGTCGGCGTGGCCACGGATGATCGTGGCCTGATCTCCTGCTTCTGCCAGCACTTGGCCACGTGGGTCCACGATGAGGCTTTTCCCATTGTAATGATGGCCCGGATCCTGACCGACGCGATTTACCCCAATGACATACGCTTGATTTTCAATCGCCCGGGCCTTGAGCAGGGTAACCCAATGGTCAATGCGCACGATGGGCCAGTTGGCGATCACCACCAGCAATTCCGCTCCCTTGGTGGTGGCTGCGCGATACAATTCCGGGAAACGCAGATCATAGCAAATGGTGGGGGCCACACAGAACTCCCCGCACTGCACCAGGCGCACTTCCTCCCCTGCCAGATAATGTTCCGCTTCTCCTGCCAGGGCGAAGGGATGCATCTTGCGATAACTGCGGAGTAAATTTCCCTCCGGCCCAATCACGAGCGCCTCATTGGCCGCCGCCTCGCCATCCGCAGTCTTCACCATGCGGGCCACCCCGCCGATGACATAGGATTGATAGCGCTTGGCCAAATCCATCAGAAACACCTCCGACTCCCGCCGCCGATCCGCCACGCGTTCGGTGGCCATGCTGAAGCCAACTGCAAAATACTCCGGCAACACCAGCAGGGATCCCGGGGCGATGCGAGCCCCGGCCAGCATCTCCCGCACCCGGGCGTAGTTGGTATCCCGTTCTTCCCAAGCGATATCTGTTTGCAGGCCGATGAGTTCCATAGCGGTAAATTTTACGAACGGGGCGTCAGCCGTTAGATTTTAAGGAAATTGTTCAGCAGTTTCTTGCCTTCCAACGTTAGGATGGATTCGGGGTGAAACTGCACGCCGTGCAGCGGGAAGGTCCGATGCCGCAGACCCATCACTTCCTTTTCCTTGGTCTCGGCAGTGATTTCGAGACAATCGGGAAACGTTTCGCGTTTTACGATCAGCGAGTGATAACGGGTGGCCTCGAACGGTTGTTGCAACCCGGCAAAGACTCCCTTGCCCTCATGATAAATCAGCGAGGTCTTGCCATGCATCAGTCGCGGGGCCCGGATCACATCGCCCCCGAAGACATGCCCCATGCATTGGTGTCCCAGGCAGACCCCGAGGATCGGCGTGTGCTCGCCAAACGTGCGGATGACATCGCAACTAATCCCCGCCTCTAGGGGAGTGCACGGGCCGGGGGAAATGCAGATGCGCTCCGGCTTGAGCGCTGCGATTTCCTCCAGCGTAATTTCGTCATTGCGCTTAATCAGCATTTCCGCACCCAGTTCCCCGAAGTATTGCACGAGGTTGTAGGTGAAGGAATCGTAGTTATCGATGACGAGGAGCATGGGGTGGGGGAGGGAATGAAAATGGTAAGACCGCCACCATGCAGCGCTGGAGGAAAGTTTCAAGACGTCAGTTTTCAGGAAATCCGGCCCCAGCGAATCCAGCCTGAGGTTGGCGCACCGGTCCGCCGCCGGAAGGTAATGGGCCCTGAAGTATGTCGCAGCCAAACTTGCAATTAAGGATCGAATGAGGGATGGGTTACCAGTGAATCCACTTGCTCAATGAAACCGCTTTATCTCATCCTCATCTGCGGGCTCTCTGCTTGCACGCAAACCGCACGGATTACCCTGCGCAACGAGAGTGGGGGAGCGTTGGTGTATGC
Organism: Verrucomicrobiales bacterium; assembly: GCA_031411295.1. Classification (GTDB taxonomy): domain Bacteria; phylum Verrucomicrobiota; class Verrucomicrobiia; order Verrucomicrobiales; family V1-33; genus JAGNEJ01. Next base: position 851 of record JANOAV010000072.1, on the reverse strand, counting down.
TACCTCCCAAGGGGCCCGGAATGAGGCCGGGAAGGATGGGATGCCGGGCCGGAAATTGCCCGTCGGCCAATCGATCGATCTGCCGCTGGCGACCGTCGTTTCCAGAGGGCTGGATCTGCCCTTTGTGCTGCTGGGCACCAACGTGGCCACCAGGGAAACTTTAGTCGTGCGCCAAGCTCAGGCCAAGCCAGCGAAGGAGTTTGCTTTCCCCTTTCCGCAACAAACGTCAACCGACCGATGGTTGCAGCAGGATTACTTGGGAAGGTTCCTCACGCGCAATCTCGGGAGTATGGTGATCGTGGACCCGGCGGAGGAGAGTTACTGGAAGCGACTGGGTCGCACGCCGGTGAAACTGAAGGTGACGCCGCGCTGAGATTGCTGGTTGCTGGGAAATCTCCGGCGCATGGCTAGCCATCGCCACAAAGCATCAGGTAGAATGTGGAGCAGTCCGCTGGACTGCTCACAAAATGGGCGCTCAATCCTGCGGACGGCTCCCTATCAAACCGATTCCTCGGTGCAACTGGTCTTTGCCAAACGACTCCGCTCTCCAGCAGGGCAGGATGTCTGAGGCTATGCTTCCAGCAGATTCTGTAAGGCCAGCAGATGAATGGCCAAAAAAAAATCTGCTGGCCTCCCTGAATCTGCTGGAAATCACCAACAAGATGGCTCGCAGCATTGCTTGCCTACTGTGAGGAACATGGGCTGGAGTCCCGCTTTTAAGCCAATGCCTTTAAGGATTGGTGATGGTGATGGTTTTGACGAGCGGTTGGGAGCTGGGGATTTTGGTTTTGGGCCAGGCTTTGACGGGTTGGCGCAGGGTGCGGGGACAGCTCCTCGGCGGGCGTTCCTTG
>JANOAV010000071.1:0-28330 GCA_031411295.1 Verrucomicrobiales bacterium | reverse complement strand
TCTGGCTCACCGTAAAGCCCGCCCCGCCGCCGTGTGTGTGGCAGCAGTCCGCTTGTCTGCTGCCACAAACGGGAAATTCATCCGGGTGGGATATTTTTTGTCGCACGGGCATTTTTGCTGCTATGGAAGTAGTCCCCATGCCCGCTCTCAATTCTGAATCCCTCCGCAGTCAAGGTTTCGCGATGCTCGAAACTGATCTGAAGTTTCTCCTCGAAGCTTTTGCCAACACGCTTACCCGCTTGGGTGAAGTGGAGTTGGCCAAGCGCCTGCCTTGGGTGGGGGATGGAGCGGCGGGTCCCAGTGGAGTGGATCGCAAGTTGGGACAGGCGTATTCCATCGCATTTCAGTTGCTGAACATTGTGGAGGAACGCACCGCTTCCCGCGTCCGACGCATGCGGGAACGGGAGATTGGACCGGCCTCTGAGAAGGGGCTGTGGGCGGATAAACTGCGGCAAATGGCGGCCAACGGACTGGATGAAGCCGCCATTTTAGCAGCCCTGCAATCGGTGGTGGTGGAACCCGTGCTGACCGCGCACCCCACGGAATCCAAACGCGAAACGGCTCGCGAGCGGCATAATGAGATTTATGGTCTCATGAATCGGCATGAGAATCCTGACTACACGCCACGGGAGCAGGCGCGGCTGAAACATTTGCTGGAAGTGCAACTCGAAGGGCTTTGGCGCACGGGAGAGATTCATGTGACCCGGCCGACGATTGATGCTGAGTTGCAAAACGTGCTGCACTATCTGCGCGATGTTTTTCCTGAAACGTTAGCGAGAGTCCACACCCACCTGCGCGAAGCCTGGGAAGCCGCCGGGTATGCTCCCGAGGCCATGGATAAACTGCCGCCGCTGATCGCCTTTGGAAACTGGATTGGCGGGGATCGTGATGGTCACCCGTTTGTTACAGCTGAGATCACGCAAACGGCCTTGCGCGAAATGCGGACGAGCGCGCTGCGGTTGCAACGGCGGGCGTTGGAGGCGCTCGCCCATGCGCTGCCCCTCAGTGTGCTGTTTCAACCTGTGCCGCCCGTCCTGCAAACACTAATCGATCGCTTGGCGACGGAGTTGCAGGGGCAACCCGGGACGGATGTCGGCTATATTTTGGAACGGAATCGCGAGGAGCCTTGGCGGGCAGCCGCCTATCTGATGCGCGCCAAAGTGCTGTTGGCGATTGATCATCCCTCCTCCGGCGGAGCCTACCGTGAGCCCGCAGAATTAGTCAGTGATCTGGCCATCATGGAATCGTCCTTGGAAGCCAGCGGAGCGCAGGCCTTGGTGCGGGAACTGTTGGTGCCCTTCCGTCGCCAGTTGAGCGCGTTTGGGTTCCACTTGGCGGACTTGGATGTGCGGCAGAACTCTGCGTTCCATGAGAAAGCGTTAGCTCAATTGCTGGTCATGGCGGGCGTGGAAAATGGGGCGAACTTTAGTGACTGGTCGGTGACCGCCAAACGAAGTTTCTTGGAAAAGGAACTCCTGTCACCCCGACCGTTCCTGGCCCCGGGCATGTCCGCCGGCCCGGAGGCGGATACCGTGCTGGCATGTCATCGCGTGCTGGCACAGCATCGGGCGCAACATGGCAATGCCGGACTGGGGGCACTGATTGTTTCCATGACTCGCAGCGCGGAGGATCTTTATGTGGTCTATCTCCTGGCGCGTGAAGCAGGCTTGGCGGAGTGGACGGACGAGGGTTTGCGCTGCCCGCTGCCGGTCACGCCGTTGTTCGAGACCATGGCGGATTTGGAAGCTGGGCCGGGCATTGTGGCGGACTTTCTGGCGCACCCGGCCACACAGCGGAGCCTGAAGTTGCAACGAGAACCGTCATTGCAAATGATGGTAGGATATTCCGATTCTAACAAAGACTGCGGCATCTTTGCCAGCCAATGGGCGCTGCATCGGGCGCAGTCGGCCTTGGCGCAAACGACGCTTAAGTTTGGGGTGAAACCCGTCTTCTTCCATGGCCGCGGAGGCACCGTGGGACGCGGTGCCGGCCCCACTCACTTCTTCATGGAAGCGCTGCCGAGCGGTTCGCTGCAAGGTCGCCTGCGCATGACAGAACAGGGGGAAACGATCGGTCAGAAATATGCGCACTTTGCTTCGGCGGTTTATAACATTGAGCTGCTCATGGCCTCAGCCGCTGCGGCTACCGCAGCGCATCGCGATGCGACGCAGCAAACGGATCCCTTGGCCCCAATCCTGGATCAACTGGCGCTCTGGAGCAGCGAGACTTATCGAGCCTTGCTGCACGAACCTGACTTCATGATATTTTACCGCAGCGCCACGCCCATTGATGCGTTGGAGAACTCCCGCATCGGTTCCCGCCCCGCGCGTCGCACCGGACAGCCCAGCCTGGCGGATTTACGCGCCATTCCGTGGGTATTCTCGTGGACGCAATCACGATTCTATTTACCCGGATGGTTCGGAGCCGGCAGTGCCTTTGCCAAATTGCAGCAGGAGCAACCCAGCGCTTGGGCACAATTGAAAGCAGCTGCTTCCAGCAATTCGTTCCTCCGTTACCTCCTGGCAAATATCGAAAGTTCGCTGGTGAGCGCCAACGAAACTTGGATGCGACGCTATGCTGGTCTGGTGACGGATGACAAAGTCCGGGAGCATTTCCTAACCCTCATCCTCGACGAATTCCACCGCACCCAGGCTGCCATGGCGGACCTCTTGGGCGGCAGCTTCGACGTGCGTCGCCCCCGCATGGCCTTTACGTTGGCCATTCGCGAGCAACCGCTGACGTTGCTGCACGAGCAGCAGTTGCACCTGCTGCAAACCTGGCGGAACCACAGCCTGCAAGGCCAAGCGGAAGCTGCTGAAGCCATTATTCCAGACCTGCTGGTGTCGATCAATGCGGTGGCTTCGGGTCTGCGCACCACGGGGTAACGGATGGATTCCTAACGATCAGCGGAAGCAATCATCAGCTCGAAATATGCTCTAGCCAGTAGTAAACAGCCACACTGATCAATCCGTCCAGCACACCAAGCTCCATTTCACAGTTGATGTAGCCCTGCCAAGGGAGCGGTGACAGCGGACGGCCAAAGCCGAATTCGTGAAGGTGGCAGCCATAAACCTGTCGGACGTCGGTGTGATCGGTCCGATAGTTTACGCCATTTGATAGCGTGAAATCGTATGCCTTGCGTGGTTTCGGTTTTCGTCCCTGGTCATCTTTGGGATCAATCCAAGCGTAAGCACCACGATGTTCGTCTTTAATAATAAGCTCGTTCGAGAACATGTTCATGAACCCTTTTTTTGCCCAATCGCAGCTCCCGTTGAGTGGACTAAGGTTGCGGCCTACACTTTCAATGTTGAACTCCAAGCGGTTCAAACGGTCTCCTCGATATCGGACCTGCATATCCTGATCCAGGACCGCAAATCGCCTGACTTTCCCGAAGCGTCGCTGCTCTTGAATGAAAAACTTGGAAATCATGGGAGGAGGGAATGAATTCTTGGTTGTAGTTAAGTGGCTGCTTCCTCTGATGACATTTGGGTGGTGGGGTCGGGTTTGGGGAGGTGAGTTCAAGATTGAAAGTTCAAGTTCGAGGGAGTGAAGCACGGAACGTTGGAGGTGGATACCAGAAAGTATGCGTGGCGCAGCCACCTTACCTTGGACTGCGGCAGCCTGCTGCCGCTTTCCGGCCAGACAGCCTGCTGTTTGGCCAGGGACGCGGTATGGTGGGTGGGAAATTCAGTGGGAGCTGACCCGTCGGCATGATGCAGGGGCGGGAGCAAGAGTGTGGAACTGCCCGCTGGGCTGCTCTGATGCGGTGCAAAGGCTTGAGCAGCCCAGCGGGCTGCCCCACATTCTTCGTGTTGCTGGGGCCGAGTGCCGCGTTGGGGGTGCACTGAATCTCGGACACGTGCTCCCGATTCGCGTCTCGCAGCAGGCTGCTTGACGGAAAGCGGCAGCGGGCTGCCGCAGTCCATGGAGCCTGCGGCTCGGGAAATGCCCCCTAGGGCGGTGGATTCCTTTGTCCGCTTTGCTTTGCCATGCCAATTCGGTTTGGTTGGCTGCGGGTGGGGCCGACTGAGGACAGTCGGCACACGTTCTTCTGGGAGCAGCCCAGCGGGCTGTCCCACATTCGGTTATGGCTGGGGCATCGGGGCCGAGACGGGGGATGGTGGAGATTTGACTTGGAGGATGGGCGGGATTTCTTCCAATGCTTCCTAACTTCTGTTCAAATCTGGTTTGGAGGACTCGCCATGCAAAAAATTGGTGCAAATTGGGAAAATAATGTCAGAAGGCGGCAGGGCGGTGTTGTAAACTAGACGCTGCTTCGCGAATCTCGCTCTCCCATTCGTTCCAGAAATGCTCCCAAACTCGCTCGTTGAAAACTCATGAAACTCCAACATCACTTCCGCTTCCTCCTCTGCTTAACAGCCGCTCTCTCCGGTGGTGCCAGTGTTGCCGCTGATTCCGGTAAGCCAAATATCCTCTTTATCGTCGGAGATGACATGGGCTATGCCGATGTGGGATTCCATGGCTGCAAGGACATTCCGACTCCGAATCTGGATGCGTTAGCTAAGAGTGGGGTGCGTTTCACGAATGGCTATGTCACCGGGCCGTATTGCTCGCCCACGCGGGCGGGGATGCTGACGGGTCGCTACCAAACGCGCTTCGGTCATGAATTCAATCCCAGTGGTGGAGCGGCGGGTTTGCCCCTGAGTGAGAAGACGATTGCCGACCGCTTGAAGGCGGCGGGCTACGCGACTGGCTTGGTGGGTAAATGGCATCTGGGCAGCGAGGAGGCGATGCAGCCGCAGCAGCGTGGCTTTGATGATTTCTTTGGGTTCCTGGGTGGAGCGCACAGTTATTTCGAGTCTTCCGGGATCCTGCGTGGCACCACTCCGGTGGGCGAGTTGGATTACACGACGGATGCGTTTGGTCGGGAAGCGATGGCGTTTATTGATCGTCACAAAGCGCAGCCGTGGTTCTTGTATCTGGCCTTCAATGCGGTCCACACGCCGATGAACGCCACTGATGACCGGTTGGCGAAATTTCCTGCGGTGGAGAACAAGCAACGCAAGACTTACGATGCGATGATGCTGGCGATGGATGAAGCGATTGGCAAAGTGAGGCAGAAGTTGGTGGAGGCGGGCCTGGAGCAGAACACGCTGGTCTTTTTCATCAGTGATAATGGAGGTCCGACGATGCCGGGCGTGACGGTGAATGGATCGCGCAACGAGCCGCTACGGGGCTCGAAACGGACTACGTTGGAGGGTGGGATTCGGGTGCCGTTTCTGTGTTCCTGGGCCGGGCACCTGAAACCCAGCGTGTGCGATCAACCGGTGAATCAACTGGATTTACCAGCCACCGCGCTGGCTGTGGCGGGCGTGGAGCCGAAGCCAGAATGGAAGCAGGAAGGGGTCAACTTGCTGCCATTCCTAACTGGTGAGGCCAAGGCGGCTCCGCATGAAGCACTCTATTGGAGATTCGGCCAGCAAAGTGCCATCCGCATGGGTGACTACAAACTGGTGAGGTATGATAGCAATGCCGATACCCTAACTGGAAAGCGCGGGCAGCCTGTGACCGCAGCCAAACTCTACAATCTGGCCAAGGACATCGGGGAAACGAAGGATCTCGCGGCGGAGCAGCCAGAGAAAGTCAAGGAACTGCAGGCCAAGTGGGATGCCTGGAATGCCAGCAATGTGAAACCGGCTTGGGGCAATGACGGCCAGGACAGCGATGGAGCCGAACCCGGGGCTGGGGGCAAGAAGAAGCGGAAGGATAAGTAGGGGCCGGGGAAACGCTACTGGGCGCTGACTTCGAAGGCATGCTGCTGCTCCAAGAGCGCTAACGTTTCCCCGCAGAGGTAGAGGGATCCGGTCACAAGAGTGGGGTGGGGGACTGTCCGCAGCGCGCTGGCCAAGGACTCGGTGGGGCGCACGGGGATGGCTGGAGCCAACTCCTGCCAGATCGATTGGAGTTCGGTCGCTGGCATGGCGCGTGGGGATTGCAGGGTGATGAAGCTAATGCTGGCGACGTGGGGGCGGAGGATTTCCAGCACCTTGCGCACATCTTTGGCGGCTACGGCTCCGAAGATTAGGTGCGCTTGGCGGTTAGGGAAATGTTCCTGCCAAGTGTGCGCCAAGACCGCCGCTCCGGCCGGATTGTGCGCGCCATCGATGACGAGGGAATCGCCCACCCGTTGGAAGCGCGCGGGCCAGTGGGTATGGGCCAGGCCTTGGGCCACCATCTCTGGCGGGAACGCATAACCTGCCGCGGTCAAGGCGGCCACAGCGACGGCGGCATTGCTCTGCTGATGGTCTCCTGCCAAGGCTAGTTCCGTGGCTTGATAGCGGTCGGTGACAAACTGGACGGGGCCACGCGAGAGCAGCACCGCGGCTGCTTCCGGGGTTTGTGGAGCGGAAACTACGGGCACTCCAGGTTTGATGATACCCGCCTTTTCTCCGGCAATTTCCCGCAGCGTCTGGCCCAGCCATTGTTGATGGTCGAGCGAGATGGGAGTGATGACGCTAACCAGCGGCAGGACAACATTCGTTGCATCCAAGCGCCCACCCATACCGGTTTCCAGCACGATTAGATCCACCTGCTGCTCTGCGAAATGCGCCAGAGCCAAAGCGGTCGTAATTTCGAAGAACGTGGGATGAGGCTCCCAATCGGCCACCAGCGTGCGAATGCGGTTCAGTCCGGTGGTAACTTCCGCTTCTGAGATCATCCGACCGTTGACGCGGATGCGTTCGCAGAAGCTGATCAAATGGGGGGAAGTGAACAGGCCGACTTTCAGTCCCGCGGCTTGGGCGATGCTGGCCATCATGGCGCAGGTGCTGCCTTTGCCATTGGTGCCGGCCACGTGGATGATGCGCTGCGCAGGTAAGTTCAGGGCATTGACTAGTCGGTGCATGGAATCAAGTCCCAGCTTAATGCCGAAGAGTTGTGTGCTGTAGAGCCAGTCGAGTGCGGGGAAGGCTGCTGCCATGATGCAGGGAGGGAATGAAAATGCTAGTCGTTGCAGTTGCGCTGGCGCAGCGGGCACACGCCCTTTTTTCCATGGGCGGCTATGAAAGAAATGAATCGCTCGGCTGGACCGGACCACGCTTCCGCCAAGGCGGCCGCCAGCGCTTGGCTGAAGTTCCGGCCACTCCGATAGATGAAATCGAACGCACGCTTAATCTCCAAACGCTCCGCGGTGGTGAAGCCGGCCCGTTTCAACCCGATGGAATTGATGCCAGCCACCGTGTTGTTATCCGCTCCGATCATGAACGGCGGCACGTCCATGCTGAAGCCGGCCTTGCCCTGGATCATGACATTGTCTCCCACCCGAATGAATTGGTGGAAAATGCTGGCCCCGCCGAAGAAGCCATAATTGCCGACCTGAACGTGGCCGCCAAACAGGACGTTGTTGGCAATGACGTTGTGATCTCCCATCATCACGTCGTGGCCCACGTGGCTGACGGCCATGAAATAATTCTGATCTCCAATAAGGGTGGACTTTCCTTCGAACATGCTGCGATGAATGGTGACATGCTCCCGGACGCGGTTACCCTCGCCCAGGACTACATTACTGGACAGGCGGGGATCGAAAGCCAAGGACTGCGGATTTCCGCCGATGATGGCCCCGTGACCGATCTCGCAGTTGCTCCCCAGCACACTGCGGGCCAGGACTTGCGTGTGGGCGGCCAAGCTACTGCCGGCCCCAATGCTGACGTCTGCTTCGACAATGGCATACGGACCGATGACGACCCCTGACGCGATGGCGGCGGTGGGATGGACGATGGCGGTAGGGTGAATCTGAGGCATGGGAGAATGGGTTATTTTTCGTCGGGGCGCCCCATCCGGGCATAGCTCTGGAGGAATTGACTGCCCGCCCGGATCGCCAGAATGAGGGCCCCCAAAATGAGCAGACAGGTGCAGGTGTAAAGCGTGGGCGAGTCCGAATGATTAAATTTCCAAAAGACCACGTAAGTGGCCACGAAGCCGACGGTCGCCAGAATGGGGGCCACCATCGGGGCATGGTAGAGGAACTTAGCCAGCGCCAAACACAGCAGACCGTAAGCGCCAATGGCCGCGTAGAGGAGTTGTTCATCCTGGCTCGTGGCCGTGATGCCGGGCAGGGCACTGGAGTTGGTTCCAGCATGCGCCAACTCAGTCTCCGCGGCGGAGCGATGCGCCAACGCAGCTCGTTCCAGTCCCAGGGAAATCAGGCCGAAGGAAGCGCACACGAGTCCGATCAGGAAGATCAGCGCCCGCGAACTGGCGAGCTGGGACATGCGCATGGCGACCCGCAACCGTCGTTCGGTGGCGTCGTAAGGTTGGTGAGTTGGTCGGCGGTAATACAAGGACATGCAAGCAAGGGGGGGCGGTGGTCAGGAACAGGCGATGCATCTTGCAAGAGGCTCGGCGGAAAGGAAACTGGATTTTTCAATCAGGGCATGTTTCACCGTCCTAAACGAAAAGGCCCCTGGAAATTAAGTTTCCAGGGGCCTCGCGATTTGGTGGCGGCAGCGGGAACCGCAGGGCCTACTTGGCCTCCCCTGCGGGTTTCGCGGGTTCGGCCTTCTTCTCCTCGGGTTTCGGTTCGGCTTTCTTATCACCTTCGAGGGCTTTCGCGGCGCGTGCTTTACGCTCTTCATCGAATGCCTTACGACGTTCTTCATCGCTCAGTTTGCCATCTTTATCGGCATCATATTTGGCCAGCATTTCCTTTTCCCGAGCCTCGCGCAGGGTTTTGCGCTCTTCTTCGTCCAGCTTGCCGTCGCCATTTTTATCATACTTTTTGATGGTCTCAGCGTCTGGCTGGAATCCACGCCACCGTGGGTTCTCTGCCTCCATTTTCTTGGTCTCTTCCTCATCCAACTTGCCGTCCTTGTTGGCATCGTATTTCTCGAGATTCTCTTTGGCCCGGGCGTCACGGAAGGCCTTCATCTCTTCGTCGTTCAATTTCCCGTCGTTATCCTTGTCATATTTTTTGAGCATTTCTTCAGGCAACCTGCGGGGGCCGCGGCCGCCGCCTTCTTGAGCCTGGGTGTTTGGTAGGGTGACCAGGCCAGCTAGTGCCAGCATTAGCGTGAGTGAGAGTTTCATTATGTTCTAAGTTAGGTTGGTTTGATTTTGTTTTCGGGCGGGAGCAAAGGTGAACCCCAACCGCAGCGATTGGGTGCAGAAAAAGGTGATTTTGTTCATTACGCAAATCCGCCTTATTTGGTGGGGCGTGGTTTAAGCCAGAGGAAAATGGGCCGCTCTCCCACCTGCAGCGTGATGCTCTCAGCGGACTGCGCGGACGGGGTTGGTGCCATGGCCACGCCTTCCTTCATGGGCATCTGGGCGGCTTTGAGGAACTCCCGGCCCAGCAAGGGAAGCTTCATTTCCTGGTCCTCCTTGGTGGGATGCCACACCGCCAGAATGCTGGGTTGGTCCTTGGCTTCCGGGCTGAACTCGTAACAATAACCGGTGTCCAGCGATTGCTGGTGCGCCTTGGTAAAACGATAGTTTTCTAGCGCTGCGAGCATCCACGCCACACTGTGGTAGGCTGGTTTCGGCTGGAAATTTCGGGTTAGCCCAGAGCCGGCATGCAGTTGTGGTTTGTCCTCATCGTTGAAGAAATAGACGAACGCTTTATCCACCCCCATTTCAGCAAAGAGCAGAAATGAACGCACCAAGTAGCGCGCTTGCTCGTCATCGGTGCTCCCCACCCACTTGGCCCACTCGCCCTTGGGATCTGGCTTCTGGGTGCTGGTGTCCCAGCCGAACTCGGAGACCCACACCGGCTTGCCCGGAGCGTTGCGGTCCCGCCATTTCAGCAATTCTGCGATGCTGCTGAGATAGGGGACCTTGGGGTCCTCTGGATACGAACGTCGCCACACCGGCCAACCTTCGGCAATGGCGTATCGATGGATCTGGAGCACATCGTAGAGGTCCGCATGGGGTTTGAATATATCGGCCGTCTTCCAGTAGCGATCACTCTTGCCGATTTCCGCGTTGCAGGTCACGATTTTAAGTTTCGGATCGCCCTCGCGGATCCCCTTGGCCATGGCTTTGAAGAGTTTGGAATAGGTAGCGTCATCGTAGAGCCCGGGCTCATTTCCGATCTCCACATACTTCACGTGCGGCCACTTGCCCCCAGGCCCAAAATTCTGCGCAAAGGCCTTGGCGTAAGCGTGGGCATCCACGGCCAGATCCTTCCATTTATCCTGCATCTCATCGATCATCAAGCAGGCACTAATATGCAGTCCTTCCTTGCGCCACGAGCCATAGACTTGCTCCCAGGAAACGCGGTTCTTGGCAAATGGCCACTCTGGCAGTTTGCTCGTATCCTCCGCCAAGTCCCAAGGCACCGGATGGTAATCCCGCACCAAGCGGCACACTGGCGCATAGAGCTTCGGCTTAAACTGCACCGTGTGGCCGTTCAGCCCCACGAAATCGCGAAACAACGGGGCCGCTGGATCGGCCACAAGTGGGGTGGCGGTCAGGGCGAGAACGGTCAGGAGAAGTTTGCTGATCATAGGGTTGTGGGGAAAGCTGTCTATTGTCAGAATCACTGGCGTCCCGCAAGCCCCGCCTCACCCGCGTTTAGCAAGTAGAGCCAGGTGACTCGGGCTACCGGGAGCGAGCAAGCTGGGCGCGACGTTGGGCTTTGGACAGGGACTTCATCGCCTCAACGCGTGCGAAGAATTTGGCGAAATCTCCCTGACATTCGATCTCCAGCAGGTGGGTAAAGGCCGGATTCAGCATTTCGTAAGCGGAGATGGCATTGATGCGGGCGTTGTTGATGGGTTTGGTGACCCAGTTGGCGTAACCTTTTTGCGAGGCGAGTTCTGGCATCGCTGTGATGCGTTGCTGCAGGTCCGACATGAGCTGCAGCTTCTTTTCCCTCATCACGGATTCAGGTCGTTTGCTGGCATAAAGTTGCTTCAAGGAGCTTCTGGTGCGGAGCACTTCGTTGACAAAAAGTGCCTGTTGTTGCAGTGCTTTTTCATAGGTGGCCAACTCCTGGAGTTTCCCTTGGCTCCGCAACCAGCGTCGCGCGCCGGCTTGACCAGTGGCGGTGGCGAACGCTTCGTTGAATTCCGTGTCCCCTGAGAGAAACAACTTCCGGTGCGTTAGTTCGTGAAATAATAATTCCGCCAGTTCCGGCTCTGGATCCATGATGAACGTGTTGAGCAGCGGATCACGGAAATAGCCCAAGGTCGAGTAGGCATCCACTCCGCCCATGGCGGTGTCCAAGCCTTCCCGCTTTAGTTGGTCCACCAGTTTCTTGGCATCTGGTTCGTTGAAGAAGCCTCGATACTCTAGTTTCCCCAGCACCGGATAGAACCACTTTTTCGGCTCAGTCGAGAATTCGGGGGCGGCAAAGACAACCCACGTTACATGCGGGCGCTGCAGGTCCCGATAGTGGTCGTAAACGTTGCTGGCAGGGAGTCCCAAGGTTTCGCTGGCGAAGCGACGCAGTTCCTGGGTCAGCAGCAGGCGCTGGCGGAGGACCGCGGAGGTGGATGAAGCCTTGATGACCGCATCCACGGGTTTTTGGTGACGGAAGATCTCCAACTGACCAGCGATTCCTCCGGCGTAAAATTTTATCGTCGAGCAGGCAGGGAGGATGAGAAGCAACAGGGCAAGCAGCAGGCGTGGCATGTCACCAGAATATGCGCAGAAAAGGGACTTGGCTACGGTTGAATTTCGGTCGGGCCGGGCAGATGGATGGTCATGGATTTCAATTTTCAAAATCATCCGGGACTGCTGACGAATCGTCGCGCGTTCTTTTCTCGCTCCAGTCTGGGGCTGGGAAGTCTGGCCTTGGCGGGCTTGCTGGGGCGGGATGAGTCACGGGCGGATGAAGCCTCGTTGGCGGCGGGGCGGGGGATACTGGGGAAACCTCACGCTACTCCCAAGGCGAAACGGGCGATTTATCTTTTTATGAGCGGTGGCCCCAGCCAGATGGATTTGTGGGACTACAAACCACGGTTGATGCAGGACAACGGCAAGGAACTCCCGGACTCCGTGCGCCAAGGGCAACGGCTGACGGGGATGTCAGGAAATCAAGCTTCCCTGCCCCTAGCAGGCTCCATTTTTAAATTCGGGCAGCATGGGCAATCGCAGACGTGGGTGAGCGAATTGCTGCCGCAGACGGCCAAGGTGGTGGACGACCTTTGCATCATCAAAACGCTTAATACCGAGGCGATCAATCACGATCCGGCCATCACGTTCTTCATGACCGGAAGCCAGATTGCGGGCCGACCCTCGCTGGGCTCCTGGCTGAGCTATGGGCTGGGGAGCGAAAATGATAACCTGCCAGCGTTTAGCGTTTTGGTTACCAAGGGCAAGGGCGGTCAGCCGCTTTACGCGCGCTTGTGGGGCAGTGGATTCCTGCCTGCGAGCCATCAAGGGGTGAAATTCCTCTCCAGCAAAGAGGCCGTGATGTTTCTCCAAAATCCCTCGGGGGTCAGCGGTCCGCAACGTCGCAAGTTCCTGGATCGCTTGGAAGAAATGCATCGCGCGGAATTGGCGGAAACGATGGATCCGGAAATAAGCGACCGCATTGCACAGTATGAAATGGCTTACCGCATGCAGTCCAGTGTGCCTGAAGTGACCGACTTAAGCGGTGAACCCGATTCCATTTTCGAGTTATATGGACCGGAGGCGAAAGAGCCTGGAACCTTTGCTGCGAACTGTCTGCTGGCCCGTCGGATGATTGAACGTGGGGTGCGATTCGTGCAATTGTTCCATCAGGACTGGGATCACCATGGCGGATTGCCCGGCGGGATTAGAACGGAAACGAAGCAAACGGATCGCGCGTGTGCGGCCTTGGTGACAGATTTGAAGCAACGTGGATTGCTAGACGATACCATGGTGCTCTGGGGTGGTGAATTCGGGCGCACGGCTTACAGTCAGGGTAAACTCACTGCCACGGATTACGGGCGCGATCATCATCCCCGATGTTTCACCGGGTGGGCCACTGGAGGCGGTTTCCGTGCGGGCTATTCCCACGGGGAAACGGATGATTACAGTTACAATATTGCTAGCGATGGGGTGCACGTGCATGACTGGCAGGCTACGATTCTTCATTTGTTGGGTATCGATCACGAGCAACTGACTTTCAAATACCAAGGACGGCGGTTCCGGCTAACTGATGTCCATGGCAAAGTGATTCAGCCGCTACTGGCATAGGCGTGCGGGCCAAAACCACATCTCGTTCATTCATGCGATGGAGCTGGATTCTTCATTGCAAAATGTCCCCTGCGGGCTAACTGGCAGCCCCGGCTAATTCCGGTCGAATTTCCACCATGTCCGTTCCCTTTTTTCTTTGCGATAATTGCCAAACCAAATACCAGCACGATCCCGCGCTGGTTGGTCAGGCCATTCGTTGCCGGATGTGTGGTTATGTCTTCCGAGTGCCCGCAGAGGTGGAGGTGGCACTGGAGGAGAAACGTCGTGGCACCGGGCGCTGGTTCCTGCGCTTTGAAAACGGCCGGCAGTTCGGGCCCGTGATGAAGGAAATGATTGCGGAATGGGTTCAGGAAGGGCGTGCGTCTGGCGAGTCTTGGATCTTCGAAGAAGGCACCGAGGATTGGCATCAACTGAAGGAGATTTTCCCCGAATTGGTGAAGCAAATCAACGACGCTCCGATTGATCCCTATGCGCCAGAGCCACTGACCGTGACGCGCATTCCCGCTTCCGGATTGCTCAATTACTGGCCGGATGAATTAGAGTTACTTTCCCCCCGCGAACAGGCTGAGCACCGGGAAGTTATTGAGCAGGTGCAGAAGGAATGTCATCGCACCATGGGGGTAGTGAAATTGCGCGGCCACAGTTCGGTGCGGATTGGTGAGAAGGTGGTCTTTGGCGAAAGTTCGCGTCTGCCCGAGGAAGCGCGACCTGAATCGCTCACGGTCTTCGCGTTAGGCAGCCAAACCACGGAATTTTATCTGGTGATCCCGTGGTCCAAACTGGGCCGATTGCCCCACGAATTCGTTTCCATTTTGCCGGGTCGCCTGCCATCATCAATTGCGCTGCGGCGGATGGGGGAGGCTGGTTTCAACGGCGGGCAGTGGGTCGGTATTTCCGGCACTGAGGCAGATGTATTGGCGGTGGCCGCTCGGCGGGGGCAGGATGATCTGGCGAAAGGGGTGCAGTGGCAATGGTTCAGCGCGGGAGGAGACTTTACGATGATCCTCGTTTGGGGTTTGCAGGCGATTCCGCTCGGTGATGAGAAGTTCCTCCACATCATGCAGACGGCAAGCATGGGGGTGGGGAAGCAGGACTTTGGCATGCTGTGGTATCTGGAGCGTCAGAGTGCGTTCTATCGCTTCACGCGGCGCTTGAATTTGCCGCAAGACCATGAAACTCATTTCCTTTTCTCCACCTCCTCCGGCCAATTGTTTGCCACCCTCTCCAGCTTGCCGGAGGAAACCAACCCTCTCACCAACTCGTAACCCCTCATCATGAACAAAACAGAATTTTGGCAAGGCCTGCGTCCGGAAGCCCAGGCGGTCGTTGATCAACGTGACTATACCAAACCTTCGCTCGCGGAACGACTCGCCACGGTGGGCGTGGAAGCACGGGAAATTGCCGGCAAAGATCTGGGCTCAGCTGGAATCCCTGGCGTCATGGTGTTCTCCCGCAATGTGTATGCCCAGCCGCATCGGGGATTCTTTGGTGAGTTTGCCCGCTCCACGGATGGGGCGCTGCACGACATTCAAATGTGGCCGAAACAATGGGCCACGGCCCGGATGTTTGGCGGCACAGCCAAAGGATTTCATATTCATCCGCCGCATATCCCAGCAGGAGAGGAACCAGCAGCTTGGTTCCAGAAATTGTTCGTCCAAGAGCCAACCAATTACGCGCTGCGCCCCTACGATCACGAACAATGGGATGCCATGTTCTTCGTCCAAGGGATTGCGGAAATGATCCTGGTGGATGAGCGTCCGGGAATGCCGCGCAATGTCATGCGTTTCATGATCTATGGAGATGATCTTCCCGGGGCCAACAACGTGGGCGTGGTGATTCCGGCTGGCGTGGCCCACGCGATTCGCTGTGGCAGCACGAGCGATTTGCTGATGGTCTATGGGACTAGCACGACTTACATTCCCGCCAATGAAGGTCGCATCGCGCATAGCGTGGAATTTGCTCCCCTGGCAGAGGTCTGGAATAACTATATTTTCGGAACGCAAAACTAGCCTTGGCTTGCACCTACATGTCCACTCCCGAGGAGACCCAGTGGGACAATCCAACGTATGATCGCACCGTGGTGGATCATGTCTGGAGTCTTGCTCAGATGCTGCCGGGCAATGACGAAGCGCTGTGGCGGAAGGACGAATTCGGGGCGTGGATGCACCGCTTGGAATACGGGAATCGCAAAAGTCAGTTCGGTTGGGAAATTTACGATCCGAATATTACTGGCAGCAGCTTCGGACTGCGGACACTGCGTCCCATGCAATGGCAGAACTATCAGGATCAAATCGCCTTTGTCGAGGCCCCGAAAGTCTCCGCGGATGGGCTGCGCAATGTGCGCAAGCTCAGGTAAATTCGAGAGTGGAAGCAGTCTGGGGGGCGCTAGTATCCTGGTGGACCGAAGGTCCACCCTCCGGCATCATTTAAAATCTCCGCTCTTCATGTAGGCAATCCAATCTGCCTGCATGGCGGCGGTGTCGGCAAAGCCATAGAGTTTGGCGAGATCGGCGGGGTCTGGGATCTGGCTGGCGGTATCGATTTTTTCCAGGAGCTTGGCGTAATTGGCCACGCGGTCCGTATTGCTTTGCAGGTAGCGGGAGAAGGCGTAGGCCAAAACGTTGGAATCCTGATTGGCACCAGTGTCTGTGGTGTCGTAAAGTTTCTGAATGTCAGGGGTTAATTTGTCCCGGCGGAGCAGCTTCTTAATCTCATCCGCCCAGTTCTTGCTGGGATCGAAGCCGCCCGTGGAAGTGACCGTGTGACCGGTGCCTCCGTCCTCCCGGAGCATGTTGGTTTCGGAGCGTCCGCTCAGGAGCACTTCCTTATAATAGGCGTGACCCGTGCTGATGGCGAAAAGTCCCTTGGAGCCGAACCCCTGCACGCCGCCCGTGTGAATGTTCATCATGTCCGCAGCCAAACAATGCAGGCGGAAGGGCACGAACACTCCTTTGATTTTCTCCTTCTTCTTGTCCGTTCCGGTGGTGGAACGGAAGACCCGGGCGTATTTCAGGACTTCATTTTTGTCCGCAATCTCCTGAGTCAGATTGATATTACCAGCACTGGCTTTACCCCACTTGGCTAGGAGTCCGAGCGCCACCTCCTCGGCATTGGGCGCGCCTGAGGTCTTAATCATTTCGGCATACCATTTCCCGATGTTTTCGTAGGTATCCTGTTCTTCCACCAGGAAAATGGCCATGCGGCGGTCCTTGAATTTCTGGGCGAAACCGGGATGGAAAAAAGCCATGTCCAACCAAATCCGTTCCGCCGTTTCTCCGACATCGGCGGCATCGACTTTATCTGGATGCAGCACCAGGAAATGCGGCGTCGCTAAGACTTCAAAGCTGCACTCGGGGATGGTGAATCGCTCAGTCCGTTTGACGAAGGTTTTCTGGTCGATTTTCGCGTCCTTACCGGGATTGGGAGTGGCCCCGGGCTTGACCGGAGCCTGCCCCAGGGTGTTGCCTCCTTTGGGGCCAAACTCGGTAATGTAACGCAAGTCACCCTGACTGAGCTGGGAGCGTTTCACCACCACCTCACGCCCCGTCTTGTCCTTGAGCACCACTTTATCTCCATCCACCCGCACCAACTCCGCCTCAATGGAGCCGCCCGTCGTGCTCGTCCATTGACGTGATTCCAGCGCGCATAAGGAGGATGAAGTCAGGCCCAGGACAATCAATGCTAGTGGTGAAAGGAGACGGAATTTATTCATGCACTCAATAAACATCCGCTGGTCAAGTTCTGTCCATCTGAAATATTTACATTTTTGGAGCAAAAGTGGGAATTCGTTTTGTGGACCAAGGATTCCGTATTTCATCTTGCACGATGGGAAGTTTCCATGCTATGCCAATGAGCGATGCACGGTTTCCACTTCTTCCCATTCAGGTCTCGTCTGGCGTTTTGCGCTTTGATGGGCGTTTTCGCTGCCTTATCGTCCCTCCCTGCCCAACAGGCTTCGGCCTTCCGCAGGTATGCCGGCAAAGACGGCAAGACGTTCTATGCGGCGGTGCAATCCCGCACCGACTCCGCCGTGACGTTCAAGCTCCAGGAAGGCGGCGTGAAGACCGCCCGCATCTCTGATCTGAGTGAGCCGGATCAACAATTCGTCCGTCGCTGGACCAAGTTCAAAGATGAACTCATGAACAATGCAGAGTTCTCCAAGGTGACAGTGAAGGAATTGCTGGAACTTCGGGGATACCAGAGCTTCGAATTCGATATTAAGGGGAATCACATTTACGTGGAGACCCAGATCAACTCCAAGACCATGAATTTGATGGTGGACACCGGTGCCCAGAGTTCCCTGCTGCATGTGGAATCAGCCAAGGAAGCGGGACTCGAGATCGGCCCCTTTGATCAAAGAATTCGGGGCGTAGCGGGGGAAGCGCCCGCTGCGGTGGTCAAAGTGCCGCTGATCAAGTTGGGTGACGTGCAAGTGACCAATCGCAAGCTCCTGGCAGCCGATCTCACCCCGGCTGGTTTCAACCCCAAGGAAAGTGGCGGGATCTTGGGGGCGGATTTTTTACGGGAAATGGACGCGGTCATTTCCTATCGGGAAGGCCGGATGTTCCTTAAACCGGAAACGCCCGCGGCCGCTAAACCAGAAGCCAAACAAGTGGCCGCAGAATTTCGTCGGTGGTCGATGGTGGACGGAAAATCGTTCGTGGGTGCCTTGAGCGACAAGAACGAAAAAGAGGCCATCTTCCGCATCCAAAACAATCCCAAGCCGGCCCCGCTGGCACTGGAGCGCCTCAGTCCAGCGGACCGTGCCATTGTGGATAAGTGGAGTAAACTGCGCGATGACTTGGCGAAAAATCCCGAATTCCGCACGCTCACGGTTAAGGAGTTGCTGGAGTTGCGGAGTTACCAATCATTTGAATATCGGTTGGACGGGAATCATATCTTGGTGGACGGCAGCGTGGGTGAGACCAAGGCGATTTTTTTGATTGATACTGGTGCTTACAGCGGCTGTTTTCACTTGGAATTCGCTCAGCGCGCCAAACTTGACATGGGGCCGATGGATCAGATCATCCAAGGTATTGGCGGCACGGCCCCGGCGGCACGGACTAAAGTGCCCGTGCTGCGCTTGGGCGATGCGGTGATTGAGAATCGGGAATTGCTGACAGCGGATCTTTTCAAGAGCGACGCTGGCTTGGTTAAGGGAAACCATGATGCCATCTTCGGGGCGGATTTTTTGCGCCAACTGGATGCGGTGATTAACTACAAAGAGGGCCGCATGTTCCTCCGCCCGGACAACTCTGACAAAAAGGAAACGCCCCTAGCTCCCCAGCCCAAAAAGTAGCTCCAGCAAGTGTGGCGTAACTTGGATTTATTACCTGCTAGAGGGCGATTCCGGCTTGGCCAGATAGGCGGCCCAGCCCGGGGTTTGCCACATGGCTAGGGGCTCGCCTTGTCTTTGCCTAAGCACGCGGGCTTCGACTCCTGGAAGGGCGCGCAGTTTCTCCAATGCGAGCGTCTCCGGCAGCAAGCACAAGGCTGTGGCCACGGCATCGGCGGTGGTGCCGTCCAGAGCAATCACGCTGGCTTGCACCGTGTAAGTTAGGCCAAGACCAGTTTTGGGGTCGATGATGTGGGCGTAGGATTGACCGTCGATCAAGACGCTTTGGTGTAAATCACCTGAGGTAGCCAAATGGCGATCCTTCAGTTTCAACACCAGGGTGGGGGAGGCGGGTGACTCGCTCGGCAGCTTTTCGATCGCCAAGCCCCAAGCTTCGCGCCCCGGAGGGTGACCGACCGCTGCAATCTGCCCGCCAGCATCCAACATGAAATTGCTCAGGTGAAACTCCGTTTTTAGTAACCTGGTGACTTCATCCAGCGCGAAGCCTTTAGCGATGCCACCAAGGTCCAGCATGGTCCCGGCCTGGGTAAGTTTTACACTGTGTCCATCGGGTGAAAACTGGAGTTTCTCAAATCCCGCCGTAGCCCGAGCCACGGAGATGGACTCTGCGTTCGGCAGTTGGGGTGATTTGCGGGAGGCCCGCCAGAGCTTGGTGCAGGCTCCCAGCGTGATGTCGAAGGCTCCATCGCTCCATTTCCAAAGCCGTGCAGAGTCGGCCAGGATACGCTGAAGATCATCCTTCAGGGGGACTAATGCAGTCTGACCGGCGGTGGCACTGAGCTGTGAAAGTTGGCTGTTAGGCTGGTAGTCGCTGAAGGCTGCGTCCAACTCCCGCACCCGGGCAAACCCAGCCTGGGCCGCCTTGCTGGCGTGCGATTCGTCCTCGTCCACAATTTTGAACGTAAACAGACAGCCCATGTGGGGTGACTGAAATTCATGGATCATGGGCTCCGCTGAGACCAGGCTCGTGGCTAGGGTCAGGAGGATGAAAAGGGCACGGTTCATGCCGTTTCCTATCCGCTACATTTGTCCAGCAAGCGATCCAAATAGCGCGTAATGCCTTCCATGGCCATGCGTTCGTCCGTGCTGGGCAGAATTTCCAATGCGGTGCGGGCCGTGTGCAAATAATCTCGCGCGGTCCTGATGGCGCGCTCAATCGCTCCCTCGTAATCGGCAATGCCTGCCAGCACGTTCACTTCGATGGGTTCGTGCTGGAGCATCAGCTTGTTCAACTTCTGCTTCTGCCCTTCGGTGGCCATGTCCCGCAAGTAAAGGATCGGCAGCGTGAGTTTGCCCTTGATGAGATCGGTGCCGAGGGTCTTGCCAATCTTTGATTCGTCTCCGACGAGGTCCAGCACATCGTCGTAGATTTGGTAGGCGATACCGAGTGCTTCACCATACGTTTGCATGGCGGCTTGGACTTCTTCCGAGGCACCAGCGAGGTGGGCCGAAAGTTCAGTCGCGCTCGAAAACAACGCCGCTGTTTTCATGCGGATGATTTTGAAATACTCCTCCAGCGAAAGGTTGAAATCGAACCGCCGTTGCGTTTGCAAAATTTCGCCCGAACAAACGTCGTTTGAGGCGCGCGCGATTTTGCGGCTGATATGGTTTCCGGGGAAACTGGCGGCTACTTCCAGGGCGTGGGCGAAAAGACAATCCCCCAGCAAGACGCTGAGCGAGTGGCCCCATTTCACCGCGGCCGTAGGAGCATTGCGGCGGATGGTAGCTCCGTCCATAATGTCGTCGTGCACCAAACTGGCGAGGTGGATCAGTTCTAAGACGATGCCCAGTTTAATGGCATTCTCCTCCGTTCCTCCGCAGGCCCCAGCGGCAAGGATCGCCAGGGCTGGCCGGATGCGTTTGCCACTCGTGCTGCAAACATATTCCACATAGCCAGCCACCCCGGGATCGAACGCATTGGCCTGCGCTTGGATTTGTTCCTCGACCAGCAGCAGTTTGTCCGCCACCAGGGCGAACGGGAAAACAAGTTCGTCTGGCAGGGAAACTGGAGGTGAGATGCGGGGAGTCGGCTGGAGCATGGGCGGGACTTTGTGAATTTTTTCACAAGCACTCTTAGGTAGCGTCTGCGTGGTGTCAATCATAGCTGTGACAGGTTGAGTTTGTTTTGCAAAGGACTTGCCGGGAGGGAAGTTTCCGTTGCTGAGGCAAGATTTCACTAATTTCAGAAAAGACAAATACTTTTGTAGAGAAAGTTTACTGAGTGGGTTTAGAAGAAGGAAATGGCGTTCGGTCCAGCGCCCCATGAGGAATGGTCGAGAATAAAGTTTGAGATTTCCCGGAAGTCGCGCCACTGACTAAGGAATGAATAACGAGACGATTTCCTTCCCCAAGACAGATGCAGTAATTCACCGGCTCGAGAACGGCTTGGAGATTATTGTCAAAGAGACGCCCGGCACCGAGCTGGTGAGCGTGCAGGGGTGGGTGCGGACTGGGAGTCTGTATGAGGCGGCTTTGTTGGGCTCTGGGGTGTCTCACCTGGTGGAGCACTTGGTGTTCAAAGGAGCGGGTTCGCGTGGGCCTACGGAATTGGCGCAAGCGGTGCAGGGTTCTGGTGGCTATTTAAATGCCTACACGTCGTTTGATCGGACGGTTTACTGGGTGGACACGTTGCAAACTGGCTTCGATATTGCGCTGGATGTGGTGGCTTCCCTCATCAGCGAGGCGACCTTTCCCGAGGAGGAATACGAACGGGAGAAAGATGTCATTCGTCGGGAAATGGATATGGGCAAAGACGATCCCGGCCGTTCGTTGGGGGAGTTGCTCTTCTCCACGGTCTTCCGGGATCATCCGTATCGTGAGCCGATTATTGGCCGGCGGGACCTCTTCAATCAAGTCACGCGGGATCAGGCGTTCGGCTACTATCAAGAACGCTATACGCCGGAGAAAACGTTCATGGTCATTGCCGGGGACATTAACACGGAGGTGGTGCTGGAGGCCGTGGCCGCACGGCTTGGGACGAAGACGAATCGCATGATGGCGTCCGTGATTCTGCCTGCCGAACCCACGCAAATGGGGCGTCGCGAGCAGCATCTCGATTTCGTGACCGAACTAACCCGGATGGAACTCGCCTGGCGGATTCCAGATTTACTCCATCGGGACACGCCAGCGCTGGAAGTGCTGGGCGTCCTGCTGGGCCAGGGCCGCAGCTCGCGCCTGCATCAGGAACTGCGGGAACGTCGGGGCTTGGTCCATGAGATTGGCGCGGGGGCTTACACGCCGACTCAGGGCGGGCTTTTCTATGTGGGCGCACAGTTGGATCCGCAGCATCGGGTGGCGGCTACAGAAGCGGTGATGGAGCAGTTGGATAAATTGCAGCAGGGGGGTGTTTCTGAAAGTGAAGTCGCCAAGGCGCGGCGTATTTTCCTGGCAGATCAATTGAGTTCACTAACGACTACGCGCGGGTTGGCTTCGGATCTGGCCAGCAGTTGGATGACGACGGGGAATCTTGATTTCACGAAGGACTATCTGACGGCAGTGGACCACGTCACTGCCGAGCAAGTGCAGGCGGTGGCGCAGAAGTATCTGATTGAGAAGCACCTTACCATTGTCTCGCTGAACCCCAAGGGAACCGCGCAGGCGACGACTCGGGTGAGTTCCTCCACAAAGGCCAAAGAAATTCAAAAGCATGTCTTTGCCAATGGTCTGACGTTGCTAGTGAAGGAGGACGATCGGCTCCCGATGGTGCATCTACAGGCGGCTTTGCGCGGGGGCGTGCTGGAGGAAACGCCAGCTACGAATGGCCTCGGGCGACTGATGGCACGCACCCTAACTAAGGGCGCGGGCGGACATTCTGCGGAGGAAATGGCCTCGCTCATCGAAGCCCGGGGCGGGAGTTTGTCGGCGGACTCTGGCGCGAATAGTTTTTCGTGTTATGCTGGCGTGCTCACGCCGGATCTCTCGCTGGGACTTGAATTGTGGAGCGATTGCTTGTTGCTGCCGCATTTCTCGGATTCTGAAGTGGCGCGGGAAAAGGAACGCCAACTGGCGGCCATCAAGTCTGAGGAAGATCATCTCACCATGGTGGCCTATCGCGAATTGCGTCGCCATTTATATGGCGAACATCCCTATCACATGAGTCGCAATGGGGTGGCCGAAAGTGTGGCTAGTCTGACCGCAGAACAGTTGCGTGGATTCCATCGGGAGCAGGTCGTAGCCGGCAATGCCGTGCTGGCGGTCTTTGGTGATGTGCGATTTGCCGACATTGTGGAGCGGGTGGGTGGTCGTCTCGGCGGCTTCCCCGCAGGCGCCCGGCGTGATCCCAAGCATCTGGCAACCTTGCCTGACCCGAGCGGGAAATTCTCCGAAGTGACCAAGGAGAAGAAGCAAGCGGTGCTCGCAGTGGCCTATCCCACCGTGGATATGGCGCACCCAGACCGCACCGCCCTGGATTTGATCGATGAAACCTGCAGCGATATGGCCAGCCGAATGTTCGTCAGGATTCGCGAGGAACTCGGTCTGGCCTACAGTGTAGGGGCCTCGCAAATGCTGGGCATGGTGCGGGGCGCGCTGGTCTTCCATTTGAGCACCGCACCGGAACAACTGGAGTTCGCTCAAGAGGAACTCCTGAAGGAAATTTCCAAACTCATGGAGCACGGGTTGGAACCCGCAGAACTGGATCGGGCCCGCATGAGTCTGACCGGGAAGCACGCCATGCAGGCCCAAAGTCTCAACGGCTTGGCGGAAGTGGTCGTGTTGGACGAACTCTACGGCTTCGGCTACGATCATCGCAAGGAAGCGCTGGCGCGGATCAAATCCATTTCCGTGGACGAAGTGAACGCAGTCATCAAACGCTACCTCAGCGTGAGCCCGATCATCGCCCGGGTGCGGGGAAATGCCTAGCGTAACGTAGCGGGAACGCCCTCGCTCTCAAACAGTGTATCAGGGCCGCCCTCGTCCCGAGCAATCCCACCGCTGTGACCTGGTAGCAGTCACGCCAACATTTGGATTAGCGAAATCCCAGAGATGCGCTAAAGGGCAGGATGATTCCTGAAAATCCCTACGCACCGCCTGCTTTCGCCCAATCGCTCCCTGCCAGCGCAGATATGATGCCCATCCTCCAGGGCGTGCAGTTTCCGCTCCGGATGACGTTCAAAGTATTCACCTTCGCCCCCACGGTAAAAATCACCGATGCGACCGGACGGGTTGTGCTCGTAGTGCGGCAAAAGCTCTTCAAGCTAAAGGAACACGTGGAGATCTTTGGCGATGAAGCACGTCAAATCAAGGTGGCCGAGATCCGGGCCGACAAAATCATTGACTGGTCTGCGCGTTATCGTTTCACCGAACCCGATGGCCGGGAAATCGGTAGTTCCAAACGCATGGGGATGCGCAGCTTGTGGCGAGTCTCTTACGATGTCTTTAACCCAGGAGACGAAGTGCCTGATTTTGAAATTAGGGAAACCAATCCATGGGCGAAATTTATCGATGGCCTGGTGGGCTCCATTCCCTTGATCGGTCTCCTCACGCTATATTTGTTCCATCCCAGTTATGGCGCCACCCGTAAGTCAGACGGTGCGCTAGCAATAAAAGTGACGAAGCAACCTGCCTTCCTCGAAGGCCGCTTCGCCATCGAGCGGGTGAGTGCTGCCACGGATCGTGAGACGCTGAATTTGATCCTGTCGTTCTTCATGCTCTGCTTGCTGGAGCGTCGTCGGGGGTAAGATCTTGAATTTCAAGTCATCTGCGCCTCAGCGCTGCCGCGTCGGGCCGGGCGATTGCGTTCCCAGATGAAGCGTCGGAAGAGAACCTTGACCGACGCACTCAGTGGAACTGCTAACAAAGCGCCCAGTAACGGTCCCAGCAGCAGGCTCCAGAACAACACGGAGAAAATAACCGTCAACGGATGCAAGCCCACCGCCTCGCCAATGATCTTGGGGGCGGTCACCAGCGCGTTGATCTTCATCACCAGCGCGAAGATAACAGTAATGATTAGCGGATAGGCCCAGAGTTGCGGCACGGCTTCCCATCGATTTTCTGGAATTCCGAAGTGAATCACCCCAATGAACACCGCCGCCGCCCAGCATAAAATGGTGCCCACATAGGGCAACAGTCCCAGCAGCGCCACACATACGCCAATCAGCGGTGCGTAGGGGAGGCGCAAAATCATGAGCGCCAGACCAACCAAGGCTCCATCGATCAGGCTCACCAGCATGGAACCGCGGAAGAAGGCGATGAGGTAACCGTTGATCTCGTTGAGAACGCTAACCAGTTCTGTCTTGAAAGCGGAAGCACGCAACGGCAGGAATTGATCCCAATTCCGGCGGATCGAGTCGGCCTCTTTCAAAAAATAATAGAGATAGAGCGGCACCATGATGAAGCCCACCAGATAGCCGAAGAGCCCCAGGAATCCCTCCAAGGCAGAGTCGATCCACACCGCCACTCGCTTGCCCACCACGCTGGAATGGTCCGGGTCGGAGAGCCATTCTTTCCACCACCGGCTTGGGGCTGGCGGCGGTTCGGCAGTTGGCTTAGGATCCTTGCTGGCAGTTGCTGCGACCTTTGGCGTCTCAGGTAGGGGATCGGCTTTTTTAGCGGGCGAGAAAAACTGCTCCAGGGGGCCCAGAACTTGATCCAGCGTATTTTCAACTCCGGTTACTAACGTGGCGCGATTCTGTTTCCCGGCCCAGCGTCCCACATGACCCAGCGTGGGCGCTACTACGGAAATGAAGAGAAAGAGCATCAGCACATGAAACAAGGAAAAGATCCAAATCATGGCTCGAAAACGCGGTGTGCCTCTTGCCGCCAAGCGCTTGACCAGCGGTTCCAAGAGATAGGCCAGGATGCCCGCAAAGGCCAACGGCACGAGCACCGTCTGAAGAAAACGCAAAACGTCCGCCAGCACGCCAATCACAAAGACCGCCAAAGCTCCGATCGTGACCATGGCCGTTCCCGTAATGGCCATCCAGAGAACCTTTTTCTGAAATGGACCGGGTGGTGTGGGGGATGTTTCCTGCATGGAGGTAGGATCTGGAGTGGTGGGCGTGGACACGGTCGGACTAGTAGCACAAGCAATTCAATTTGCCGGAAAATTCTTGCCGTGCATTAAAAAATCCTGCCAGAAGGGTAGGCCCGCCCTAGCGTCTGAAGATCCGTAGTCCAGGGCTTCAGTCCGTCGAACCCTCCCCGTGAATCAGGCGTCAGAATCCGCCCCAGACATGCCTGCGGGCTAAAGCCCATTACTACGTAAAGCCAGCAGTCAAAGGCCTCAACCCGAAGTGTAACCAAACTGATCGAATCAGTGCGCCAGGAACAGTTCCCAGTCCTTGACCCGGTGCTGATTTTTGATCAGCGCGGAAACCGGCACTTCCCGTGGGGCGGTTGGCTTGCGGAGCAATCGCAGGCCGGCCTCCTCCGGGGATCGACTGCCCTTCCGACTGTTGACGTCCTTGTGCGCTAGCACGCAGTTTTCCCAAGTGGATTGGCCGCCACGGCTCCGCGGCACCACGTGGTCGATGTTGCCTTCGCCCGGTTTCAGGACCTTGCCGGTGTATTGGCAGCGTCCGCCATCCCGCTCCCAGATGCCCCGGTTGCCGAACTTCGGTCGCTTCTTGGGCACCTTGGAGAAGTTGGACAGGACGATCACGGTGGGCACCCGGATGGGGCCTTTCACGGTGCGGACCACGTTGTCGGTCTCACGGACGGGAAGTTTCATCCAGTCGGAAAATCTCACGGGCTGCATCCCTCCGTCGTCGCCAATATCCAGCGCTGTTGCTGTGTCCGTGGCAAGCATCCCAAAAGCTTCTTGGGGGGACTTCACGTTAATGGCCTGCCAGTTCCGGTTAAGAACCAACACCGTCGCTTTGCTTAATACATCGCTCATGGAATTTGATCATATCTCCTTTCAGGGGAATTTCTAGTAAATAATTTGTGACTATTTTGGGAGGTTACGCGGTTGTGGTGTTCGCTCATTTTCTAAAGGGGGGGAAGGACAAAAGGGACTAAAGGGACTAAGGGGTCAGAATTGACATGGTTGTCATTTATGTCCTTCACGTCTCTTAAGTCCCTTTGGTCCTTTCCGGACTCAACAAAAAGCGCCCGCCTGCCTGCGCAGACGGGCGCCCCTTCTGTTGTGTTCTCCGTATTACCAAAAACAAACCAATTACAACGCCACCGCCTCAATCATTTTGATCAAGGCCTGTGGATCGCTGTCGAGCAGCGTCAGCGTCTCCAGCGTCCTGTCCGAGAAGCCGGCCAGGGCATAGACGTTTCGTTGTGGAAACATCAATGTGCCGTGACCGTTCAAATCGAACGAGAACACTTTGGGATCGCTGTTCGTGCGCTGTTTGAAGTCCTCGAAGGACTTTGTGGGGGCATCGTGGCCCACCCAGCCTTGCATGTCGCTCAGCAGGATAATGCGGTCGTAAGCTCCCCTCGCTCGCTGGAAAATGGCGTGGAAGTTCGTGGCGGACATGGCCGCTTTGGACTCGATCCATTTTGCCAGGCTCAGCGTGGAGTCCCGTCGATTCACTGGTAGGTAATCCGCATCGCCACTGAAGAGCATGAGATCAGCACCGTTGGATTTCGCCAACGTGGCGGCAAACAAAGCTCCAATCTTGATGGGACGACCCGCCATGGAGCCGGACGTATCCAGCGCCACCAACGTGCGACCAGCAAAGACCGGAACGTTAGCCAGAGCCACGTCCACGGCATCGCTCAGGGCAGACATCACGACGCTGGCTTGCGGCAGCGCGCTGGCTTCCAATGCTTCCAGAGCTGTGGTGAAGCGGAACGGCATCACCAGCGACTGGCGAATCAACTGTGGATTCGTCAGTAACCGAATGACTTCCGGTGTGACCTCAGGGGCCATTTCCAGAATGTTCCGCAGATTCCGCAACAGCGCGAAGTAGCCGATCTTTCCGCTGCGCACGAGTTCCGCCCAGGCTTGCGACTTGGCGGAAGCGTCAGCACCAGCTTGCGTAAGCTTGGTTTCCCAAGTGTCAGCCGCTGGCAACGTGCCTTTCATGAGCTTGGTCAACGCAGCGGAAACGGGAGGGTGCAGCAAATTCACCGCGTCCACCAAGCTGAGGTCCGCCTGCTCTTTGCGGTATTTCGCCAGTTGGTATTCATCAAACGCTGTCAGCGCCCGACCCAGGCCTTTCTTGAGGATGTTAGGAATCGGGCGGCCATACTGCGCCAGATAGCAGGACAGAATTTCCAACGCATCATCGGGGCGACGAACCACGGAGGCAAAGAAATTTGCCGTCCAGTCCGCGCCCTTCACGCTGCGTGCCAACTCGGCTGCGACCAGATGGGAAATGCTGCGCAATCCGGCTTCACGCCGAGCATAGAGCGCGGCCTTGGCCACAAATTTCTTGTCCGGTTGCTCGGCAATTAACCGCTTGAGTCGCGCAGCTTCCTGGTTCCCGCTGGCGTAATATTTATCTGTCAGGGTGGACGTCAGCATCAGCGATGCGAGTTCCAACTTGGCAGTTTCCGTGAAGGCGGCACCACCCGCCAAGTTCACAGTGTTGCCTCGGGATCGCCCCAAGGCTGGGATGTTGAATCGCATGTTAGCGGTTCTTTCTATTTTTGGAACAGGGAGGAAGTTGATCTAGTCACTGGCCAGAATGGCCGATCAGCGCTGATATACGAAGTCAGCACACTGATTCCCGAAGTAGCTCGAATCTCACTACCCTGCTCGGTTGTGTTTTTCGGAAAATAAAAGTGGCATGGGCGTCCCGCCCATAAGCCTAGCATCGTGACCTCGTCCTAAAGCGCGAAGATTGTCTTGGTCACTCTGGCCTATGGGCGGGACGCCCATGCCACGAGGAATCCAAGGAGAACAAGTGACCGGAGTATGCTATGCGCTCTACCACTGAGCTACCGGTGCAG
>JANOAV010000070.1:0-13236 GCA_031411295.1 Verrucomicrobiales bacterium | reverse complement strand
GCCCGCCTTACTAGCCTCGAGCAATCTCTGCGAATCTCTGCGCCCTCTGCGGTAAAACTCCCATCCCGCAGCATTCAGAATTACCGCGGAGAACGCAGAGGACCGCAGAGCTAAAATTGTTCCTGAGGCCAGCCATCGCCCAACTCGCAAAGCAAACCGCATCGGCCCGCCGATCAGCCTCCGAAGCCGTAAGCGCTGAGTAAATCACCGGGCTTGTCCCACAACTAATAGTGTTGAGGCGCAAAGCCGCTCAAAGCTATCTTTGAAGGTTAGGCTGCGAATCACTGTATCTCGCTGTGACTCCTCCGTAAACGAGAACTCCTGCAAACAAAAGAAACAAAGCCAAGTCCGTGAAAACTGTGAGACGCGCTGGCCGCCTGCGAAGCAAAAACTGTCCGAGTGAACCCAAGCCAACGAACAACGCCGCAGCTACAAGGCCAACGATCATGAAGATGATGATGAAACCAAAACCCTGCTGACCGTCGCCTGGGTAAGTCTCTCCCCACTGCGCGTGAGAGAGTGGCAGCGCATAAACAACACCAACTGCCAGAAGAACTCTGAGTAGGGCAAGCATGATGTGGCGTTTCATTGTGATGCGCGCAAGCAGCCTAACTAGTTGATCACCGACAGAGTTGTCGGTTTTGGCGCGGGGGAGTGATTTCATAGTGGAAGTTTGGTGGGATTTAGCCGCAGATGCGCGTGATAGTCAACGTTAATGTCGATTTCCGTTCGGAGGCGCGTGGATTCCTGCGGATGATGGCAACGGGGTTTTTGGGGAACTGCGGGTGAGGCCACTGTCGGGCGGGGGATCTCCTGAGGGGCTTCCCTCGACTGAATCCCCTGGGCTTGTGCAACTATGGCCGTGGTTGCTGGCTCGACCAGCCTCCACTCCGAGAGTTGCGTCAATCCCGCCCCGCCTTACTAGCCTCAAGCAACCTCTGCGAATCTTTGCGCCCTCTGCGGTAAAGCTCCCATCCCGCAGCATTCAGAATTACCGCAGAGAACGCAGAGGACCGCAGAGCTATGTTCCTGAGACCAGCCATCGCCCGACCCGCAAAGCAAACCGCATAGACCCACCGATCAGGTCCCGAGGCCGAAAGCGCTGAGTAAATCACCGGGCCTGTCCAACAACTAATAGCTTTGAGGCGCAAAGCCGCTCAAAGCTATCTTTGAAGGTTAGGCCGGTTGTGGTTTGTCATACGTTCGGAGTTCTGGGTCGGCTAGGAAACCCATGTGATAGCGTCGATGCTCGTAGCAATCGCGGAGAAACAAATGCCGGCGCTGAAAGTAATCGGAGCACTGACGAATGGCCTCCGCGACTTGGGCGGCGTCGCTGGCAACCATCTCGGCCGAAATGGACTCCGGTATCGGGGCGGTGGTGAAAACCTGAGCACGCATCCAAGCGTGTGTGCGCGGAAAGTCCCGGTTGGGACTTCGTGGAGGAAGACTTTCGAAGCTAATGCCGCAGTTGAGATAGAACGTCCACGGTCCATCGCTGTCGTTCCATGCGCTGCCCTGAATCTGGTAATGCTCGGTGTAGCCCTCGTGAGAGCGGGAGAACGTGTGGCGAGTCTTCTTGAAGCCGCGTGGCTTCAGATGAGTCGCGTGAAGCTCCGAAGTGAACGTGTCGCCGAGCGTGCTCATGGGGGTTGGCCTAACTAGTTGATCACCGACAGAAGTGTCGATTGTTGCCGAGCTGCTTTATAGGCGACAGAGTTGTCGGTTTTGGCGCGGGGGAGTGATTTCATAGTGGAAGTTTGGTGGGATTTAGCCGCAGATGCGCGTGATAGTCAACGTATTTGCAGGTTTACGCTCAAATGCGCGTGGATTCCTGCGGATTATGACAACGGAAAAAAATGGCAGGCGCGAGGGGCGGCAGGGAGGGAGTGAAACCGGCGTTGGGACTAAGATTAGGGAACGCGTTTACAAGCCGGGTCACACCAGCCGGATCCGCCTCCTCAAAAAATCCGCTCCTGACCCCTTTTCTCGGATGGGGAGTGATAGGCAACACAAATGTTGAGACCTTGCGGGATGGGCGTGGATTCCCATAAAGTGACAGTCAACTTACTCTATTTTCTTGTGGGTGAAGGGACTGGCAATTTACTCAACCACAACCAGGGGGGTCGAATCCTCTATGCAATACGTAGCAGCCCGATAGAGATCAAGCCACAAAAAACGCTCGTCTTCCTTGAACCCCTTGGGCTCTGAGTCGCACAGCGGCTGGCAGTCATCAATCCTTGCGGCGTGGTCGTCCGACAGCAATCCATTCTGAAGTGGAATGAAGAGGGGCTGGGCGAGTGCAGTGATCTCAGAAAGAATGGTGGGAAGGCTGAAGAACTCTTGGTAAATTGGGATGAAAAAGAATAAGCGGCCATGCTTTATGGAGAAAGGTTCCTCGAAACAGAGTGGCAATGCGATCCACCGCTCAGTCCTGTGTCTGCCAAGGCTCCAAGCGAGATTGGAGGCCGAAGCCAATTCGTTCAGTGCACGAAAGGTGACCGCTCCTGCGCTGCCGCAGGGCAGCTTCCTCAAGCCACGCTCTTCAAGGGGACCATCTGTGAATGCGGGGCCCCCCCGACTCCGAAGCTCAATGTTAAGCAATCGAAGGAGGTTGTCGGTTTGCTTTTGCTCGGAGAGCCCAAAGGAGTCCCGTATGGATCTGCAAATTCGGAGTGACATGAGACGCTGCGAGGTTGGGCTGAACTAGTGGTTTAGCGACAGAAGTGTTGGTTTCTGAGGTGCTTTATGGGCGGCGGATTTGTGGGTTTTTCCCGGGAGGGGCGGAATTTAGGTGGGATTTAGCCGCACAGGCGCGTGTTCGTCAACGTTATTGTCGATTCTCGCTCGGATGCGCGTGGATTCTGGCGGAGGATGACAGGGGGAAAGGAACCACCACGGGAGTGAAGCACAGATTCAGTCGTTCACAGGTGATTCCTGCTCCCGTGCCAGCTAAATTTGCCCGCTTTTTTATGATTTCTTAAATTTGTTGGCGATTTTTCTTGGCAGGCGGCTGGGAATTTATTAAATCCGGATTTATGCGTCTAATTCCGAGTTTTCGCGACGGTTTTTGGATCCGCCTTCGGGAACGGGGGGTTGGGGGTGGGGGTGTCGGGTGGACTGAGGGAGGCAGAGGGTGCTCGGAGGAGTCAGCAGCAGAGGAACCTTTTGGGGCCGGAAGGTTCGGGAGAGGTTCCGCGAGCTACAAGAGGCTCGGTCGGATGCTTCGGGACGCTTCCGCGAGCTACCAAATGGTCCCCGGAAAGCTCCGGGACGCTTCCGCGAGCTGCAAGATGCTCCCCGGGATGCTCCGGGACGCTTCCGAGAGCTACAAGTTGCTCCCCGGAAGGTTCCGGGACGCTTCCGCGAGCTACAAGATGCTCCCCGGAGGGTTCCGGGACGCTTCCGCGAGCTACAAGATGCTTCCCGGAAGGTTCCGGGACGCTTCCGCGAGCTACCAGATCCTTCCCGGAAGATTCCGGGACGCTTCCGCGAGCTACAAGATCCTCCCCGGAACGTTTTGGGGACGTCTGGAGGGTCTCCCAATTTTAATAAATTAGTTTTTCTTCATCCAAACCAAACAACACCACTGATCCCATGCCTACAGAACCATCCAAATACGCCCAGAATCAATTCCTCAGCGGAACGTTTGAGGATTACCCGCGCATGGACGAACTCCTGGCGGACACGAAGGATCGCGCGCCGTTGGTGACAGCGGGAATCCCGGAGTTCTCTGGTCCCATTTCCGCCCTGCTGATGCGGATCGGAGCCTGGGATGGGGTGTGGATGGCCTATCAGAATGCGGTGGCGGCCCAGCCGTCCCGGACGCTGGCGTTTGAGGAGCAACTGGCCAGCCTGACCCGCAACCCAACCGGGAATCTGCCCAGCCCGCTGACTAAATGGGTCGGCACCATTGAAATCAAAGTCGGCAATAGCGGCCCCACCTACACGTATCTGCTGCCCCAGGGTCGGGAAACGGTCACGGGCGGCACGCTGGAGGAACGATTGGATGCGCTGGATGGCCTGTCCTCCCGCCTGGCGGAGCAAACCACGGTGCCCGCGCTGGTGACGCTGGCGGCCACGGTGGGGACATTTGCCACCGCGGCCCGCGCCTTGCGCACGCTGCAGACGGAGGCAAAATCCGCCGTGGCAACCACCCGTCTCACGGTGGAAACCACGCGGGTGGCGTGCGCCATCCTGCTCTATAAATTGGTGGCCTGCGCCATGCAGTTCTGGGGCGACACCCCGGAGCTGGTGGATACCATTTTCGATATCAACATCCTCCGTCGCCCCGCTCAAGACGCGCCCGACGCGCCTGCGGACACCCTGTGGACGCCGGGAACGCGCACCCTTGCCACCACCGTCCTGCCCGCCCGGGCCACCCGGCTCACGGCCTGGCGCATCGCCCCCGGCGGCATGCCGGAGCAACTCCACACCGGAGGCTTCGGGGAGACCTCCGTCATCATCCCCGCCACCATCACCTGGGTCAGCGGCGGGCTGTATCAAATCTGGCTCGTCGGCGTAAACGGCACCGGCTCCAGCCTGGCCGGCCCGGTGCAGAACTGGACGGCTCCGTGAGGGGCGTTTCACGGCCCGAGGGTGCCCCGGATTCCGTGGCGTGCGCTGGGGTGGAAAGGACTGTCTGGCGGGCAGATAATTAACTGGCAGAACATCCCGACAAGGTCACCCAGCTCCAAATGTGGCTAAAAAAACTCCGCGACCAAGGGCATTGCGCGCCAAGCTTGAACTGAGTAGAATAAGCGATGAAATTCTTTAGCATGGCGGCCCAGTATGGCGGCCCAACAGGCAATGAGGCTCTTTGGCCACTTCACTATCGGCTCAACAAATATTTCGAGGCCCTCGGAAACCCAGATCCCGCAGGCCTACCAATCGAGTATTCCGTCGTGCTGCGTGTTTCGGGGAGCTTTGTTGATTATGGATCTGAGGGGCCGGATCGCATGAAGGTTAAGGTCAAGGCCCGCGACCTCACGATTGACCTTGTCATCCCTCAAGAGGGGTGGCAGGGCAAATCAACGTTAGAGATTCTACCATATTTTTGCACTCAGATGAGGGCCTGTTTTTCCATTCTTACTGCTGAAGCCCGCAGGCGCAGATTTATTACGGATCAGGCAGTTCATCTGAATATCTTTGACACTGCGTTGAAAAATCTCTGCGAGGGAGATCTTTCGCCCCCGCCAAGACCGGTGAGGATACCTCCCCGCCCTCCAATCCCCAAAATCGATTCAGTAGAAACACCTAAGCCTGAGGGGTCTGCTCTGAGCAGAGGAAAACAGGGAGGACAGAAGTTCTTCAACGCCTGCAGCACAGGCAAGGTTGACGTTGTGCGTGATTACCTAGCTGCGGGAATCGATCCCGAGTCGCGCGATACATATAATCTTACAGGCCTCATTTGGGCCGGAAGAAAAGGTCACGTAAAAGTTGCTGAGGCGCTGCTAGAATCCGGCGCGAGAATAGATGCTGAGGATTCACGCTACCGAACCGCCCTGTTTCATGCGGTCGTATTTAAGCGCTATGACTTCGTGGAGTGCCTAGCAGGCCGGGGGGCGAATGTAAACCCTGCTGATATGCATGGAACAACGCCCCTCGATAACGCTATGAGCGACCACGAGACGCGGATGGTCGAGCTCCTGAAATCCTTGGGCGCTAAGCGTGCCAAAGAAATCTAGGATTTGATTGAATCCACGCACAAGCGGACCATTAGCGAAAACAATGCTGCTGACCATTCGTCTCACGCTTGATATAAAGGAACGAAGTGGCCACAAACCACCGAACGCATGGGTGCGTTTGAGATATGTAAATCCGCACCAGCATATTCAGCACTTCACCTCAAGAAATCTCTCCTATTGGCGTGGAGGGAAAACTTTTCGTTGGATTGCGTTAAACAAATTTTGGTCAGCAGGATGAACCCAGACCAAAACATACGCCCCTTGACCGAATCCACCACCAAAGCGGGATCGGATTGCGCTCTGCCCTGATATGAAATCATCAGAAGTCTCGAATTCGAATCTGACACTTCCCTCAACGAGTGCGTCAAACAGGCGAGGAGCTTCGGATGCATGATACCAAGAAGCCAATTGGAACTGGACGTCGGTGTCGACAACACCGCTCTCCTTCGAATGGGCTGGAAGATTACTCACTTGGTCATCTTTCATTGTAATTGAACCAGCATAACCCAACGTTTGAAGTGTGGCACGGCGGGAAATAGGCGTCCAGAGCGAAGCGAACTAGCGATCTTGTCCGCCGTTGCCACCACTGACTGGTTCGGCGTCGTTGGCATGCATAACCCGCGACAGGACAAGTTTTCCTTCTTGCTCAACGAAGATTGCGACTGCATCCTCGTAACTGAACTGAATCGAACCCTCGCCGCCAAGACCGCCGAGCGATACAAAGGGCCGATATGGATTGGGTAGGTAAGGGTGAGAAAGAGCATAGATGACGGACTCAAAATCCACGATCTTAGGTCGAATCTCGGAAGAATCATCATACCAATCTGAAATTATCTTTCTCTCGCTTGGGTCAATGAACTCCCCAAATTGCAATGGAGGCTTTACGAGAAATGCCCGGAGACAGTATCCGACGTATGAAGCGCATAAAAAAGCGAAGGCAATGCCGAGAGGGAGAGCTTTATTGCGTTTCATTTTTTTGCCGAACGTTCAAGCGCAGCCACCTGCTGTGGCCGTGCAAGCGGTCGAGATTCCAGTGAAAGACGCAGAGGCCATAGCTGGTTGGCTGCGGTGACTTTGTTTGCCCTTGGATTTACGATGTATCATTGCTTCTTGGTCTTGTAAGGGAACGAAGCATCGAACTCCTTTTGCTCTGCCTTTGGCATCTGATCGCGGAGGGCAAGAATGGTGTAGCCGCCGATGAGATAGCCATCATCAATAATCATCCAATCAGAGGCATCAGACTTCTCGAGTGTAACCTCGTCTCCCATCTTCACATCTCGGACATCCACGGGCTCATTGCCTACACGTCCGTAGAACTTGCTGTCTTTGAAGCTCACTTGGGTTAGCCAAATGTGTTCGTGGGATGTCTCGTTGCCATCCTTCCAAGGAAATGGCTTCTTCACGGAGAACCCACTCTGTGACGGAGTTGGGCTTTGGAGTGCCTTGATAAATGTTTCGATCTCCTTCTTCGATCTGGTTATCGCGGCGTCCATCTTCGCCTCGTTCTCGCCATCTACCTTGATGTAGTCAGGATTTCCCTCACGTTTGACGACTTTGTCGTCTTTGGACCGTCCGCACGAGGAGCAGACTAGAGCAAGGATCAGAAGTAACGATGTTGGTTTCATTGGTTGGGGGGGAGGGCTACCTGGTGGGGCGAACGTCAAGCTCATCCACGGCGGGGATGGAAGCCCGAATTCAAAGAAGGACGTTGCCCGCCGTTGGATGTAGCGTCTTGTTAGCCTTTCTTCATTCATTTTGCCAGGTCTTTGACCGCCGAGGATAATACCTGCCAGCACGTCTTGCATGTTTCACCGTCGAAGTCTGCTCGTTCGGACATTTGCGCCCAAGGGTGAACAATATTCCGAGACTGGCGGAGCGCGTGACTGAATGAGCCTCGATCTACCTTCAACCAGCCGCAATCGACAGCCACCTCAATCAAATCATGTAGTGTCCAATTCTCTATGGCGATAGCACTCCCTGACTTCTTGTCCTTGGGAGAGAAACGAGACTTATATGCATCGGGCCGCAGTGCCATGGCCTTACTGAGAAGGAGCCCTTCTAATATACTTCCCATCAGAATTACGGCGGACAAATGGGCTCCAGCTCGCTCACACTTCTGAGCCTCTACCCATCGATCCTGCAAAATCTGCTCAAGAACAGGAACTGATGACGTAAGCCTCGCAAATGAAGGAGGCGGAATAATCGTATAAGTCAGACCATCGAAAAGGCGTTCAGATATGCCATTCCGTCTAAATACCTCGATTATATCGTGAATTTGCTCTTTCGGAGTAATGCGCTTCGCAAATTCAGCAAGCAATTCCTCTTTCTTCGGATTGGGGAGAGGGTGCATTGATAGCGAGAGAACCCAATCATAAATGAGTTGAGACCGCTGTGATGTGATCGCCTCGTTCGGATAACTCGTGCGCTGACACGGAAACAATGCTTTTGCATTCCGTTCTACGTCACGAACCGTGGTCGTCCACTTTAGGGCTTCGCCTAAATCCGTAGCGAGGGGCTTTGCTTGCATTTCATTTTCTTGGCTAACATTCTACTTAGCCCCCAAGAGGTGTCGCAGTTTTTTGGGTGATAATGCGACAAAAGTGTCGCCTATTGCGGAGATCTCCGGGTGGCAGAGGACGGATTGGGTGATATTACGACAAATATTGCTCATGGATATTACGACATTTTTACCAAAAGGCTGGCGGGATTCACTGGGACCTGAGGCTAGGTTATCTTCCGCGGCACGGCAAGACTCTTTTTCGGCTGGTTGAGAATCGCTGGGCCTCGGAGGTGGGTGGGTTCCCGGGGGGGCTGCGCGTGGAACGCACGGTGAGGGTTGGGATTAGGGTGAGTCATCGGAGAAAGGAAAGCGCTCGGAGGCTTGCCAGCCGCGCCTTGTTCGCTTATCCACTTCTGATTGCTCTTGCGGCGAGCCTTCTGACCCGTTCCCACTTATCCATCGCCCAAGCCTCCTCCCAATTACTTGCGTTAAACTCGGTCAGTAGCGTGTCACCAAGGCCAGTTCTTAAAACTTCGAGTCGAGCCAGAAACCTATTCTGCTCAGCGACACAAATCCGCTCTGACTGGAGTCTCAACTCGTTCGTGTATTCGAATCCACGCCTCATCAGCATCCCGTGGGTTCCCTCATACACCAACAGGGCAGCAAAATAGGCAGCGTGCATCAGATCATCGCCAAAATTATCTGAGAACTCAAAATCCATTTCAATAGCCGCAAGTCGCCGACAATACAGTCCTGAGCGCCCTCCCAGCGGCAACGAGCAATCTACGATCCAATCAGCCGCAGACACAATTCTTCGAAGCCGCCTTGAATCGTGGGACCGAAGAAGATCAAATGAGAGGGAAATGATCCTTCGAAAGTTGGTCTGATCGTCACGGAGCGACACAATGGGAATACCCTCAATGGTCGTGATCACATTATTTGCATAGAGGCGCTTCAAACCCCAATATCCTAGGTTACTAATAGCTTTTCGAATCACGTTAAGATCGATTATTTCAGCGAACATTCTACTTAGCCCCCAAGAGGTGTCGTAGATTTTTGGGTGATGATGCGACAAAAGTGTCGCCTATTGCGGAGATCTCCGGGTGGCAGAGGACGGATTGGGTGATATTACGACAAATATTGCTCATGGGTATTACGACATTGTTACCAAAAGGCTGGCGGGATTCACTGGGACCTGAGGCTAGGTTATCTTCCGCGGCACGGCAAGACTCTTTTTCGGCTGGTTGAGAAGCGCTTGGCCTCGGAGGTGGGTGGGTTCCCGTGGGGGTCCTGCGGTTGAGACAACTGCCGTCTTCGGATTTTCCGAGGCACTTCCAAGAGGTCTGGATGGTGCGCAGGAGATTTTGGTGAGTCCGTGAAACAATGCGGCAGGCTGATAAATTGGCAGGCTGATAAATTGCCCCAAAAAAACCATGGTCATCCTCCACAGAAATCCACGCGCATCCGAGCGGACATCGACAATAAGGTTGACGAGCCCGCGCCTCTGCGGCTAAATCCGAGCAAAACTCCACTATGAAATCACTTCCCCGCGCCAAAACCGACGAATCTGTCTTATATAAAGGAGCGCGGGATAAATCGACACTGTTGTCGGTGATCAAGTAGTTAGCCGTCATGCAGCAGCCTGACCCAATCGAACGCGCACTTGCCCGGCTGTGGCCACATCGGACGTTTCGGCACGGCGAGCGCACGATGACGATTGCGTTTCTGATTCGCGAGGCGGACAGGCGACCACTTGACGCACCTTGGTGGCGCGGCAAGCAAGTCAGCATCATCGGTGTGGATGTGGATGGGAACTTTTTCCTTCGGCATTCCGAAGGCGCAGTTCTTTATTGGGATCACCGGTTGCAGGCTGATACAGTTGTCGCACCGACCGTGCGGGAGTTTGTTGAGAGGATCGAATGATGACGGCTAACCATGCGCTGCCGTGAAACAATGCGGCAGGCTCATAAATTGGCAGGCTGATAAATTGCCTCAAAAAAACCATGGTCATCCTCCACAGAAATCCACGCGCATCCGAGCGGACATCGACAATAAGGTTGACGAGCCCGCGCCTCTGCGACTAAATCCAACCAAACTTCCACTATGAAATCACTCCCCCGCGCCAAAACGGACGAATCTGTCGCCTCTAAAGAAGGGCGGCCACAAGTGACACTGCGGTCGGGGATCAAGTAATTGGGCGGCTAAACACACCATGAAGACATTCGTTGAGTTTCGGTCATCCAATTTCCCGCCTTACGAAGGCGAGGAGGAGCAGATCAATCCGGGTCTTTGGGGCAAGAGACTTGCCGAGTATCTGGTTCAGAAGCTTGCCGAGAGAGGCATTCAGACTGAGGAGATGATTGCCGAGGATTGGGGTTGGTATGTCCCGGTGCGCAACGAAGGATTTCGGCTTGCTCTGTGTTGCGGACACCAGAACGGAGACGACGACGAGTTTTTGTGTTTTACCGACCCGAAGACGCCTGTCGTGAAGAAGCTCTTTAAGAAGATCGACGCTACACCGCAGCTCGCCCGTCTCACGGAGGCGCTCCAGCAGATTTTCGCTTCCGACCCCGAGATCAGAGAAGTGGTTTGGAGTGAGCCCTGATGACGTCACCTAATAAATTAGGTTGGCATTAGGTGACAGCCCCGATGACAACCTTGGTTGGACGGATCGCGGCCCGGGTCTCTGAGGGTTAGTCTCGGTGGGCGTCTTGGTTTGGCGCAGCGTGGCGTTTTAGGATTAACCGCAGAGGCCGCAGAGATTCGCAGAGTTTTCCTGTTGGCTGGGCGTAGACTGCTAAATGCCAGCCATCCGTGCCCTTTCCAAGCCTCTGCGGCCCTCTGCGGTAAAGGCTTTCCGGCGCAAGACTCGGAGTTACCCCCGAGTCCTTAAATCTGGTGGTTCGACCCACTGGTTTCCCCTCAGGAAATCCCCCGTCCGCCTGCAAACAAGGTGGCAGTCTCTTTCATTGTGGCCGGTGCGCCTCAGACACCCGATGGGACGAGGGCGTCCCATCCACCATGTCACAAAACACACCCTGGAGGAAACCAAATGGATGCGGCAGGAAACCAAACGACTGACGGAACTAAATCCTCCGCCAGGCGCGGCCATCGCGTTCCAGGAGGTCGTCTGATTCCTTGGGACCCCACGTGCCGGCGGGGTATTCGCACATGGGCGGTGGGGTGGGGCTTTGGTGCCAGGCGGTTTCGATCTGGTCGATGTATTTCCAGGCGTTCTCCACTTCGTCCCGACGGGCGAAGAGGGTGGCGTCTCCGGCCATGGCGTCCAGCAGGAGGCGTTCGTAGGCTTCGGGGCTGGCTTTGCCGAAGCTGGAACTGTAGCGGAAGTCCATTTTCACCTGCTCCAGGCGCATGGCGGCTCCGGGCATCTTCGAGTGCATGCGCAGGGAGATGCCTTCGTCCGGCTGAATCCGGATGGTCAGCACGTTGGCATTTTCCCGCGCGGAGTTTTTGTTGAAGAGCACGCTGGGGGGACGCTTGAAATGGATGGAGATCTCGGTGGCTTTCTTGGGGAGTTGTTTCCCCATGCGCATGTAGAACGGCACGCCTTCCCAGCGCCAGTTGTCGATCATGATGCGCAGGGCTACGTAAGCTTCGGTCTGACTATCGGCTGGCACGCGGTCCTCCTGGCGGTAGCCGGGGGCGGCTTTGCCATCGACGGTGCCGCTGGTATATTGCGCCCGAATCACATTCTGGGCCACATCGTCCGCATCTTTGAATGGACGCAGGGAACGGAGCACTTTGACTTTCTCATCGCGCACGCCATCGGCGGAGAGATCGGTGGGAGGCTCCATGGCTACCAGGCTGAGGAGTTGCAGTAAATGGTTCTGCACCATGTCTCGCAGGGCACCAGCCTTGTCATAGTAACCGCCCCGGCCACCTTCCATGCCCAAATTTTCCGAGCAGGTGATCTGCACGTGATCAATGTAGCGATTGTTCCACATGGCTTCGAAGATGGAATTGGCGAAGCGCAGGACCATTATGTTCTGAGCGGTTTCCTTGCCCAGATAGTGGTCGATCCGGTAGGTGGCGCTTTCATGGAAGACTTCGTTCACCACTTGGTTGAGATCCCGGGCGCTGGGAAGGTTGGTGCCAAAGGGCTTTTCGATCACCACCCGGCTCCATTTGCCCGGACCGGTGGGCTCGCTGAGGCCAGCAGCTTGGAGTTGGCGGAGGATGGGCGCAAAGTTGTCAGGCGAGGAGGCGAGGTAAAATAAGCGATTCCCCCCGGCCCCTTCCAGATCCAGTTGGTTGAGTAACGCGGCCAGCCGAGCGTATCCCTCGGGATCTTCAAATTCGCTCTGATGATAGTAAACGCCCTGGCTGAAGTTGGCCCACACTTCATCGTTATGACCGGAACGGGAAACCTTCTGGTTCATGGTGGCCAATTCGGTGCGGAAGCTCCCGTGGGATTTCTCGCGTCGGGCGAAGCCTACAATCTTCAGGGTGGGGGGCAACTCTGCTTCGGCGGACAAATTGTAAAGTGCCGGGATGAGTTTGCGGCTCGTGAGATCGCCCGAGGCACCGAAGATGACGACCGTGCAGGGTTCAGGACGCTGCCGGGAGCTTAGCTCCTCGCGGAATGGGTTGGTAGAGAAGTCCAAAGGTGGGGGAATCGTTGATGTTAACAGCCGCAGAAGGAGGCCTTGGCGGCAGCGGTCGGGTGGGATGGTCAGGTTTGCCACGTCATGATGGGAAATCAAGAGAATGATGCCGCCGGAGGATGAGGAAATTTACTGGGGGGAATGAATGGAGGTGCCGCCAGTGGCGGGGTCTCTGCGGTAGATCCAGAGATCCTGACCTGCGCCTGATGAATGATTTCCAGCGGGGAAAACCCATGAGCCACCGGGAGGGGCTGACGGTTCCATGCGAAGAATCAGTAACATCCGTTGGAGTTCCGCTTTTAAGCCAATGCCTTTAAGGATTCAAAAATATCTGGAATTCTGTAATTTCCCATGGCGCCCTGCCAGCTTCTGATGGATTGGGCGGATGCCCCATAACTCCCTGCCGCTTCCCGCATTCTTTTCCAAT
>JANOAV010000069.1:0-27225 GCA_031411295.1 Verrucomicrobiales bacterium | reverse complement strand
GCCCTGATCAAGGAACGCCCGCCGAGGAGCTGTCCCCGCACCCTGCGCCAACCCGTCAAAGCCTGGCCCAAAACCAAAATCCCCAGCTCCCAACCGCTCGTCAAAACCATCACCATCACCAATCCTTAAAGGCATTGGCTTTTAAGCGCTTAAAAGCGGGACTCCAACTCATAGCGCAGTAGGCTCCTCCCCCGGGTGCTTCCATCAGGTTGACTGGTGCGAGCCACTAGCCCGACGTTCCTTCTAATCCCAACGGGATTACGCCCTCCAGCCCAGGGTTGCTCCGAGGCACGCGGGGCTACCCTGGGGGAAATCGAGGATAAGCATCAACCCCAACGGGGTTGCGTCCTCGGTCCGCAGGAGACATGGCCGCTGACGAAACGGACACAACCCCGTTGGGGTTGTTCCCTCATGACCACGTTTTCCCAGGGTAGCTCGTCCCTCGCAACCCTGGGCTTTGGGGCACAATCCCGTTGGGATTGACTTTCATCATTTGGCTTCACACCTACCCCACCATCGGCTTCAATACGGCCGACAGCAGCTTCTGGGTGTAGGGATGCTGCGGATGATCATAGACTTCTTCTGCGGTGCCGAGTTCCACGATCTTGCCACCCTGCATGACAGCGATGCGATCTGCGATGAATCTGACGACGCTGAGATCGTGGGAAATGAAGAGCATGGTGAGGTTCATTTCCCGGGAGAGCTGGAGCAGTAAGTTAATGATCTGGCTCTGGATGGAAACGTCCAAGGCGGACACGGGTTCATCGGCAATGAGCAACTCCGGCTTGGGGGCCAGGGCGCGCGCGATGGCGATGCGCTGACGTTGCCCGCCGGAGAACTCGTGAGGATACTTCAGCATGAATCTTGATTCCAAGCCCACGCGCTCCATTAACTCCGCCACGGCAGTGGCTTGTTGGGCTTCAGGGATGCGGCCGCGCGTTTCCAAGGCTTCCAGCAGGGTGCTGAAAATGGTGAGCCGGGGATTCAGCGAAGCGTAAGGGTCCTGGAAGACCATTTGAAAATTCAACCGGGCCATGCGGAGTTGTTGCGGGCTCAGTTGCGCCAGATCCGCACCTTCCAAAATGATCCGACCACCGGTCGGCCGCACCAACTGCAGAACCGCACGGCTTAAGGTGGATTTCCCGCAACCAGACTCTCCCACCAATCCTAGAATCTCACCACGCTCAAGATTCAGCGAAACGCCATCCACGGCCTTGATTACTTGCGGCGGAGCACCCCAGCCTTTTCCCTTCTGGGTAAAGTGAACCTGCAAATCTTCAATGCGAAGAAAGTCGGCGGCGGGGGAATGAGCAGTTGGCATGACGGTAGTTTGCCCACGGGAGCACGGATGACAAGTAGTTTGGACCGGAGCCGACGCAGGAGTTCTCTCCCGCCGCGGGCTTGATGATCTTTAATACGCCTTGGCGAAGATCACCCGCTGGCTGCTCTTGCCGCCAGTAAACGGACAGATGCCCTCTTCCGTGAATTCCTCTCCACGGGGGATGCAGCGCATGGTGACGCCCAGCGTTTTCTGGAGGTTGTCTTCGTCCTCGGCGGTGCCAGCCCAATGCACGAGGGCAAAGCCACCATGGATTTCGGCCTTGTCAGGATTCTTCGCCGTGAAGAATTGCTCAAACGTCGCTTTGTCCTCGATCTTCACCATGTTCGCATCCCGGAAGGCCGTGGCGCGGGCCAGTAGCTCATCCTGCATGTTCTGCAGGATGCCGATGACTTGGCTGACGAATTCCGTGGCCGCCGGGAAGCTCTTTTCCTTCACTCCCAGATCGCGACGGGACAGCGCAATGCTGCCTTTCTCCAA
The DNA here is from genome assembly GCA_031411295.1 of Verrucomicrobiales bacterium. GTDB lineage: Bacteria > Verrucomicrobiota > Verrucomicrobiia > Verrucomicrobiales > V1-33 > JAGNEJ01. Next base: position 25,406 of record JANOAV010000069.1, on the reverse strand, counting down.
ATCACGCGGGCCGATTTCGATACGCAGCGGCACGCCTTTCTTGATCCATTCCCAGTTCTTGGTGCCGCCTGCCAGATCCCGTTCATCCACACTAACGCGCAGGGCATCGCCATGGAAATTCAGCGCGCGCAGTTCGGCCGCCAGCTTGTGTGCGGCTTCCAGCACCGCCGCCTTGCTGTCTTCTTTGGGTGTGACGGGTAAAATCACGATTTGTTCCGTGGCAATGCGTGGTGGCAGCACCAGACCATCATCATCCGCATGGGCCATGATGAGCGTGCCAATCAAGCGCGTGCTCACGCCCCAACTGGTGGTCCAGGCGTATTCTTTATTTCCGCCCCGGCCCGTGAAACAGATCTCGGAGGACTTGGAGAAATTTTGCCCCAGGAAGTGACTCGTGCCCGCTTGAATCGCCTTGCGATCCTGCACCATGGCTTCGATGCACAACGTGGATTCCGCACCAGGGAAGCGTTCGCGAGCGCTCTTCTCACCGCAGATCACCGGAATGGCCAGATGGTCGCGCACGAACGTTTGATAGACTCCGAGCATTTTTTCCGTCTCCTCGAGTGCCTCATCCTTCGTTTCATGAGCCGTATGGCCTTCCTGCCAAAGGAACTCTGCGGTGCGCAGAAAGATGCGCGGACGCATTTCCCAACGCATCACGTTGGCCCACTGATTGATCAGCAGGGGTAAATCACGGTAGCTCTGGACCCAGCGTGCAAAAGCCGCACCGATGATCGTTTCACTGGTGGGACGAATCACATAGGGCTCCGCCAGTTCACCAGCGGGAACCATCTTCATGGTGCCATCGGGTTGCCGCACCGATTCCAGCCGATGGTGCGTCACCACGGCACATTCTTTGGCAAAGCCTTCCACATGGTCCGCTTCCTTGGCCAGATAACTCAGTGGAATCAGCAGCGGGAAATAAGCATTCTTGTGACCCGTAGCCTTGAACATGCCGTCCAGCGCCTTCTGCATCAATTCCCAGATGCCATAGCCCCACGGCTTGATGACCATGCAGCCGCGCACCTCTGAATTCTCTGCGAGATCAGCGGCTTTAATGACTTGTTGATACCATTCAGGAAAATCATCCTGACGAACGGGCGTAATGGCGGTCGGGGCGGTCTGGGGTTTGGACATGGCTTAGTGGTGGCGAGAACTCCGCCCGCTGTCAAGCAGCTGAAAGGGGACGGTAGCACAGAAAGTAACCGTCATGACTCTTCGGCAAAGCAGTTGTCAGGCAGCGGATCGGCTCTCGCAGGCAGCCCTGCTAGGGAGGTGGGGCGAGGCTGTGCCCGAGCTTTCGTCAGGGTGATCTTCCAAATTCGCGCTCCTTCCTCCCTGCGCAGATCGATCCGATCGAGCATCGCTAGCAACATCCGTCTAGACTTTGGGTGCTTCGGCTCACGACTGGCTCGGGCACAGCCTCGCTCCACCTCTTTTCAAGGGCATTAATTAAGTGTTGCATCATAACTCCTAAATTCTGGTTTTAAAGAGGACTTCAGTCAGTAATCTGACATGCTGGAAGCCTTGAAAATCCAGGGCTGTGCGGAGTAAAGTCCGGCACTACTTTTCGTTATTTAACCGAGTAGAACTGCGTGCACCTTACTTGGTGCGATGGTTCAGCCAATGATCGACGGAAACCCGCCCTGGGCCGAAGACGAAGATGATGGCGGAGGCGAGCAGAAAGAGGAATGGGGCTTGATTGACAAAGGTGTCCGGGTCACTAAAGATGCCCTTCAGTGCGTCCAAATGGGCCGTGGCATAAGCCACGATCATGGTGAACATGAGTGGCACACTGATGAGGCGCGAGCCCAACCCGATCAAGAGCAAGAGTCCACCGAAGCATTCGGTGCTGCCTGCGAGGAAGGCTTGAAATTTTGGTGCGGGCAGACCTAGCTCGCTGAAGAACGCAGCGGTTTGGTCCAGATTAGCTAGTTTACCCTTGCCGGTCTGGAAGAATTGCCAGCCCCAGTAAAGGCGGACGACAAGAAGGAAGGTGTCGCGTGTGAGGTTGGCAATTTTTTCCAGGAGGGCATTGAGTTGGTTCCAGCGTGCTTTCATGGCTTAGTTTTAATGGTTAGGTTAGGTTAGATCAGCGCATCGTGGCGCATCCTTGCATGGGAGCGGGGAGGGGAGATTTTATTCCCGATGGGGCAAAATTTCTCCGTGCTGCTGGGTAAAAGAAAACCCGCCGCGATCACTACAGTGACTGCGGCGGGTATCGTTTTAAGTGGGCGGAGCGCCCTAACAACTGTGTTATTAAACGAGTCTTACTTTTTATCCAAGAGGGCCTCTGCGAACGTTAGGATGCGGCCGACCAGGTCCGCATCGGAGTTGCTCTTGGCTTTCTCCAAGGCTTCACGGGCTTGGAGGAGCTTGCCGATGATCTCGACGGAAACCACTTCCTTGGCGCGTTCTTGCACGGATTCGAGGCGTTGCTTCAGTTTGTCGAGATCCGTATCGCCCGGGCTTTGTTTACTGAAATCCAGCTCCTCCTTGGTGAGAGGCTTGTCGAGTCCCGCCTCAACGGCCAGCTTCTCCATCGCCTGCATGGCGCGTTCGAGGCCGCCGTCCTTGATCATTTCCTCGATTTGATGGCCCCGCTGCTTGAGTCCTTCGGTCATTGGCAGGCCCAAGGCCTCGTAGGCCGCCTTCAATTTCTCGGCCTTGTCCCGCACTTTGCGTTCCAGATCGGAAGGTCCTTTCTTGGCGGCAAAGGCGACCGCCTGAGTCCGCTGCTCTGGAGTGAGGGCAACGCGCAAATCCATCAAGGTGCGCATCTGAAATTGTTTCAGGGCGGCCTCCGCAGCGAGGGTTTCAGTGAGTTTGGCGCAGGCTTGATCGGCGGTGGTGTCCGGGGCGCGCAGCAGAGTTTCCAGCGCTTGCTGGCTGTCCTTCAGGGCTGATTCCAGCGTGGCTATGCGGGTTTTGGCTGGTTCCACCATGGCCAGCAGTTTGGCTTGCTGATCAGCGGTTAGGTTGAGTTCAGCCTGGTGCTTGAAAATGACCTCCGGGTGAATCAGACCATTCTTCAGCCAAGCGTCGGTGTCCGCCGCCCGGGCGGTCGTGAAGGTGAGGGTGAGCAGGGAGATGGTAGTTAGGATGTGGTTTAGTTTCATAGGATTTGGATGTTTAGGTGGGTGGGTAAAAGGAAATCGGTGGGTGAGGAAGAGTTAGTTAGGGCCAGATCAAACGACGTGTTCTGGAGCAAGGGAGTGGATGGTTCCGTCACCAACGGCAGGAGCGGAGGCAGGCTGGAAAGGTCTGCCCGCGGCGGGGCTGATTTCATGACGAATGGCAAGGCCAGCAGGGCGCACGCGGCGGCGGCGGCTGCAGGCCAGAGCCAGACAGGCTGGGGACGACGGGTCGTCTCGGCCGGAACACGGAGGAATCGTGCCGACCACGCTGGGGCGGCGGCGTGATCTTCCGCGCGTTGCTGGAGGAATCGTTCCCGCAGCAGGTGATCATCTGGATCGTTTGGTGGGTTCATAGGGTGATGGGTTCGGGTAGAGCTTTGAGGTTGGCCCGGAGGCGATGTTTCCCGCGTTCGTAATGTTGGCGCGCGGATCCCAGGCTGATGCCCATGAGGGCGGCGGCCTCAGCTATGGTTAGGTCCTGATAGAATACCAAGTGCAGGACTTCGGCCTGGCGCGGTGGGAGCAGGCTTAGTTGCTGGAGTAGCATGGTGGTGTCTTCCCGCCGTTCCAAGTGCTGTGAAGGCGTGGGTCTGGCCAGCGTATTTTGCTGCAACGGCAAATGCTCCAGCAGCCTCCCCAGCAGGGTTTGGCGAAATTTCGTGCGACGCAAATCCTCCTGGGCAGTGAAACGAATCACCCCAAACCACCACGTCTTGAAACTACTACCGCCCGCAAACTGAGCCTTGCCCTGCGCATACTTGAGGTAGGCATTGGAGAGGACTTCCTCCGCCCGGCAGTAATCTCCAGCTACACAATGCAGCGCCCAGCCGAAGGCATCGGGGTGCAGGGTTTCGAGTTGGCGGGAGAGTTCGGAGTTCATAGACTACCCATGGGTGACTTGCCGTGGGTGAGTATATGACAGGTGGTGAAACTTTTTCGGAAATATTTACCGCGCTTCCAACTTTAGCGCCCAGAGTTGATTCATGGTGGTTAGATAGACCACTTCGTTGGCGACAGTCACGGTGGAACTGATGGGCGATTTGAGTTCCAAGTTGGTGAGGATTTTCTTTTCTCGGCCGGCTGCCAGGACGCAGAAATTTCCTTTGCGCGTGCCTAGGAAAATTTTGCCATCAGCAATCATTGGGGACGACCAGAACGATCCGTTCATGGCGTGGGTCCAGACTGGTGCTCCAGTCTTTTCCTCCACGCAATGCAACGTGCCATCGGCGTCCGTGACATAGACCAAGCCGTCGTGGACGGCAGCCGTGCTCAGGGTGTGTTTGCCAAGTTCGTAGCTCCACAATTCCTTGCCGTTGCTGGCGTCCACGCATTTTAGCCAGGACTTGTTTTTCCCCCAGAAGACGTCGCCCCCACCCGCCACGAAGAGTTTTCCGTTCGCGACCACGGGCATTCCGTAAATATTGCTAGGGCCGTCCTGTTTGTTCTGGGTGAAGAGGTGGACTTTCTCCTTGGGGGCGCTGGGATCCATGTCGTATTGCCAGCGGGGCTTCAGTTTCGCCAGCGCTGCTTCCGGCGGGCCTGCCGGCAGTGGATCGAAGGCGTAGGTGATGCCGTTGCCGCCGCAGAAGAGGATCTGAGGATGGCCATCGATTTTAGTGAAGCAGGGAGAGGACCACGTGGCGTGGAAGATATTGGGAGAGATGTGCTCGTCCTCTCTGGCCAGGTAGCGCCCAGTTAATTTGTCCACCACGATCAAGGAAGGGGCCTCGGGACGGCGGATGAGGCGATGGGTGTTGTCCACGCCCGTGCCAGTATTGACATAGAGATGATCCCCTTGAATTAGGATGGAACTGTGGGCTCCATCGTGGCACCAGATATCGCACGCTTCCTTCATATCCAGCAGCCAAATGATGTCCGCATCCAGTGGACCGGTGGTTAGTGCTGGTTCGCCCCGCAAGGCCAAGTGCTTCCCTTCGTCCTGATAGGGGCCGTCATTGCCATTGGCCATGCCGTGCACATCCAAGCAGACGACTTCGCCCCGATTCGTCACGATGTAAGCGCGGTCTCCCTCCACGGTGGCATCGGAGGCCATCCCCGTCTTCGGCCAGTCTAAATATTGATCATCCTCGAGTTTTGGCACCACGAGTTGCCAGAGGCAGTGCCCATCCTTTTCATCCAGGCAATACAGCACCCCACGATCTCCCTGATGCTTGGGATCGCGTGGATTGGCGTTGTTCGTGCCCACAAAAATCCGCCCGCCCGCCACTACGGGAGTGGAATGGGTCTGATCCCCCAGCGGCACCACCCAACGCACGTTTTGTTTGCTAGCCGGATCGAATCCTTCGGGTAAATTTTTCTCCGCCGATACCAAATTGCGACTCCAGGCTTGACCCCACTGCGGTTGATCTGCGGCCATGCTGGCAAGATTGGCCCCCAGGACCAAGGCTGCCGTGATGCTGAGGAGACGAATTCCAGTAGAAATGAAAATCAGGTGCTGTTTCATGGGAGTCAGCGTGCTCAGGGACACTGGCGGAGTCAATTCGATTCTCTTGCTTCTCACGTAAACTGCGGGGCAGCGTCAGGGCGGGCACGACCGTTTTCGAGATTTCTACTTTTCCATTTGCTCCCACCCGCATTCCCTCCCAGCATAGCTATCCAACCGCCCTAGGTTGGTAACCTTCCCCAACTTTTTTCCTATCCGATGAGCGATTTCATCAAGCATGAGTGTGGCGTAGCCTTCATTCGCCTGCGACAGCCGCTCGAGTATTATCTCGAGAAATACGGCACCAGTCTTTACGGTTTTCACAAACTGTTCCTGCTCATGGAGAAGCAGCACAACCGCGGCCAGGACGGCGTGGGCATTGGCTGCACCAAGCTGGGCATGCCGCTGGGCCAGCCCTACATGTTCCGGGCTCGCAGTGCGCGCAGCGAGTCGCTGGGGCAAGTCTTCAAAAGCCAGCAAGTGGCGTTCGATGCCGCCGTGCGCAAGGGACGGATCGATCCCAAGCGTCCTGAATCGGTGAAACAACATTTCGATTTCGGTGGGGAGGTCCTCATGGGGCACCTGCGCTATGGCACCAGCGGTGAGTTCGCCACCAGTTCCTGCCATCCCTACTACCGCAAGAGCAACTGGCCCACCCGCAACTTAATGGTGCTGGGAAATTTCAACATGACGAACATTCGTCATTTGAACCAACTCATGGTGGACCGCGGGCAGCACCCGATCTTCGGCACTGATACGCAGACCGTGCTGGAGGAAATCGGCTATCACCTCGACGAACAACACACCGATATTTACCGCAGTCTGCGGGATGCCGGTGTGCCGGGACCGGAAATCCCCAAACAAATCAGCGAACGTTTAAATATCACCAAAGCCATCCACGACAGCGCCCAGCATTGGGACGGCGGCTACACCATCTGCGGCATGGTGGGCAATGGGGATGGCTTCGTGCTGCGGGATCCCAAAGGCATCCGGCCTTGCTACAAATATGTCGATGACGAGTTCATCGCCTTTGCCTCCGAGCGCGTGCCGCTGATGACTGTCTTCAATGCCGCGCAGGAGAACGTCGTGGAAGTGGAGCCGGGCACGGTGACTGCCATCAAGGCGGACGGGACGATGACCGTGGAACGTTACTGCCAGCCCGTCGCTCCCAGCCATTGTAGTTTCGAGCGCATCTACTTCAGCCGGGGCAATGATCCGGAAATCTACCAGGAACGCAAACGCTTGGGCGCAGCGCTCATCCCGCAGATCATCAGCGCCATCGACAACGACCTGCATCGGGCAGTGTTCAGTTTCATCCCTAACACGGCCGAAGTGGCCTACATGGGCATGATGGACGGCCTGCGCCTCCACCGCCGCATCGAAGTGAAGGACTCCATCCTGGCCGCCGCCAAGGACGGCACCCTCAACGAGGAACTGATCGACGCCCTCATCCTCCGCAACTGGCCCCGGGGCGAGAAAATTGCCCACAAGGACATCAAGCTGCGCACCTTCATTTCCCAGGAGCAAAACCGCCTGCAAATGGCCTCCCACGTCTATGATGTCACCTATGGCGAAGTGCGTCCGGAGGATGCGCTCGTCGTCATTGATGACTCCATCGTGCGCGGCACGACCTTGAAGCAAAGCATTCTGAAAATGCTGGCCCACACCAATCCACGGAAAATCGTGGTCGTGAGCACGGCCCCCCAGATTCGCTATCCTGACTGCTATGGCATCGACATGGCGGAGATCGGAAAATTCATCGCCTTTGCCGCCACGATTCAACTGCTCAAGAACAGCGGCCAGCAGGGGCTGATCGAGGCCGTTTACTCCCGCTGCAAAGTGGAATTGGAACAGCCCATGGGCCAGCGTCGCAACTGCGTGAAAGACCTCTACGAGCCGTTCACGGATCGCGAAGTCAGCCACATGATCAGCCAAATGATCTTCCCGGAAACGACGTGGAATGGGGAATTGGAAGTCATCTATCAAACCACCGAGAACCTCCACACCTGCATCGCCCCTAACAGTGGCGATTGGTATTTCACAGGCGACTACCCAACTCCCGGCGGCTACGAAATCGTCAACCGCTCCTTCGTCCATTGGTATGAAGGTCGGGACGGGCGGGCGTATGATCAGTAGGGCTCGGGTTGGTGGAGGTTAGCGCAGCTCCAGCCATCTGATAACGGAGAGTGGCGCGGGCTTGCAGCCCGCAAGCCGTGGAGCATTAGGTGAATCTCAGCGCTGAGGTGAACCGGAAAGCATGACGGCTTGCGGGCTGCAAGCCCGCGCCACATGCTGTGACTAAAGTGACGATGAAAATCGCTTTTTGCGACCGCAATCCACGCACTAAAAGAGCCGGAAAATATCAATTGAGAGCGTTCCACCTGCCAGCTAGTTTACATCACCATGCGCCTTACCTACAGCCTTCTTCTGTCCCTGTCGTCCCTTCTGCCCTTGGGCACACCCGCCCACGCCGAATCCCTGCCAGAGTTCCGGTTCTCCCTGAATCACATGGACCCCAAAGTGGCGCCAGAAGATGACTTCTTCCGGTATGCGTGCGGCACCTGGCTGAAGCAAAACAAAATCCCTGGAGACCGCGCCAGTTGGGGGCCCACGGAATTTCTCATGGAGCAAAACGCCAGCCAACTTCGCGCCATTTGCGAAGCCGCGGCCGCGGGGGCTGATGCTGCGGGAGCTCCAAAAAAGCTCGTGGGGGATTTCTACACCTCCGCCACCAATGAAGCGAAGATCAACGAACTCGCATGGAAACCCTTGGCCCCAGACCTGGCACGCATCGCTGAGATCCAAGACCTCCCGGGGCTGGCGAGTGTGATTGGAAATTTCCAACTTCATGGCAATGCCGTCCTCTTCGGCTGGTATGTCGATGCCGATTCCCGCGCCAGTGATCGCTACGCCTTCCAACTGGTGCAGGGCGGCACCTCCCTGCCGGATCGCGATTACTACCTCCACGCGGACTTCGCCAAGGAGTTAGCGACCTACTCCGAGCATCTCGAAAAAATGTTCACTCTAGCCGGAGACGAAGCTGCCGCCGCCAAAGCCAACGCCGCCACCGTGCTGCGCTTGGAAACCGCTCTGGCCAAAGTTTCCAAGTCCGCCGAAGACCTCAACGATGCGGTGGAAAACTATCACAAACTAACCAGCACCGAGCTGGCGAAGCTCACCCCGGATTTCCCCTGGGAAGCCTACTGGAAAGCGCTCGGCTTGAGTCCGGAAAGCATGGTCGTCGGCCAGCCAGAATACCTTGCCGCCGCCAGCAAACTCTTTGCCTCCGAGCCACTGGCAGATTGGAAAACCTACCTCCGCTGGCACCTCATCACCAGTGCCGCCTCGGAACTTCACCAAGCCGTCGATGCTGAGAACTTTGCCTTCTTCGGCAAAGTGCTCGAAGGCAAAAAGGAACAAAGCCTGCGCTGGAAACGCGCCGTGAAAGCCACCGACGACGCCATGGGCGATGCGCTCGGCCAACTTTATGTTGCCAAACATTTCCCGCCAGCCGCCAAACAGCGCATGGAAACCATGGTCGCCAACATCAAAGCCGTCTATGCCGACCACATCCGCCAAGCCGCCTGGATGAGCGAAACCACACGCCAGAAGGCGCTCGTGAAGCTGGAGAAATTCCGCGCCAAACTCGGCTATCCCTCCAAGTGGAAAGAATACGCCGGGCTGGAAATCAAACCCGACGACTACTTCGGCAACCTGCAACGCGCCACCCTTTGGGAAACCAAGCGCCAACTCGCCCGCGTCGGCCAGCCGGTGGATCGCGAAGAGTGGGCCATGACCGCACCCACCGTGAACGCTTATTTCAATCAGAACAACAACGAGATCGTCTTCCCTGCCGGCATTCTCCAGCCCCCCTTCTTCGATCTCACCTTGGATGACGCGGTGAACTACGGATCCACCGGAGCCGTCATCGGCCACGAAATGACGCATGGATTCGATAGCGAAGGTCGCAAATTCAACGCCTCGGGTAATTTAGAAGACTGGTGGACGGAAGCGGACGCCAAAGAATTCACCCGCCGAGCCGCCATCCTCGTGAACGACTTCAGCGCACGCGATGGAGTTCCTGGAATGAAAGTGAACGGCAAACTCACCCTGCCAGAAAACATCGCGGATCTGGGCGGCATCGTCCTCGCCTACGAAGGCCTGCAACGCGCCATCAAGGCCGATCCCAAGCTGGGCGAACCCATCGGTGGCTTCACTCCGCAACAACGCTATTTCCTCAGCTACAGCCAAAGCTGGATGCAACTGGCCCAATCCGCCCTCATCCGCAAACGCATGGCCAGCGATTCCCACGCCCCCGATCACCTCCGGGCCGTGGCTCCACTGCAAAATTTCCAACCATGGTATGACGCATTCAAAATCCCCGTGAAGAGCAAACTCTACATCGCCCCTGAGAAGCGCGCGGTCATTTGGTAGGAGTGTAGGATTGCATCTTAATAAATAACAACTTCCGCATCAAGGCGGTCATGGTGCGGGGAAAGAGCCACGCCAGCAGGGCGCTGATTTTATTTCCCGTGCCGGGCACCAAACGCTGCGAACCCCGCTGCCAGGCGGCATGGATGGCCGCGGCCAGAACCGCCGGGTCCATGCGTTTGTGTTCGTAACGGTTGTCTGGACTGTGTTCCCGCGCATGGGCAGTGCGCACGGGTCCGGGAAAGACATTGAGCACGCGTCCGCCTGATCCCTTCCTGGCAGCCCGCAGTCCATGGCCATACGCCGCCAACCCAGCCTTGGTGGCGGCATACACGTTGGCTCCTGGGTAGCCGGCATAGTAGCTCAGCGAGGAAATGAAAATGAAATCGCCCTGCGCTGAAATCAGTCCCCGGGCGAAGAGTTCCGCGTTCAACCGCATCGGCCCCGTGAAATTTACCGCCACCACGCGGGCTGATACGGTCTCCGCTATGCTGGCAAATGGCCCGGTGGCGCTGATGCCGGCATTGTGGATCACCAGATCAAACGGCTGTGCTATCGATGGCCAGAACGAATCCCAAGTAGCTGGTTTCGCCAGATCCAATGGCAAAATTCCCTGCCCATTCGGCTGCAGATCCACGCCAATAACAGAACATCCACGGGCGCGGAATTCAGCCATCAAAGCGGCTCCGATGCCTTGACTAGCGCCCGTGAGCAAGACTCGCAATGGTTTCCCTGGTGCAGGCCTGACGCGATGCCGCCCGGCTCGGGGGAATTTAGCCACCTCGCCTAACCAACGAATGATTCCATTGATCCAGCCCATCGTGGCCTGAGTTTTCGAGCTAGCCAGCTGCCGCCAGATCCAATCGGCTGCGGTGGCTGGCGGCGGAAATTTGGCTAACATGCTTGGAGGGACCTCCCAGCCGCATTTTTGATGCAGCCCGGTGCGCACCGCCCCCAGATGCAGGGTTTGCACCAGAAATCCCGGCTGCTCCGCCCGCAGGCTGCGCGTGAAGGCGTTCAACGCGGCCTTGCTGGCGGCATAAACCGCATACCCAGCAGCACCCCATTCCGCCACCACGCTGCTGATAAAGGCCACGCGATCCACTCTGGATGCCAACGCTCGGGTTAACAAAATGGGGGCGATTACGTTCACTTGCGTGATCTGCTGGATCGAATCCACCGGCTGTTCGACTAAATTTCCCACCCAGCCGGTTGCCGCATTATGGACCAGTCCACGCAGGCGACTCACCCCGTGGGCATCAAGCCATGTCGTCACTTGCTCGGCAGCGGTCGGAGCCGCCAGGTCCACCGAGAGATAGTTATCTGCGGAGAAGAGATCGGCTGGCAGTTCATCCAGCGGTTTTCTGCCTAGCAGGATGGTAGCAACCCCCAGGGCCTGACATTGGCGCGCCAGTGCCAAGCCGATGCCGTCGGTGGCTCCGGTGATCAGCCAGGACATGCTAGGCCGCCCGGGTCAGGATATCCGTAACCGTGGCTGGAGAGATGTCGGCGCGCTCGCCCAGCGCGGTCATGCCGCGTGCGGCCAGGCGCTCCGCCACTTTCACCGCGGTGTTGTCGGGGGCTACATAATCGCTCAACCGAGTGCCGATCCCCAAGCCCTCGAACCATGCGCGGGTCTGGGCGATGGCGGCATCCACGCGTTCTTCCGGAGTGCCCGTGCGGAGGTCCCAGACGCGCTCCCCGTATTGCAGCAGCTTGTCCCATTTCTCCTGACGTTTCACCACTAACAGGCTCGGCAGGACCACCGCCAGCGTCCGCGCGTGGTCGATGCCATGGAGCGCGGTGAGTTCATGGCCGATCATGTGGCTGGCCCAGTCCTGCGGCACGCCCGGGGACAGAATTCCATTCAAGGCCATCGTGGTCGCCCACATGATGTTGGCGCGCGCATCGTAGTTGTCCGGCTGCGCCAGGACCTTCGTGCTTTCGTCGATCAATACTTTAAGGATGCTCTCCGCGAAACGATCCTGCACGGCGGCGTTGACCGGGAAGGTCAAATATTGCTCCAGCACATGGACGAAGGCATCGCCTATCCCGTTAGCGGTTTGCACCGTGGGCAGGGACATTGTCACGTTAGGATCCAGAATCGAGAACGTGGGAAAAACATGCGGAGAAATGAAATGCAGCTTCTCCTGCCATGCCCGTCGGCTAATCACCGCGGCTCCGTTGGCCTCACTGCCGGTGCCGGGCAGAGTCAGCACGGTCCCCAGCGGCAGCGCTGAGTGGATGGAGGCTCCGTGATCCTGCAGCATCGCCCACGGATCTCCCGCGTAGTTTGCGGCCGCTGCAATAAACTTCGCCCCATCCAGCACCGAACCACCACCAACCGCCAGCACGAAGACGTTGGCTTCCTGGCGCGCCAGTTCCACGGCCTTCATCAGCGTGTCGTAATCTGGGTTGGCTTCCACCCCGCCGAACTCAATGACGCGATGGTTCGCCAAAGCCGTCATCACTTGCGCGTGCACGCCATTTTTGAAAATGGAGCCGCCGCCAGAGACCAGTAGCACGACCGCAGAGGTTGGCACTAACGTCGTGAGGCTGGCAATCTGACCGCTGCCAAAAAGGATCTTCGTGGGATTGTGAAAGGTGAAATTTTCCATGAACCAATAGGTGGTGACTGCTGCTCCACTGCAACTGCTAATGCTGAAACAAGGGGTGAATCCGAGCGCAGGAAGATAAAACCAGGTGAAATTTTCCTGCTCCTGTGCCATGGCTGGCGATCATGAAACGTTTCCTTGCCAGCCTTGTCTGCGTCCTTGCCTGCGGCACCCCGATCCTGGCCGATGTTCCCGCCGCGACGGATAATCCAGCCCTGATTCCGGCCTCCAAGCTGGAGCAGGATTTCTATAACTGGGAGCAGCGCCATGCGGAGATCCTCAAAATCAAAGCGGAAGTGCGACCGGAGATTGTCATGCTGGGGGACTCCATCACGCATCTTTGGGGCGGCTTGCCAGTGGAAACCAAGGGGAATCGGGGAGCGGCCAGTTGGAAGGAACTTTTCGGGGAGCGGCCCGTGCTAAATTGTGGTTTTGGTTGGGATCGCACCCAGAATGTGCTTTGGCGCCTTGACCACGGGGAATTGGATGGGCTGGAGCCCAAACTCATCGTCCTGAATATCGGAACCAACAATCTGGCCCAGACGAAGAATTGCCGGGCCTGCACTCCTGAGGAAATTGCCGCAGGCATCGCTGCGGTCGCCAAACGGTGCCTCACCAAGTGCCCTACCGCCAAGTTGGTGGTGATGGGCGTCTTCCCCAGGGGCCGCACCGCCGCCGATGCCAACCGAGCCAAGGTTGTGGCAATCAATGAGGCAGCCGCAAAGCAGATCGCGCTGCTGCATGGCGTCACCTTCCTGGACATTGGCGCGAAATTTCTCGGTGCCGATGGGAGTATCTCCGCCGATCTCATGCCAGATGCGCTGCACCCGAGCAATGCCGGATATGCCTTGTGGGCCGAGGCCCTGCGTCCGCTCTTGCCGCTGGTGAAATGAGGACACATGGGATCATCGCTGCGTATGCATCGTGCCTCCCGCTCTTCGTGTTGAGTTCCGATGTCGCTACGCGACATGCTAGTCTTCGTGATCAACCGTGGGCTGAAGCCGAATGGCGCTTACTTAGGGCCCAAAACCTTGTGGTATCAGCTTTGCCGAGGTTTGGCTAACAGCACAACCGACTTGGCCCCGCCATAAAGCTGCTCGCAAAGTAGCCGTCATCGCTCCGCGTGACGGCAGGCGTTAGCGTGCGCATCCGAGTTCGGAGCCAGTCTGCCTAGCGCAGGACGGCTTTGCCATCAATCAACGGCGCATGGCAGGGACGCTGGCGTAGGGTGATTCGTAGCGGTGGCAGGATAGGGAAATCGCGCAGGTCATCACGCGGAGCGATGATGACTACTTTAAGGGACCGTAGTCCTTGGGCTTCAGCCCGTCGAACCCTCCCCGTGAATCAGACATCTGAATTCGCCCGGGACATTTCTGCGGGCTTGCGCCAGCATTAGCCCCACCAGAGTCACGCGCCGAAAGCTGCGGTCGCGTTGAAGCGCCTAAAGTCTGGACACCAACGGATGTGCCACTTCCTGTCCAAGATAATTTCCCCCCCTCTTCTGTTCCACCTAAAGGCGTTCGTCTAAAGTTCACCCCAAGCACGCCCAAAAACAGCAAAAGAGCGAGGAATTGCTCCTCGCTCTTTTCGTAAATTTAGTCTGGTAGCGATTACTCGCCAACTGGCTTAGCTGGCCTTCTTGACACTCTTCACGCTCTTGACGTGCTCAGGGCGACGCACTTGGTAATGCTGTTGGTGCACCACGGAGTTGAGCTTTAGTTTGGCGAGGAGCTTCTCGATGACGGTGGGCTCGGCGGTGAAATGATAGTTGACGTAGTAACCTTCGGTCTGGTGCTTGGAACCGTAAGGGAATTTGCGCTTCCCGATTTTGTCGATCTGCTCCAGCTTGGCGCCTTCGGCTTCGATTTCGCGGCCTAGGTTGCTCACGAGGGTGTCCGTGGAGTCTTCTTTGCCAAGGGTGTTGAGGACGATGAGTCCTTCGTAATTACGTTTCATGGGAGGGTTCGGGTGGTTTGGATGGTGTTTGGAGAGTGGATTCCGGCGTTGGCGGCTTGGGCTTGGCGACGGGTTTTGGGGTGGCCGGTTTCTCTTCAGTATTGAAGAATTGCATGGCAGCGGCCCAGCCATGGAGGGCGCACATTTTGACAGCATCCGCCGCGCGAGCAAGCGATTTATCAACCGATTCCTGCTCCGCAACGGAAAATCGACCCAAGACATGCCCGCTGAGGGAGGATTTTTCCGCTCCGCCGATGCCAATTTTGATGCGCGGGAATTGATCGGTGCCCAAATGCTGGATGATGCTTTTGATGCCATTATGTCCTCCGGCAGACCCGCTGGGCCGCAATCGGAGCTTCCCAATCGGCAGGGCGACATCGTCATAGATCAACAAAACTTCCTCTGGCTTGATCTTGTAGAACTGCGCGCAGGCTTGGACCGCCTGACCGCTCAAGTTCATGAAAGTGAGGGGTTTGAGGAAATAGAGTTGCTGATGTTTGGCTAGTTCGGCCTTCCATTTGGTGTGCTCGTTGAAACTAAAGCGCCATTGGGATGCCAGCGCGTCCAGCACCATGAAACCAACGTTGTGTCGCGTGCGGACGTATTCATGGCCGGGGTTGCCGAGGCCGACGATGAGTTTGATGGAGGGCGCTGCGGGCGGGGCCACGGGTCTGGAGGAGAGAATTTTAGTGCAGCTTCACTTGCTTGCGCCACTGCTTGAGGAAAAGCGGGAGGAGATCGGCCTCGATTTTGGCGAAGGCGGCCTCCAAGCCCTCGATTTGATAGACCGTGCCGATCTGAGCCTCGACGGCGGTCGGATTGCCGAAGCAACTGAGGAATTGATTCGAAGTCATGGCCGCCAGTTGCTGGGGGTTCATGCCCTTGCCTTCACGCAAAATGTAGCCTCGCGCAAAGAGTGAAAGCACAGCATCTCCCAGCCAAGCCAGTTCGCGTTCTTCGGTGTTGGGTCGGATCATTGCTCTTTGGCTACTCGCGGGCTCGTTGCATTTGGGCACCCACCGCGCGGAGTTTGTCATCGATGTGTTCATAGCCACGGTCAATGTGGTAGAGGCGGTTGATTTCCGTGGTGCCCTTGGCGGTCAAGGCGGCCAGCACGAGCGCGGCGGAAGCGCGCAGATCGCTGGCCATGACTGGGGCGGCCTTCAGTTGGTCCACGCCTTTGATGACGGCGGTGGGGCCCTCCATCTTGATGTTGGCACCCATCCGGGCCAGTTCGGGGACGTGCATGAAACGTTGTTGGAAAATCGTTTCGGTGACCACGGAAATGCCGGGCACGGTGGCGAACATGGCGCAGAATTGCGCCTGCATATCGGTGGGGAAGCCAGGATAGGGCTCGGTGCGAATTTCTCCGCCGCGGGGATTCTCCGAGCGGGAAACTTTCACCCAATCAGCTCCCACTTCCACCGGGAAACCGCACGCCTTGAGCAGCCCGATCACCGGCTCCAGATGCTCTGGCACCATGCGGCGGATATACAATTGCTCCCCGGCCAAGGCTCCGGCCACGAGGAAGGTGCCCGCTTCAATCCGGTCGGGAATCACTTCATGATCCGCCCCATGCAGTTCCTTCACGCCTTCGATTTCGATGCGACGGGTGCCGGCACCAGTAATTTTAGCGCCCATTTTGTTGAGGAAATTCGCCAAATCCACCACTTCCGGTTCTGCCGCTGCGCCTTCGATGATTGTCAGACCGGGCGTCAGGGTGGCCGCCATGAGTAAATTGTCGGTTCCCAGCACCGTGGAACCATGTTTACCCCGCAGATTGATTTCCCGACCGTGGTAACGATCGGTTTTCCTCACCAGAATATTTCCGCCATCCACATTCACATCCGCGCCCAGTTCCCCCAGTCCTTTCAAATGCAGATCCACCGGGCGATCCCCGATGATGCAGCCACCGGGCAGGGACACACTGGCTTCCCCCAATCGACCTAACAGCGGCCCCATCACGCAGATCGAGGCGCGCATCTTGCGCACTAAATCATACGGGGCCTCGCTCTTAATTTTCTCCGCCTTGATGATGGCCGTGCCGCTATGGCGCTCCACTTCCGCGCCCAGATTCTGTAGGATTTGCAGCATGTAGTTGGTATCGCTAAGATCCGGCACCCGGGAGATCCGGCACTCATCCGCGGTGAGCAGGGTAGCGGCTAGGATTGGAAGGGAGGAGTTCTTGGAGCCGCTGACAAGAATATCGCCTGACAGGGTGCTCCCTCCTTGAACGAGAAGTTTTTCCATCGGATAGGGATAAGGGAAAGAGGATGGTTAAATCGGGGTGGTGCAGAATGGTGTGGTTATCTCCATACCCCGCTTCGCCCGTTGGTCAAATCTTCTCCGCAAAGACAAAGCGTTCCCGCTCTGAATAATCCATGGTCGCAGTGGCGTTGGTGAAACCAAGTTCTGTAAGCACTTGGCACAATTCCGCGCCTTGGCCGGGGCCGATTTCCAGAGCCACTTGGCCGCCGGCGGTCAAATGTTCCGGCAACCCGCGCAGGAAGCGCACGATGATTTCCGTGCCCACGCTGCCGCCATCCAGCGCCAGGGCAGGGTCCTGCTGAACCTCCGCGCTCAGAGTCGCCATGTCGGCGGCCGGGATGTAAGGCAGGTTCGCTACGACGAGGTCGAACTGCGCGTCGGCTAAATTTTCCCAGAGATCCGACTGCACCCAAGTGAGTCTGGCGGGATCAGCTCCGGTGGTCTGCGCATTGTGTTTCGCCAGTTCCAAGGCCGCTGGGGAAATGTCGGCCAGCGTTACTTGCGCTTCCGTCCACGTGTGCGCGAGCGTAAGCCCGATGATACCCGATCCCGTGCCCATGTCCAACACGCGGGCTGGTGGGCTGGGGTGGGCTTTCGCCTGGCGAATGAGGCGATCCACCAACTCTTCGGTCTCCGGCCGCGGGATCAGCGCCCGACCATCGGTCGTAAACTCCCGGCCATGGAACTCCACCGTTCCCAGCAAATGCTGGAGCGGTTCACGTTTGCCACGTCGCACGGTTAGTTCCCGCAGCGGAGCCAATTCGTGCTCCGCGAGCGGACGTTCGAACCAAAGATACAGCTGCATGCGCTGGCATTTGAGCACATGGGCTAACAGGTGCTCCATGTTGAGGCGAGCCTGCTCCACCCCGCGTTTTTCGAGGTAGGCAGCGCCATCTTGAATGGTTTGGAGCACAAGTTTCATAAGTGAGCGCAGTGATGACCCGAATGATCGGAATGCAAGTGGTTCTATGGCAGGAGCATCGCGCCTGCTTCACCTTGCATCTCCCGCGCAGAAGGCAAAACACCCGCTGGCCTCAAGGGCGCAGCGGGCGTCGCAAAATTTGATGGGCAATCAGCTTACTTCGCTGGAGCGGCTGGCACTTTCAGCTTGGCACCGTCTGGCCAAGTGGCTCCACCAGCGATCCACTTTTTCAGCAGCTCGAGTTTCGCAGCATCGGGACGGGGTGCTTTGTCCTTGGGAGGCATGGCGTCTTCGTCATCCGCTGGCAGGAGGATGGACTTGATCATGGCGCTATCGTCTGGCTTGCCAGCAACGATGAATTTGCCCTTGGATTCTTTGCCGCCAGCCATGGCGCCTTCTTTGGTCTCCATGTTCAGCTTGCCTTTGGCTTTGGTGCTGTTGTGGCACTTCACGCAGGATTCTTCAAGAATGGGTGCGATGTCCTTAACGAAGTCAGGCGACTGCGCCAGAACGCGGCCAGCGGAGAGGATAGTAACGGCTAGAGTGAGTGTGAGTTTGTTCATGGGTAAGATGGTAATGGAAATTAACAGTGAAAGGAAATTGCGATTTGCTCGGCAGTAGTCAATCCCAGACTTCACGAAATGACGGATTTGCCATCGGCCGGACGGAACCCCAATTTCGAGGTTAAGGCACTTAGTTTATTCACGCGATTCCTGCCAACCACAGTGCCGCAAAGACGCGGAAGTCCACGAGCTGTCCGGTGTGGCGACGTGCAGCCAGCCATGCACGCAGTTCCGCTTTGGAGATGAGGTGGACGGTGATATCCTCTCCGGCCACGCCCCCGCCATCACTGGTGCGGGTGACACCAGTGGCGTGGAAAATTTCCACCTGCTCGGGGCTCAAGCCGGGCGAAGTGGCACCCATGCCTAACGTGCTCCAAGTGCCTCCGGAATAGCCGGTTTCTTCGGCCAACTCACGCCGGGCGGCAATTTCGCGCGCTTCTTCAGCGCCTTCATCGCCCGCCAGGCCGCCAGGCAATTCAATGATGCGCTCATTAATGGCGCGGCGGAGTTGCTCGATGAGGATGATTTCGCCCTCGGCGGTTTCCGCCAAAATGCCGACCACCCCCGTGGCACAATGGACATCGGCATACTCCCAACCAGCACGTTCGGAGATGCGGAGGAAGCGGCCCTGAAATAAGATACTCGAGACGGAGTCCAAGATAGGTGGCAACGCAGGTTAGAGTCCGTTGAATTTCAACGCCGGAGCGTTGCCGCCACTTGGCGTGGAGGATTTTGGGGCCGTGGTAGCGGGATGGGAGGTTCCAGCAGGCGCAGCGAATGGTTCCCAGTTAGGATCCGCCTGGATGGCCTGAATTTGCGCTTTGCGCAGCACTTTTTGCTCCTGCACGCAGCCGTAAGTGTAAATTTCCAGCACCCGATTCGGCCCTACGCCGTATTGGGCCGCTTGATAGGGCGCGGCGGCATTGGTGCGAAAGAAGTGGCGATCATTGAACACCTCGGATTCCCCAAAGACGCCATCGCCCGCATTAAACTGGAGAAATGTCGGGATGGCCGCTGCCGGAAAAGGACCCGTGTAGCGAATATAACAAGCGCGGCCTTCCTTATTAAACTCGATTCGAATGCGCACGGGAATCCGGGTATTCTGCGCGTCACTCATTTCCGTTTGGAAGAGATGCGTCATTCGCTCCGGATCCTGGGCCCGCCCGGGGATCTTTGTAATCACTGGGCCGTAGCGCGCCTGGCATTGGGCCAGAGTTTCATCCAAGCGGGCCTGAGCCGCAGGCACCACGGCAGCGCTGACAGCCAGACCGCCGAGGATAGAGCGTAAGGCAAGCATGGAAAATGGACGGTGGTTCATAGGTGAATAGGTTGGCGGTTCGAAATTGGAGGTGAGACCGAGGCTAATTTAACTAGCACACCCGAATTCAGCAAGTGTCGTGTCGCGTAAGTTTGGCTCCCGCCGACTTGGGCTTAGCGAAGTCCGACCGCTTTCCGCACGCGCTCCAAGACTGGACGTGCGACGAGGCGGGCTTTCGCTGCACCCTCCGCCAGCACTTGGTGGACGAAATCCAAGTTTGCTACCAACTCTGCGCGGCGTGCGCGCTCCTTGGTGAATCTCTCCCAGATGGCCACAAACAACCGTTGTTTGAAGTCGCCATAACCAATGCCACCGGCCCGGAAATCCGTGATCATGGTCTCCACCTGCTCGGGCGTGGCCACCAACTTGTAGAGGTCCACAATGAGCGATCCTTCCGGGTCCTTCGGTGCCTCCATGGGAGTGGAGTCAGTTTTGATGCCCATGACTTTTTTACGCAGCGGCTTTTCGTCCTCGAAGATGGCGAGGATGTTGCCATAACTCTTGGACATTTTCTGACCATCGGTGCCCGGCACCGTCGCTGTTTCCTCCTTGATGCGGGGGGCTGGGAGTTTCAGCGTCTGGTCTCCGTAAAGGTGATTTACATGGATCGCGATGTCCCGCGTGACTTCCACGTGCTGCTTCTGATCCTTCCCCACGGGGACCACGTCACTGTCATAGAGGAGAATATCTGCAGCCATGAGCACCGGATAGCCGAACAATCCCAGTGATGCCTCCAGGCCACGGGCGGTCTTATCCTTATACGAATGGCAGCGTTCCAGCCACGGCATGGGGGTCACGGTGCTGAGAATCCAAGAAAGCTCGGTCACCTCCGGCACATCACTCTGACGGAAGAAGGTCGCTTTGGCCGGGTCCAACCCGCAGGCCAGGAAGTCGATCGCCAAATCCAGCGAATGTTGCCGCAGCGCCACCGGATCATGAATCGTGGTCAGTGAATGATAGTCGGCAATAAAATAAAACGCCTCTCCTTCATGCTGGAGGCGCAAGGCCGGTTCCATCATGCCGAAGTAGTTTCCCAAATGCAGCCGACCTGAGGGCTGGAGTCCCGATAAAATACGCATAGCCAGCGACCATGGGCAGGAAATCCCCGTTCGTCAACCTGTGGCAATCAGCCTACTTCCAGTTCGTAATCCACTGTTTCATGGCATCCGTGTCGGTATCATCACTCGGTGCCTTGAGCGTGCCATAGCTCCAGAGATCGTAAGTGGTATCGTTATGCATGGAATCTGCGGTCACGGTGGGGGTCTTGGGGCGATACTGGAAGGGGAGGCGGAAGCCATCGATCAGGACCCAGTTGCCACTTGGATTGACAAACCAAGAGCTGCGCTGAACGTTGGCGTCTTCCAGGTAAATTTTCCCTTCGGTGCTGCCAAATTCACCAATGGAGGATCCCAACTGTTCATTGCCACGGACTTTGTAGCCTTTGATTTGATCGTTGCCGTCACCTGTCAGGACTTGGTAAAGGCAGGCCGCCGCGCCCGCCCGCCATTCGGAACCAAAAAAGGTTCCCGTAAGGGCCTCGTTGACCGGTTCTGGATACTCTCCATTATCGCCCTTGTATCGTGTTAGGCAATCATCAATCACCTTGATTCGAGCCACCGTGTCCGAGATTTTGGCACGCTTTTGGGCTACGGTCACCCCAGCGAGGGTCAGGGCAGCCAGGGCGGCTATGATCGAGACCACGACCAGAAGCTCAATCAGGGTAAATCCGCGGCGGCTGCTTTTGGCGAGAGGGAACGTTTTCATGGGAGTAAAATGAGTTTTAGGGTAGAAAAGACCGAAACCTAGGCGAATGTATTGTATTTACAATGTAAAGTCAATAACTCTTTTCGATTTTGGCCAAACTCGAACTCAACCCGGTTGGAACTTCGTAATAATCGTGATCAACGGCTGGAAGAGCGCGAGCACGATGACGGCCACGATGACGGCAAGCACACAAATCATGATCGGTTCGAGCAGGGAGGTCAGTGCGGAAACAGAGTTATCTACTTCATCGTCGTAAACGTCAGCAATCTTAAGCAACATTTCGGGCAACTGACCCGTTTCCTCGCCCACTTCGACCATGCTGATAACCATGGGGGGAAAGATCTTGGAGGCGTCGAGCGGGGCGACCATGGAGTCACCTTCTTTGACGGCATCATGCACTTTCATAATGGCATCGGAGACGACCACATTGCCAGCGGTGTCGCGTGTGATGTTCAGCGCCTGGAGAATCGGCACCCCGCTGGTGACCAGCGTGCCCAGCGTCCGGGTGAAGCGGGCGATGGCAGCCTTCAACTGCACCGGGCCAAAGAGCGGGAGTCGGAGTTTGACTTTATCCACAAAGAAGCGCCCGCCTTTGGTGGACGAGAACGCCTTGAAGCCAACCACAATGAGGAAGGCCCCACCAAGGAGCGCCCACCAGTATCCCAGGATGAAATCGCTCACATTCATCACAAACTGGGTCATCCCTGGCATTTCGGTATCCCCCAACATTTCCTTAAAGATCTGGGTGAATTTCGGCACGATGTAACTCATCAAGAAGACGATGATGCCGAGGGCGATGAAAATTACGATGACTGGATACACCATCGCAGAGACGATCTTGTTCTTCAGCTTCTGCGCTTTTTCCTGATACTCCGCCAGACGATTGAGCACCAGTTCGAGCACCCCGCCCAGTTCCCCGGCCTTCACCATGTTGACATACAATTTGTTGAAGATTCTGGGGTGCTGCCCCAGCGACTCGGAGAACGTCGAACCCGTCTGCACGGAATCTGCCAGATGGGTTACCGTCGCCCGCAGATTCGGGTTCGGCTCTTGATTACCCAAGACGTTCAGACCGCGCAGGAGCGGCAAACCAGAGTCAATCAGCGTGGCCAACTGGCGCGTGAAAATCATCAGACTCTTGCCCTTTACCTTGCCGCCCTTGGAACCGCCTTTGCCGCCTCGGCTCTTACTGGCAGACTTTCCTGCCGCCTTCTTGGTGGCTTTCACCTTGGCGCTTAATTGCCCTTCCGGGGCCACTTGGGTGGGATAAAGTCCCTGCCCACGGAGCTTGGCGTATGCGTCCTGTTCAGATCCAGCGTCAACGGCTCCTGCCGTCTCTTCGCCTTTGGCGTTCATCGCGATGTAGTCAAACTTTGCCATGTCAGTGGGTGTAAATCGGTGCTATTTTTCGGGGTTTAGTTGCTTCGGTTTAACGAATGTGCGGAGGTTTGTCCATTAGTTTAGCTCGGAAATTTAAGATTTTCTCCTATGGGGGATAGTAAAGTCGTATTTTCGGTTAAGCCCAGATGAAATAACAGGTTTCCGTCTCGTTCGGTGCAGTCCCGTGGACGCTTTTCGTTTTTAAATGACGGGAGCGAAGCTCTCGGCGTGTTGGAGGTTGTGCAGATGCTGGTAGAGTTCGCTGGTGCGCAGAAGTTGCTCGTGGTTGCCGATGTCGGAAACGGTGCCGTTTTGCATAACGACGATTTTATCGGAATTCCGAATCGTGCTGAGGCGGTGGGCGATGGCGATCACGGTGCGGCCTTTGGCGAGTTCTTCGAGATCTTCCTGAATCAAGCGCTCAGAGTCACCATCGAGCGCGGAGGTAGCTTCGTCCAACATGAGGATGGGGGCATTACGCAGGAACGCCCGGGCGATGGCGAGGCGCTGCTGCTGACCGCCGCTGAGGGTCACGCCTTTGTCGCCAATGATGCGCTTGTAGCCTTCATGGTGTGCGGTGATGAAATCATGGGCGTGCGCGCGTTTGGCGGCTTCGATGATTTCTGCTTCCGTGGCGTCCAGGCGGCCATAACGGATGTTTTCGTAAATGGTATCGTGGAACAGGAACACGTCCTGACTAACGACTCCGATACGGTCCCGCAGGGATTTCTGGGTGACGTCTTTCAAGTCCGCTCCGTTGACCTCGATGCGTCCGGTCACGGGATCGTAAAGTCGGAGCAGAAGCGAGAAGACGGTGCTCTTCCCAGCACCACTGGGGCCAACCAGAGCGACGCGTTCTCCCGGCTCAATGGTTAGGTTGAAATCAGTCAGGGCAGGGCGCTCTTTTTCGTAGTGGAAATTGATGTTTTCGAAAATGATGCGACCGGCCTTGGCTGGAAGGTTAATGGCATCCGGCTTGTCCTGCACGGAAACAGGGCGGTCCATGCACTCGAAGACTTTGGTGGTGGAGGCGAGACACTTTTGCATCAGCAAAGGCACGCGGCTCAAGGCCTTGGCGGGTGGATAGAGCATGGCCAGAGAGGCATTGAGAGCGATGAAATCGGCCGCAGTTTTACCCGCCATCCAAATATAAACCAAGGCCGCCGCAATCCCCAGCGAGGCGATTACTTCCACCATCTGCGTGGTGGCTTCGATGGCCTTCGTCCACTTCATCGTCAGTCGAAGCATTTTGGAACTGGCATCGTTGAAACGGTCCACTTCGTAGTCTTCACGTGAGTTTGATTTTACCAAGCGAATCCCAGCGAAGGCCTCGTGCATCGTGACATTAATCGTGCCCGCTTCCTCTTCTTCCAAGGCTCCCACTTTGCGCACCTTCTTGCCCACAATGATGACGGGAATAATGCAGAGCGGAAACAGCACCAACGCCCCGATGCTGAATTTCCAATCCACCCAGAACATCGCCCCCATGGCGCTGAGGATGGTTATAGGTTCCTTGACAATCGTGCCCGAAATAGTGGAAATGGCCGTTTGTGCAACTCTGGTTTGATTGAAGACCAACTGCATCAAATCCCCCCCCTTGGATTTGTTGAAAAACTCCATCGACTGACCCAGGAGCCGCGCAAAGAGATCGCCTCGAATATCTTCCAAAACGCGGAAGCCCGTCCAAGCCATGAGGTAAGTGTTCAGATATCCGAAGATGGCGCGGATCACCATGATCAGCGGAATGAGGACGCAGGTCGTCAGAATCATTTGCAGGGGGGCATCGGAATGCTTGACGTGCCCCAGGGTTCCTGGAAATACCGTTTCACTCACATGCTTAATGGCCCAACTTAGACCTCCACTGCATAGCCCACAGAGCACCCCGAAGAAGAGCCCGAGAAAGAAACGCCCTTTGTAGCGCCTGAGGTAACCCCACAGTTTCCGGTAGGGTTCTTGAGAAGCCTCAAGGACCTGCCCGGTGGACATTTTGGAAATATCTTTACGACTGATTCGTTTCATAATGAGAGCGCTGCGCGAGAGAAATGGACTAAGGCAGCAAAAGACCCGACAGGGCAGGGGCCAAGAAGGAGGCGAATTGCCACTGTGACAAGAGGGAAAAATCTGCCGGGAAAGTGGGTGAATGGCAGAGGTTGGCGTGGAATTTACGAGGATGGATGGTAGGTAAGGGGACCGTTCTGGCGTCCCTGCCGAGATGCTTCGTTTTATTTTGGATGCCGGGGGTATCGCTACGCCCAACCCCCGGATAATTTATGTGATCCCGTCGGGATCTCTAATCTCGAAAACAGCGATTGGGCCTAGTGGCTCGCTTCAGTCAACCTCCTGGGAGCACCCCGCGGGAGGAGCCTACTGCGCTATGAGTTGGAGTCCCGCTTTTAAGCGCTTTTAAGCGGAGCAACACGATCCGTGGCCCGGGGCTGTGACGCTGAGCCTGATCCTCCGCTTAAAAGGCAATGCCTTTAAGGATTGGTGATGGTGATGGTTTTGACGAGCGGTTGGGAGCTGGGGATTTTGGTTTTGGGCCAGGCTTTGACGGGTTGGCGCAGGGTGCGGGGACAGCTCCTCGGCGGGCGTTCCTTGATCAGGGCGGC
>JANOAV010000068.1:0-55038 GCA_031411295.1 Verrucomicrobiales bacterium | reverse complement strand
GGGGCTTACACGCTCAATCTGCGCTTCGAACCCAGCACCACGGGCGGCGGCGGTGGCACCGTGACGGGCACCAAGCGGGCCTTGGTCATTGGGATTTCTGACTACCAATACATCAATGATCTCAGTCTCTGCGATGATGACGCCCGGGATGTTAGCACTGCGCTGCGCAACAGTGGTTGGGCCGTGACGACGCTGATCGACAGCCAAGCCTCCAAGGCTGGCATCCAAGCCCAGATCGCCCGGCTGGCTCCTGGTGGTGGCAGCTTCCTGCTCTACTACAGCGGCCACGGCAGCTGCAGTGGTGCCACCGGCTACATGTGCAACTGGGACACCAACGGCTATGCCAACACCATGATCTCGGAAAACGAGTTGGATACCTGGCTGCGCAGCGCTGGCACGACCACGGTGGGTGTGGTGTTCGACTCCTGCTGCAGCGGCACCTTCATCGGCCGCAACACGGTGGCCGCAGGGAACAAGGCCCGTTACTTCCCCATGCTCGGTGCCCCCGCACCTAATGCCCGGGCCGGTGAGTTCATGGCTCGTGACATCAGCGTGGCCGGTCGGGTGGTGCTGGCAGGTTGCCGCGGGAGCGAGTTCTCCTACGAGTCCCCCGCCATCGGCCACGGCTGGTTGACCTATGCGCTGCTCCAAGCTTGGAGAACCGCCAGCTACGACGGCAATCGCAACGGCTGGATCAGCCTGGAAGAAAGCTTCAATCGGGTGTCCGGCGGCACGAACGCCTACGGCGGCCAACAAACCCCTCAGCTCTATGACGGCAATGGCGCAGCCCAACTGGACCTGACCCGCCTCTAAGAACCACCCGGGCCGCAGGGCCCGCTCGCCCAGCCAGGCCGCCTCGTGCGGCCTGGCTTTTTTTGTAACTGTCTGCTATGATGCTCAAACTTAATTCCATGGACACCAACCCACATCAAACCCGCTGGTCTCTGATCGCCCGTGCTCGCTCGGGCGCGGACGGAGACATTGAAGCCGCCAAAGCGATGGCGGAACTCTCCGAACGTTATCGCCCTGTGATCTTGGCGGCGGTTCGTCGCTCCGGGGTTCCTCTGGACGATAGCGAAGATGTCTGCCAGGATTTTCTGGGGCAGATCTTTCTGGTCCGTGCGATCCCACTGGCGGATCCAGCCAAGGGCCGCTTTCGAACTTATGTGCTGCACTTGCTCCGCAACAGCATCGTGGATTGGCAGCGCAAAAACTCCGCGCAGAAACGCGGCCAGGGCAAAGTTATCTCGATGGATTTTCAGGATGAAGCGATCCAGCACCAGTTCACGGATTTCACCCTTCCTGCGTTAGAGTTGGATTTTGAAATGGACTTCGCACGGCAGTTGCACCATCAAGCGTTGCAGCAATTGCGCTCCACCTACACCGGTCGGGGACAGGGTGAAATGTTCGACCTCCTGACACCCTACATTTTAAGCAAACAGGACGAGGGAACTTACGCGACTCTGGCGACCGCCACCGGCAAGTCCAACAGCACCATGCGTCAAGTCCTCAGCCGGCTCCGCCAGCGCTACGGACAACTGCTGCGCGAACAGGTCTTGGAGACGCTAACGGATGAACGGGACTTGGACGATGAATTGCGGCATGTGGTGAAGTTATTGCTAGCTTCATTATTTTCTTTGCTTCGCTATTGATTGCTATCGTAACTATATGCACGAATCATCCACTTATTGAGGCGAATCCACCTCAGCGTGCGATTCAAAAGCCAAGTGTTGCGGAAGGTATCTTGCATGATAGTAAAGCTCATGAAAATGATTTACTTCTGGCAGGTGCTTTAGAGACATCACAACCGGACGCTGAAGTGCTTGGATGGAGGTCACAACTGTCAATCGAGGAATGGCATTTCCTAGAAGAGGGCGAGATTCTTAATCATAAACCCAGTGCTCTCAGAGTTGTTGGGGTATATTGGATGCGTCAGTTGACTTCCCCTGATTTGCATCCTCGGAATAAGGCGTGGGACGTTGTCTTGACTTCCCTTCAGAACGGGGAGGCAGAGGGGAGGGTAGTTAATCCCCGAGTGGCCGCCATTCAACAAATCAAGCATGATTTTCACAATACCCTCGAGTCAGGCCGTTGGCCTTTTCTAAACCCTGAACCGTTAATAATAATTAATTCAGCCCAGGAAAGGCTGTCGGACCCGATAACTAGAGATGGAGCTAGGTTTGTGTTGGATGATTTGTGCAACCTAGTTTATGAAAATAAGAGTGATGATTGGTGGGTAGAACAATTTCCTAATAGTAAACTTGAGGGTTTGTTAAGTAAGAAAGACGTCCCCGGGGCACTAGCACGCCCAGAGTGACGGTCGGGCGCCTCTAAAAACACTCAAAACCGGAGGGTTTTCCATCATTTTGAACCAAACGCGCTTGTGCATGCCAAGGTTATTAGAGGTGCGCAGAAGAGGGCCAGAATAATTGGTGTCAAAATTCCAAACGATTGGGCGCGCTGGCACCTTGGAAACAAAACCTCCCAGAAAGTGACAGATTCCAGGCCTGCGCCTAAATACATAGGGGAATCGAGTGAAATAGTGCAACCTTCACGTTTGTTCACAAACTGCATGGCAGTCCGGTCGCAGTCACGGTTTCCCTGTTTTTGTCCATTTAGGTTTTTGGTTATTTAGGACCCCTCAGCGAAACGTCACTCAAGAAACGCGGCTACTTTGTTGCCAAACGCGTAAAATGGCTCATCGGCAAAATGGAAACGCGCGAGTTCGTTTACCTGAAGCAGGTCATAAGTCTGGTGATCTTGGAGCTGTGGCACCGGGTTTATTGATGGTGAGGGGGCGTGAATCGAATCCAAAGCCTTGATAGCGAGGCCCCATGCGCCAGTCCACCCTAGCTTAAACTTCTGCCAGGCTGGCGGCGGCTACGGCTTGGCCGTGGCGTTTCATTTGTTCGTCGGGCATGGAGATTTGGAGGTGGGTGTGTTCGGGGAACTCGGCTTGCAACACGTTGCGGGCTTGCTCCAGCATGAGATCGCCACCGGCACCGGTGGTGACTCGACCGAGGATGAGAACGTTTTCCAGAGTCATGAAGTCCGCATAATGCGGCAGGGCGTAGCCGAGACAGGTGCCGATCGTTTCATAGATTTTCCGTGCCTGTTCGCTGCCGGATTTCATGAGCGACTGCACTTCGATCAATCGTTCCGCCAAGGGCATTGTTTCTGGGAGCATGATCCCCGCCGCCTTGGCCAGTCGGGCCACTCCTTGCTGGGAGAAATACTGCACGCCACAACCAAGATCGCCACTCCATTCATCACGCGGGGCATCGTCCCGATAGTCGAGCGGGGCGAAGGCGAGTTCATTCAGCCAACTGGTGATGCGGCCTTCGGGATCGACATAACCAGAGGCCAAGCTGGTGCCCATGGAGATGCCTAACACGGAATTTTTCCCCAGCGACATACTGCCAGCCAGCGCAGTCACTTCCCCATCATTCACCACCGCAAACGGCACGTTGTTCCACTCCGCACGGAGCGTAGAGAACATGCCGCGCACGTGTTTGGCGAAGTCCTCATCATTTACCCCGCGAAACAACGAGGCCGCGCGCACTTCGTTGTTCACGTAACAACCAGCGGCACTGCCGCCGATGGCGTCCACGCGTGGCAGATGTTCCGCAGCCCGCTGGAGTGAATGACGCACGCCGTCGAGGTGATAGTTGGGATCGCTTTGGAAGTAAGGGTCCCAGGGAATCTCTTCGGTGAAGACAACCTTGCCATCGATAACTGCGGCGGTTTTCCGATCACTGCCGCCGAGGTCGAAGCCGATGCGGCATCCGGCCAAGTGCCGTCCCAAGGCCACGCCCGCCTGACGCTCGGCGGGCATTTCCGCCAAGCTCACGCTGCGGACCGAGAGCGGTTCCAGATAAATTTTGCGTCCGACCAAGGCATCATCGAAGGCGCGCGTGCCGTCCGAGGCATAGCTGGCCGCGAGGGAGGCTGCCACCTCGGGCGCACCGCCCACCCAGATGCGGGAACCACCGCGTTGCCAGAGGAGAAACTTGACCAAGCGTTCCACATAGCGGATCGTGAGGGCTCTGGCAGCAGGCTCGTCCGGCAGCAGGCGCAGTGGCACCACGGAGACGGCCCCATCCGGCTGTTCCAGCGCCAGAGCGGCCTCACGCGCGTTAGTGGAGGCTGCCACCAAGTTACGATAAGCCCGATTCCACAGCACTGCGGGAGTGAAGGTGGGATCAAGCACGGGAGAAATTCTGAGAGCAACGGAGAGCATGGCCACTCTGTGCGACATTCCATTGCGTTCGTCAATAATTCCAATGTCGCGAGCACAAATTGGCACGCGGAGTCATAATCGCTGGCAATTTCTTCCGACTACTGGTATAAACATGACCTCAAGAATTATGTCGTCCCCAGTCAAAGCCGGAATCATCGCCAACCTCACCAAACCCGATGCTATTGAGCGCACGCAGGAGGTGGTGGCGGGCTTGCTTGCCAAAGGTGTGGAGGTCTTCTGGGAAACCGTCACGGCTGAGGCCTGCGGGGCTCCGGCAGGAGAATCCTTGGAATCGCTGACTCCCAAGGTTGAGGTCATTGTGGTGCTCGGCGGAGACGGCACCATTTTGCGCACGGCCCAGATTTGCGGGCATCACGTCAAACCTCTAGCCGCCCTGAATACGGGGCGACTTGGTTTCCTAACCACGGCCACGGAAACGGAGTTGCTGGCGTTTGTCGAAGCCATTGCAACTCGGCAATACTCTCTCAGCAAACGACGCCTGCTGACGGTGGATTTCGTGAGCAGCGATAGCTCCCGCAGAACCCATCACGCGCTCAATGAAGTCACCATCACCCGTGGGGCCATTTCCCGACTCATCCGACTGGAAGTCTTCTGTGATGGGGTTTCGCTGAATCGCTTCAACGGGGACGGACTCATTGTCGCTACGCCTACGGGCAGCACGGCTTACTCGCTCTCGGCTGGGGGCCCGCTGGTCAGCCCGCGGGCGGAGGTCTTGCTGGTCACACCCATTTGCGCTCACGCTCTGGCGAGCCGGGCCTTTGTCACGGAGGACACGGTTACGCTAACGATCAAACCGGACGACGAGCAGGAGGAAATCCTGCTCACGGTGGATGGCGGCACGCCCTTTCCGCTGCGCGCGGATGAAATCATCACCATCCGCAAAGCATCCTATCAAGTGCCCTTGGTGGTATTACCCAACACCAGCTTCTACGATATCCTCCAGCAAAAGCTGCGGTGGATGGCGACGAATGTTTGAGTCCTGCTAAAATTTTACAGAGGTCCCAACGCCTTGGATCCAGGCTCCGGAAGCCCCCACAACACTAACCTAAGCAAAATCATGAATCCCAATGAACGAACGGCAGGTGTATTTTCCACTATCAATCGTGTCGTGCCCCGACCGACTTGCGGAGCAGAACACTTCGAAATTAAAGCTGCCGCCATTCCGAGCCGGCCACTGTGGCTTTCAGGGTTGGTCGTTTTGCTCGTAGCTTTCCTAATGCAGTGGCAAGTTCAAGCACAGGATAAACCAAAGGATGCAGTGACTGCATTGGCTGCCAAGTTCGTGCTGGCGAAACTGACGTTCAGTAATGCCACGATGGATGAAGCCGTGGATTACTTGCGGGCGAAAAGTATCGAACTGGATCCTGCAAAGAAAGGTCTCAATTTCGTCCTGCGCAATCCCACCAAAGCCAAGATCTCCCTCAACATGAGCGACGTCACCATGGACATGGCGGTGGATCTGATTGGGCAGATGGCAGGGATGGAAGTGACCACCGTCCCAGCCACCCTAACCTATGTGATCCAACCAAAAGGGGCCAAACGAGCCGTGCCCCCCGAGCCTGGTCCTGAGGCACCCAAAGCCTTACAGCTCATCCTCAAAAGGGTAACTTTTGCCAAAGCCACCGTAACCGAAGCCGCAGCTTTCCTGCACGACAAAAGTATAGAATTGGATCCCGCCAAGAAAGGCATCAACATCGTGGTGGTTGGAGTAGATCCGAAAAAGGAACCGAAGCTGACACTGGACTTGAGAGACATTCCGCTCAGCTTTGCGTTACAGCAAATTGCAGAGTTGTCTGGACTGGAACTGAAGGGAAACGGGAAAGGAATGACGCTGAGCCCGCCTGGTGCAGGACAGAAACGCTAAGCACTTGCTCGGAGGATTTCTCACGGCTCGTCGGCGCGTGTCTAATTCCAAGTTGCGGTCAAGATGAAGTGATCCCGGAGGGATCACCTCATCTCAAAGGCAACTTAGAAAAAGCCTCTAACTAATCATCAGGTTCACTTTCTCAAGTCCTGTAAGGACGAGACATCAAAGCCCAAGGCAAGCACAGCGCAGCCTCGGGTTCCAGTCACACACAAGCAAAAGCCTTCTAAGGGCGAAACAAGGGAACATGGGCAATTGGCACCTCAAGGTAAGGCGTGATGTGTGCGTGCTGCGGTGTCTCGCCCTTCCAGGGCTTGGTCTTTTGGGCGTTGGATACCCAGAGTTACGCTTCGCTCCACTCTGGGCTTTGATGCCTCGTCCTTACAGGACTGAGAGCGGCCATGATTCGCTGGTTTTGACTGCGAAATCCGCTAGTCATTTTGGTCCTGCACCCTGAGCCCGCCAGCCAAAAAGTAGGGTTTACTTTACTCCTACCGTCCCACTGGCAGACAAGGTCACCGGGAGGAACTCGGATTTCACAGTGCCATTCGCTGTATCAATCAGGCGGATTTTCCCGTCCTGGCCTGCGACAGCCAGGATGGTGCCATCGGGGTTGAATCGGACCGTGTAAACTCCCGTGGAAATGTCGAGCGAAGCCAGTTGGGTGGCTCCATCCGTGACGTATTTTTCCACGGCGGCATTTTCTTCGGCACTGCGGCTGGTGCCCACCTTGCCGTAAATGCCTTTGATGTTATCCGGCAGGGCGGTATCAAAATCTGCGTTATAAATTTTCACCTGTCCCTGACCATCCAAGCTACTGCCGGCGGCCACGCGTTTCCCGTCCCGGCTGTAGTCCACCGCAAAAATACGGCCAGTCAGCGGGGCGTATTTCTTGATCAAATTCGAGTTGTCTCCAATGCGTCGGCCCACCAAACGGAACATCCGATAAATCTGCGGCATACCGTCCGCTCCCCCCACCAAGACTTCATCGCGCACCGGATGACGCGCGATGGAGGCGAGCCCGCCCTTCAAGCTGCCGGGGGTGATGGACGTTAGGTTATCCACGAATCGCTGGGTGGCCACTTCGGTTAGTTTTGTGGTCATATCCCGTCCCACGCTAACAATGTGATCGCCCTTGGCGGAAAAGACCGTATCGAACACCCAATCGTCATGACTGGCCATGAAGAGTTTCTGCTCGCCTGTCTTGGCATCAATCGCGCGGACCGATTTGGTGTCTGCGCAACCGAAGCTCACTAGCGTGCCATCGGGCGACCAATTTGCGCCATAAATGGTGTCGTTAGTGACGGGCACGGAAAGCAACAATTTCTGAGTCGCCACCTCCCAGATCTGCACCTCGCCCATCCGGGCCGCCAGTCCGCCCGTGGCAGCCAGGAGCGATCCGTCGGGCGAGAATCGCACGGCGGTAATGCGATCCGACAAGCCGATGAGCCGACCGACCAAAGCACTCCCGTCCGCTTTATGCAGCAAGATTTCGTGGAACCCCGCCACCGCTAGCAAAGCCCCATCCGGTGAGTAATCCAAGGCGTTGATGCCTGGCGGCAGGGTGTAAACGGGCGGGTGGGTGGCATCATATTTAGCCACCGCATTGGAAGGGGTGTCATCCGCCGCGCCTTCTGTGATCCAGCGTTTAATCAATGCCAGTTCCGTTTCCGGCAGGGGACCATCTTTCGGCGGCATGGCCTCCTTTTCTTCGCGCGGGAGCAGGAGTCGCTTCAGCAGATTACTTTCATCCGGCTTGCCCGCTTGGATCGCAGTTCCGTCGTGGCCACCTTTGAGGAGGGCGGCATGGGACGTCATAATAAGTTCCCCCTTAGCCTTGGCGGGCTGATGGCAACCGTGACACTTGGCTTGGAAAATGGGGCGGACTTGTTTGTAAAAACTCACCAGGCGCTCGGGCTCGGCACGGGCAATGGCGGGCAGGGTGAGGGCAAGAAAAAGAATGAGTGGGCGCATAGTGGTGATGGTGGCGGAGGGCGCAGCC
The DNA here is from genome assembly GCA_031411295.1 of Verrucomicrobiales bacterium. GTDB lineage: Bacteria > Verrucomicrobiota > Verrucomicrobiia > Verrucomicrobiales > V1-33 > JAGNEJ01. Next base: position 46,911 of record JANOAV010000068.1, on the reverse strand, counting down.
AGTCTCAAGACGAAACGTTCCCGCAAATGGGCCACACCCACTCCGGCCAAAACTTCTGGTAAAAGATTTCTGGTAAAAGATCGCGTTGGATTGCCACCTGCTCGGGCCGCCCTGAAACTCCGCCCTTTCATTGGCTGGGCGGGTCGTAATTTAGGAAATACCGCGAAAGGAGGTCCTTGTCGTTGTATCGAATTGTTAGAGCCTTTTGACGGGGAACGAAGTGCCCCAGCGCGCCCGGCACAGCGATCAACTCACTTAACCCATACGTCATGCTACCGAGCATACCGGCACCCGATGATAAGTTCCAGTCAGCAATGACCTCCTTGGTTAGGTAAGTATCCACGCGGGCTTTCTTAGTGGAAGGCTCGGAGCCACCGGTGACGGAACCGACCGGGATGATGGTAGATTTCAGCGGCTCCCCAAGTTCTGCCATAACAGCAATTCTTGCGGTGCCGGTCTTCAAGACATTCTTATGCTTCCCGCTTTGGTAGATCATTGACGAACAACTTGAAAACAGCATCGAGATACCAACTGCGATCAGCGCTGAGCAGCGCGTCCTTACTTTTGCTGAGAAGTTCGTTTTCATATATGCGCCAAAATGGAGATCAGCCTCATTCTTACCCTTTCCATCGAACCATCGTAAACACAATTTCTTGATAATTCTCCCTCATCGCTCCCGTCCGCGTGACTTGAATCTTGCATTTTGGCGAAGGTGGTTCAGGCTGGTGGCCATGTCTGATGGAATGATCGATGGAGTCACGGAACTTTTGTCCGCAACGGAGCTGGAGGCTGCGTTGCGAGACATGGCGTTGGCGATCTTGAAACGACACCCGGAACGGAAGTTAGCGTTTGTCGGAATTCGCAAACGCGGCGGACCACTGGCCCAGCGGATGAGGCAGATCTTGCAGGAGACGCGGCAGGACATAGTGCTGGGGGAGATGGACATCACGTTCCACCGGGATGACCTGCACAATTTGGAAGCCATGATGGATCTGGGGCGAAGCAAAATGGAGATTCCTGACCTCGACGAGCGTTGCGTGATTTTATTCGACGACGTCCTCTTTACTGGCCGCACGATTCGGGCAGCGATCGATGAGCTGCTGGATTTCGGCCGACCGCCCAAGATCGAACTCGCGGTGCTGGTGGATCGGGGGCATCGGGAATTGCCGATTCAGCCGGATTACTGCGGATTGGTTTACGAAACGCGCCCGGGCGAATACATCCAGGTGGCCCTGAAGGAAGAGGATGGGCATGACGGAGTTTACTTACATCAAAAGAAGGGAACCAGGGTCCGATGAACGAACAAAATGTAAACGCCGTGGGGCGGAAGGACCTGATTGATATTGAAAGCCTGCGGCTGGAGGAGTTGCAGTTTATCTTGGATAAAACGCCGCTCTTCAAGGACATCATGCGGCGGAAAACCAAGAAGGTGCCGGTGCTCAAGGGCAAGCATGTGCTGACGTTGTTCTATGAGCCCAGCACGCGGACCCGCAGCAGCTTCGAGATCGCAGCCAAGCGCCTGAGCGCGGATGTGACTAACTTTACCGTCTCCACTAGTTCGGTCGTCAAGGGGGAGACGGTGGTGGACACCATTTCCACGCTGCAAAGCCTGCAGGTGGATTTCATCATTGTGCGCCATGCGGCGGCGGGGATTGCCAATCTCATTGCGAAGCATTCCCCGGCGTCTGTCATCAATGCGGGCGACGGCTACCATGCCCATCCGACCCAGGCGTTGCTCGATGCCTACACCATCGTGGAACGCTGCGGGACCGTGGCCGGGAAACGAGTCATCATCGTCGGGGATATTCTCCACTCCCGCGTGGCGCGTAGCACGAGCATGATTCTGCGGAAGCTGGGAGCCAAAGTAGCCGTGCTAGGCCCCGGCCCGCTGATTCCGGATGAACGGCACGACGACATTGTGGCGTTGAAGAGTTTCGATGAAGCGTTCCAATGGGAACCGGATGTGATTTACCTGCTCCGGATTCAATTGGAACGGCAGAAAGATCAGTTCTTTCCCAGCCTGCACGAATACCATCATCTCTACGGGGTGACCAATGAGCGACTGGACCACATTCGCCAGAAAGGCATCTGGATCATGCATCCAGGACCGGTGAACCGCGGGGTGGAATTAGTGGATGATGTCATGCACTACGAGAAATGCCTCATCAACGAGCAGGTGGAAAACGGGATCGCTGCGCGCATGAGTGTGCTCTATTGGCTTCAGTTGGGATCCATGAAACGTGAGGACGCCATCCCCAGCTAAACTTACTCGCCCCGCTTCGCCAGTTCCGCGGCATTCTGGTATTGGTTGCGAAAATACCCCGCCAAATCTCGGGCGATGCGGGCTTGCTGGATTTTGTCGCTGCCATTGAAGATGCGCGTCAGATCGCCTGTAACTTTCTCATAGCTGATGATGCGGAGGTCACTGAAGTTTTGCAGTGCCCTGGGAGGGAGTCCATGATCACAAAGTTCCTTCCAGACCGTCTTCATTTCCTCCTGCGTGTCCAGGCACATGGCGCGGATGATGACCCGGAGGGCATTGAAGGTGGAGCGGGTATATTTGGGTTCGTAAATAAAGGAAGTTTGCTCGTAGGGCTTCTCTTGGGGATCAGCCGCGTAAGCCTGCTCTTCCGGAGCATAGAAATCTTTGCGAATGGGCAGGCGGCGCAAGGCTTTCCGCGTGGGGCCACCAGGAGTCCCGGCACGATACCCCCAAATCCGCTGGCCTGCGGGGCTGAGCACAAATTCCATGAACTGACTGGCGAGTTTTGGATTGGGGGCTCCGCGATACATGCCAATGGGATCTGCGTTGACCGAACTACCGCCGACTGGAGTGAGGTAAACGACCCGGCTCGTGCCGTCTGGACGCTGATGTTTCTCGACAAAAGTGCGCCCGTAGAAATCAATCGCCATCCCGGCAGCCGCCTCGCCATTAGCCACATCCTGTGGGGGACGGGGTGCGGAATCCGTGAAGTAGCGGGCATTGGCAGCAATGCGCTGGATCAGCTGCAGCCCGCGATTCCAGCCGTAAGCAATGGCTTCTGCTTCGGTTTTGGGTAATGCCTCGGAGGCCGTCAGCACCGGGGCCTGGCCTAGGGCGGGCGCGGGTTCAGCCGCACGCTTTTTTTGCTGCGCCACGGCAATTTGAATTTGCTGCTGGATGATCATTTCAAAGGCCATGGCGGCGGATCCGCTCTTGCCTGGATCCGCCAGGGCGATGTAACCAGCGTAATTTGGATTCGTTAGATCCGCCCACTGCTGTGGCGGGGAGTCAATACTCAGCCGCTGGAGTAAGTCCGAGTTGTAAACGATACCGAAGGTCGAAAGGCAATTCCCCGCCCAGCATAATTCTGGATCGTAGAGTGGTTGGCCATTGAATTTCTGCGGGATGACCTCATCAGAGAACCAGTCTGGATGGGCCTTCTTGATGGCTGCCAAACCATATTCACCCGAAGGGTCGGTGGCCACGAGATAGCCTTTGTTCTTGGCCTTTTCAAAATCAGGGGTGCCACCACCGAAAAATAAATCCACCTTCACGCCCAAGTTGGAATTCAAGAACACCTCCCGGGCAGCCTTGAGTTCTTGCTCCGCATCGTCCGGCACCTTGCTCATGGCCACCGCATTGGCCAAGACCGGCCGCCAATCGGTGAGTTGGGTCTTCTTCCAATGCGCCTCGAACACCGCGCGATACTCGGTGTCCACATATTTATCGATCTCTGACGTCCCCCCAGGAGTTAGCCACTGGATTTCCACATTCCGCTGCTCTCTATCCCACATGAAGCGCTGGAAGCCACGCGTAAACTCCGTGCGGATGGATTCCACGTGGGGGGAAATAATTGTCAACGTGCCGCCCTCCTGAACCTCCTTCCGATCCTCCGAAGGCCGGAGCACGAACGGAATGATCACCGTGATCACCAACGCAGTAAAAACGACGAGGTATTTCTTCATACGAAAGTCATTTGCGAAGAATCATGACATCGGCTGGATCCGCCACAATATAGACTGGCCCGTCACTGTTAGCGCGCAAGCCGATCGGGTTCACCTCGGTGATGCGGAAACTGCGGCCCCGATCATCGCGGACTTGATATTGCGCATGCTCTCCCAAGTAAATGGCATCTGCCAAGTGCCCGGTAATGCTGTTGATCTTCTCCGGCACCTCCGCCAACCGCAGCGCTTCTGGCCGCAGACAGAGCGTGACCAAATCCCCGGCCTGGGGACGCTGGGCCGGATCGGTGATCTGGCCCCAGAACCTTCCGTGGCTCGTGCTCACGCTCCAATAACCGACGCGACTCGTTTCCCCTTCAATCTCCCCCGGGAGAAAATTTGCCTCTCCAATGAAGCTCGCCACGCTCATGGTCTTGGGTTGCCGATAGACTTCCCGCGGCGTTCCGACTTGAGCGAGCACGCCCTTCTCCATGATGGCCATGCGATCCCCCATGCTCAGCGCTTCCTTCTGGTCATGGGTCACGTAAACGGCGGTTAGACCGAATTTCTTGGTGATCCGCCGGATCTCACTGCGCATTTCAATGCGCAACTTGGTGTCTAAGTTGGAGAGCGGTTCATCTAGGAGGAGACAGTCGGGCCGCACGACCAAGGCACGTGCCAGGGCCACCCGTTGTTGCTGTCCGCCCGAAAGTTGATTCACTTTGCGCTCCCCATATTCACCCATCTTGACCAAGTTCAGCGCTTCTGATACGCTGGCACCGATTTCGGATTTGCCAATCTTGCGTTCCTTGAGGCCAAAGGCGACGTTCTCCTCAACTGAGAGGTGGGGCCAGAGCGCATAGCTCTGGAACATCATGGCACAGTTGCGCTTGTGGGGTGGCACCCGCGTTACTTCCCGGGCATCAAAGAAAATGTGGCCCTGGTCTGGCTCATAAAATCCAGCGATGTGCCGCAACAGTGTCGTCTTGCCACAGCCAGAAGCTCCCAGCAGGAAGAACAGTTCGCCTGGCTCAATCCGCAGATTGACGGCATTCAACGCCACGGTGCGGCCAAAACGTTTGCTGAGGTTGCGAATAATTACTGAGACCATGGGGCGAAAGAGAAATTGCTAGGAGAGAGAATACGGTCTGAAAGGCAGTGCATAGGCGCGTTGACCGGGGATTGCAAGAGGGAGCGAACCAATCCTGAGAAATTTACAAGAAAAGGGGTGGAGAAATTAATCTCCACCCCTTGCTGAAGGTGTTAATCCAAGCCTGACTTAGGGGGCTGGGATCAAATCGGTAGCTGGACCTGGGCCGGGGGCCTCAGGGGTATCTGGGGTGGACTCGCGACGATTGTTGATGCGACCACCGGAAGGATCGATCAGCACGGCGGAGACGTAAACCATGAGGTTCTTCTTGAAGTGCTCTTCAGACTTGGTCTTGAAAAGGCGGCCCAAGAAAGGAATGTCTCCGAGGAGAGGCACTTTGTCCTCCACCATTTGGACATCTTCCCGCATCAAACCACCGATCCCAACGGTCTGGCCATCCCAGATAGTGACGGAGGTATTGAGTTTACGAGTGGCGAACACAGGTTGCTCAATGCGGTTCTCGGTGAGGGTCAAGGTGGTAGGAACGCCCAGAGCATTAATCGCGCTGGAGTTGATCGGGCTGCCATAGTTGATGAAGCCTTCGAATTCAACCACTTCAGGAGCCAGAGTCAGGTCGATGGTGTAGCCATCTTCACCGATCACTGGATCCACTTCCATCGTCACACCGGTGTTACGGACCGTGAAGGTGGTGGGAGTGGTTGGGGTAACTGGGAAGGAGCTGGCAGAAACGGCAGTAGTGCCACCGCCCGGGAGACCACCACCACCACCGTTCAGGCTGGTGGCACCGAAGGTTTGCGGAATTTGTGGTGGATCGAAATCGGTGGGGTAAGGGAACTCACGGATAATTTCGATCTTGGCACGCTGACCAGACTTGGTCACGATGCTAGGAGCGGTCATGAGGTCAACCCCCTTCTTCTGGCTCAGAGCACGAAGCACGATCTGGAACTGAGGGTCGGTGAATACACCAGCGAGGGAAAGGATGCCGGGCGCAGCCAGTTTCGCCCCTTGGGAAGCGATGCCGTTAGCGAGAAGACCATCAACCGCATTGGTGGCGATAGCACGACTGCCGCCACGGAGACCGTTGGAGACGGGGTTTTGACCAGTAATGGTCGGGGTCGCGCTGGCAGAGCCATTAGGGTCGAGGAAAGGATAATCCACGGCGTTGACAGGACCTTGATTTCCAGCGGTGCCCCCAGCGCCGAAGGTGCGGTGGCCGATGTTGAAAGCACCGATGAGCGTATCAAAACCAAGTTCTTCACCATTCCGTTGGGAAATTTCCACGAACTTGGTGGTGATGTTCACTTGCTTGGCGACTTGCTTGCCGAGGTCGTCGATGATTTTCTCGATAAAATCGAGCTGTTGGAGCGTGTTCTTGACGATCAGACGGCTGCTTCCAGGAAGGAAGGTGGCCTCGGAACCGGGAGCTTCAAAATTAGCGCCAAGGGCATTCAAAACCGTCCGTGCGGTAGGGGGGGCACCCAAACTAGATCCACCGGCAGCAGCCCCACCGGCGGCTGGCGCGGCAAAGGGATCCGCCGCGGCGGCCGGGGCAGCGGCACCACCACCACCACCAGCAGTGCTCAAGAAATTGGGCGGGACGCGGAATACGCGGGTTTCCAAGCGATTGCTGGACCCGTCGATGGATGTGATCACGACAGCGTGAGCATCAATGCGGTAGCTGAGACCAGCCAAGGCACAAATCTGATCCAACGCGACAATCATCGGCACATCACGCAGGTCCAAGGTAATCGGAGCAGTTTGTTTGCCTTTGGTTTGGAGAATGAAATTCACCCCGGCCTTGTTGGGATCGATGTTGTCCAGTTCGACGCTCTTGGCGCGGAGGTAGGCAATTACTTCATCAATGCTGGCCTGCTCGAAGCTGAGACGTTGGAGGTTGGTATTCCGGAGTTTCAGCAGAATCGCAGTGCCCTGGGTATTGCCATTGCCACCTGTGTCTTTATCTTTATTGATTGGCACCGCATGCGGCACGGCGGTTTCCCAGATTTCATCGACCATCCGGAGCATGTGGGCACGGGTATGGTCACGCGCGGAAACGAGATAGTTGTCGATCTCGTGTTCTGTCTTCTCCAATTGGCGGCGGGCGGCCACGTTATGGGGATCGATCGCGAGGATTTTGTTGAAGGATTCTTCAGCTTCGTTGAATTGCCCCAGATCGTAGTATCCCAGTCCTTCTTTGAGCAAGCGGGACACTTCTTCGGTGTTCTTGTAGTGCTTGTCGGTCATGGAGGGATTGTAATAATCCGGATCATCCAGTCGCTTGAGCAATGTCTTGGCGGAAGCATTATCCTGATCAACATCTTCCGCGAGAACGCGTTTCAAGAGCGTTTTGGCTTCATCGAAACGGCCCATCTTGCCGAGTTTGTCCGCCTGCTTGATGCATGCCTGGGAAAACTTCGCGATGATTCGGCTACGATCAGCGGCCGCCATGGGAGCATTAGGAATCCCGCTGAGCGCTTCTTGGTATTTGCCAATGGCACCTTCGTAGTCGCCATCAGCCATCAGGCGATCGCCATCGGCTTCGGCTTTGCGGGCATTTTCAATGCGCTGGAGGCGTTTGATTACTTCGGCATCGGCGGTCCCAGCGGGGCCGCCACCGGATCTGAAATCACTAGGCCCCGCGACGAGCGTTGTGTATGGGAGGACGGCAGCGCACAGGGCGCTGAACATCCATATGGATTTTGATTTATTCATCTCGGGCTTTCTCATGCAGGTTTCGGAGTTGGAGAGGGGCAATTAGAACAGGTTTAACAGGGGTTGGAAAGAACAAAGTTTGTTTAGGCGAAAGTTTTTCTATTTCGTGAGTTTCAGTTGTGCACTTCCCTTGGGTTTCCCTGGCTCATTGAATTCAATTTCAACGAGGTCGGGCGGGGTGATTTTTTTGATCCTGATTTTGATGGTGGGGAAGTCTGGGAAGGAAATCTCGTCGTCCTCTTTGGTGGTAAGCTCTTTCTCGGAGAGAAGCGACTTTATTTTGACCCGGAAGGTGGGCAGATTGAGAGTCGTTTTCACACCAATGGAATAAGATTTGTCACCGTTTTTCGTGTCAATAATCACGACGTGCTTGAGCATTTGCTTCTGACCATCCACTTCGACTTCCTTGTCCTCGACACCGGTAATTTTAAAACGTTGGTCGTCATCGAAGATGATATCACCCACGTGATAGTTCAATTTTCCAAAAATTTTCCCATTTAGGCCGGTGGGCTGGAGGCGGCTGATCTGAATATCATTCCCTTCGATTCCTTTATTTCGGATTTCGTATTTATCCTCGATAATCTCAATCAAGCGTAGCTTGGCGTGGAAGGCAGGACGGGAGTCCGGGTCGCGCGGATTGCTTTTACCAGCAAACTCCTCGGCATTGGTAAACTTGTCACCATCGTCGTCCAAGGTGGCAATGTCATCCCGAGTGAGATCCAAGCCGTTCTCGTAAAGCCACCAGTTGGGGATGCCTTCACGAAGAGGTTCCGTGGCCTCGTCCAGCAATTGCATCACCGCATCACTCCCGGCTTTCTGGACGGCAGGGGAAGCCGTAAAAAGATGGGCGGTGCGGTGTTCGGCAATCTTGAGCCCCGTCCAGACTGGCTTACCTTCGTTGGCGGAGAGATCAGTCAGCGCCTTCTTGGTTTCCTCGGACTTATCCGGGCCGAGTTCGGCTTTCTCAGTAACTTTTTTGCTGCCGGCTGCGTCGCCTTCGCCAAAGGCGCTGGAGGCGAGCAGTCCGCCCACCGTCAGGGCGAAAAGCCCGAAGACTGCGAGGAGCAATTTGTCGTAATTCTTTTTAATCCAATCCATGGTAGTGAAATCTGTGGGGGTGAGTAAGGAGGATGGAAATTATTTCGTGGTGACGTCCTTAGCGATGGAAGGATCCATGAAGCGGACCAAATCCAAGTCCAAAGTAACGGTGACCTTCTCGTTTCCGAGGACGAATTTGACGTCAATCATGTTAACCTTGGCGTCCTTGTCCGGCGTGGTGCCGGCCGGTGGGGTGATGGGGGTGGCAGCAAATCCGGATTCGTTGGTTGGACCATCCTTCTTCTCGTTGTCGACGCGAATGGAATTGATGACCCAGAAGGGACCACCGGCACCAACCGTGGAAATCTGGTTGAGAAATTCCTGAGCGGATTTTTCCGAGCCTGAGAAAGCGAGATGCACCGGGTAACGGTTAAAGACTTTGTTCTCCTCGAGCAAGGGAGCCTCCTCCTTCTTAACGTTGGCCTTGGGGTCCGTCTTGGCGGCTTTTGCGGGAGCTGGCTTGGGCCCCTTTTTCGGCAGATCCTTTTTCTCGATCAAAACCTTGTCATCCTTTTCGTAAGGACGCTCCGGGCAATTGATGAGTTCGATTTTGGAAACGCCAGCGCGGAGGAGTTCGGTGAGGAGGGAATTCACGGACTCGACCAAATAATCTACCTGAGGTGCGGCTTCCCGTTTCGGAGAGGTGCCCAGATAACGGGTCAGACCGAGATCGATCCCCACCGGCGGCAACGGGAAGGCAATGCCGCGTCCCTTAGCGATGGATTCCAGCTGGGTCTTGTATTTTCCAAGGTTGGCACTGACCGCATCCGGCTGAACCTCTGGATTCAGGGGGCGCTGATAGCCGACCAAGGCGTTGTGGAGATTGTCAACTTCAGTGGTGAAGCTGTCCACTTGAGCAGTCTTCTTGGTTAAATTGGGGTCGTTCGGGAAAAGCGGGGCGCCTTCCAACTTGGATACCTGGCCTTGCTTGAGAGCGAGGTTGTCGGAGATGGTTGTGTTATCTGAACTGGCGCTATACCAGAGATAACCGAGAACGCCCGCGCCTAGCGCGGTTACGATCCCGTAACCGAGGAGAAATTTATTCTTGGGTTGGCTCATGCTGCCGGGGACTGGGGTGGGAAAATGATGGAAATAGGAAAGTGGGAGTGATTACTTTTTATCAGCAGGCACTGTGAGTTGAATCTTCTGCTTGAGAGGCAGCTTCATATCGAATCGGCTGGCGCGCAGGCTGGCGTTGCCAACACTGATGTTATACCAATTCTTAACTTCGGAGCCAGCCTTGGTTTCCCAATCGGTTGGGATATCAAAGACGCCTTCTTTGGCATCCTTGAGCGCTTCGAACAACGCGCGAACTTTATCTTTGGTGTAGAGTCCCACGATGTGGATGGAATCGACCTTGACTTTGCGCATCTCACCGGGTTTTCCAGGAACTGGCGGAGCACTCAGGGTCTTGGGTCGGAAGGACTCCGGCACCGGTTCGTCCTTGAGCCCACCCGCCATGGAGGGCAGGCCCACGATGGGGGATCCATCTGGATCCAGCGGTTGCATCTGCGTGATCCAAACCCCGTCTTCCGTCACGGCGGAGGTCAATTTGCTATTGATCACATTGATGACACTCAGCCAGTATTGGCGACCAGAAATGGCGTCTTTGAGATACTGCGCACGGGTTTCTTCCAGCTTCTGGCGGGACTCCTCAGCCTTGATTTGTTTGGCGTAGCCGTCCAGATCTTCAAACCGGGCGGTCACTTTGTCCAATTTCTCCTGAGCCTTGCTGGCAGCCATGCTGCTGTTGGCATACAGCGCTCCGAGACCAGAGAAGAGAGCCAAGGCGGCTACCAGAAGCTTGGGCTTCTTAGCGGCCACATCTTTGCGCGTTTCGACGGAACGTGGGGAAAGGTCCAGCTCCATGGGGCAACTGCCGCGGCGCAAGGCCAGACCGACGAGTTCTCCCAAACAATGCGCTTCACGGGCGACGGCTTCGGTGTTGACTTTAGGCCCGACGGCCACGTTCTGCAGGCAGTTGAACCAATGCACTGGCAGGCGGAGTTTCTCTTCCAAGAACTCCTTCATGTAGGGCAGGGCGGCGGCGGCACCAGCCAGGTAAACGGAAGTGGGAGTAGCCCCACCTTGGGTCTTGTATTGCTGAATCCGACGGTTGATCTCGCTGTGAATCCGCGTCAGTTGGTTGCGAATGATCTTGGACATCGCGTCGATTTCTGGATCTTCATGGTCGGCGTAGTTCCCACCGAGATTCACGAAACCGTCGGCAATTTTACGTGCCTCGGCGGAAGCGAAATCGGCTTCCATTTCCTTGGCGATTGCACCCGTCACGTTGGAGCCAGCGAAGGGGAAGGAGGCGAGGAACAATCGATTGCCCTCCATGAAAATGGCGTCGGTCATGCGACTGCCGATATCCAGGAGCAGAGTGGATTCGGTCGGTTCGCCATAAGTATAACGAAAGGCGTTGTAGAGGGCGATGGGGCCGGCATCCACCAGATTGGTCGTGAGTCCAGCGGCAACGACACTGCCGTTGATTTCCTCAACTTGATCCGCCCGGATGGCGGCAATGGCCACTTCGGCTTCACCACCAGCGGTCCCCAAAACTTGGTAGTCCCACACGGTTTCCGTGAGCGGAAACGGCACGGCCTGCTGGGCTTCGAAGCCGACGATCTTGTCCACTTGATCGTCCCCCAAGGAGGGGACTTTGACGAAGCGGGTGATCGTGTTCTGGGAAGGGAGAGACACATTGACCTCCTGCCCCGCCGCCTTGAGCTTGCCGCTCAGGGATTTGATCGCTGCGGCGGTCATCTTTTTACGCGCCACATCGGAGGTGACGTCGCCAGGGATTTCCTCAAATGCATAGTCTCGCAGGGTCACGGATCCCTTTGCTCCCATAGAGAAGCGGGCCATGCCTATGCGTTGAGATCCAAGATTGAGGGTGAGAATCGATTTGTTGTCTGCCATCGGGTGTGGTTTGAAGCGGGGAATGAGGGGTGTGTCAACGGGATTCCAGTGGCGAAGCCCGAGCTAACTGAAGAAAATTTACTTATCGGTCTTCTCTTCCAGGTAATAATCATACCAGAGAGGAGCGAAGGGAGTTTTGTGCTTGGGGAGGAGGCGACCAGCTTCTACTGGGGGTGCCTTGGGGGACTTCCACCAAGGGTTTGCGGCAGTCCCCGTGGAGACAAAAGTGCCAACCACTGCGCCATTGAAAGTAGCTTCCGCCCCTAGAAAGGTAATCAGCCCTTTATTCGCAGTCTTATCCCCCGTGAGGTTCAGGATTGTTGCTGGAGAGAGATATACGACACAGTGTGAGGACTCATGGCCAATGGGAACATTGAGGTAGCTCACTTCGGCCGTAAGCACTTTGACCTTGGTAGCGTCAACAGGCTGGAGGTAAACAAAAAATTTGATCTGCAATCCATCCAGAAACTTCATTTCCTTGGGAGATCCCTTAGGGGGAGACTTGACCTCGACCTCGAACTCAATTTCCAACCAGTCCTTGGCCTTAAAACGCTTGTCAACGACCCCACCTTTCAGATTGAAATCTGGAGCCTTTTGGACGGTGATCTCAGGCTTTTTAAATTCGACGAGTGTCTCCGCCTTGCCCCCTGCCGAAGGAGCCCCGCCCGCCGGAGGTGCAGCCACGGTAGTTTCTTCAAGAAGTGAGTTCGCTCCGACAAGGCCTAGGCCTAATCCGAGGAAGCTGCGACGTGGTAGTGGATTCATAGCGAGTAGAGGTGGAGTGACGTTACAAAATTTTGTGAATTAATAATTGGAGGATGAAGGAGTTTCTACCCGATGGCTAGAAAAAAATACTATGCTGCAACTTTTTTTCTCATTCGGGTTACACGGGCGGATTTTTCAGCATTTCTAGACCTGATCCGTGAAATTGACATGAAATAATTGCGTTTTTTGTGTTATAGGATGAGCATGCAGTCGCCATAACTGAAAAATCGGTAGCGGTGGTCCACGGCTGCCGCATAGGCGGCCTGCATTAATTCCCGACTCGCCAGCGCGCTAACCAACATGAAGAGGGTCGATTTCGGCAGATGGAAATTTGTCAGCAGCGCGTCCGTGCGACGAAATTGAAAACCTGGGGTGATGAAAATATCCGTGGATCCCGGGCCGACGGGCAAGGTGCCAGACGTGCGATAGCAATGCTCTAACACTCGGGTGACCGTGGTGCCAACGGCCAGCAACCGCGGGGCGGAGGTGATCCTGGCGGCCGCTTCCGGGGATACTTCGTAGGATTCCACATGCATCAAGTGATCCTCCACGCGATCCACTTGCACAGGACGAAAGGTGCCAATGCCGACATGCAGCGTGACGAAGGTGTGGGGCAGCGTGGCCAACATTTCCGGTGTGAAATGCAGTCCGGCCGTCGGGGCGGCAATCGCCTGCTCCTTCCCGGGATCAGCAAAGACCGTCTGATAGCGCTCCGCATCGGCTCCGTCATCCTCGCGATTCATATAATGTGGCAACGCCAAATGCCCGAAGCGTGCGGTATCCACGGGCTGGGAGAATTCGATGATACGGGAGCCATCATTGTCGTCAATCGCTTGCACCGTGCCAACCGCCTCGCCAATGGCCACCGTGGCCCCAAGGCGCATTTTCTTGCCCGGCTTGACCAAGCAACGCCAAGTCAGCTCCGTGAGCGCCTGCAGGCGCAGCAATTCAATCCGGCCATCATTGGAGAAATACCGCGCCCGGGCGACTCGCGTGTTATTTAATACCAGCAGGGCTCCCGCCGCGAACTGCGGGAACTCCGCAAACTGTCGATGTTCAATGACGCCCGTGGCGCGATGCACCACCATCATGCGGGAGGCGTCCCGCCGGTCGAGCGGGCGACTGGCGATGAGTTCCTCGGGGAGATGATAGTCAAAATCAGCGGTGAGCATTCTTAGTAGGGGATTCTGGGACCGATGTGATCGAATCCATAGCATGATCGTCGGTGCGTTGAGAATTCAAGCTCGAAACTACGACCACGTTCTGGCGGCAAATCGATATTCCAATTACTTTTCGCAGCAAACTGCAATTTCGCTCTAAGCAAACGAGAGCCCGCACGTTTGAGAGAATATGCACCAGCGCAACCACTCCCGCCGTCATCGCTCACGCTTGGCCCCCTTGGCAAACGATGGTTTTCAAATGGCTCCCTTTGTGGACGTAATCTTTGTGCTGTTGCTATTCTATCTGGTCAAAATTGGCTTTAACCAGCACGAAGGCCAGCTCCGCATCACACTGCCTGGGCCGGACTCGGCGGCCCCTCCCGGCTTGGTGATCCAGGAGGAAATGGTGCGCTTGGATGACACCGGAGCGGTCTTTCACAATGAGGAGAGCGTCACGCCGCGTGAACTCACGGCCCATTTTAAAGGCCTGCAGCAACAATCTCAGACGCTCCACACGCCGTTGCTAGTTACTGTCAATTCCGCCCCTGAGGCCTCCTACTCAGAAGTCACCCGTCTCCTGGAGGCCCTGCAAAATGCGGGCGTCAACACCGTTACCTTTCAAGTGGCGGCCGAGGAGTAACCAAAATTTCACTTAACCAAACACCACCATGTCCGCCCCAATCCTAACTCCAAGCATTCCCTTCACCCAGTCCGCGCGTCGTCGTGGCGTCATAAATTACCTGCGCACCATGGGAGCCGGTTCGCTGACGCTCAGCCTATTCCTGCATGGACTGGGGCTGGCGTTGTTCATGCTGTGGATCACGGTGCCTGCTCCAGAGCCTCAATTCATTTCATGTGAGGGTTTTCATCAGTCCGTATCCAACGCTCAAAACCGACCGGGGAACCTGCGTAAACGTGTCACCAGCACAGCTCGCATCGGTAGCATTACCCCCGAATCCGCCATTACGCTTCCTGACCTCCCCAACCCGAATCCGCTGAACGCACTGAACACGGTCGTCAGCCTTGGTGGCCAGACGGGAGGCCCACTGGGTGGCCTGGGCCCGGAGCATTCAGGAAGTGGCTTGACTGCAACTGGGGTTCCCTCAAGCCTGCACGGTCCCTCGAATTTCCTGCACCTCCCCGCCAACGGAAATGTCATCATTTTCGCCATCGATACCTCCGGCTCAATGCTTACCAACTGTAAGCCCGCAGGAATCGCAGCCCTGCGCCACGAATTGGCACTAGCCATTACCGGACTGCCTTCCAGCAGCCAGTTCAATCTGATCTGCTTCGGTCAAGACGCGGACCTGTTTCAGCCGCAATGCGTTAGCGCATCTGCCGCCAACAAATCCGCCGCCTTGGAATTCTTCCAATTTTACTATCAAGGAGCCCGCACCCGCACCGAGAAATTCGGCCTCACTGGACGCGATAGCAATGGCATCGCCTATACCCCGCTGAAACCCGCCGATGTGCCCGGCATGACGGATACCTCCGGCGGATCTCGCATGGACCTGGCGCTGACGCAAGCCTTTACCATGAACGCTTCCACCATCTTCCTCCTCTCCGACGGGGAGCCCACCACCAGCCGCAACGGCAAGGTGTTGGACAAGAGTGAACTCCTGCAATTCATGGAAAAATCCGCCCATACCGCCAGCGCGGAAAAGACCATCGTCAACACCATCGCAGTCAACCCCGAAGCCCGCACCTTCCTGCGCAAAATCGCCCATCGCTTCAACGGGAAATTTAAAGAAGTGAATGTGAGCGACTAGCGCTTGGCACCAAGGCAGCAGGCAGCAGCATCCTCCTCCAGAAAACATCAGGCATTGCTGGGGCCTCATCGCAAACCGCTGCAAAATAATTGCAAACTTTTCTTTTCATCCTAGCGCAGGGGCTTATGGTGGTAGCTCACAATTCATTTTAACCTCACGCTCTACCAGAACAGAAATGGAAGGACCTTTGGTTGGTGTTCATAATGTAACGAAACGTTACGGTTCTCAACTCGTGGTTGACGGTGTCAGCCTTGATATCAAACGCGGAGAGTTCTTCTCCTTACTTGGCTCCAGCGGTTGTGGGAAATCCACGACGCTGCGCATGATTGCCGGATTTGAAACTCCTGACGCAGGCGAAATCCGCTTTGCCAACGTCAATCCTAGCAAGGTGCCAGCCTATGTGCAGCAAGTGAACATGGTATTCCAAAACTACGCACTCTTCCCGCACATGACGGTGACACAGAACGTGGGCTTCGGCTTGAAAATGGAACGCGTGGCCGCATCCGAGAGCAAACGTCGCGTGGCGGAAATGTTGGAACTCGTCCAGTTAGGCAATTTTGGTGATCGACTGCCACGGCAGCTCTCCGGCGGCCAGCAGCAACGTGTGGCGCTCGCTCGGGCGCTGGCCACGAAGCCGCAAGTCGTGCTGCTGGACGAGCCCCTGGGCGCGCTGGATCTGAAACTCCGCAAGGAAATGCAACGCGAACTGAAACACATTCAGGAATCGCTGGGGCTGACATTTATCTATGTGACCCATGATCAGGAAGAAGCGCTTACGATGTCGGATCGGATCTGTGTGATGAATCGTGGTCGCGTGGAACAGGTCGGCACGCCGGAGGAAATTTATCATCGGCCGCAATCGAAGTTCGTAGCCGACTTCATTGGCGAAAGCAATTTCCTAACTGGCACTGTGACCGCGCATCATGCTGGGCATGTCAGTGTAAATGTAGCTGGTCTGACGATCCAAGCACAGACGAATCAACCGCCGCCTGCAGGTGCGGAAGTGGTGCTGGCGATTCGACCGGAGCGCATCAATTTCACTCAGGAAACCAGCCTATTGGGCCAGAATGTGGTGCAGGGGGAAATTCATCGTTCTGTCTTCTGTGGAAGCGATCGCATTTTCCATGTGAATTTACCGAACGGGTTGAGTTTGCAGGTGCGAGAGCAATCCGACAACACTCCGGAAGGAGCCTCGCGCGGGACTTCTGTTGGCCTAACCTGGCCGATGGATGCCGTGGCGGTGATAGCGGCCTAATTTGGTCGAGTGCTGAAATTTACCACTTAGAGAATCTGATAAATTGAATTCCTCCCGACTCCGCACGTCCGCTCTGCTCTCGCCTGCCCTGCTGTGGCTGGCCATCTTCTTCCTGGTGCCACTGGCGCTGGTGGTGGGTGTTTCCTTTGCCACCCGCGGGCAACCGTTCACGTGGGACTTCACCACGAAGGCATGGGAAGCAGCCTTGGCTGAAGCAAAGCTGCCGATCTACCTCCGCACGTTGTGGTTCTCCCTCGGAGCCACCGCAGTGTGTCTGTTGCTGGGATTTCCCGTGGCCTGGTTCATCGTGCGACGTTCTCCTCGCGCGCGTCAGGTGTTATATGCGCTGGTGTTGATTCCGCTGGTGGCGAACTCACTGGTGTTAGTGTATGCCTGGAAGACCCTGCTGGCCAACGATGCACTGGTAGGCGAGTGGCTCATCAAACTGGGCATCGGGCCGGATGGAAATGGCATTTACAATACCCGTTGGTCCTCGCTGCTGGGCATGGTTTACTACTACCTGCCGTTCATGGTGTATCCCATTTACACCTCGCTGGAGAAGATGGATTGGCGCTTGCTGGAAGCGGCTGCGGATTTGGGTGCATCTTCGGCTAGGCAATTCTGGCATGTGGTCCTGCCGCTGGTCTGGCCGGGGGTGGCCACGGGGTCTATTCTGGTGTTTATTCAGTCGGTAGGCACGTTCGTGATTCCTGACATCCTGGCAGGAAACAAAGATTTGTTCATGGGCAAAATGATCAACGATCAATTCCTCGGCAGCGCCCGGAATTGGCCTTTGGGAGCGGCTATGTCGCTCATCGTCATGGGTGCCATCAGCGTGGCGCTCGTGATTTACTTCAAGCTGCAATCCCGCATCGAGAAATGATTGCCACTGCTCCAACTTCACGTTTCCCCATCGGCAAATCCCTCCTGTGGCTGCACGGGCTGGTGACGTATGCCTTCCTCTATCTGCCGATAGCCCTGCTGGTGTTCTACAGTTTCAGCGCCAGCGAGTTCAATACGGTGTGGGGCGGCTTCACCTCGCATTGGTATGCAGATCTCACGGCCAATGAGGACAAATTGCTGGCTCTGAAAAATAGCCTCACCATCGGCTTCAGTTCCACCCTGCTCGGAGCAATCCTCGGCACCACCGCAGCGCTGGGGCATGCTCGACTCACCGCAGGGAAACGTCGGCTCATTGAAGTCTTGTTTCTGCTGCCCATCATGGTGCCGGACATTGTGATGGCGCTGGCGCTGAAAATCTATCTCGACCGCGTGCTGCATCTCACGGCGGATGACGGCATGGTGAAGTTGCTCATTGCCCACGGGTTGCTGGCCATGTGTTATGTCTTCATGGTTGTCAGCACGCGGCTACGGGGTTTCGATTGGCGACTCATGGAAGCTGCTGCAGACTTGGGAGCCAACCGCTGGCAAGCCTTCCGCCACGTGCAGTTGCCGCTGCTGTGGCCGGGCGTGGTTGGCGGGATGCTGCTGGCATTTGCGATCTCGCTGGATGAATATGTCATCACCAGTTTCCTCCGCGGACCGGGTCAGAACACACTGCCCATTTCCATTGCGGCGGATATTAAACACACCCCAAAGCCCGAGATCAATGCGCTGGCCACCTTGATGCTGCTTAGCTCCGTGGTCCTGGCACTGGCGTCGGCGTTGGTGCAACGGAAGGGGAAAGCAACCTCATGAAGGAAACCCCACCGCGCATTGTTGATCGATTTGACCGAACTCACCAAAGCAACGTTGTTGCGCGCTTTTAGTAAATCCCCTTGAATCCTTAACCCCAATCCCTCATCCTACCGCACCATGAAAAAAATCCTCCTCGCCTACTTCGCCCTCGCTGGATGTCTCCACGCTGCGCCTGCCAAACTGAAGATCTTCATTTGGCCGGAATACTTGCCAAAGTCTGTCATCGCTAAATTCGAGAAGGAAGCGGACGCGAAGTTGATCGTGGATGAATACACTTCCAACGAAGACATGATTTCCAAAGTGGCCGATGGCGGCAGCGGATATGACATCGTGTGTCCGTCGGATTATGCCGTCACGACGATGGTTCGGCAGAAGCTGCTAGCCAAACTCGATCCAACGAAATTGCCGAACGCCAAGAACATTGCCGAGCGGTTCCAGAACCCGAAGTATGACGAGGGAGGTGGCCACGTGGTGCCTTATCTCGTGGGCACCAGCGGTTTGGGCTACAGCAAATCCAAAGTGGGCGAGGCTCCCAAGAAATGGGCAGACATTTATGATCCTGCCAAGCTGGCCAAATGGAAGGGCAAAGTCTCCATCATTGATGATCCGAAGGAAGGCCCTGCGTCTGCGCTGCTGAGCCTGGGCTTGGACATCAACACCACCAAGGAAGCAGATCTGGCCAAGGCGCTGGAACTGCTCAAGAAGCAAAAGCCCTTTCTCGCCAGCTATGATAGTGAAACCTTCGAAGACACACTCCTCAAGGGCGAGACCGTGGTGGCGCAAGGCTACAGTGGCGATCTGGCGGCTGCGCTGAAAGAGAATGCGGACTTGGGCTACGTGATTCCCGAGGAAGGTTGCGTCGTTTCCATCGATAATTTTGCCATCCTCAGCGATTCTAAGAACGTGGCGCTGGCGCACAAGTTTATCGACTTCGTTTGCCGCCCAGAGATCGCAGCGGAGATCGTCAACGAGACTGGTTACATCCCGGCTAACGGCAAAGCAGATGACAAGATCACTGCGGAAGTAAAACAAAGTCCAACCTTCAAACTGCCGGCACCGGATAAATCACGCTCCCTGAAAGACCTAGGACAAGAGGGCGAGGATGCCCGAGCCGAGCTTTGGACCGCGCTGAAGGCCGAGTAAAGTTGGTCGATTCAGGATCAGGGCGGGTTGATCAGAATTCGGAGCTAGTTAGGCCGGGCCGATAGGCAGCCTCAACAAATCGCTTTCTCACTTGCACAACGCAGGAAAGCATCTAAAACTCCCGCTCACCGTAATTTCCTCCCTGGAAATTATCAGTGCAGAGCAAAGGACAGGTGGCAGAGTGGTCGATCGCGCACGCCTGGAAAGCGTGTTTACAGCAATGTAACGAGGGTTCGAATCCCTCCCTGTCCGCCATCTGCCGACCCCACGACCACCACCCAGCCTGACAACTTGTGCTGGATCGGCATGCATCCCTGCTCCGTCGTTGATCCTGCTCGTCAGTTAATTTCTTGATTCATGTCCCCGCATCCCATTCACCTTTTCGGAACGTCCCACCTGATCGCGTTGGCGCTCACCGGGTTGATTTGGCTCGGGCTGGGATTTCTGGTGAAATGGGAGCATCCGTGGAGTCGGAAGGCGGAACTAACGCTGGCCGTGGGTCTGTTGTCGCAGTGGTTCCTCCATGCGCTGCTGGCCCGGACGCTGGGCTATGACGATCCGCTGGAATCGCTCCCGCTGCATATGTGTGACCTTGCGGCATTCTTCGGAGGCATCGCCTTGTTCACCCAGCGGCAAGCCTTCATCGACCTGACGTATTTCTGGGGCATGGCCGGCACGCTGCAAGGCCTGCTGACGCCGAATCTGCAAATGGATTTCCCGCATCCAGAATACTATCGTTTCTTCCTGCTGCACAGCGGGGTGGTCATTGCTGCGCTGCACATGACGATGGCCTGGCGACGCTTCCCCACCACTGGAGGCCTCTGGAGAGCCTATGGCTGGCTGGCGGTCTATGCGGTGGTGGCCGGAACGGTTAATTACCTAACTGGATCAAACTACGCCTTCCTGGGAGCCCGTCCCGCCCAGGCCAGCATCATGGATTTCCTCCCGGATCCGCCCAACCACGTCATCGTGCTGGCAGCCATCGGCTTGGCGTTATTCTGGCTCAGCTATGGGCTGATCGCGCTGGTAAAGCGCAAGTCCAGCATGCGCCGTTGAGTGACTTTGAAGGTGACGCCCGCAGTAAGCCAGGCGCGACTGGCTGAGCAAGTGGGCCATGGGGCGCAGCTAGACTTCGCTGCCGCCCATCTCCAACGATTCGTGTATGAAAAAGTGGAACCATGACTAAAATGAAAAAATGAACCTCAGCATCATTTTGCTATTGCCAAATCAGACCAAAGTTGGCAAAAACTCGAAAATCAGGCACCAATTCCGTTGCAGACACCTATGAAATCTATTCCTCAAATCGCACTTTGGCTCGCTCTCTCCTGCGCAGCCTCCCAAGCCACCCTAGTGCTAACCCCGATCAGTCTTGCGGGCGCAGTGGCATCTACCTCCAGCGATCCCTTTGGGTTCTCTCCCAACCGGGCGATTGACGGGATCACCACCGGAATCAATCCTGATTTCAGCCACACCGATAACGGGGCCAATGAATACTGGCGTTTGGTGCTGCCGGCCAGTGTCCCAGTGGATTTAGTGCGGATCTATAACCGCACAGACTGCTGTGCCGGGCGCCTCAATGGTGCGGTGGTGAATGCTTTCAGCGACGCTGGTCTGAGCACGAATGTTTACAGTTCAGCCCCGATCGCAGCCGCTGCGGCGCGGATTGATTTCCCACTGACTGGTTCCCCGAGCCTGCGGGCAATTCAGGTCGATCACCACAATGAATATCTCTCCCTGGCGGAGGTGCAGTTGTTCACGACGTCCAACGTGATGCTCCCTTTGGGCACCAACCTGAGTCTGGCCAATATCAGCGGCATGGCGGTCTCCCAGAGTTCGGAATACCTCGGGGGGCAATTCCCCGCCGGCAATGCCATGGATGGCAGTGCCTCAAACTTCTCCCACACCGATGGTGGCGCCACCGGCAATGCCTGGTGGAAGGCGAATATTGGAGAAACGATGCGGCTGCAATCCGTGAATATTCAAAATCGGGGCGATGGTTGCTGTCAGGAACGGCTGCGGGACATTCAGGTGGAAGTGCTCGACGGAAGCGGCACCCCCGTTTGGACTTCGATCGTGCTGAATCCTGGCAACGCTTCCGGTTCCCCAGCTGCCATTTTCCTCGATCTCCAAGCACTCAACGGTGGGATGCCGGTCCTCGGAAACCAAATCCGCGTCACCCGCATTGCCGACGCCACCGGCGGGGTTGGCCCAGATGATGCCCGGGTGCTCTCCATGGGCGAGGTGACATTTATCGGGGGCTCAGTGCCGGAAGCCAGCTCTCTGGGATGCGTTGCGCTGGCCTTGGGCACGCTGCTGGGCCGCCGCAAACGATCCTAAGGGTGGCTGCGAAAAGCCACCGTAGTCCAGGGCTTCAGCCCGTCGAAACCTCCCCGTGAATCTGGCGCCTGAATCCAGCCGGGACATGCCTACGGGCTAAAGCCCATGACTACTTAAATCGCTTTGATTTCCTGTCTTTGGCGAAGCCAGCTTCCCGTGGTGGAAGTGGATGATTTCTCCCGCGCAGGCGGAAATGGTCGAATTTGACTTTCCGGATTGGAGGTCGATGTTGCCCCAACCTATTTCCCCACCTTTCGATTATGATCCATCGTCCCGTCCAACCTTTCAGCCTCGGCAGCCATTCGCGTCGGGGGTTCATGCAAGTCGGTCTCATCAGCGGCCTCGGCTTGTCCTTGGGGGATTATTTCGGAATGAAAGCCCGGGCGGATCAGAAATTTTACGAGTCCAAGGAAGGCAAGGCCAAGAGCGTAATTCATATCTTCCTGCCCGGCGGGATGGCGCATCAGGAATCCTTCGATCCCAAGCCGCTGGCCCCCAGCGAGTATCGTGGCCCGTATAATCCCATCAATACCAAGCTGGATGGCGTGCAGTTTGGCGAACTCTGGAAAAACTGCGCGGGCATCGCCAACAAAATGACGATCTGCCGGGGCATGACGCACGGGGAAGCAGCGCATGAACGCGGCACCCACAATATGTTTACCGGTTATCGCCCCAGCCCGGCTTTGTCCTATCCCAGTATCGGCTCCGTGGTCAGCCATGAGTTCGGCACCCGCAAGAGTCTGCCACCGTATGTCTGCATTCCCTCCGTGCCCAATGAGTTTGCGGGCAGTGGCTACCTCAGCACCGCCTATGGTCCCTTCAGTCTCGGTAGCGATCCGGCGGACGGTGGTTTCAAGGTGCAGGATCTCAGCCTGCCCGGCGGAATCACGGACGTCCGCTTCAACCGTCGTCGCAGCATCCTCACTTCCGTGGACGATCACTTCAAGGCCACCGAGAAGAGCGATAAAATCACCGCGATGGATACTTTCTATCAGGATGCCTACAAACTGATTTCCAGCCCGGAGGCCCGGGAAGCGTTCAACATCGGAGCCGAAAAGCCAGAGGTGCGGGATGCCTATGGCCGCAATCCGGCTGGCCAGCGACTGCTCATGGCGCGTCGGTTAGTGGAGAGCGGGGTGCGTTTCGTCTCCGTGACCTACGGCGGATGGGATCACCATGACAACATCAAGGATCAAATGGCCAACAACGCCCCACCAATCGACCAAGCCCTGGCGCGCCTCATTATCGACCTTGAGGAACGCGGTCTGCTGGACAGCACCCTCGTCATGGTCAGTTCCGAATTCGGCCGCACGCCCAAAATCAACGCCACCGGCGGTCGGGATCACTGGCCCAAAGTCTTCAGTGTGCTACTGGCGGGCGGCGGCGTGAAGAAGGGCTACGTCCACGGCTCCTCCGATGCCTTGGGCGCAGAACCCGAGAACGATCCGCTCACGGTCTCCGATCTGGCCTGCACCGTCTATAACCAACTCGGAATCAACTCCGATAAGGAACTCATGGCTCCGGGAGACCGCCCCATCGAAATCGTGGCCGATGGCCAGGTGGTCGCAGATATTCTCGCCTAGCAGAGAACGATTTCCGTTCCTCCGGCTCCCCGAAGAACTGGCCGCAACCCTTGGCATCCGGTGCCAATGGAAAACGCCTAACCGCGTCCCACCGAAGCACAGTAGCAAGCCACAGCCTCCAAATCGGCCCGCCGGAAACGGGATCTGATTGGTCCAAGTGAGATCTACGAATGCGGCGGCCCCGTTCAACACGATGAAAACGGCCATTGAAAAGCTCATGCCATTCCCCGCAGCAGAACGTATTCTTGACAATCCGTATTCCAAAAGGGTATAACCCGGGAGATCTGAGACAAAGGTTGCTCCAATTTAAACGTGATTTCTATGGTGATGAATCGCCCTTGGATATAATAATTACGGAATATGAATTCCTTTAAAATTAAAATCTGCGTTCTTGAGCGGGACATGGTTAAACTGTATCGCACTGGGGCACCATTGTCGAGCCAGTTTTAATATTCCAGTTAGAGCCTGGGAGCGGCTATTCGTCCCCCTGTTTATCCTTGGATGCTACGCCCCTTCCCCATCAATAAATACCCGGTGCCACAGTTCCAAGATTACCAGACTCATGACCTGCTTGAGATAAACGAACTCGCGTGTTTCCATTTTGCCGATGAGCCATTTCACGCGCTTGGGATCGAAGTAGCCGCGTTTCTTGAGCGATGTTTCGCTGAGGGTATCCGCCACCAGCGCTTTGAACTCAGGATGCTCGAAGAAGAAATCCAGCGGCAGGAAGAACGGAATCTTGGGACGATGTCCGGGTCGATTGCGTGGCATTTTGGCGAAGGCTTCATCGGCCAAGCGACGCTCGATCCACTTGTCTTCATTTCCCCTAACCTTGAGATGCGGCGGCATGCGGAAAGCGAGTTCGATGAGGCGGTGGTCGAGAAATGGCAGGCGATACTCTAACGAATGCGCCATGGTGTTCTTGTCCTGCCGAATCAGCGCCCAGTCTTGCAGCCATTCGTCGAATTGGATTTTCAGCAACTGATCCAGAAACGGGCCGTTGGTATCGCGCACAGGCGGAATCCAGGATTCTCCTGCCAGATGCTTGAACTCCGCGGAGTAAACATCGCGTCGTTCGTCCTGCGCCCAGAGCGTGCGCAGCGCCACGAAGTTCTTCATGATGTCGCGCTTGGAATAGTTCCGCAGGAAATCCACCACACGCTTTTTCCCTTGGCTGCCAAGGTCGGCCGGGAACTCGAAGAACTTGTTCAGCAACCAATGGGGCGTAGCCGCAAAGCCATTAGCCGCCAGATGCGTCAGGGCGAATCCTCCGAACTTGTTTTTGAAACCTTCCACCTTGGCGATGACTTTCTGGAAAGAGTAGCCAGCGAAAATTTCATCCGCGCCCTCTCCCCCTAACACCACCTTCAAATCCTTACTGGCACCTTCCGCCAGCTTGTAGAACGCAATGATGAGCGCATCGCCCACGGGACGATCCATGTGCCACACGATCTTCCGCAGCAGGTTGAAATCGCCCGCTTCACAGATGATTTCATGGTGATTGGTGCCGAGAAATTTAGCGGTCTCTGCGGCATCTTTCGTTTCATCCTGCGGGGAACCGAAGCCCACACTGTAGGTGTTCACGTTGCTGCTGTGCTTCATCATGTCCGCCACCACCAGACTGGAATCAACGCCCCCGCTCAGGTAAGCACCCACAGGCACATCACTGCGCATGTGCAGGGAAATGGCATCGTCCCACAGTTCCTTGAGTTCCTCATAATACTCGCCATCAGAGCGATACGATTTCCCATCGCTGAGCTGAATGTCCCAGTAGCGCTTGATGTCCATGCTGCCATCCGCCTTGTGATGCATGTAGTGAGCGGTGCGCAGCTTATTGATCCCGGCAAACATCGTCTGCGGCTCCGGCACATTGCGCAGGCCCAGATAGGCATCGATGGCTGCTACGTTAGGCTGCGCGGAGACATGCTGGCTCTGGAGGATCGACTTCGCTTCGCTGGCAAACAGGAAACGTCCATTTTCCCGCGTCCAATATAGCGGCTTCTGGCCCGTGCGATCCCGTGCAATGAAGAATTCCTTTTTCCGTTCGTCCCGTAGACAGAACGCAAACATCCCGTTGAGTTTGCCTAACACGCCTTCGATGCCCCATTCCTCATACCCATGGAGAATCACCTCGGTGTCACTCTGCGTGCTGAATTGATGTCCCTTGGCAAGCAGTTCCACACGCAGTTCCTTGTAGTTGTAAATTTCACCATTCAGAATGATGGCGCACGACCGGTCCTCATTGTAAATCGGCTGCCAACCACCCGTGAGATCGATAATGCTCAGGCGCACCATGCCCATGCTGAAGCCGGGCGTATTGTAAAAGCCCTCCCCGTCCGGTCCACGATGCTTCATGGTCCGGGCCATCTTTTCCAACAGCCCAGGTTCCTCGAATCCAGAAAATCCAAATATGCCACACATGCCGTTTATAAACCGCCCGCTTGCGCCGGGGGCAAACGGAAAGTGGAGGCGATCACTATCCCTCCTCGCACCATTAATCCGTCAAATCGCGTGGCTCAAGCAACAGTAGGTCACAGACGTCACCCACTGCTCCCAACCAAATCTGGCCGAGGCAGGCTTTGGATTTGCGGTCCATTACCAACACACAACTTTCGCCCTGGCCTCTAAGTTCCCGCTGAGCCTGCACGGTCCCGCAGCCGATGAAGAATCTTTCAGCATCGGCAGCCAAACCACGTGGAAATGGAGCAGGTATTTGCCCCAGTGCCAGAGGAATGCTCTCACCATTTACGTTCTGACGCCTCAGCAGGTTGCCTCCACCGCTATCCAATACCCACAGACCATCTTCTGCTGCATAAATGTCATGACTCATCATCCCAAGCCCTTCCGTCACTCTTAGTAGCTTCGGAGCACGAAAGAAGTCTGTGGGGGCAGCCTTGTGAAATTCCAAGGCAAAGGCACCGTAGTCCCAATTGTGAGCCAGAATGTGGAGCGAGTTGCCTTCGAATTGCAGGGAGTTAAAATGCCAGATGTCTCCATGATGATTTGGCTTCGGCGGATGATGCAAATGGTGAGGCACAAAAGAGGTCAAATTCATCTGCCGCTTATTCTCAGGCTTGCGAGCCTCAAATACCACCAAGTGGGGTTTCCTCGTGCTTACCAGCCAAATATAACCATCTTCAAAACGAATCTGATGCAAATCTGCCACAGGACCAAAATGTGTCACAAACTCAGACGGACCGATTTTTATTCCATCCCACGAGAAATGCAGAATCTGATTAATGCCGCCGCGTGGGTTCCCCTTCTTCTCCTCCAGAGAATAATTTCTGGCCACTGCATAAATCCCTTCGGTCCCCCGTGTCAGTCCGAAATACACCCCTTGTCCCCGCTGCAGCACGGCCACCTCGGCATCCTCCCCACTTGGGCCACAGGTCACATGCAGCAGGGCATCCAGAGTGCTCACCAGCAGTTCGCATCTCATGGCATTTCCCCCATCCAAGTTCCAGTCCAGAGGGTGATGGCGAATGCGGCAGGGAATTGATCAGCCATTTCCTGGCGGCTTTGCTGCCGCAGATCATATTTCCTAGCATCATCCCAGACGAGCGGATAGAGATAAAATGGAGGCAGGATCGTCGGCATCATCCCCGGTTCCAGAAACATTTGGCTGGCGATGAATCTCTGCGTAAGAAAATCTGGTCCTGCCGCCTCTAAGATCGGGTAATTCCGGGTTGCTGTCAGCGCTGCCTCTATTCCATCCCAGAACGGGTGATCTGGTGCGCTGGCCATGAAGGCGTTGCAGATGGCCCCTGGTGCTCTGGGATTATCAAACTGCTGACCGAAGAGGATGAACTCCTTCTCCAACAAGGCTTCCAATGGGCGCAGGCAGATAAAATCCAGATCAACAAAGACGCCGCCGAGCCGTTTTAGAATCAAATAACGGGCTGCATCTACCTTCTTAATCGCCACATCGTATGAGAGATAGGTTGCCAGAAAACTCGGGAACTCTGTGCGGATGAATTCCTCCAGATCCTCATCAGTCCACAGCCGATAATCCCAATCAGGATTCAATTCCTGCCATGAGTCCACCCATGCTTGTCGAAAAGGTGCCTCTATTTCCCTCGTCTTCCACGTTTGGTGGATGACCTTGGGGATGCTGGCCTCTCGTGCGGGAAGTGTGGCACGGCAAATCTCCGCGTAATGCGGATACCGCTGTCGCATATCGGCCTCCAGTCCTGCAACGATCTCCGGGGAGAGTCGTTGTTCGCCTGTGGGAAAATAATTCCCTCGCATCGTTGCTTCAATGTCTGAGTAGCCCTCCGCCTGCCAGGCTAAGTTTGGGAACGCTGCGTAGCTGGGAATTTGTTCTTGAATGCTCGCCAGCAGGACATCTGGAGCAGCAAAGTGAACTTTCTCGAAATTCCGCCTGCCCGCTAGCAATCTGCGAACAACATCGTAGTAGCGTGCATTCACTAACACAGCGTGGGTATCTAGGGCCCAGCCTAGTTTAACCAAGCCCGGTCCAACAATTTCCGGACGATGGTAGTGCGTGCACCCAAGATAAAGCAATCCCCAATCTTCAGGCAATTCAAGCAACTTCATCCTTTCATGAAACTCAGGATGCAGGACTACATCATCCTCGAATATCAACACGGCTGGAGCGTCCTTGCGCTTCGCCTCCCGCAAAATCAGCCTATCAGTCAACGCTAGGGCATACAATCCAGGCCGAGCATAGCCATGCGCGTTCCGGGCGTGCTTAGCGTCGATTGCTGCAACGTGCTCTACTTTCAAGTCATGGTGCGCAAATTGTTTCCATGCCTGTTCCCGTCGGTCTATTCGATGTTTTAGGTTAATACAGACTCTCCATGTAACTGTAATCATTTTATCGAAGGAAATCATGGGTGTGGTAAAATTGGTAGTAAATTGCTATTTTAATGGATGTAACGCACTCGTTTAGCTCATACATAGACTAGGGCACCTCTAAAAACACAGAAATCGGGCTGTTTTCCACCATTTTGAACCGAGCCCCCTTGGAAATAACGAGGTCATTAGAGGTGCCCACTAATAAACCGCTTTCGTGTTAAACTGGTGCGCACTGGAGGGGATGACAATGCAGCCTGGGCCCAATAGCACGGGTGTTACGGAAGTTATTTATGTTGCATCAGCCATTTGGCGGCTTCATGTTCGCCAAAATGATCAACTCTATTGAAATAATCATCAACCAGAGAAGGATGACATTCACTTAACTTCGACATGGCTGATTTAACCAAATCATTCTGTTCGTATTGCTTCGTTCGAATTGCTTTTAATCTCATCCCGACTGTTTCACCGCCGTCCCCGTAAGGAATTTCTGGTGGTAGTTGTTTCAGTAAGTCAGCTTGTAGCATTTGACCATTACTAATCCAAAACGGAGATTGTTGGCTTGGAACTCCATTGAAAAATGAGGCAAAGCGCAACATATTTGTCGCTGCATTTATTTTTGCGTCGTCGGAACCATCCTGCGTTGTGTTCCTCCAAGTTTGCTTAGCGACGTCTAGTATTGGATCGCTGATATATTGCACCGGTGAACCGGCTGCATAACTTGCCATAGTTGCGCTGATTGGATCATGCCCAAGAGTTTTCCATGCAGCCCGCGCTTCCAGTGTGATTTCCAGTTCGTATGTCTTTAATGAGGTTTTTCTCATCGCTTGGGCAACAAGGTCAGCGGCTTTGTCATTTCTATTTAAATCTTGCGACGCTTTCGCTCCAAGAATATAACCAAGAGCGTTTTCAGGGTCATCCAGAATCAAAGACTCTGATAACCGCAATCTATCTTGTGCTGTAGTGCCAGGGGCAATCAATAATGTCGTGCGTGCTACCGTGTCATTTTTCAGTGTCCTCAACTCATCAAGGGCACGACGATCACCAGTCATAAAGTAAACAGCAGTCAAGGCAGGCGCTGTCCGTCCAGACGAGTTTAGATAACCTTCAAGCTCCTCAAAACTTGGCGATGTATACTGTTTGCGGATTGCTGATAACCTTTGGTCAACAAATGCTGATTTATTTTTGGGAACGATGGAAGATGTAATAATTGGATTTGGCAGTTTAAGATCCGTCGGGGTCGGTTTGTAGGAGATGTAACTGATTAGGAGGATAAAGAAAACCAAACCAGCAATAACGGCATTCTTCATAAAATTTAAACTCATAAAGCGGTTGCACAGGCTTCTACCACCCCAGCATTGGGCAATCCTGGTTTCGGGCAATAACCCTGCATATAATCACCGTCACAGTAGACGTAACACTTTTGAAGTGCTAGTTCTCCGCCGCTAGAGTTTCTAGCAATAAGGCACTGACCCGCTAATCCGTCAGCCTTGCGACATGAAGACCACCACCTCCTCGGTGACGGAGGTAAAGCTTCCGAGGAGTCAATGAGGCTAGAAAAAAACAGTGCAGATACCGAGGTGAGTGAAGTTTCCTTTATAAAAGCGCGGCGTTTCATGAATTCAGAGCGTTAGAAGTTAGACTTGAAGTTGAAGGAAGCACTGGGGCAAAGATTTTCGCCCTCGGTGTAGCACAATTCTTGCAGAGAGAGAGAGAGTATGCAAGAGGTTATTTATGCCTCCCTCACATTTTCCAGACTCTCGCAAGAAAGCGCCAGTATTCACTCCATCCCGCTCGGGTGGCCGAACCTTTCTGTTAATCGGTGGCTTTCTGGGTTCTGGGAAAACGACTTGTCTGGGGGTGCTAACGCGGCTGTTGCGGGGGCGAGGGAAGCGAGTGGGGTTGATAACGAATGATCAGGGGACGGGGTTAGTGGATACGCAAACGAGTTCGAGGGATGCTGGCGAGAAGCCGATGGTTAGGGAGATTACGGGTGGGTGTTTTTGTTGCCGGGCGGATGAGTTGGCGGGGGCGCTGAAGGAGATGCAGGCCAGTGAGGACAAGCCGGATGTGTTTATTGCGGAGCCTGTGGGGAGCTGCACGGATTTGGTTGCCACGGTGTTGCTGCCGCTGGAACAAAATTATGGTCAGACGTTTCGGCGGGCACCGATGTCTGTGGTGATTGATGCGAAGCGGGCTTGGGGGCATTACTTTGGGACGGGGCGGGCGGCGGGGAACTCATTTTCCAAGGACGTGGCATACATTTACCTCAAGCAACTGGAGGAGGCGGAACTGCTGGTTGTGAACAAGCTGGATTTACTAAAGCCAGCCCAGCAGGAAAAGCTGCTGACACGGTTGGCTCAGGATTGGCCAGGGAAGCGCGTGCTCTCCATTTCTGCCCGATCTGGTGAAGGCTGTGAGGCATGGCTGGATTTACTGCTGGAGGAGGAAACTCAGCCCAAAGCGCTGATGGATGTGGACTATGAACGCTATGCAATAGGTGAGGCGCTGATGGGATGGTTCAATGCCAAGCTGCGGGTGGAGGTGAGTGGAAGCGCTGTGGATGGAAATGCGCTGCTGTTGAAACTAGCAGGAGAGATTCAGCAGGAGTTAGAAGCAGGCGGGGCGGAGTTGGCGCATTTCAAGATGAGCCTTGAATGTGGCATGGGCGTCCCGCCCATAAGCCAAGAACTGCCAGAGAGAGTTGGCGCTAGAGTCATGGAAGGACGTTCCAAGGCTAACGGGCGGGACGCCCGTGCCACGTTGGCGGTCGTCAACGCCGTTAGGAATGGGGATGCGGCGGAACTTTCCCGGCGGATGGAGGGAACATTTTCAGAGGCAGACCTACTGGTGAATCTGCGGGCGGAAGCAGATCCCGCGTGGATGGATGAAGTAGTGACACGCCACCTAAATACTGCGAGGCGCGGGCTCAAATTCACTTGGCTGGACAAGGTCGCATTCCGCCCCGGTAAGCCACAGCCAACGCATCGTGTGACAGCGTTGAAGAAAGCTTAGCAACAAAGAACACAAGAGCACAAAACGAGCCTCACTTCCCAAATTTTCGAATTCACTTATTAACTTAATCACCAATCAAAAATGAGTTGGACCCATGTATTCCCAATGCTAACTGACGAGATGGTCAAAGCGTATCGCGCTGGAGTGACCAAGCAGGAAAAGGCACAGTATGAACATTGGCTGGGGGTGGAACGAATCATCAATCCTCGGGAGACACGCCATACCGTCTGTGTTTCCCTCTTCTGGAAGAACACGCATGCAGAAGATGCACCGCTGCCAAAGCCCACGAAGTGGCTCCTGAAAAATCCCGGA
The DNA here is from genome assembly GCA_031411295.1 of Verrucomicrobiales bacterium. GTDB lineage: Bacteria > Verrucomicrobiota > Verrucomicrobiia > Verrucomicrobiales > V1-33 > JAGNEJ01. The sequence goes on along the minus strand of JANOAV010000068.1, from coordinate 15,289 downwards.
GCGGCGGGAATCCATTTCCGCGTGGAACCGTGGGATCACTACGTGAAGCCATTACTGGAGGCGGCAAAGCTGGTGGCCAAGGAACGCAAGGACGCCAGCTTCCGCGTCTATCTGGCCTCTGATATGGAATTCCTCGTGGCGGATCTGGTTAAAGTGGGCTGTGAAGTCCGGCTGATGAATAGCCCGTCCATAAGTCATAACCCCGGTGCGCTCTGGCGGTTCCTAGCATTAGAGGACAAGTCAACGATGGTGACATTTACGGACTCTGACCGTGCACCTGACATTCTGGCTGATTTGGATCGCACGGATACGATGGCACGATCCGGTTTGGGAATGTGGCGCGTGCCATGGCTGCCGGACGAACCGCTGCTGGCGCGTGGAGCAGATAAGCAATCCGTAACCTATCGTCCGATTCTGGGATGTCAGTTCGGCTCCGTTTCTCCTTTGCCAGCGCGACTGCTGATGGAAGCGCTCCACTGGAATACCACCAAGGGACTCATTGAAACGATCTGCCATCCAGCAGGCTGCGGTCCACGAGAAATTTACGGAACACGTTGGCCGGATTATGGATTTGATGAATGGTTCCTTCAGGCGGCGGTGTATCCGCGAATTTCAAAGAAGGGAGTGCTCAGTTTCATTCCAGCAGGTGGGATGTCGAAATTCCTGCCTTTGGATGTTGAGTATGTTACGTGGGCAAATCCGCGCAGCGAGGTGGTGAATTTTGGTTCCATCGCAGGAGCCTGCTGCGGGCCAGATCCCAAGACTGCGGCACTGAAACCATCCACAGTGGAGACAATTCCGGTTCGTGATAACACATTGATCATCGTTCCCGTGCTGCCACAGTCGTTGCAATACTTGCACCAGCATTGGCAACATTGGAACTTCCCAGCAGATCAGGAAGTGCTGTTCTGTCTGGCGTGGGTGTCGGAGGCAGATCTGGGCAAGGCACCACAGCCATGGAGGCAACACACAGCGCAGATCCCCATGGATCAGGCCTCCTTTCAAAATCCTGATCTTCTGACTCCCATTCTGCTGGAACAGGGAATGAAACTTGGAAACCATCAAAACTTCATTTTACTCAGTGGTAGAGCTAATCCGCTGCCCGGGGCGGAATTATTCGCGAAGCCAGCTTGGGCAAAATCCGACTGTGTGGGGTATGGCCGTGCTTGGCGCAGAGTCCACGCAAAGGAAGTGGCGGAGGGGTTTGCAAAACCGTTGGCTGGCCGTCCTAACCAACCAAAACACCGCCAACTACCATTGCAGCAATACCTGCAATTCGGCCCTCACTTCGGAATGATAGGGCGCGTCCAGGCCTCTGGGTGGCTGAGGAAGATAAAATCTGTATCCCCAACCGAATCATCTTTGCCGGGTCAACTAACATGGTCTTTGGAGCAATCTAAAGCCCGAGTAAGCACAACGACTCCATCCAAACTTCAATGGCGGTTCGCTTGAAATCTCCCCGTATTCCATGATACCAAAACGCTTAATACAAACCAATCGCTCGCTTCGTCACCTGTCCACGATGGACAAGTCCTGTCGCGCCAGTCTCTTGAAATTACATCCTGATTGGGAGGTAATGTTCTTCGATGACGCGGGTTGCTTAAATTTCGTAAAATCGCTCCATCCTGATTTCTTGCCGCTCTACAAGGCATTGCCGAAGCCAGTCCTGAAGGCGGATTTGTTTCGGCTGCTGGCAGTGTATGAATACGGCGGCTTCTACTGCGATACTGATGTGTATTTCCACGAACCGCTCGATCCGCTAGTCTCGGAGAATATTGTTTTCCCGTGGGAATGGACCATGGCGGAGGAAGGTTTCCGGTATCGACACAAGCGGGTGGCCAAGGCTCCGTGGGAGCTTGTGCAGATGGGAAACTACGCCTTTGGGGCCTGTGGGGGGCATTGGTTCCTTGCAGAAGTGCTGGAGGAAGTCATCAGACGCACCAGTCGAGTCAATTTGGAACATTTATCTGACGATGATGTGCTTTATTTAACGGGACCCGATGTCGTAAATGGCACCCGCATGGCACACTGGGAACGACTAGCGCCTGAATTGAAATTGCTGGAAGGCGAAAAGGATCCGAAGCCACCAAAACCACGCGCCCACGGAGCTAAACCTGAATGGTTCCAGTTTGGCAGATTCGCCAACCATGTGATGGCAGGGAGTTGGAGGTCGCAGGGTTAAGCGATATGCAAAGCTCTGCCAGCGTGGGCAACACAGAAGTCGCTCGGGGGGTAAGCGACATCCAATGTAAGTCCCATCGCATGTTTGCCACCCACAACCAAGTGCGCTGTGTCTTATCAGGCATGGGACCTAAGCGTCATGACCTATTGAGCCAGCAAACGCAGTGTCTCAGGGAACTTAGTGAATACGTGGTCCATCGCGTTCTCGTGATTTAACTTAGGCGAAACGTTCTCCAATGGCTGGCTCATAATTACTGCTGGCTTGCCCTCCCGCGCCTGCGAGGCGGCAAAATCCCGAGCCTCCAGCAATGCGAGCTTTTGCTTTCGCCTGGCCACCATTTCTACTTTTGAGCGCAACTCCTCTAACTGCTCGACGGTGAGCAATTCGGCCTCTTTCTCTAATTCCATGACACTCATGAGTTGCACCATGCCACGAATTACGAGCTGGGGCAAATTCTAAAACCGTGCGCACCAGAGAAAAACATACAACTCTAACTAACAGCTCCAACACAAGCTTGCCGTAGCTGCCGCAGAAAATTTCCGTGGAGCACGCCTGCGATGTCCTGCTCGGAATAGCCTCGAGCTTCTAGCATGGCAGGGAGTTTTTGCAGGTCCGCGATGGAATCCAAGTCTTGCGGCGTTTGCTCCGTGCCGAAGCAGCCGTCCAGATCTGTTCCCAGTCCAACGTGATTAGCATTTCCTGCCAACTGGCAATAGTGATCCAAGTGTTCCACGAGCTTGGATAAATGGAGGTTCGCAGACTGTGGAGTGGTTACCCCACGCTGCCAGCCTGGGACCATCATCCAAGCGTCCAGCGCCAGTCCCACCACCGCGCCTCGGGCCGTCAGGGCCAGAAACATTTCGTCGCTCAATTGACGCTGATGTGGCACCAGCGTGCGGGCGTTGTGGTGGCTAGCCCAGACCGGGCCCGAGTAGAGATCCAGAGCTTGCCAGAAACAATCGTCGCTCAGGTGGGTGACATCCAGGATCATCCCTAGCCGATCACACTCACGCAGCAGTTCCAGCCCACACGCAGGAAATCCGCCCACCGAATCCGTCCCCTGGGCATAGACGCCCGGGCCGTAATGGGCGGGGCCAATGGCTCGCAATCCGTCCTGCCAAGCGCGTTCTAGATGGCCGATGGTGATGAGTGAATCCGCCCCTTCCAAACTTAAAATATAGCCGATGGGCAAGGTTGCGGAGGTGGCGTCATCTGCCGCCTGCCACAGCGCGAGATGTCGCTCCAAGGCTGTCGCATCACGGATTTGCACCATTTCCCCAGCCTCTTCCATGGCGCGATACCAGGCCAACTGTGCCTGCGTCATGGCCCAGGCTTGATGGGATGAACGCCAACCGAAGATGGGGCTGTAGGCATCGTGTTCCAGTCTGGCTAGTTGCGTGGCGACACAAAGACCAATTCTCGCCCGACGCATTTCAGGCAACGTGACGGTTCCCCGACCACGGCCAGGTTTATCCTGACAATGCGTTTCGGTCCGTCGGACTGCCTGCAAGGACAGGCGAAGGTCGCGATTCCACTCAATGGCATTGAGTGACAGATCCAAATGGACATCAATAATGAACGGAGGCTGCATGAGTTAGTGAATATTTAGAGAAAGGCATTGAGCAGCAGCACCAGCACCAAGCCGATGAGGCCAATCAGGGTTTCGGTGATCGTCCAAGTGCGCAGCGTCTGTCCCACGGTGAGTCCCAGGCTTTCCTTGACGATCCAGAATCCCCCGTCATTTAGGTGTGAGAGAAACAACGAGCCACAACCAATGGAGAGCACCAACATTTCCCGATTCACCAAGGGATTTGCGGCCAACAACGGCCCCATGATTCCAGCGGCCGTGGTGATGGCCACCGTGGCCGATCCCGTGGCCACGCGGATAAACGCAGCCACCATCCAGGCATAAAGCAGCGGCGGCAAATGAAGCTCACCTGCCAACTGACCCAACGCATCCGCCACCTTGGCCTCTCGCAGCACGCGGGCAAAACCACCACCACCTGCCACCACCAGCAGCGTCATACCAATGCCACTGATGCTTTGCTCGGTGAATTTTAAAATTTCCCCACGGGAGAATCCACAGGCTTTCCGAAACATCACGGAGGCCGCCAGCACCGCCACCGTCAGCGCGAATACTGGATGGCCCAGCGACGTTAGGATGATACGCGCTTGATGCTCCGCCGGAAAGACTAACTCCGCTGCGGTGGCTAGTAACATAAGACCAATCGGCAGACACACTAAGAACAACGTCATCGCAAATGATGGCAGCGGACGCTGCACTCTACTATCAACCGTCAGCACCGGAGCATCCGCAGAGACATGGCGCACGGCTAAGCGCGCAAAAAACGGCCCCGCCACCGCAGCCGTGGGCAAGCCGATCAGGAAGCCATATCCAAGCACGGCACCCGTGTTAGCACCCAGCGCGGCAATGGCCGCAACGGGTCCCGGGTGCGGCGGCATGAGCCCGTGCATCACGGACAGAAACGACAACAGCGGGATTGCTAACAAGAGAAACGGACGTTTCGTTTCCCGAGACAAATTCACCAGCACCGGAAGCAGCAGTAACAACCCCACCGCAAACCAAGTCACCAAGCCAACCGAAACCGCCAAGGCAGCCACGCACCATCCGACCCGCTGCGGCCCGAAGAACCTGCTGAACCGCTCGGCCAGCACTTGCGCCGCGCCTGACTCAGCCAGCAATTTCCCCAGCATGGCACCCAGCGCAATTACCGCCGCAATGCCTGCCATCGTTGCTCCCAGGCCGTCTTGAAAATGTTTGAGCGTTAGGATGGGACCCAATCCCCCACCCACGCCGACGACCAGTGAGGCCACGAAGAGGGCCAGAAACGCATTCCACTTCCGCCATGTTACGAGCAACACCAGCACCAAAATGGCGCCGACTGCCAGCAGGAGAAGATTGGTTGGGGTCGGGGGCATGAGGAGGATTTAGGCCAATTCAAAAATGACCTCAATCTCCACCGCAATATTTCCCGGCAACGGCCCCATGCCCACTGCGCTGCGGGCCCCGATGCCGCATTCGTCGCCAAAGACTTGCGCGAACAGTTCGCTGCAGCCGTTGATCACTTTTGGATGATCCAAGAAATCTGGCGCGGAGTTCACCATGCCCAGCACTTTCACCACCCGCTTGATCGCATCCAGACTGCCGAAATGGGATCGCACCGTAGCCAGCAGCGCCAGCCCCACTTGACGGGCGGCCGCGTATCCTTCTTCCAATGTTAGTTCGCTACCCACGCGACCTTTAATCAGCGTGCCATCGACACACAGCGGACCGTGGCCAGAAACATAAGCAATCCCCTGCACCACCACCACTGGTCGATAAACCGCAACGGGCTTGGGGGCGGAAGGGAGTTCGAGGGAGAGGGCGGCAAAACGGGCTTCGTGGGTCATGGTGGATTTAGAGTTGAATGCTTGGATTAGCACCAAGGCCTCCGGTTGCCAATGAGTTTTGTGGCAAAGGCGCGGAGTCATGAACCGTCCGATGGCGGAGGTGGGCTCAAACTGCATTTGCTATGAGCTGGGGCGGGAAGAGTCGTGCAGGTCATCACGCGGAGCGATGATGACTACTTTCTGGATTCTTTTTACGCCCCGCGCCCGGTTGCATTTTCGGCCAATGCTGGTCTTGGTGGAGGATGAGCCGCATAGTAACTTTCGGTGAGATCATGGGGCGGTTAATGACGCCCGGCTATCAGCGCTTCCAGCAGGCAATGCCGGGAATGCTGAAGGTAACGTTTGCTGGAGCCGAGGCCTCGATTGCTGCTTCCATCGCTTATCTGGGCGGGGAGGCAGCATTGGTGACGGCTTTGCCGAAACATGCTGTGGCGGATGCCTGTATCGCGAACTTGCGGTCCCTGGGAGTGGACACCAGTCATATTTTGCGAACTGACGAAGGACGCTTGGGGCTGTATTTCGTGGAGTCCGGAGTGAACCAACGACCAGGAAATGTAATTTATGATCGGGAGGGGGCTTCCATTGCCATCACTCCGCCCGAGGCTTACGATTGGGATGCCATCCTGTCAGGCGCGGAGTGGTTCGTCATTTCCGGGATCACGCCGGCTCTCTCGCAAAATGCCGCGACGGTGACTCGCAGCGCGCTGCAGGCCGCCACGCATCGAGGACTGCAGGTGGCGCTGGACATGAATTACCGCAGCAAACTCTGGCAATGGGATCCAACGCAAGCTCCCCGAGAACTAGCGATGCGCACCATGCGCGAGCTGCTGCCCTCAGTGGACTTATTCGTCGGTGGCATGGAGGATTTGATCGCGCTGCTTCACGTGAGTGATTCCACTCCGCCGGAAGCGTTGGCGCGCTTGCTCGTAGAGCGATTCCCCCGCCTGCAGCGAGTAGCGTTGACACTGCGCGACGGTAGCTCCGCCACCCACCAAAATTTCGGCGGCCTGCTCTATGAGCACGCGCGCAACGAAATTCATCATGCACCCAAGCAGGCCGTGCACTATGCCATCGCCCACGTGGTGGATCGCTTGGGCGCTGGCGATGCCTTCACGGCTGGCCTGCTCTTTGCGCTCACGACTCCCGAGCTGCAGGATCCATCGATGGCCATTCAATTTGCGACCGCGGCCGGATGCCTGGCTCATTCCATTGAGGGCGATTTCAATTTCAGCACGCGAGAGGAAATCAGCGATCTCATGGCTGGAGGCATGGCGGGCCGGGTCCTGCGTTAATCATCGCGGGGGCACTCATGGCGTTATTTTTGAACTTGCACAGACGCTTTGTGTCACAAAGTATAATCTATGAACCAAATTGTTTCTCCGTTTCGATTTTTCAGCTGGGCGCGCTGCGGGGCGTTGCTATGGTGCGCGTTTTGTCTGTATGGCTGTGTGTGGCCGTCGTGGAAGATGGCTTGGTGGCTGACGGATCCGGCATTGCGTCAACCGGGGATTCCGCGTCTGGCTTGGGACGTGTATCCGGGGTTGAGTGATCGGTTTGCGGACTGGGCGGAGGATCGGCTGCGTCCGGAGGCTCAAGTGGAGGATTCGGCGCAGGAAATTGCGGCTACCGAATGGCCGTTGTTTAGCACGGCATTTTATATGCGGGGGATGTCCGCATTGCAGGATGGTTGGGAGGCAGAAGGGGGCGCGCAGTCGGGGCGGGTATCCCCGGCGGCGCGGGCGCGGGCGGCTCTTGCAGCAGCGGCGGGGTTGGCGCGGGATGCGCGTCAGGCTTTGTGGGTGCGCAAGATGTGGGGCGATGAATTTTATCTGACGAAGCAGAATATCTTCTATCGATTTCTGGTGGTGACAATCCTGACGGAGCATGCGCGCCTCACGGGTGATAGGACGCATCGTGGGTTTCTGCAAGACCAGGTGGAATCGCTGGCGGCAGAACTCTCGGCTGCGCCTCACGGTTGGTTGCCGGACTATCCTGGGGAATGTTATCCTGCGGATGTGGCGGCCACCATCGCAGCCATTCGCAGGGCGGATCGAGTTCTGGGAACGGATCACGCGCCATTTGTGAGGCAAATGGAACGGGCGTTTGCTCCGGAGCGGTTGGATCCTAACTTGCAGTTGCCAGGCTTCACAGGCGATTGGGTGAGCGGGAGATCGAATGCCGCGACCGGCTGCACCACGGCTTGGTTTCTCCTGAATGGACCAGATGTGTGGCGCCCGGAGGTGACCACTGCTTGGTATAGCCGCTGGCAGGAGCGGTTTTGGAGTCGCTCGGCATGGATCGCAGGGTGGCGCGAAAGCCCGAACGGTTCCGCGCGGGAGGAGCCATGGTTCGGGGGGAATATCGATGCGGGGCCGGTAATCGGTGGCTTGGGGACTTCGGCTAGTGTTTTCGGGATGGGCGCGTCCCGCGCGTATGGCCGGTTCGATCATGCGTGGCCGTTGGCGGCTCAAACGGTGGGCGTTTGTTTCCCTTTGGCAGGATTTGGTTTGCCGCTGCCCCGCATGGCATCGCATGGAGTCCATGCACCGCTCACAGGCGAGGCTAGTTTACTCTTTTCGCTGACACGCCAACCTGCTGAGGGCCATGCGGTGGTAGCTGCGGGAGCGGCGGGCGGGATGACGATCTTCGCTTGGTTGGTGCCGGCCCTAGTTTGGAGCCTAGCGTGGGTGTGTTGCCGCCGGGCATGGCGAGGAATGCGGCGCGCCTGGCGATGACGAAGCCTCATCTTGACCGGAAAATGCGTCCGCGCTGGAGGGCTCTCGCCATACTAAAAGGGCCGTTCGCATAGCGAATAAGCCGCTTTATGGCTTTTAGGTGGCAAGATGGAGGGCGGTGGTGAAAATCCGTTCATGTGCTGCTCAAAAACCGGCACGAAAATCCCCAATCTCCTTCCCCTTCTTTATATGTTCGCTTCTCATCGTCCCCTCGTTCACAGCGTCTCCCCAATCCGCCTATTGACGTTGCTGTTGGTTCTGCTTGGCGGCAGCCTGATGCCCGCGCAGGCCAGTAACAGTGTGGCGAGGCAGTGGAATGAGGCGCTGCTCAACGCCATTCGTAAGAACTCGCCAAATCCTCCGGCCCATGCCCGCAATTTGTTTCACGTGGCGGTGGCGATGTATGACAGTTGGGCGGCCTACGATGGGGTGGCCGTGGGCTACGTGACCAATGAGAAAATCAGCCCGCTCCCTGGGAACATTGCCGCGGCCCGGGATGAGGCCATCAGCTATGCGGCCTACCGCGTGATTCGAACCCGGTTTCGGGTGACCGATGTCACTAACGCGAATTATGCTGGTTGGGTTAACTTTACCAGTCCAGCCATTGATACGCTGCTGGGCAATCTTTATGGTGGGGGAGCCACGGCCACGGCCCAGGCCGCCGTTACTGCGAGCACAGCCCCAGCCGAAGTGGGCAAACGGATCGCCCAAGCGATTCTCAACTGGGGGGCGAGCGATGGTTTTTCCCAAACTGCTTATCCGCAAGCCTATGGAGCAGCCGTTAATCCTAACTGGGATTTGCCGATGAGCGTTGAGGGGACGAATCGGTTGTTTGCGGCAGATCAACCGCTCGGCTTCGGGGTTCCAGTCGGAACTAATCCTAACTTTTGGCAACCGCTTGATCTGGCGACCAGCGTGGATCAAGGCGGAAATATCTCACAGGCGGGAAAACAGGGCTTCGTGGGGGTGCAGAGTTTGGCGACAGTGCCGTTTAGTCTAACGCGAGTAGACCCCTTGAAGCCTTGGCTGGATCCGTTTAACGGACCTTCCAAGGTATCTACCCCTGCAGCCGCCAGCCTCTCGGATGCCAGTTTCAAGCAGCAAGCGTTGGCGGTGATCCGAGATGGCTCGGTGCTTAATTCGACGAGCACCAAGGACATTTCCCCAGGCGCGGTGGGGAATAATCCGCTGGGAGCAGATACTGGGACGGGGCATCCATTAAATCCCTCCACCAACGCCCCGTATGCCCCTAACGTTGTAAAAATTGGCGACTACACGCGGTGTCTCGCTGAATTTTGGGCGGACGGCCCTCATTCTGAGACTCCTCCAGGGCACTGGCATGTGCTGGCTAACGAGGTGACGGATGAACTAACCGCAGGGCAGAAATTGATCCGGGGAGTCGGCACTGCAGTGGATGATCTGGAGTGGGACGTGAAGATGTATTTCTGCCTTGCTGGAGCGGTGCATGATGCAGCGTGTTGTGCGTGGTCATTGAAACGCTACTACTCCGGCACCCGTCCCATCACCCTGATCCGCTGGCTCTGCACCCAGGGGCAGTCGTCGCGCCCGGATCTAACTAATAGTTACAGTCCGTATGGGATCCCGCTGGAAGATGGCGTTTGCGAAGTGATTACGGATGAAACTGCTGACTTTGGTGGGAAACATTATTTACTGTGGGATCTGGAATATGGCCAAGAGGATCCTGGTGCCGGCCATGTGGGAGAGATTGCGGTGCGGGTCTGGAACGGGGAGCACAAGGACAATCCCCCGGCAACCAGCGGGCTGCCCGCCACCCATGCGAGCCCGGTTCGTTGGGTTCTCGGCAAACACTGGCTGCCGTTCCAGCGCAAGACTTTCAACACGCCAGCATTTCCCGGCTATGTCTCGGGACATAGCACTTTCTCTCGTGCCGCCGCAGAGGCGCTGGCGTTGTTCACCGGAAGCAATGATTTCCCTGGTGGGCTCCATCAGCATACCATCGCAGCGAACTCCCTCCAGATTGATCTGGGACCCAGTGCTCCAGTGACCCTGCAATGGCGTTCCTACTATGATGCCGCAGATCAAGCTGGGCAGTCCCGCCGCTTCGGAGGCATCCACGTTTCCGAGGACGACTATCATGGTCGCGTGATTGGCTCCACCGCTGGCAAAACGGCGTTTGCGCTGGCGGAGAAATACTGGACTGGCACCATTACCCAGGAGTCGATGCGCCCGAATGTTGCTGTGGTTGGCCCCAACACGGCTACGCTGACCTGGACGGCAACGCGCGGCATGATGCACAAGGTGCAAACCTCAAGCAATCTGGCATCTTGGACGGACGCCACCACCGCCACCGTGGCCTACGACACGAACGGCACCTGGACGGATACGAACGCCAATCCGACGCAGAAATTTTACCGCATTGTGCGGACGACACCTTAACGCAAACCGGGTTGGGTGGGGGATGGATTTCGTTTGCTTCCAGATCATGAGCAAGGCCTAGTGCGGTATGAGGTCCCGTCTGTATTTGTTGCTTTTATTTCTGCTGCTGACTTTCCGCAGTAAGGCGCATTCCATTTTTCAAAATCCGCTCTGGGTGGAATACACGGAGCAGGAGATTACGGTGCGAGTGCATGTTTCGGCCAAGGAGATCTGCACTGCGGCCGGGTTGCCATTTGAGGCCGCGACTCCGTTGGATCAGGATCAACTAACAGAATCCGCCCCGAAACATTGGGATTATTTCAAAACGCATTTTCGTCTCAGCGTGGATAATCAGGAAGCGACCGGGGAACTGGTAAAAGTAGAGCCACCAGTCTCATGGTTGCCCACTCCGGTGGATAAAAATGAAGTGGCACCCTCGGCCAACGATACGCCAGACCGGATTCACTTCACCTTCCATCTGCGTTATCCTTGTGCCAGTCCGCCGCAGCGGATCACGCTGACGCAGAATATGATGGCGGAGTTTAGTTACATGCCCGGCACGCCCTTCAACTTCAGTTACGTGCCGCGCATTGGCCGGGCCGGGCAGCCGGCCAAGGATTTTGGGATGCTGCCAGCGCAGGGCACGTTTGATGTGGCCACAGACTTCGCGCCCCCTGTGACCGAAGCAACCGCGGCCTCTGCACCTGCACCCCGCAGCATTTGGTCGAGCGCTCGGGAGTTCATGCGCGGGGGAATTCATCATGTGCTGACCGGATATGATCACCTGCTCTTTGCAGCCGCACTGGTGTTGGCCTTGCGGAGTTTCTGGGATGTATTCAAGATCATCGGGCTGTTCACGCTGGCGCATAGTATCACCGTGAGTCTGAGTGCTTATCAGTTGGTTTACGTGCCGCAGCGGATCGTGGAGCCGTTGATTGCTGGCAGCATCGTGTTTGTGGCGCTGGAGAATATTCTGGCTCCGCAGCAGGCCCGCAGTCGCTGGCGCTACTTGTGGACGTTTGCGTTTGGCTTGGTGCATGGTCTGGGCTTGGCCGGGGCACTGGTGGAAAATTTACAGGGATTCAGCGTGGGACTCATTGCGCTGGCAGTGGTGGCGTTCTGCGTGGGCGTGGAGATTGGTCACTTGTGTATTGTGGGTCCACTCAGCCTGGCGATGACCTGGGGACGGGAAAAGGGCGGGGAAATCTTCTCCGCGCGTGCTTTGCGCTTGGGGTCTATTTTCGTAGCACTGGCGGGAGTTTACTATCTGGTGAATGCCTTGGGATATTTGCCGGAAAATTTAACCCCGGAAGCCCTGCTGGGTGGAAGTTAGCTGGTGGTTGAACAGGTGAAAGACTTGTTGGTCTGAAAATGACCGTTGCCTCAGTTGCTGGTCACGGCATAATCGCGCTGACATGTCGTTTACCGAACTTCCCTTTATTTGCTTCGTTCTGATCCTGCTGGCTGTGTATCACACGGCGGGAGCATTGCGTTTGCCGGGCGTGTGGCAATGGGGGGCGCTGGCGGTGGCGAGTTTGTATTTTTATGGGGTGGGGGAGCCCCGGCTTCTCATTTTGCTGGGATTCAGTATTGGCTTCAACGCGTGGGCGGGCTGGTGTATCGCGCGCAGCGTGGCCCAGGGAGGGGAGGTCAGTGGCGGCTTCATGGCGCTGGCGTTGTCGGTGAATCTGGGACTGATCGTGGTCTTCAAATATGCCGGACTGGTGGGAAATATGATCGTGGGAGAGGAGGTGATCACTCCCAAACCGTGGTGGCGGGATATCCCCCTGCCGATTGGTATCTCGTTCTACACGTTTCACGCCGTGAGCTTTCTGGTGGACCTGTCACGGGCGGGGGGCAAAGAGAAATCGTTGCGGCCATTTTGCGATGAATTGGCGGGCGGCTCGATGCTGACCGGGCTGGGGAAACTGGCGCTCTACATCAATTTCTTCCCGCAGTTGGTTAGCGGTCCGATCATGAAAGCGCGGGAATTTCTGCCGCAGATCAGCGCCCGGCACCCGCAGGAAATCGCCTGGCAACGCTCCTGTCGGTATTTAATTGTGGGATATTTCCTGAAGCAGGTGGTGGCGGATAACTTGGTGGAGCAAACGAATCTGCTCAGCGGTGTGAACGAAGAAATGGCCAAGTTGGATTTGCTCCTGCTGCTGTTTGGATTCTCGATGCAGATTTTTGCCGACTTTGCCGGGTATTCATTGATCGCGCTGGGTTTGGCAGGATTGTTTGGCTATCGCCTGCCGATCAACTTCAATTTCCCCTATATCTCGGCCAGCATCACAGAGTTCTGGCGGCGGTGGCATATCTCGCTTTCGAATTGGTTGCGGGACTATCTCTATTTCCCGATGGGAGGAAACCGCAAGGGCGTGGCGCGGACATATGCGAATTTGTTTCTGGTGATGTTTATCGGCGGACTGTGGCACGGGGCGGCCTGGAAATTCGCCTGGTGGGGAGCCGGACATGGCGCGCTGTTGATGCTGGAACGGGCCTTGGGAGCCAATACCGAGGAGACATCGGTGCGCAATGGCTCCATTTTGAAATGGGGGCGGATCCTGCTGACCTTCAGCCTAACTTCATTTCTGTGGCTACTCTTCAAAATGCCCGACCTGGCGCATCTGCAAAATTACCTGCACGCCTTATGGCATAATGGTTGGAGCATGTATGGCAAGATGATGAACGGTCGCCTGGCCTACGCCATCATCCTCTTTTCGTTGCCCGTTCTACTCTATCATGGCTGGGGGTATTATCGCCCGGGTTGGCGGGAGAAACTCGCCACCAGTCGCACAGGGCGGGGCTTGGAAGCGTTGGCATATGGGGTGATGTTGTATTTCATCATCACCAATCCCGGGGCCGCCAGTAATTTTCTTTATTTCCAATTCTAAGTGACATGAAATCCATCCTCTCCGTTATCCTCCGCCCTGGCCCGGAATACTTGGTGGCCTTGATTTTACTGGGGCTCCACCTGGTGTTCATCAGTGGGCCGGGTCGTCATGCCACCTTCGGCAGTTCCAACTTAATGACGAATCTGGCCCGCATGGATGAGCGGGAGAAAGTGACCGCCGATACTTTGGTGTTGGCTGGTTCCAGTATGTCGGGGAAATTGCTGGGGGAGTATTTTACGAAAATTCCTGCGGTGAATCTGGGCTTGGATGGCTGTGGCAGCATGGAGGCCGCCGCGGCGTTAGTGGATGCGGGGAGGTTTCCGCAGGCGATCAGTCTGGAGGTGAATACGTTGCGACCAGCTTATGCGGAGGTGTTCAAAGAAGTGCTCAAGGCGCAAAGTCCGCTGCGCCAGCGACTAACCCGCTGGCTGCCTTTCCTGGCCGCCAAGGAGCGTCCGGTGGATGTCGCCTATGATTTCCTGCGCAATCGCAAGGGCCAGGAGACAGGGGGAGGGGAGGCTGTAGCGTGGACGGAGACGGTGCAGTTTCCTGCGCTACCAGCCACCGAGGCTGCGCCTGAGGCCCAGGATGAGGAGTTGGCGAAGTATCTAACGCAAGCGCGCAGGACGATCACCACGCTGCGAGATCGGAAAGTTCGCTTGGCCTTTGTGATGTTGCCCGGGGATCGGAATCGGCCGGCGGTGGATCGCTTCGCCCCTTCCATCCTGATCGCGCGGACGCTGGGACGGGAGTTTGACATCCCCGTGTTCGATCTGCGCAACTGCTCCGGGCAGGAAACATTGCGTTTCACGGACACGGTGCATCTGGCCCCCACCAGCGCGCGGGTCATGTCCCAGTTGATCGAGACGGAGGTGCTGCCGCGCATCAAATAAGATTTCACGCAGAAGAAAACTTGTCGGCAGCGAGGGAGTTGCTACGCTGCCGCGAAATTATCCATCTATCATCATCCCTACTAACTTTATGAGCAATCCAATCCGCCCCATTCGCATTCTTGTTGTCGGCTGTGGTCACATGGGCATCTCCCACGCCCGGGCCTATCATCAACTTCCTGGCTTCGAAATCTGTGGCCTTGTGAGCCGGGGGCCAGCGAGCCGGGGGAAACTCAACGCGGAGTTTGGCAATGTTTACCCGGAATACTCCGACGTGGAGGCTGCGATTCGTGAGTCCAAGCCGGATGCGGTTTCCATCAACACTTACCCCGACACGCATGCAAAATTTGCCCAAATGGCCTTTGCCGCTGGTTGCCATGTGTTCATGGAGAAGCCGATCGCGGAAACGGTGGCAGAAGCGCAACTGATTGTGGATCTGGCGAAGCAGCATGGAAAGAAACTGGTGATCGGCTATATCCTGCGTCATCATCCCTCATGGATAAAATTTATCGATATTGCGCGCCAACTCGGCACACCGCTGGTGTTCCGCATGAACCTCAATCAGCAGTCCAATGGCGAGACCTGGGCCTGGCACAAGCGGCTGATGGATAGCTTCCCGCCGATCGTCGATTGCGGTGTTCACTATGTTGATGTGATGTGCCAGATGACCAAGGCCAAGCCCATCAAGGTTCACGCCATTGGCGCGAGATTGACCGATGGGGTGAAGCAGCAGAATTACGGCATGCTGCAGGTGATTTTTGATGATGGCTCCGTTGG
>JANOAV010000067.1:0-18184 GCA_031411295.1 Verrucomicrobiales bacterium | reverse complement strand
CGGATCGCATTGTAGCACTCCCGCACGTTGGCAGGGCTGGCGGTGCGTCCGGCTTTGCGGGCCGCCCCTGGTGGGCAAAATAGTGGCTCCAGTAACGCCCATTCCTTGTCACTCACATCTGTCGGGTAGCTTTTTCTCATTACTTACCCTACCACATTATGGCCCTTTTTCAAAATTACCGGACAGGTTCTCAGCGGCGGCACTCTCAAGTTCCGTCATGCTCAGACCAACACCTTGGCATCAGACGTTACCATCAGCTACCAGTGGTCCACGGATCTGCTAAACTGGCGCGCCAGTGGTGCCAGCAACGCCAGTGGCGTGATCGTCACCATCACCACCACGAAAATCACCGACACCTCCGCCCCGGCCAACGATCTCATCGAAGCCACCGCCACCATTACCGCTGGCACCACCACGCGCATCTACGCTCGGCTTCAGGCCACTAAACCTTGAGGCATTATTGCTACTTTTCTCGAAGCCTAGCCAAGGGGTAGTAGCCGTGACCAACCATGGCGATCCTCCGCCCGCCTCCTCGAATGGGGAGGCGGTTTGAATTGCTCAGCGCAGAAAATCATCCCAACATTCCTACCTATGAAAATACCCCAACTCCTATTGTCCTGTGGTGTCATTGCTCTTGCTACGGCATTGCCCGCGCAGGAAGCCGAAGCCCTTTTCAATGGCAAAGACCTGACCGGTTGGGCTCCCAAGAAGTCCGATGGCAAACCACACCGCTGGACCGTCGGCACCGCCAAACAGTCCACGGAGCATCCGGATCAATTGACCGTGACCACCGGTGGCTCAGAACTCATCAATGCCGCCACTGGACATGGTCAGAGCCTGGATCTGATCTCCCAGGAGACGTTTGGCGACCTTCATTTGGAAATCGAACTCATGGTCCCCCGGGGATCCAACAGTGGCATCTATTTCATGGGGGAATATGAACTTCAGGTGCTGGATAGTCATGGTAAGAAAGACAGCGAGATGGGCGCAGGCGATATTGGTGCCATTTACAGCGCAGCAGTGCCGAAAGTGAATGCCTCCAAGCCACCAGGCGAGTGGCAGAAATTCGTGGTGGATTTCCGGGCCCCTAAATTTGACGCCAGTGGCAAGAGAACCGCCTCCGCCCGATTCGAGCGGGTGGAATTAAACGGCAAAGTGCTGCACGAAAACGTGGAAATGAAAGGCCCCACGCCCGGCGGGGTGACTGGTCAGGAGCATGCCACCGGCCCCTTGATGTTCCAAGGGGACCACGGAGCCGTCGCCTTCCGTAACCTCAAGCTAACCCCACTGAGCGCCAAGTAGGCGGAGGCCACCTACGCCAGGGTAGCTTTAGGCTGGTTCTCTTGAATCAATTAACAGCTGGTGCGTTCGCATCCCTAACGTAGGGATGGGGGGCGCTACCCTTTGCGGTCATAAACGCCGAAGTCGTTGAAGAAGTATTTTTTGGCGAGGCGATACATCCAATGTTTCTCAGGGATTTCGTGGCCGGGGAGGTGTTGGCTAGTGCGGGGGATCATGGAGTCCAGTTCTGCCATGGCGGTGCCCCGCTGGGTGGTATCGAGTGCGCCATGTTTGAGGGCGAGTTGTTTGACCAAGTCCGGGCGCTCCAGCACGATGCAGCCGCGGGTGTGTTGGGCGGTGATTTCGCGGAAATCTTTGAGGAAGGCGGATTTGGTCAGGACGTCGTAGATGCCGCGTTTTTCGGTGATGTTTTCTTTGGCGAATTGGATGATGGGGCAGGGTTCCACGTGGCCGCCGGGGCTGATGTGGTGGGAGATGCCGGTGGCCATGGGACAGAGGGCCTGACCTTTGTCATCGTAATAGGCATCGATTAGGGCAATGGGGAGTTTCGCGCGCATGGTGGTGACGAATTCTCGAATCCTAACAAGTTGATCGGGCCGCAGCGCGAGGTCCTGGGAAATGTTTGGGCCAACCGGGCGGTAGGTGTGATACCATGCATAGTGGACGCCCCAGCCGATGAGTTTTTGCAACCAGGCTTCGGTGAGCAGATCGTCAATGTTCGTTTGGCAAAGACTGGTGGCCACTCCGGTGAGGAGCTTTTGATCCAGGCAATTGCGCAAGCCTTTGAGGGTGCGCGTGAGCACGTCTTTGTTACCCCGCCGCAGATTGCTAACTTCTTCGGTGCCTTCGATGCTGATCAGCGGAGTGACGTTGCCTAACTGGCGCAATTGTTTGGCCACTTTCTCCGTGATCATTTGCCCGTTGGTGAAGACCTGGAAATAGCAGTCAGGATGCTGGGCCAGGAAATCCAGCAAGTGCGGATGCAGGAAGGGTTCGCCTCCGAGGATGCCGAAGAAACTATTCCCGTGCTCCCGGGCGTCATTGACCAGGCGATTGAGTTCGTCCAGGGAAATGAGATTGCGTGGGGCGGTGACATCTACCCAGCAGCCCTGGCAGCGGAGATTGCAGGAGTTGATGATGCTGAGGTAGAGAAAAGCTGGGAAGACTTCACCTCGCTTGAGGCGTTGCTTGAAGAGCATGACGCTGCGTGCGCCTTTGAAGCCAAAGTTCCAGGCGAGTTTTGCCATGAGTCGGGGATCTACGGTGCCGAGGATCCGGGATGCGAGGGAGAAAATCATGGTGATGAGTAATGGCCGGAATGGAGGTTGCCAGCGGAATTTGTTCCGCAAAATTCCCGGGCTTGCAGCATCTACTTTTCGCTGGCAATTGGGGAGTCATGAATCGTCGTCACTTTCTCACTTCCGCCACCTTAGCTGCGTCGGCCCATCTTGCCCAGGCGGCAGAGGCCAAATCGGTTAAGAAAGGCTATTGCTGCATGAACATTGAACAGGCGCAGAAGCTGAATGCGGTCTGGAGTTACAACTGGGGGGCCACCGGCAAGAGTGAACCGGGCGTGGAGTTCGTGCCCATGATTAAAGGCACGCCGCACTTTCGGCCGGGCTTGTTTGAAGGGGTCACGAAAATGGCGCTGGAGAAAAAAGCCAAGTATGTGCTGGGCTTCAATGAGCCTGAGCGCAAGGATCAGGGCAATCTCTCGGTAGCTGCGGCACTGGAGCTTTGGCCAAAGTTGGAGGCCATCGGGTTGCCCTTGGGCAGCCCCGCACCTTCTTCAGATGGTAAAGGTATGAAGTGGCTGGAGGAGTTTATGACAGAAGCGAAGAAAAAGAAGTATCGGATCGATTTCCTGGCACTGCATTGGTATCGGAGCAACCAGAGTGGCGACTTTGAGGGATGGCTCAAGGAGATGAATCGCAAGTATAAATTGCCGCTCTGGATCACAGAATTCAATGCGGCCAGCGGAGATGAGCGCACGCACGAACGTTTCCTGAAGGACGTGGTGCGCTCCATGGAGCGGCTGAAATTTGTGGACCGATATGCCTATTTCACCCCGGGTAAGGGCAAGCCCGGATCACTCTGGACGGAGACTGGGGAATTGAGTGAGTTGGGGAAATTTTATCAGTCCGTGTAGGCCGACCGTTTAGGTTGCCGCAGCCAATTACTTCGTGACGACCTCATCATCATCCCCCGCCAACGTGGTTAGGGTGGTGGCAGGACTGAGACCGAATTGGGCGGGATCATACATGGCTTCGATGCGACCAGCAGGGGCGGTTACTTTCCCTTCGGCAATGACGCGGGCAAGGTATTGCAGTTGGAAGCGACCGCTGCCAGTGAATTCATTGCGGAAATAGAGCACCCGATCCCGGCGCATTTCTTGATGGTCATAGGACCACCACGAGCGGGTGGTGGCTCCTGGCACGGGGTTGGCGGCCATGGTTTGGAAGGCGGGGTTGACGCCTTCGAGGGTGGCGGGAAGGGGATCGTCGATCGCCAAATACTCGCTGTCACCAGGCACATCGACTGCGAGGTTTACCAAGACCAAATCACCCACGCGGAGAGGTTCGTTGGCGGCGGGCGCTCCCTTGGTATCGACCTTCTGGTAAGTGCGCGCCAGCGCAAAGCCGGCGGCCCGGCCTTGATCCAAATTCTTAGTGGCGCGAGCGGAAATTTCCACCCGTCCATAGAGCCGGAGCCCGGTGGGGACTTTGATGCTGAGGGTGGGCAGCGCACCACCACCCTTGGTCGTAAAGGTCAGTGATTGGCTGGCGGGTCCCGGTCCGAAGGTGACATTCTGGTCCTTGCCATTGAACGCGAGCACTGCTGGGGTGTTGGGATCCCAGGGGACTTGGCTGCGAGCTTGGGCCGCCAGGGCTTGGACGACCCAGCCGTTGTTAAAGGTGTTCTTCCAATCCCCACGGGGAGCGCGATGATCGAGCAATTTCTCCAAGGCGGCACTGGCTTTGGTTTGGTTATTCAATTTCATCCAAGCGAGCGTGCGCATGGCTTGCTCGCTCTCGGAGCCCAGCCAGAGCC
Source organism: Verrucomicrobiales bacterium (assembly GCA_031411295.1). Taxonomy (GTDB): domain Bacteria; phylum Verrucomicrobiota; class Verrucomicrobiia; order Verrucomicrobiales; family V1-33; genus JAGNEJ01. The sequence goes on along the minus strand of JANOAV010000067.1, from coordinate 13,831 downwards.
ATGGTTTTGCCTTGGCGGGATCGTTAAGCAGGGTGGTGGCCATTTCTGGTGGGCCGACGGCTTCGGTGATGGCCAGCGCCAGCAGGGCGCAAGCGGAGCTGGAAAGTTCCGCGCGCTTCTGGAACAAGACCTCGTGATAGGCCGCCTCGGGTTTGCCCCCAAGCGCTAGGGTATAGCAAGCAAAGGCCTGCTCCATGGTCTCGAACGCCTGCAAATCTTTCCGTTCCGAGCGCAAAGATTTGCTCAAGTAGCGCAGAAGACTGGCGAGTCGGGCCGGGGGCACGTTGGCTCCCGCTTTGCTGGCGAGGATCAGGCCCATGCCGCCTTGGGCGCTGGCCCAGACCATGGGATCGTTGCCCCCGGGCCAGTAGGAGAGGCCGCCGGAGCGTGTTTGCATGGAGAGCAGGCGATCCACGCCTTTTTGGACAACTTTGGCGATTTCTTCATCCGTCTTATCCAAGGAAGGAACCGCCTTGCGCAGGTCCTTGATGGCCAGCCAGGGGAGCATGGCGGAGGTGGTTTGCTCCACGCAGCCGTAAGGATAGTGCAGCAGTTGCTCAATGGCTTCGGCTCCTTCAACGAGGCGGTTGTTGGATAAAACTAACTTGATCGTGGCCGGAGCATCCAGCAGTTCCGGACTCATGGTTCCGAGTAAATTCTTCCCGGCTCCGTTCTCGCCTACATTGAGGAAACGCAGATCACGCAGGAGTGGTTCGGTGGTGCCGACCGCCAGTTCACTCTGCACGGAGTCTTTCAGATCCTTGGCGGCATCAAGCCCGGTGGCGGCCCATTTAAGGATGGCGTTGCCGGTTTGCGTGAATTTCACGGGAAACAGGGTGGACTTACTTTGACCAGCGGCCAAGGTCAGCGTCTTGCTGGCGGTGGTGCCGCCGCTGGTTAATTCCAGATGGTCATCCAGCGTCAGCTTGATTTCGATATCACCGGCCACGGTGGAGGTGTTATGCAGCACTGCCTTCAGCATGACTTCGTCACCCACATTGGCGAAGCGCGGCAGGGACGGCTCCAGCATCAGTGGCTTGTTGACTTTAAACTGGCTCTCTCCGCTCCCAAACCGGGTCACTCCTTCGTTGACGATGGCTTGGAGGCGATACTGCGTCAGGTTGTCGGGAGCTTTGAAACTCACTGTTACTTTTCCTTCGGCATCTGTTTTCAAATTTGCGTTCCAGAAGGCCAAGGCTTGGAAATTTTTCCGCATCGCCTCCGCATTGGCACCGTCTTCGCCTCCACCACCAACGACAAATCCCTTGTTGGCATAGTCGCGCTCTTCCGGGTTTTCCGGCAACAATTTATCCAGCGAGGTGCCGGTGGTGACCCGCAGCGGCTGGGCGTAGTGGAAGACTCCGGCTACTTCCGGCATTTGATATCCCACCAAACTCAGGATGCCCTCATCCGCCGCCCAGAGTGCCACTTCGGCATTGGCGACAGGCTTGCCGGCGGCATCCCGCACTACCGTGGTAACGTTCACTGGGGCTCCCGGACGCACGTCTGGAATCTCCGGTTGCACCGTTACGATCAGGTCGTGCTGATGGCTTTCAACCGTCAGCGCACAGACTCCGAAGCGATAGTCCGGTTGCTTGAAATCACGTGGATCATCCGTGCCGCCGCGCACTTGGAGCACGGAAACGAAGCAGTTGGGAGCGAAGGCTTCATCAATGGGAACCTCGACTGCGCCACCTTTGCCATCCACTTCTACCAACCAGGATTTGAGCACTTTCTCCCGCTCCACGGTGATCAGAGCCGTGCCTTTAAATGGTGATTTCACGATGACTTTGGCGACATCCCCCGCTTTGTAGCTATCTTTGTCGGCCGTGAGATCGATGCGAATGCCTTCACGTTGGGCCCACGCGCCTTCGGTTTCGCTGCGGCCGTAGAGATCGAAGCTGACCACCGTTTGCACTTTGGCACCGGCAGCATCCGTGGCGTTCACGGTCACATTATACGTCCCTGCCTTGGCCAATTTCAGCTTGGCGACCTCTTCCTTGCTGACCTCTGGAGCCAGCGTGATTTCGGTTTCGGAGACCTTCTCGTAAGTGAGATCGTGGCGGATGTCAGTGCCGCCGCCCGCCGTCTGCACTTTCACTTCGTTCCAGACCAGTCGCTCGACTAGCATCTTGGCTGGCACGGGATTGGGGACGCGTTTGCCCTCGTGATTGACCGCCACCATTTCCACGGGGATCTCCGTGTTGACATAATAGGCGTTTTGAGATTTCCGCACGCCGACATAGAACTCGGAGGAATGCAGCGTGTGGGTCATGGTTCCGGCAATGGTCTGCTGGTTGAGGTCGGTGATTTCCGCTTCCACCTGCAACTGCTTTGGCCCGATGACCCCGAAACTCTTGGGCACGCCCGCAGGCACCAGGGCGGTCCCTTTGGCGGACAATTTCAGTTCCCCCTGGCCAGTGGTGAGCGGCGTGTGCCACAACTCCCGATCCACTTCCTGCCAGTCCTCGCCATCATACACGCGATAGGAACGCGCTTGGCAGAACTCGTAGTCACCGAATTTTTCGGCGGAGAAATTTTGCTGACTCAGGGTCGAGGACCATTTGGCAGTGGCATCGCTCAGCGCTTTGCCCATGAAGTAAGCGGCCTTCAGCGGCACTTGGAGGGTCTCGCCCTCAGCCTTGAGGGCGCCTTCATCGAAAGCTAGTTTGAACGCGTTGGGTTGGTATTCCTGGACCAGGAAATAGTGGGACACAGAGGATTCGATGCGAGGTTGATCCTTGTCTGGGGCGGGGCTGTCTTCGTCGGTGCCTTCCTCGCCAGCCGAGGCTTCGGCATCATCAGATTCCTCTGCGCTCTCGTCTTCTGGCTGCTCGAGTTTGCGCTTGGCGCGGGCTTCGGCTTCCTGCTTGAGCTGTTCCGGGGATTTGAAGAAATCGATTTCGATGTGATAGGATCCCACGCCGTTGGCGGGCAGCTTAATGACATCGGCATACGTTCCCGTATCGGAAACGGTAATCATTTTCTCCAGGAAAAGTTGTTGGTTAAGATCATAGGCGCGCAGGCGTCCGCTCTTGTTCGCATGAAGACTTAGGCCCTCAGGAGTGTGCTGACGGGTGATGGCCTTGAAGAACACGGAATCCCCCGGTTGGTAAACGGGGCGGTCGGAAAATACCAATGTGTCTCTGACCTTGCTGGGGCTGTCGCCTATGCCACTGTAGTTGACGTCGAAATCCCACATATTGAGGTGGGGCATGCGCCTCCCGAAGGGAATGCCGTGCCAATCTTGGTTACCTACGGCCACCAGCCATCTACTGTTAGCTGCCACGTTCAGGGTGGCCAGGCCGCTGATGTTCGTGGTTTGGTTATCGAGCGGATTGGCGTCGTCATCGAAGGTGGCGATCTGGATGTCCTTCAGGGCCGCTCCAGTGCTGTGGCTGAAGGCGAATACGGTGGCATGGCTTTCGGTAAATTTCCAAGCCAATCCGATATCGGTTAGCTGAATCAGCGATTGGGTCCCGGTGACCCTGCCGCCGGGCACATCCTCCTTGGCTTGGCCTTGCAGGTCCACGAAATAAACTCCGGGTTTTTGCCCTCCCAGCGCTTCATCCCAAGTGAAGCTGAATTGTTCCGTGGTATCGATTGCTTCGGCAGACTTAAAATCCTTCTGCCAGACGGTTTTTCCCGTCATGGCAGGGTAGGGAATGCGGGTGTAGCCGCCCTGATTGGAGGGATCGTTCTCGTAGCTATGATAAGCCCGCAGCGCGTAAACGATGCCACCGGGGTCGATGCGTTTAATTTGCACCCGCACCTTGTCATGGTTGGCGGTCTGGAAACCCACGTGGCGCTTCCCGCCGATCCATTGCGTGTTGGCAAAAGAGGCCAGCGCCAGCCCCGCTTCGTGGGGCAGGAAGGTGACTTTCACTTCGCTGGCCCCGCTAGTTTTGAGACCGTCCTGAGAGACCACACCAGGAGCGATTTTGATTTGATAGGGGACTTTGATCTCGAAATTCCCTGTGATCAAGATACTGCGGCCGGCCACCCGCCATTCCATTTCCTCAGGCTGGGGCTCCAGCGAAACGAGGCGCTTGAGCGTTCCCGTAGGAATTTTATTGGGCAAGTCTTTGGTAAAGACAATTTGTAGTTCTCGTGGCGCATCCAGTGGGCTTTCGCCGGTGGCTTCGACAAACTGCATCGGGGTGATGGTGCCGATCTTCATGACGATGGGCTGGATTACGGTGGCCGATTTGGCTTGATTAGTCGCCCCTGCGGTCAGCACAAATTTCCAACCTTCCGCTGGCGGCAGCGGTTGGGCTGGCACAATGCGGACAGCCGATGGCACGGGCTGGTCCTTGGTGAAGTTAGCGCCATTGGCCCACTGCTCTGCGTAAGTGCCCAGCAGAGGCGGATTGGACGGGAGTTCCTTCTTGAGCGCGGCCTTCACGGTCGCAGGCACTTTCACTTTGCCGGTCTTGTCCACGAAACTGGCTGACTCCGTTACACTGCTCAAATCCATGGCGTCATTGAAACAGAGAGTAATCACTGGCTCACGATCGGCAGTGGAAAACCAGTCGGGGTCGGCTCGGGTGACTTTGAGCTGCGGACCGGCTACGGTCACGGCGGCCGGAAGGGTGGGGGACTTGCCGGCGGCATCGCGCAAATCAGCGGCTAGGTTGACGGTGAAGGTCGTGCCCAGGGCTGGCATTTGCGAGGCGTCAAACGTGCCACTATAGCGACTGCGCCAAGTAAATTTGCCCGCCAGGGAGGGTTCGATTCGCAAGATGGTGGCGGCCTCGACGGATTGTCCCACGGCGGAATCTGGCACCATTACGGTGGGAAAGCGCACTTCCACGGGGGCTGATTTGCCAAGCCCCTGATTGGGAGATTTGATGACAACACCGGGTGCGGAGGTTGGTTCCGCTTGGGCTTCCAGGTCGTCCGCTCGCAGGGCGCACGTGGAGAGGAATGAGCTAAGGGCGAGGGTCCAGAGAGTGAAGTGAATTTTCATAATGATAACAGCAAAAGAGTTCGGCGGGATCTACCAACCACGCCATTCGGAGGCTACAGCAGTTTTCAGAGTTTGCTTACGAAAAATTTAGCGCAATGTTTCAAAAAATCCGCCTTTCGTGGCGGACCTGCCTGCTGATGAGGCAAAAGGCGGCGGGCACGATGCGCCGCACGTTTCGCAGACCTCGATCGCCCTCTCTGCTCGTGAAATTGGCAAATTTGTCCCCTCGTATTTAAGATGGGGGAGAAAAATTTTGAGAAAAGATGATATTTCACTTCTTTTTAATCAGTAACTCTGTTACAATTAGAAACAAATTCACAACGAGCCGCGCTTATTGGCACGGTTTAAGCAAGAATTCCACGATAATCAAACTAATCAAACACCACTCCATGAGTTAATTAGCTGAACAAAAAGGCGGCCAAACCGTCCCAACCATCGTCTTATGAAAACAAAAACCAACAAATCAATCAATCAAGTCCTCGGGACTAAATCCTCCCGCCGCATGACCAGCAAGCGTCGGGCTCTCTTGGAAAGCTATTTTTCCAACGCCGTGGTGCTAGCTGCGCTGTTGGAATCTGCTCAGAACGAATTGGCGGAGCGCCAGCGCTTCGTCTAAAGTCTTGCTCAAGCCCTCTACGCAGGCATCCTTGGCAACGCCGTGGTGCCGGCTGCGAATTATTTAATTGGGTAGGTCCAAGTGGGGAATCCCTCTAGCACGGCCGGATGCACTCCGTTCACGAAGATGTGAGTCTCCGAGATCCGCTTCGGGGTCATGAGGGCCGCTTTCTTGGAAGCGATAATAACCCAAGTTAAGAGTAAAATGATCCCTAAACCGATCACCATTGGAATGGAGTCACTATCAGCAAGGTTTTTTGCGCCTACCACCATTCCAGCGATGATCGCCACCGTTCCGATCCAACCAGCGGCAATCCATTTATTGCGAGCAGCAGCCGCCTCAGCTGACAGACCAACGCGCAAAGAACCGCGTTTGGTGATAATGGCCGCTACAATAACAAAGGGAATCAACCCCAGTAAGAGCCCCAAATAGGCCCAAGGCGAGTGCCAAGCCAGCTTGCGGGTCTTGTAGATGGTGGCCGGGGCTCCCGTCTTAATGCAGATGGGCGGGAGTTCGGTGTTCTTGGTGGCAATCAGCAAGTTTCCCAAGCGCCACATGTTGCCCGCTTGGTGCGGCTGAAATTCAGCAGCGGATTGCGGTGCTGCATAAAGATTTTCCAATGAGTTCGGAATCGGCGGAGGAGTAGCTGGTGTAGCAGGATTGTCCATAAAATCGCTATCGTGCAACAGGTTAGGCCTGTCCACTGATTTTTACTAATCTAGGGTTTTCCCTCCACCCGATACAAATGAGTCTTACTCCGCAAATAGAGTTCATGATCCACCGCCACCGGGCTCGCGAGCAGGCCGATATCGAGTTTGCTGGTGGCTAGCTGCTTGAATTCGCGTCCGGGCTCGATCCAATAGGAATTGCCGCCTTCATCACAGAGCAATAGTTTCCCTTCTACCAGAATGGGACTGCCCGAAAACAGGCCGGGCAGGCGCTCACTCCAAATAACCTCACCTGTGGCTGGATCCACGCATGAGAGGTGGCCATCATCGGAGATGACGAAAATGAGACCGTTGGCGATCACGGGTGAGGAACGCAGAGGCATCCGCTTGGTTTGGGTCCAGGCAATTTTGCTGGTCAAGTCGCCAGTGCTGTCGCCTTTAATGTCGAGTCCAATTTGATTGGCCTTGCCATATCCGGTATTGAAAAACACGCGTCCATTCTCAAAGACCGGGCTGCTGGCATTGGAATAGCCGGTGTAAGTGGCAAACCAGAGTTCCTTCCCATCGGCGGGATTGTAGGCGATGGTGGCCTTGCTGCCCGTGCTGACGAGGTGCTCTTTGCCATCGGGAAATTTAATGAGATAAGGAGTGGTGTAGGCTTTGCGCATATCACCTTCGGCCTTCGGTTTGCCGTCAGGTTGCAGGTCATTCCAAGCGGTGGAGCGATCGGTTTTCCAACGGTTCTGGCCGGTCTTGAGGTCCAAGGCCACCAGATATTGCACATCCACCCCGTCCATGCTGAGGATGATAGAGTTGTGGTAATGAAACAGGGAAGAGCCGGGACCGCGGTAATGACGGCAGGGTAAATCCCGCCGCTCCCAGACTTTTTTGAAGGACTTCGTATCCAGACAAGCCGTCCCATAGCTTCCGAAATGGAGGAACACCTGATCGCCCACTAGCACGCCCGTGGGTGAAGCGTAACCATTGACAGGGTTTCCCAGCGGTTCCGTCACCTCGTTCTTAAACAAAACTTCCTGATGCAGCATCTTGCCGGATTTGCGATCCAAACAGAGCACGGACATTGCCTTCCCATCGTCCGTCGCTGTGGTCACCCAGACTTGAGTTTCGGAAACCAAGGGGGTGGACCAGCCTTTACCCGGGATCGGCGTTTTCCAAGTCACGTGCTCGGTCTCGCTCCAGTTCAGAGGCAGTCTCGTTGCCGGACTGTGACCGTCATTGGTGGGACCACGGAAAGCTGGCCAAGTGCCCGCGTAGGTGAAGGCCGGAAGTAACAGGAAGAGAAATCGCATCATGTCGCGAGACTAAGCAATTTCTTCGATCTGCAAAGTGGCAATCACTGTAAAACGCGGGAGGAGCGAGAGGCGGGCAATGCTGGCAATAGGCATCACCCAAGGTCGGCGTGCCGTGAGACCAGCGGAGTGAGTCTAAGCTGGTTCTGGGCGGATCTGGGCGCAGGGAAGTCGCGCTGACGATTATCACGAATCCAAGACCCGCCGCGTGCACCGTGCACTTTTGTTACCCGAAGTTTCCCCTTCCCAAACCAGCCGAATCATGATTATTTGCCCACCTAATGAATCACCATTCCTGTCTTCGGTTGCTAACGGTCATGATTCCCGGCGTGTGGATGCTGGGAATTGGCTGCGTGCGCGCACAGGATGGGGCGGATAATTTGCCTGAGTGGACTGAGCCTTCCACCAAGCTGCCGCTGGACTCGCTGGCACCGGATGCTGGATTACTGCCCGATCCTGGTCCGGAAGGACAACCCGCCGATTTGCCTCCAGCAAACATGCTGCCCGACGTGCCCCCACTGCAAGGACCGCGCGATGGTTCGGAGGAACCAGCTCTCCCAGAAATGCCAGGACTGGTCGCCCCGAAAGAAGCTCCTGTGCCATTGAACGGTGCCGGGCAACCTGCGCGTCCTGACCCTTTGGCCAATATTGGCGAGACCGCGCATTGGTTTAGAAGCCCGCGCGAAGCTCGTGCCATGGCCTTGAAACTGGGGCGGCCAATGTTGCTGGTGTTCTGGTCTCCTGAATGGTCTCCTGCTTGCGGGGCGCTTAATAACGATCTGTTTTGCAATGCTGGATTCCAAAAATTTGCCGCGCAGAAGTTGGTGCTCTCTTTTCTTACCGTCCCCTCCCGTGCTTCAACTTCCAGCTTGGGGACCGATGAAAAGCTAAAAACCAGGCGGGAACAGCAAATCGCAGCCATCAAAGCCTATCAGAAATTCCTCCGCGTGCGCAGTTTGCCCACCATGATACTCTTCGATTCCGAGGGGCACGAGGTGGAACGGTTGGTCGGCTATAACTTCAATAGGGCCCTGCGGGTGGCTTCGCTAACGAAATTGGTGAATCGACTGGAATTGGCCACCAATCGACTCTGGAAGCAGAAGGAAGAGCAGGAAGCCCGGCGGAAACTCTTGACCGAAACTCAGGACTACCGCATCTGGACCAGTCGCATCGGCACCACCCTGTTTGCCAAAGCCAGCGGTCTCGTCAGTCTGCCCGCCCCCACCGAACTTGATCCAGCCGCCACGGAGCCTGCGGCCCAGTTCATGGATGACCGCGGAGCCATTCGTCACGTGCCCCTGCGCTCATTGGTCATGATGGATGCGGAAGTTGTTAGGCGAAGGTTTACGCCAGGGCAGGCTGGAGTGGATTCATTGGAAGCATCCAATCAGCCGACGGCCCCTAGCAAATAACCGTGCAGTGTCCGTGGTTAGGCTGCGTCTGCGCTAATGACCTCGCGGTGGTTACGGTTTCGTGAAATGATAGCCTGTGGAATCGCCCGTGACTTTGGGGAGTTGCTTGGCCTCTTCAAACATGCGGTAGCCTTCGCGCAGGTTCTCCCAGAAGGGAAGGTTGGGATCATCCTTGGCCGCCGCCATGCGCTCGGGAGTCATGCGGAACGGAAAGATGTGCACGGGAAACTTGCCCTGGCCAGCCAGCAAGGCTGCTTCGGTGAGGAGGTAAATTTCCTCAATCAACGGATCGGTCATCGCAAAGCAACCGATGGAAACCTTGGCTCCGTGGACCATGATGGCACTGCCAGTGCGGCCCTTGGCTTGGTCGAAGGCGTTGGGATAGCCGATATTGAAAGCCAAATGGTAATTGCTGAAGGGATTCATTTGCTTGGCTCCCACGCTGTAGAATCCTTCCGGGGCTTGACCATCACCTTCGGCCAATTTGGGGCCCAGAGTGCCGCCACCCCATTTGTGGATTGGGTAAGTTTTGAACAAGACCCATTGCTGGGCCTTGGGTTGCTGCAGCCAGACCTCCAGTTCCAGGCTCTCTTTAAAAATTCGCACCAAGACCGGACTGCCTACCGTTAACGCTTTGGATTTAGCTTCCGCATCCAGCGTCGGACGCACGGAGGCGCGGACCTTTACGAGCAGGTCGCTCACGGGCAGATTGGTTCCGCCGACCTCCTTGGCCAGCATCCAAATTCCGCCACTCCCCAGACCACAGAGCATTACCCAAAGCAATTTCTTCATGGGCATTTTCTACCACAAGTGGACTGCGACGGCAAGGTTGGAGCCGAGTGAATTTGCGAGGCCGAGGCTGGCGCATGAGCGCACCGAATCACGCTGGCCTCGTCACCTCGCCCTCCGCAGGTGCTCACTCCACCAACTCGCGGATCTCATCCATGGTCAGCCCTTCGAGCATCGGTTGTTCACTTTCCAGCGTAGCGGCTATCAGGGTGCGCTTCTTGGCTTGGAGGGCGAGGATCTTTTCTTCCACGGTGTTTCTGGCGATGAGTTTGTAGCTGGTGACTACTTTGGTTTGACCGATCCGGTGGGCGCGGTCTGTGGCTTGGGCTTCCACGGCGGGGTTCCACCAGGGGTCGAAATGAATGACGGTGTCGGCTGCGGTCAGGGTGAGCCCGGTGCCACCGGCTTTGAGGCTGATGAGGAACACTGGCACGGTGCCAGTCTGGAAACGCTGCACTTGTTCCGCCCGGTCTTTGCTGCTGCCATCCAAATAACAGTAGCTCACGCCTTCCGCTTCCAGACGGGATCGGATGCCAGTGAGCATTTTGACAAACTGACTGAACACCAGCACCCGGTGCCCGCCTTCCTGGGCTTCGGTTAGCAACTCCATGAGCAACTCCAGCTTGGCCGAGGCCTGCTCTTCTGAGATCTCCTCGTCCGCGCCCAGCAGGCGCACATCGCACGCGGCTTGGCGTAAGCGCAGCAGGGCCGTGAGCATGACCATGCGCCCTTGCTTCTGATCCTTGGCTCCGGCCAGTTCCGACAATCGCTGCCGAGCCGCCTTGGCCAGTTCGGCATAGATTTCCCGCTGGCGACCGGACAACTCGCACCACGCCACTTGTTCCAATTTCTGTGGCAATTCCTTGGCCACGTTCAGCTTCGTCCGCCGCAGCAGGAAAGGCCGAATGCGTTTCACGAGTCGCTGCTGTTCGGGGCCGCCGGGTTGGGTGCCGATGGGGCCTTCATAGCGTTCCTTGAATTCCTTCCTCGTGCCCAGATAACCGGGCATCAGGAAATGCATCAACGACCACAAGTCCCGCACGGAGTTCTCCACGGGTGTTCCCGTCATGACGAAACGATGCTTTGCCCGCAGGGCCACCGCTGCCTGTGCATTCTGACTGTCCGGATTCTTGATCTGCTGAGCTTCATCCAAGATCACTGCCGCGTATTGCAAAGCCCGATGCGCGTCCACGTCCAATCGCAGCAGCGCATAGCTCGTAATCACCAACTGCGCGCCCGTGATGGCAGCGAATTGTTCCGCACGGCGCGATCCTTCCAGCACCACGACTTTCAGCTCTGGTGTCCAGCGGGCAGCTTCTGCCTGCCAGTTAAATACTAACGTGGACGGGCAAACGATCAACACCGGCCCCAAACCACCTAACGTGCGCGCAAATGCCAGGGCTTGCAGGGTCTTGCCTAAGCCCATTTCATCCGCCAGAATCCCGCCGAATCCATTCTGGGCCAGGAAATTCAGCCAATAGACGCCCTGCTTCTGGTAATCCCTCAGCGTATCATTCAGTGTTCCTAACGGCACTGGCTGCAGCTCCTCCAAATGTCGCGTGGCTCCCGCCGAAGCCTGCCAGGCGGCTTCGGCGCGGATGTTCCAGCCCGCGTCCTCCGCAAAAGCCTGCAACCCACCGGCCTGTCGATTCGCCAGGCGGAACGTGCCGTCCTTTTGCTGCTGCGGGTTGCAGTCGCGCAGCAGTTCCGTGAAGTCCTCCACCAGTTCACTATCAAATACCACAACCTTGCCATTGCCACGTTTCACGAAACTCTGCCCGCTCTGCAACAAGCGCACCATTTCTGCCCGATCCACTTTCTCTCCTCCGGCCGACTCGAAATCATACGCCAGCTCGAACCACTGCTGACCGCTCCCACGCACTTCCATGCGGGCTTCTAGGCGCTCTACGTTGCGCGTCACATGGGTGAAACGTTCGCCCAGCGTGACTTTCCAAGCGCGTTCGAGCTTTGGTAAATCCACCGCAAAAAATGTCAGGATCGTGCGCTCGCCTTTCAGCAGCATCTCTCCTTTGCCATCTGGCAGGCTGAATCCCATCGATTCCATGCGCGCGACATCAGTCGGCACCGAAGTTGTCAGGAAACGTGCCGCCAGGAAATTCAGCGATCCCTCCAGCAGCAGACTCACTTCACGTTTAGGCTCATTGATAGGTCGTTCTGCCGGCACCGTGAAATCGATCCCGACACATTCAAAGAATCCCGCTAGCAACGGAACCTCCTTGGCCACGAACCCCTCCACCGCTGGTGCAGGTAGGGAGATCGGGCCCTGCAAGACCGCCGTGTAAGCCGCTGGCAGCCCCGGAGCCACCGCTTGCAGGACTCCATCCACCAAGCGCCAGACGAATCCCTTGGCTATTAGCAGCGGTCCGGGGACTTCCGTGTGCAGCGTTAAATTGCCCGCGGCATCTTTCGTGAAATGAAGGGTTGGCCGCAAGGCTTCCTCGCTGATCATGGCATCCGCGGCTTTGCCGTAAGTGACCCGTGGATGTCCCGGCAAGGCACTCAGCACGCTGGCCATCTGCTCGCGATTCAGGATTGCCATGGACGCTGGTTTCCCACCCAGCAATGGCCAGAGCGTTGCCAGCAGGGTGGCATCCGCTTCATCGCAGCGAGCCTCGCGCTTCGTGTCCCAAGTGGCGAAAGGCTTCCGTTGACCGCCGGAGGCTAATTCCAGGACCACTGTCAGGCTGTTCTTGGTCCAGGCTTCGTGAAATTTAACTGGCAGGATGACATGGAGTTCGACGAATGGCCCGGTGCCCGTTGGGGAAATTGGCATCACCGGCACCTTGGCCAGCGGAGCCGCAGCCGGCTGGGCCACGGGCTTGGGCCCAGGCGCGGAGGATTTGCCGGTTGGTTTAAGAACCTCCAATCCCACCGCCAGAGCATGGGCACACACCACGCCCCGCCGACGCGATTCCATGCAGGTGCACAGGTTCTCCATATCGGTGGGAGAGGCGATGCGCAGTCCGCTGCGATACTCCGTCTGCCCGCAGGAAACCAAGCCCAGCAGCAATCCATCCACATAAGAAGCTTCCCGCACGCGCCCCGCCGCATGCATGGCCTTGGCTTCTTTCAAAGCCGCCCATCCGCCTGCATCTATCAGTAAATCCTGTGTCAACGTCACCATGGGCGTTCCTTAGATTTGATGCTGACGGGATGCAAGGCTAAGGAGTAGCGGTAGCGCCCACGCTCCCCCTGGAACGTGGGATTACTGGTGGACAGAATGTCCACCCTCCTTATTTTTGGAGGATGTCTGTTTGTTCCTCTGAATATGATTTCCCCTATGGTTCGCGCGAATTCTGGGCTGCGGTCGAACTGCGCCAGCGGGTGTTACGTGAGCCGTTGGGGCTGACGCTGACAGTGGCTGAATTGATGAAGGAAGGGCCGCCGATGGTGCATTATGGGATCTTCGAGGCGAGTCTAGGTCAGGACGTAACGCCAGAACCAATCATTGCCTGCGCGACGGCGGTTGAAGTGAGCGCTGGGCTGTGGAAACTGCGTCAGGTGGCAGTGGCTCCCCAGTTTCAGGGCCAGGGCTTCGGGGCGCAGGTGATGCGCGGGTTGGAGCATTTCCTGATGCATTCAGGCGCGCAGCGCTTCTGTCTGCATTCGCGTCAGAGCGTGCAGGGGTTCTATGAGCGATTGGGATATACCGCCACGGGCCCGGTATTTGAGGAAATAGGACTGCCACATGTGCTCATGGAGAAGGCAGCAGTGCGGCCAGGCTAGCCGAATCAGGTGGGTGCGACAGGTTCCATGCAGATTCCATTTGCGGTCCGTCGGGACTACGTTTAAATGGCCGCGTCGTCAGGGGCCATAGAGTGTGAGCTTATGAACCCCGCCAGGTCCTGACGGAAGCAACGGCAGTATGTCTTACTCTGCTGTGGTTCTCTGGCGACACTTTTTCCTGCTGCCGTGGCACCGCAAACCATTGGATCGCGCTCCGCCTTCCGTCCTCTGCCCTCCGTCGGAAACATCATTCCCCAACTCGGAAACGTCATTCCCCAACTCGGAAACGTCATTCCCCAACTCGGAAACGTCATTCCCCA
>JANOAV010000066.1:0-45086 GCA_031411295.1 Verrucomicrobiales bacterium | reverse complement strand
TTTCAAAGCCCCACACCTTGGGAAGAGGCCCGTGTAAAATCCGCCATGGCGGATTCGCTGAATGTCGCATTTGTTGCTGGCGTGGAGGGCCGGGTTCGTGCTAAAGCAGTGGCTTAAATCATGCGTCCCCCCTCCTCATTGGCGCAGCATGCGCGGTTCTGGCTGCTTTTCAGCTGGAGCATCTGGCTTTCTGTGGCATCCTCGGCCTCAGCGCAGACGGTATTTATTAATGAACTGCACTATGACAACGTAAGCACCGATACCGGGGAGGGGATTGAAATAGCGGGGCCGGCGGGGACGGATTTGGCAGACTATAGTTTAGTGTTTTACAATGGAGGAGGTTCAAGCACCACTCCGGCTCCGCTTTCGGGAGTCGGCACGGTGAACTTAACGGGGGTTATTAGTGATTTAGGTGCTGGTTACGGGGTGCGGTGGTTTGATATTCCCGGCATTGAGAATGGTTCCAACGACGGGGTGGCGTTGTATAAAAAATCCACGGCCCAAGTGGTGCAATTTTTGAGTTGGGAAGGGGTGATGATTGGCGGGACGGGGGTGGCGAATGGGATGACCTCCACGAATCTGCCAGTTTCGGAATCCACCCCGCCAGTTGCCGGAACCTCGCTGCAATTAACTGGCACTGGCACCAGCTATGGAAACTTCACTTGGGCGGTTTCGGCAGCTGCCACTCCTGGCAGTCTAAACAATGGGCAGACGTTGGGGACGGTAGTTTATGCCTCCAATCTAACACTCAATATTCTGGCTGTGGACGAAACGGTTGGCGCTAACACCGTGGTGGCTGCGGTGCAGTTGAGTCCTCCGCCAAGCAGTCCGCGCACCATTACGCTCACTAGTTCTGATGCGACGGAGGCCACGGTGCCAGCCTCGGTGGTGGTGGGAACGACCGGGAGCGTGACCTTCCCGGTCACCGTGGTGAACGACGGGGTGGTGGATGGCAATCAGGTGGTGACCATTAGCATGAGCGATGGTGCTGCGGTCTATCCTGGGAAATCAGTTAGTCTCACGGTGCGGGACGTCGATGCTCCGCCGCCGACCTTCACGGGCGTGCTGCGGGTGGCTTGTTTGAATGTGCTCTTTGGAGTCAACACGCCAGGTTCGGCGGCCTACAATGCCGTGCGCGATGAGTTGGCGAGGATCGATCCGCAGGTGATCGGCTTTGAGGAAGTGGATTCGGCTAATGATTTCGCGGAAATGAAATCGTTGCTGAATGAGTTGGGGTTTCAGACATCGAATCTGTATTTCGCAGCGAACGGGATCGATCCAGCGACCGGGCAATATTTTACTTCCTATGTTCCAGGTGATGCTGGGAGCACGACGCAATGTGTCTGTCTGGCTAGTAAATTTCCCATTAACGTGGCTTCCGTGCGGCAGATTAACCGTGGGGTGGCGGGTCGGGCGGAAATGGCGCGTTATCCTTTGTTCGTGACCGTGGATGTGCCGGGCGTTCCCGCCGCGAGTGATCCGGCCTTTGTGGTCGTGCATCTGAAAGCCTCGGGCACCGAGCCTGACCGTTTCCGGCGGGCCGTGGAGACCTATCGCATCACCCAGTTTCTTGCCGCTCAGGGCTATGATGGACTAACGAAAAACGCGTTCGTGCTGGGGGACTTCAACGAGCAAGATGATATGCCGCAGACGGCTAGTTATTTTACAGGCATCAATACCAGCACCTTCACGTTTTCGGATGGCGCGAAGCTTCCGGCTTCGTTTGTGCTGGGGGCTGACATTGCTGGGGCCAATGGAATCACGCTGCCGTATGATCGGTTCCCCCATGCTGCACTCGCTGGGGTAAATCTAGCCGCGCCCGAGACGCGGCAGGCGGATGGGAGCACACGAATCACTTATAACGCAGCGGGGAATGCCCGGCTGGATTACATTTTCGCACCAACGCCCATCACCTCGGCTGGGTTGTTTGCTGGTGAAGTTTACAACAGTCGGCTGGAGGCCGCGTTCGACGGTTTGCTGAAGACGGGTGCTGCGCCTGCCGCAGACACCAGCTTCGTGGCCTCAGATCACTTTGCGGTCTTTGCGGATGTGGCCTTGGGGGCGATGCCGAAACTCACTTTAACCCCGTCCGTGGCCTTTGTAAATGAAGCGACCACGAATTCGCTAACGCTAAATCTAACCTTGTCCCAAGCGCCCGGATCCACCCCGGTTACGGTTAATCTAAGTGCTCGCACAGCGGGGAGATTTCGACTGCCGGTCAGTTCGATAACATTTACCGGCAGCCAAACCTCGGTCCAAATACCGGTGGAAATTTTGCATCCGAAGGCAGTAGAGCCACATCGGCTTGTAACCGTGTCGGCTGCCGCGAGCGGATGGTTTAATGGCAAGGCGACTTTTGAAATTCGGAATCAGGAGGCGGGTGGACAAGTTGTGGTTAGTCAATACTTGGAGCCTGCCAACAGCAGCGGTCCGAAGGGCATCGAACTGTGGAATCAGTCGGGCGTGACGCTGGATTTTTCCCGACAGCCCCTCACGGTGAAACGCTACACCAATGGCGATACGGTCGGCGTGAACGAAGCCAAGGTAACTGTCGGAACGCTGGATGCCAATCAAGTGCTTGTGATTGGAGATGCTGCGATAGGGGAGTATTTGCTGGCGCAGGGCATCATCCTGGCGGATGCACTTTACACGCCGACGACGGCTCCCACTGGCACGCCCTTCTATGATGCGCTGGGCAAGGTGCGGTTCTGGAAAGATTCCTTTACCTACAATGGGAACGATGCACTGGAGGTGCTCTTCAACTACACCCGAATGGATGTCTTCGGCACCATTGGTCAGGACCCGGGCACGGCGTGGGCTGGTGGCGGGGTTGCCACGGCCAATCAGAGTCTGGAGCTGAAGTCCTGCCTTGGGACGGGGACCACGGGCTTCACAGACCCAAGCACGCGATTCGTTACAGTTAGCACGACAGATTCTCTAACTGGATTTGGGGTCGCTCCGGCAGTGACGGACCTTTATTTGCAATGGGCTAGTGCCCAGTCGCTCACTGGCTTGAATCGTGCCCTGCTGGAGGATCCAGATGGAGACGGGCTGAGTAATTTGCTGGAATACGCGGTCGCTTCCAGCCCGTTGCAGGGTTCGGTGAATCCACTGAGTCTGCTGGGAAATGTGCTCCAAGTGCGCGTTCGAGTGGCGGGTGGGCAGGAGTGTCTGGCTTACAGTTTGGAGGACACCCCCGATCTCGTGACTTGGACTGCCTCCGCCTTGACCTCCAGCGTGATTGATGTTTCCGGGGGGATGCAAACCATGCGATGGACCTTGCCGACAACTGTTGGCGGGCGTAGGTTCTACCGGTTTGTGGTTAAACGTTAGTAAAATTGAATTTTATGAGTGAATTAAAGACCGTCTGGAAAAGCGATCCTGAGTTGGACTTGGCGTTGGTAGCAGTGGGCCCGGATTTCGATAAATGGGCGGCCATTGTGGTGGTGGAAGGAACGGGGGCGGAGACTCGCTTCGAGCATTATCAATATAAGCAGACGGCAGAGTTGCAGAATTTCTGGCCCGCCAGTTGCATCAAACTTTACGCCATGGTGGCAGCGCTGGAAACGTTGACGGAGCACGGATTAGGACTGGACACGGTCGTGTCGTTCGAGCGTCAAGTCGAAGGAAGTTGGCAGTTGGACTGTGCGCGCTCAGTTCCAGAAATGATCAGCGAAGTGTGTCGGAGATCGTCCAACGAGGATTACACGCTGTTGTTGCGCTGGGTTGGGGTGACGCGGATGAATACGCAGTTCCTCGTGGGGGGGAAGGGGTTTGAGAAATCGGCCGTGATGCGCGGCTATGTCAATAGTGCTGGTCGGCCTTACGGCTACGTGCTAGAGCAACCCCAGCGGATCACCTTGCGGGATGGCGCAGGCAAGGAAGTCAAAATGGAGCATCGCTGGGACGGGACCGCCTATTCTGCAGCGCGCGGAGCCACCGTAATTGATGCCAAGTTGGGCAACGTGACCACCGCTGGCGAAATGGCGGAATGCCTGCGTCGCGTGCTCTTTCATGAGATGCTGCCAGCTAATGAACAGTATAAGCTGACTGCTGAGCAACTGACGTTACTGCGTCATGGGGGTGGGGGATTCACGGGGTTGGAGACGCGCAATGCTGACTCCGGGCCATTCGCCTGGACCAAGGCGGGTGAGGAAGTGTTCCCGCGAGCGAAGTTCTATCACAAATGCGGCGTCATCAGCAGCTACGCCATGGACTTGGCTTATATTGATGATGAGCACGACTCCGGGAAGCGTTTCCTGCTCATGCCAGTGATCAATGCAGGGTTGGCCACCAAGCCGACCAATGGTGAAGCGTTGGTGAGTCAGATGGCCAAGGCGGTTGCGCTGTGGGTGCGTGGGCGGTGAAGAGGATATCCAGCCTTTGTTGTAAATCATGAGCCCGCTAATTCTGAAAAATGCCACCTCGAAACTACCACGAGCAACGGCCGGTCGCTTGATTCATCTCGGGATTTTTATCGGATGGACAGTCGCGACGCATGGAGAACCGCTGGACATAGGTATCATTGATGTCGGATCCGGAAATGACGTGGAGTTTACGGTAACTAACAATACCGATCATGGGATTTACTATACGGAGAAACCACTCGGTGGATTTCGTTTTCGGATCGGTCTGCGAGGGGGCGAAAAATTCGAGGTCAGCAGCGGCCGGATGTCCCAGATAACTCAGGAGTTATTACCTCACGCCAGCGTGGTGACGAAAATATCCTTTAGCCCTGAGAGATTTCATCTTCAGCCAAATCAAGCTTATGAGATGGATCTGCGCTGGGGGGATGTGCATCTGGGGAGCGAGGGACTGACGATTGTGAATTTGATGCTAGAAACAGATGCCGCCAACCACGTTCGCTTGGAGACCACAGCGGGCACCCAAGTGAAATACCATCCAGCCGACTCCACGGTAAGCGCTCAAATCAAAGGAACAAATGTTCCCGTGCCGGAAATCAAAGCTAAGGGAGCGGAATTGCCCGCCCGAAAAACGCCATTAAATGAGGCCTTGAGGATTGGAGGAACGGAGGCCCGGCGCGCGGACTCGCTGGCACCAATTGTAACCCAGTATGCTTGGCAAGTAACGGGAATTGTTTGCGCGTTAGTAGTGGCTGGAGTTATTTTGGCTCGGGCGTATTACGCGAAAATCTCCAAATCCTGCAAGCCGCCAAACTGAGGCTGGGACAGCCTCGCCACGTTCTTAAGGGACTTCCTGCCATTGATCCAAGAGTTGGGCCAGCGCGGCGGCTGGGCTTTCACCTTTGATGTCATGGGTTAGAGTAGCCTTTTTGCCGGAGGTCGAGGCCAGGCGGACGCGATAGGAGGGGACGTTGTTAACTTGTGTGTTGGAATCGTGGTAGAATTCTGCGATGTCAGCCTTGGTAAATTCCTTGACCCAGTGCATGGGACCGATGGCATGATCTATGGTCAGTCGATCGCCTGAGATTTGCACCGTGCGCTTGAGCCACGCAGCCAGCGCGAATCCCCAAACGGCAAAGAAGGGGGCAAATCTTGCCACAAAGAATATGCTCTCGAGGAATGAGGAAGATTGTGGGACGCGGGCGAGGGCGGGCGCAAGGGCAATGCCCACCACCGTGAAAACCAGCGCGAAAATCGTTATCGGGATGGCGAACCTGCTACCGCTTTCGATGGTTTGCGGAAGACCAGTTTCGTCGAGGCTGAGACTGATCTTGTGTTGGGCGAGAGTTTCGGTCAGGTCCTGCGTGGCCGTTGCCATAATGGACGCCCTCTGCGGGGCACTTGGTGCGGAGGGAGTATTCGTGTGGTAAACGGGAATGACAAATTCGGTGTCGGCTCCATTTCCCGGAAGGGTGAGGCATAGTTTCCAGGCGATGGCTCCGCCGGTAGAACTATCCTGAATTGTCTCTAGAGCATCTGCCGGCAGCGCTAGGTTTACGGGGATTTGCATGGCTCCCTCGCTCAGGGGAACGGAATCTTCATGCTGCCAAACCTCCTCCGTCGTGGATTGTTTTCCCTGCCCGGATGTTTTGGAGCATTTGAGGGAAAGGTCGGCCAAGCCTGCGGTGGGGAGTGGTTTTTGGAACGTGATGGCCCCGCGAAACCAGGTGCCGGGAATGGCGGGGAGCGTCTCGGGAACGAAATGAAGTTTCCCGACCAT
Source organism: Verrucomicrobiales bacterium (assembly GCA_031411295.1). Lineage (GTDB taxonomy): Bacteria > Verrucomicrobiota > Verrucomicrobiia > Verrucomicrobiales > V1-33 > JAGNEJ01. Next base: position 38,942 of record JANOAV010000066.1, on the reverse strand, counting down.
GCGTCCCAAGCGCCAACGACGCAGGGCAAACCAAGCAGGGAGGCACCAGAGGCCCAAGAAAATGAGCAGCAACCAAGCGGTTGGTTCGCGTGTGAAGGCTCCGCTCAGATAGGTGGTCGCGAGCAGGCAAGAGATGATCAGTCCGGCCCACGCGGTATAAAAATAGAGGGCGCGCGCAACGCCTTGATTGCTCGGGGGAAGCATTTTTGCTGCTGCTCCCGGTTCCCAGTTCCAGGGCTCGGCGGGATAGGATGTTTCTAAGCAGGCCCGTTGCCGGCTGGTGCGCATGGCCACTAGACCGGACAGCACCAGGCCCGCTCCCGCGGCGGGGAAGGTTAGACAGAAAATGGTGAGAAAGGCCTGCATCTGCCATCGCAAGGTGCGGTAAAGCATGGCTTCGCTGGGGTCTGCGGGGTTGACGTAGCAACGGAATTCACGGGGATCTTCGGTGGAGCCCGGTTTTGGAACGTAGCGGCTGAGTTCCTGATGCACCTGTTGATGGAATGCACTGATGTTGTCTCCCCCTGCCGAAATGGAAACCCGTTCGCTGGTATAAAAATGGCCAGCGAACCAATAGCGGTAGGTGGCCGTGGCCCGATACGTGGTGGACTTCCCGTGGCTGGTGGTCAGGCCTGCGGCTACGATGGTGCACGGGACTTCTTCCCAGCTTTGGGATTGCCACCAGCGCACCGCATTGAAATAGAACCAGCCTGTCATGGCCAGTCCAGCCAAGAGAAAAGGAAGTCCAAACAGGGCCAGGCAGCCTCCACCCATGGTATTTGTCGCGCGCTTCATTAATGAACAAAAATTACGAGGATGGTGAAGTTTGTCAATGCGAGGCCGGGGAATGCTCTGATTCGAGACTAACGATGCCAGCTTAGCCCACGCACGAGTTTAGACCAGGGAGGGGCGCTTATTTCCGCATTTACGCGGCTGACAGTCTGATCTGGAACGGGTTAGATGGCCTTATGACAAAATTTAAACTTCTGCTGGCGGTGGGTTTGGGCTCGATGGGGTGGGGGTGCGGCTTGGTGGCTGGCGAGACTGGGCGGTTTCTGTATGTTGCCACGCCTGATGGAGCGCAGCCTGAGAGTAAGGCTGGCACGGGGTTGCTGGTGTTCTCGATTGATGACGGGCATCGTTTCGTGCGCAAGATCGAGGTGCCTAGCTTCAGTGAAGGAATTCGCGGACTCACGGGGAGTGCGGTCACGAAGCGATTGTATTTCGGTTCGACTTCCCGGAGGATGGGGTGCTTTGATTTGGAATCTGAAAAAGTGGTCTGGGAGCAGACTTATGAGGCCGGGTGTGATCGATCTTGCATCTCAGCAGATGGGAAAACGATCTACGCTCCCACCGGGTGGTGGATGGGGAAGGATCCCAAGGGCGAGACTGGGCTGCTGGTGATTGATGCGGCGGATGGCACCCTTAAGCGTCGGATTGGCGTGGGGCCCATGGCTCACAATAGCCTGACCTCGGTGGACGGGACGCGATTCTATTTGGGGACGCAGAATCGGCTCACGATCTTCGATGCCAAGGATGCCAGTGTCATTCACACGGTGGATCCGGTAGGGGAGGCGGGAGTCTTTCCATTCACGGTGGATCACGCCAACAAATACGCCTACGTCTGCCTGGGGCTGCATGTGGGGTTTGATGTGGTGGATATTGCTTCTGGCAAGGTGTTACACCGGGTGATGGCAGGGGCGGAACCGATTGCCCATCGGACGCATGGGGCCGCGCTAACGCCGGACGAGAAAGAGCTGTGGATCAGCGATCAGGTGGGCAAAAAGCTCTTTGTGTTCGATGCCACGCAGATGCCGCCGAAGGAGATTGCCAGCGTGCCGCTGAGCACGGGTGGGCATGGCTGGGTAAATTTCAGCTTGGATGGCAAATATGCCTACTGCCACACTCCGGAGGTATTCGATGTCAAGACGCGGCAGCGGGTGGCGGAGTTGAAGGATGCGACGGGCAAGCTCGTGGGCAGCTCGAAATTTATCGAAGTCCACCTTAAGGATGGTAAGGTGGTGGGAATGGGCAGCGAATTTGGGTTGGGGCGGAAATAAGTGGGCCTGCCAGCGAGGATCACGCTTTACGGTTTTTCACGGCTCGTTTCCGTTCGGGGAAAAGTTCCCTGCAAAGTGGGCAGACGGTGCCGTCACAGCCTCGGGCAGAGCAGAATTCCCGGCCGTAGAAGATGATTTGGAGGTGGAGTTTGTTCCAAAGTTCGCGAGGGAAGAGTCGCTTCAGGTCAGTCTCCGTGTGCTCGACGTTTTTGCCATCCGTCAATTTCCAACGTTGGGCCAAGCGATGAATATGGGTGTCCACCGGAAATGCCGGGACGCCAAATGCCTGAGCCATAACGACCGAGGCGGTCTTATGGCCGACGCCAGGTAAGGCTTCCAGTGCCGAGAAATTCTGCGGCACCTGACCGTGGTGCTGGTCAACTAAAATGTGAGACAACTCGTTGATGGCCTGGGCTTTACGGGGGGATAATCCGCAAGGGCGAATGATTTCCTGGATTTTTTCGACCGGGACTTGAGCCATGGCTTCCGGAGTGGACGCCAGACGAAACAGGGCAGGGGTAACTTGATTCACCCTGACATCCGTGCACTGGGCCGACAGCAGGACTGCGATCAGCAGGGTGAAAGGATCCCGATGATCCAAGGGGATGGGCGTAGTGGGATAGTGTTGCTCCAGCACTTCCACAATGCGCTGCGCCCGGGCCTGCTTTGTCATGGGTCATTCATTCCAACCGCCCCGTTGCCCGGTTGGGTGGGAGACTAAGAACTGTGGGTCTTCTTGCGGATGTTGGAGACCATCATCTTGACATGGGGATGCCGTTGACGTTCTTCGAGAATATCCAGACTCTTAGTATAAGAACCCCAGCGCAGCACTTCGATGTTTACGTTACGCGTGCCCCAATTGGCCATTTCCTTCTGGTCCGGCCGATATAAATCGATGGTTTTGGTGCCCACCAAGGCGCGACCGTAGTCGTCCACCTGATAGAAGTTTTTCTCTCCCACGATGCGGAAAATAGTCCCGACGGGGAAGACCGACCAGTCTGCGGCGGCACTGCGGACCTGGCCATACTTCAGCGTGTTCCCGGTAGCGGAGCCCCGGCCATAACGCAGGCTGTCCTTTTCCGTGTGGCAGTAAGCGGTGGTCTTGACCTTATAAACACAGCTGCCAGCCTTCCGGATCTCCACGTTGCTGGTAGCGGGCGTAGCTGCGTAGGCGGGTTGGCCTGAAGAGGCACAACTGCTGAAGCAAAACGCGACCAGCGGTGCAAGTAGGTAAGGGAGAATTCGGCTCATATATTAGATGGGGGTCGAAATTTGGAGTGACAGGCACGGTTCTTAAACTAAAAACGCATCGCTGGCCAGCACTAAATTTTCCACAGGAAACTCAACCGATGCATGCGAGGGTGCGATTTCGGTGCGAAAATTCTATTTTTTATGGTTATACGGGTTAAAGAATCAGCGGATAGTGACAAAACAGTCGATTGCCGCTGGGGAATATAGCGCAAGTTAACCTTCAGGAATAGCGAAATTTTATAGTTTCCTGCAAATTTGCAAATTTGGCAACTGCGTCAGGGGAATGGAAATAATCGATTTCGCCTGCCGCCAAGGTTGCTATTGGAGCGTTTTTCGGGTTATGCTTCCCCCCATGTCCCCCTCCTGCCAGAATGGTGCCCCTGCATGCCTGAGCGCTCGTCGCTTGCTTGGGTGGGGATTGGCATGGGTTATGGGCTGGTGCGGGATCCAGCTCCCCGCCTCGGCCGCAACTATTCCAGGCCTGTCGGCCCCGGAAGCAGTCGCGGCTTATTTTAATGGGAAGTTTCCCGCCTCCATCAACACCATCAGCAACGCCCCAAGCACGCTGACGCTCTCTACTCTCTTCTCGAATTTGGCGAATCTCACGCCCAACACTGGGTTGATGCCCTACGGACTGGGGAATCCGCCGTGGGCTGACGGAGCGCTCTCCCGCCGCTGGATTGCTCTCCCCAACGATGGAATCGTCAATACGGCGGCGGAGAAACTGACCAACTCCACCGACGCAGATTGGGTTTTCCCCCGGGGAACGGTGATCGTGAAGCATTTCGATTTGCCCATCAATGATCTTCAGCCGGCCGTGACGAAGAAGGTGGAAACGCAGATTCTGGTCTATGGAAGTAATAGCGCATGGTATGGATTAACCTATCGCTGGCGGGACGACGAGACGGAAGCGGACCTGCTCACGGCAACCATTGCGGTGAATCGGATTTTTTCGATCCCGACGAGCACCACCACGACCCGAAATCAGACTTGGACCTACCAACCACGTTCCCAGTGTTTCACTTGTCATTCCTCCGCGGTGGGGACGATTCTGGGATGGCACACCGCCCAACTCAACGGAAATCTGCTCTACCCCAAATCAGGGCGCACCGCTAACCAGCTCTGGACGCTGAGCAGTTTGGGATTTCTCAATACCCCGCTGACCGAGGCGACCATCGCCAACCTGCCAAAGACCGTTGCGGTGAACGATTTCACGCAGACGCTGGAGAAGCGTGCGCGATCCTATCTCGACGCGAACTGTGCCTACTGTCATCGGCCCGGTTTGAGCTTGTTCGACCTTCGTTTCAGCACGGTGGTTGGGGCACAAGGAATCATTAATGCCCCCACCGTGACGGATTATGGGATAGCGGGGCAGGGACTGATCCGACCTCGATCAGTCAGCACTTCGATGATTCATTATCGGACCAATTTGCTGGGAGCCAATCAAATGCCACCGCAAGGGAGAACCCGCAGTGACGTGGCTGGCCAGCTGACGTTGGCAGAATGGATCAACAGTCTGGCCGGTTACGAGCAGCAGGGGCCGTCGGGGCTGCAAGGGAGGTATTTTAATGATCATAATTTTGCCTCCCTGCGGACCACCCGGACGGACGCAAATGTGGATTTTGACTGGGGGACGGCTTCCCCGGCTCCGAATACCAATGCGGATGGCTTCGCTGTGATATGGGATGGGAAAATTCAGTCTCCGGGCACCGGAACTTACACTTTCACGACCGATTCCGACGATGGGATCCGTCTCTGGGTCAATAATAACGGCCTCTTCGCCACCCCCATCGTGAGCAATCCCACGCGGGTCAGTCGATCCGGAGCGGTGAACTTGGTGGCCGGGCAACTGTATGATTTTCATGTCGAATACTTCGACAGTTTGGGAGATGCCCTTTGCCACATCTCCTGGTCAGGTCCGGGGGCGAGCGGGATCGTCCCAGCCTCCCGTTTTTTCAGGTATTCCAATACCGCCCTGCCCGGGCCGCCGACCGCGGTGAATGATACCGCCACTCTGTTACGTGGCACCAGCACGACCATCACGGTAACGGCCAATGACACGGATACGGAAGGAGATCTTGCCACCAGCACCGTGAGCATTTACAGCCAGCCCAGTAAAGGCGCTGCCGTGAAGAACGCGAGCGGCACGATCACCTATACCAGCAATTATGCCCTCGGAGGAGGGGCGGATCAGTTACTCTATACCGTCAACGATGCCACGGGCAAAACCTCGAACCGAGCCGCCGTGTTGCTCACGCTACAGACGGATTACGGGAATTGGAAGAACCTCTATTTCACAACCATTGAGCAAAACTATGCGGCGGTCAGCGGCTGGGGCGAGGACCCCGATGGTGATGGGCAGTCTAATTTGCTGGAATACGCCGCCAACACGGATCCACGCAGCGCCACCTCCAGCAGCAAGCCCATCCAGAGTCGGCCCAGTGCCAATGTCCTGCAACTGCGCTATCCCAAGCGTCCGGGAGCAGATATCACTTACGCCGTAGAAACGGCTAGCGCGCCATCTGGCGCATGGCTCTCGCCAGATCCCAGCGTCACGATTTTTGAAAATACTGCAGACCATCTCACCATCAGACTTCCGCTCAACCCCGGCAAGAAATTCGTGCGGCTCCGGTGCGAGTTGGTTCCGTAAGATTCCGCATCCACGCCCCTTGCCTGGACGTAATGGTCTCGTAACCTACCTCTACTATGAAAAAACTTCTTACCATCCTCTGCTCCCTCTGTCTCATGATCCCACTTCAAGCTGAAGATTCGAAACTTCAAAGCATTCCGCTCAAGGACATCGATGGCAAAGCCACTTCGCTTAAAGCCTTCGCTGGCAAAACTGTGCTGGCCGTCAACGTCGCCAGCAAGTGCGGCTATACCAAGCAATACAAAGGCTTGGAAGCCCTCTATCAGAAGTATAAAGCCAAGGGGCTCGTCATCGTCGGTTTCCCCTGCAACGACTTCGGTGGTCAGGAACCCGGCACCAACGACGAAATCAAAACTTTCTGTTCCAGCAAGTTCAACGTCACCTTCCCCTTGATGGACAAACTCCACGTCAAGGGTGACGAACAACATCCACTCTACAAGGAACTCACCACCGTCCTGCCAGGCGATGTGAAATGGAACTTTGGTAAATTTCTCATTGGCAAAGATGGCAAAGCCATTGCCCGCTACGACTCCGGCACCGCGCCCGATGACGCCAAATTAATTGAGGCCATCGAGGCGCAGTTAGCCGCCAAGTAAATCCACACTACCCGAGCCGTTACATCTGCGTGATTTTCAGGCGCATCACGCGGCGGGGCATCGTGGGCGATTGGGCTACTCCATCAATCACGGTTGATTGATATACGGAATCTGGATAGGGCAGGATCACAATTTCACTGATGGTAGCAGGCGCGCCCTCGCGCCTGAAGCGTAGCCCGAGCGCCCTCGCTCGGAGCCATGGACCGGAGGCGAGGGCTCCTGTTCCTGTCTCTGGTTGACATCGGTTCCGTTTCCTCTATCAAACAGGCAGCATGAGCGAACCCAAGGGAGACACTGATTTTTTTATAAGCTATCGAGGCACGCGCACCGACTGGGCGTTGTGGATCAACTGGGTGCTGCGCTCGGCTGGGTTCTCCACCATTGTGATGAATGAGTTCAAGGGCGGGCTTACCTGGACGGACCAAATGCGGGAGGCTTGCGAGAAATGCCGACGGCTCATCCCACTTTACTCCAAAGATTACTGGAAATCGGGCGCATGCACGGAGGAGTTCGATACCTATTGGCGACAGGCCATGGCAGACCGGAAGGAGCAATTCCTCCTCCCATTAGAATTGGAGGAATCTGAGGTGCCCGACATCCATCAGGCTTTACTAACGAAGCGACTCTATGGCCTAAACCAAGCCGACGCCCACGCTGCGATTCTACACCACCTCAAAGGAATCACCCCGGTCACTGCCACGCTGGCCTATACGGCAGCAGAGCCACCCTTTCCCGGTGTGCCCAGCGCCACCGTCCCTGCCGGTCCGGCTCCACTGGCTTTCCAGTCCACGGTCACCCCGGTTGATCGGGAAAATTTCGTGAATTGCACTGCGGCCTTTACGAACTTTGAGCAAATGCTGACCACTTCCGCCTGCCACCAGATTCTCCTGGTTCAGGTTCATGGGAAGCAGGGGAAAAGCACCTTACTCTCCCTGCTCTCACGTCATGCTCGGAAATTGCTCGGTCCCAAATCCGAGGCCTTTGAGGAGTTCAAACAAGGAGCCAGCGAGCCCGAGGAATTCGTTCGCAGAATGGCTCGGGCGCTGGGTGTGAATCCTCCCAGCAATGGGAATATCGAGGCCAAGCTGGACGAATTGCTGGATGCGCGGCAGGATCGGCCTACGGTTTTGTTTTTCGATGCCTACGAACATGCCGAACAAACACATCGGCATTGGATCGACTACGTTTTGAGTCATACCGTAAATTACCCGAACCTCCGCGTCGTCGTGGCCGGGCGCAGTTTGCCAAACTACCAAGGGAAGCGCTGGGCGCATTTAGTGTTGGAAGCGGAGTGCGATGCGCTCAAGGAGCCATCTGCCATTATTTCTCATGCGATGGATCAGGGTTTCCAAGGGAAGCCGGAGGAAATCACCAACTTCCTCACCCGGGTGGTCAGCATGCGAGACCGACTAGTGCGCGCGGGCCAGATTGAGCACGGCATCACCTGCGAGACGGTTCTGCTCGAGATTCGTAGCATGTGTCCAGGAGGAAATATTGTATGAATCTTGAGCAACGACTCGCGGAACTGGAAGCCGCCGCCCTTAAGCCGGGTGGCTTGGCCTTGCGCGTGGTGGAACAGGTTACCTCTGGAGATCCGGATCTACTGCGGGCGCTGGAAGCCGCCGCTGTCCCTCACTGGTGGGATGCGGCTATCTTAGCTCAGGTTCTGGACCCAGACTTGGCTCCTGCTGCCGAGACTTGGGCGGCCAGGCTGCGGGACTTGTCCGTGGTGGAACCGTTCCGCTCCCAGCCGGGGGCCAGTAATGTTCATGAAGTGACCCGGCTGGCCCTGCGGGAAAAGCTCCTGGCGGAAAACCGGTTGATCCCCTTGGCCGCACGCGCCGCGTCTGCCTTCCCATTCCAGAATGCCTCCCCCAGCCAGCAGATCGAGCACCTTTACCACTTCCTCCTCGCCCAGCCAGAATCTGGGGTGGATGCCTTGGAAGACCTCTACCGGGAATGGGGTAACCGCGGCCTCTGGGCTGCCAAGTTGGACCTGGCCGCCATGCTGGAGGAAGTGCTGCCAGCCTTGGCCCCTCCGGCCCGGGCTCGGGCCTTGCTGCGGCGGGCCTCCATTCGGTCGGATCGCAGCCGGTTGGGGGAACTAGAAGCGCAGGTGCTGGAAAGGAAAGCTTGTCGCTCTTCCGCTCGCTGGGCCAGACACCTGGTGAAGCCCAGTGCCTCCATTTCCTGGGCAACTTGACCTCGAAACATGGAGACCTAACCCTAGCCCAGGACTTTTTCTCCCAAGCGGGGCCCCTTATGGAGGCCTTGGTCGCAAGCTGTCCCACGAATCTTCGCTGGCAGAACGATCTTGCCTGGACCCATCTCCGCTTGGGGGATTTGGCGCTGGCGCAAGGGAACTCGGATACCGCCTCTCAGGAATACCTCCGTGGCCAAGCAACCTTTACTAAACTGACCTCCAGTCACCCCGCGAATGCCGAGTGGCATCGGGATATCTCCGTCTCGCTCAATAAATTGGGGGATCTGGCGGTGGCGCAAGGGGATCTGGACGGGGCCAGGAGTTTCTTTTCCCAGAGCAAGTCCATCCGCGAACGCCTCACCAGCAGCGACCCCGCCAATGCCAGGTGTCAGCGAGATCTCTCCGTCTCGCTCAATAAATTGGGACATCTGGCGGTGGTGCTGGGGGATCTGACCGGGGCCAGGAGTTTCTTTTCCCAGAGCAAGTCCATCCGCGAACGCCTCGCCAGCAGCGATCCCGCCAATGCCAAGTGTCAGCGGGATCTCTCCGTCTCGCTGGGGAAATTGGGAAATCTGGCGGTGGCGCAGGGGGATCTGGCCGGGGCCCTGCGGTTCTATTCCGAGAGCATGGCCATCCGAGAACGCCTCGCCAGCAGCGACCCCGCCAATGCCGCGTGGCAGAGGGACTTCTCCGTCTCGCTCAATAAATTGGGAGATCTGGCGGTCGCGCAGGGATATCTGGCTAGGGCCATGCAATTCTTTTCCGAGAGCAAAGTCATCCGCGAACGCCTCGCCAGCAGCGACCCCGCTAATGCCGAGTGGCAGCGGGATCTTTTCCTCAGTTGCTACCTGATTGCCGCCAAAGTCCACCAGCCGCAACATCAATGGCGGGAGGCCTTGGCCCTCATGGAGCAAAGCCTGGACATCAGTGAGAGACTGGCTGCCACGGATCCGACCAATGTGATGTGGCAAAAGGACGTCCGCGTCAGCCGCCAACTGGTGGAGCAACTGCGGCAGCAGGTGGGGTAGGGTGGTGCCTCTGGCCCGCCGTGGTTGGCGTCCCGCCGACCACCAGGACTGTCCCGGTCCCCTGGAGCATCTTGCTCCTCCCTCCCTGCCTGCCACGCATGAGGAGCGGGACGCTCCAACTGGCCGGGACGGCCCGTGGGTTCCGCGAGACGCGAAACCCGGCGGGCGGGACGCACCGCCCTACCCATGTTTCCGGCCACCTACCCGCCCACGGCCACCGTCAGCACCTCGCTCCACAGCCCCACGGAGCCGTCATCCACCCGCCAGATGGCCCGATATTTCCACTGGGTGAGCGTGGCGGGAAATGGATGCGTGTCCGTATAGTCTGGTGTGGTATCGAAGGTGAGGATCTGCCAGCCCGTGCCCCGGTCCACCTGGATCTCCAGCGAGTCCAGCCACTTTCCTTTCCCCAGCCACGTCCACGCGATGAACACCCCGGCGGCCAGCACGCGCAGGGCCAACTCCGGACGGAAGGTGGTGAAGTCCGGGGGCGTCTCCGTGGCCCCCACGATGCGCATATCCTCACACATGGCCGGCGTGCAGGCGGTGTTCACTTTCAGTTTGACCACTAGCTCGAAAATCCGCGTCAGCGATCCCTCCAGCCTGGGCACCACCCCGGCGGCAGGAGCCGCAGGAGCGAACACGGGCAGCGCCAGCAGGCCACCGGTGCCCTTCTGCGCCTGCGTGTTGGCAGCGGTGCACGCTTGGGTGAATGCGCGCAACGCAGGTAGCCAAGTGGTGAGGATGTAGTCCAGCCAGAGCGCATCCGCCACGGCGGCATCCCGCTCTGCATTTGTGAGGCCCAGGGCGGTGGCGTAGCCCGGCAGCTTATTGGCGAAGTTCTCCAGCCACACGGCTTGGTCGGCTTGACGAACGGGGTAGTAATCTTGGTGTTTCATAGGTTTGGCTTTGGGTTTGGTTGTGGTTTGGGGGGAAATGGGTGCGGCGGGCGGGGTGAATCCTTCATCCCCGGCTTCCAAGACGAAACCCCATCTTACGTTAGGGTCATCATAGCGGTAAGGCTCGCCAGTGGCGGGGTCCAGGTCACCCCAGTGGAGTGTTTTCATGAGATAGGAAGGGTGAAATTTACCCAATCGCGACACCGGGAAAGGGAAACGCGGTCTGGGGAAAGGATTTCCCGGCACGGGGAAAGCGGAAAGCGGCATCGGGAAGCGATTTCCCGGCACCGTGAAATGAAAAAACGGCACCGTGAAACCAAAAAACGGCCCCCCCATTTGAAAAGGGGGCACCGGGAAATCCTTTCCCGGCACCGGGAAAGGGAAACACGGCATCGGGAAATGGAAACGCGGCATCGGGAAAGCGCCATTCCACACCGGGAAACGAAAAGAGACACCCCGGAAACCATCGCCCTGCCCCCCGACCCCAGAAACCCCGCCCTAGGCCATACTTCAGTCCGCCGCCAGTTCACCCGACGGTTCCCACCCACGCGATCACGCTCTGGCCATGGAAAATTCACGGCTAAAGGCATAGCACCAGAGCGCTAACCTGTCAAGAATGACGCGGGGTGTCAGGGGCGAAGAAGGCTCGGAGTTCCGCCTTTAGGCGGTTCGGTCTGTGTCTGCGAAACCGCCTGAAGGCGGAACTCCGAGCGCCTCCGAAAATGAGGTGATAGCACCCCATTACCCCCACACAACACCCAATTCTTTTCGGCCTTTTTTCGTTTTTTTTTCGGCAAAATGAAAAATGCCACAAAGCAGAAGCAAATCGTCACTCGTCCCAGCCACCGTCTATCCCGTAAGCGCTGGATTCTGCCTCTCCTGCCCCCGTTTCATTTCCCGCAGATTCACGGAGGCCAACAGATTGGGATGCCATTTTCCCAACCATAATCTGCTGTCCTCCCTGAAACTGCTGGAAAGTAAGGGCAGCCAGGAAACAACCTGCCCCCTACTTCAACTTCTCCCGCAGCGTCTCCAAATATTTCAAATCCGCCGGGGAAATAAACATCCCCTTCTCCTTCATTCCGTTCAGCCCATCATACGCCCGCTGCCACCACGCCTTGGCATCACCTTGGTGGGATTTCTCGGAAAGTTCTGCAAATCTCGAGCAGAGCCACCACGCATCCCGCGCGGCCTGGGCGGAGTCAGGTTTCGCCAGCAGCAGCTTCTCGCGGATTTCCAGACTGCGCGTGTAATATTCCAGCGCAGCGTCCGCATCTCCCGGCTGGCCGCGCTGGGACAGGAAAGAGCCCAGCCTCTCCAGGCTGACGGACACATCCCGCCCGACCTGGGCGGCGGAGTCAGGATTGGCCAGCAGCAGCTTCTCGCGCAGTTCCAGACTGCGCGTGTAATATTTCAGCGCAGAGTCCGCATCCCCCGGCTGGCCGCGCTTGGACAGGAAATCGCCTAGGTTGCCCAGGCTGAGGGACACATCCCGCCCGGCCTGGGTGGAGTCAGGATTGGCCAGCAGCAGCTTCTCGGCCATTTCCAGACTGCGGGTGTAATGTTTCAGCGCAGCCTCCGCATCCCCCGGCTGGCCGCGCTGGGACAGGAAATAGCCAAGTCTTCCCAGGCTGAAGCACATATCCCGTTCGGCCACGGCGGAGTCAGGATTGGCTTTGTAGAGAGTTTCCGTTAAACCGAGGCTGGCATGAAAATACTGCAGGACCTGCTCCGCATCCCCCTTGGCCCCTCGGACCAGCAGCACGTCGCCCAGTTGGTTATGGGCACCGAGGAGCAGCCGCTGGGCATAGGGCAATGTTGCATCCAATGAATGGAAGCGCTGGGCCAGGCTGAAGCATTGCTGAGCATCCTCCACGGCGGAGGTCAAATGACCCATCGTTCGAAAGTAGTGCGACTGACTGTAAAGAAACCACCCATAGTTCTCCAACAACTCCCCCCACTGCGGGTCCAGCTTTAACAACTCCTCATACCCAGTCCGGGCGGCAGCCGTCTGGCCTTTGTTGGCCTGAAGATCCGCTGCCTGGAGCAAGGGCTGGAGGCGGGCGCGCTTCTGCTCCAGATGCGCGGCATCCGCTGCGGCCACGGCCCGCAGGATGGCGGGTCGCTGCTGCTCGGCGTAGGCCAGGGCCTTGTCCACGCCTTCGTCCCGCAGGATGCGGGTCAGTTCCTTGAACTCGGCGGTGGCATCCGCCTGACTCTCCAAGAGGTCGAAATTGGCCGCCAAATCATCAATCCGACTCAGCCGTCCATGGTGCGCGGCCTGAGCCGCGTCCTTCTGCCGCTGGCGGTCATCGAATTTCTTTTCCAAGTCCGCTGCCTTCAAGTCTTCCTCCAGCCGCCGCTCCGAGGATTCCCGCAGGTGGGTCTTGATTTTGGCAGTATCCATTTTCTGGCTCTCCACAATTTCCTGCACCCCCCGCTGGTTCCCGCGATGCATCACCAGCAGCCCCACGCCCACCAAGCCCAAGAACCCAAGCACCACCCACAACAACCGATGCGACCGCTGCACTTCCTGAGCAATGCTCTGCTGCTCCTGCTGCAAGGACAACACCTGCTCCCGCAGCGCCAACACCCGTGCCTCAAGCCTCTCCACGGTCTGTGGCGCATCATAGAGCCGAGCACTCCCCAGCACCGCACTGCGATGCGCCTGCTTGCAAGGCCTGCAATTCCTCCGACTCCATTTCCCCGGCAGCCGAGCCCGCCGCCGCAGCCGGGGGAGCATCATAAGGGAAATCCTCCGGGCAGACAAAAGTATAAACCCGGAATCGCTCCTCCCCGCGTTCCTCCCGCAACTGACACCCCAGATCATACTCCATCTGGGTGTAACTCCGCCGCCGCGCCCCCGCAGGCAGGGAAGCAATCTCCGGCTCCGCCCCATAGCGCATCCCCACAATATGAATCAGCGCCTGACAGTCAGAAATCTTCCCCCGCAACATCCCCTCCACCGTTCGCCAGTCCGGCTCAAAATTCGTCTGCTCCACCGGATGACAATTAATCGTCAGCAACGCCTCCTTCACCAACTGTCGAATGCTGCGGAGGTCACCCGTGGTGGCGGAAATGAAGACTTTGGGCGGATTCATGGTGGTGGGTTACTTGGCGGGTGAGGGATCGGTGGCGGCGGGCAGCGGGCGGTTCTCGATGCGGGTGCCGAGTTTGCCGGGCTTGGCGGTGAAAGTCAGCTTCTTCCCGTCACGCAGCACCTCCAGCGAGACCGAGGCGCCTTTGGCTTCACCCGTGAGTTGGATGAACTGTTCCACGCTCGTGACTGGCTGGCCATTGTATTTTAGATAGCTGTCTCCCACCCGCAATCCCAGCCCCTTGGCTTGACCGTCCGGCAATACATTCGTGATCACCACTGCGAACGGCCCTTCCGCAGCGGCGGGGTTCTCCGCCAGAACCTCTTGCCAGATTTCCTCAAATGCCTCCGTCTCCAGCCCCGCGTCCTGCCGCACCTTGTCCAACCGGGCATGGATGTCCGGGTCGGGGACTTGCAGCTTGCGGACGATGAGGAGGTAGTTTTCGGTGAACATCACGGAGTGTTGATGTCGATGCCCTGTCTTGGCTTGAAAACGAAATATACCTGCAATCGCCCGCTGCATCATTGGCTCCGCCTCCGTGAGGCGGTTGGCGGACAGTAACAATGTGGCCAGATTATTGAGGTTCCTAGCTACATCGGGATGATCCGGGCCGAGGCTGGTCTCGACGATCTTCAGCGCCCGCCGATACAACTGCTCCGCCTCGTTGGGGCGGTTGGTGGCCTGGAGCAAAAGGGCCAGATTGTTGAGTGCGGCAGCCACGGTAGGATGGTCTAGCCCCAGACTGTCCTCCCAAATTTTCAGCGCGCGCTGCATCAGCGGCTCCGCCGCCGTCAACTGGTGCTTGGCGTTGAGCAAAAGGGCCAAATTGTTGACGGCAGTTGCCACAGCGGGATGATCCGATCCCAGACTGTGCTCCCAGATTTTCACTGCCCGCTGCATCAGCGGCTCCGCCTCGGTCAGGCGGTTGGTGGCCTGGAGTAACTGGCCCAAATTGTTTAGGTCCCTAGCCACGGTGGGATGTTCCGAGCCGAAGCTAGCCTCGTCGATCTTCAGTGCGCGCCGAAACAGTGGTTCCGCTTCCGTCAGGCGGTTGGTGGCCTGGAGTAACTGGGCCAGATTGCCGACGGCGCTGGCCAGTGTGGGGTGATCTGGACCGAAGCTCGACTCGGCGATCTTCAGTGCCCGCTTCATCAACGGTTCCGCCTCCGTGAGGCGGTTGGTGTCTTGGAGTAACAAGGCCAGATTGTTGAGGCAACAAGCCACATTGGGATGATCCGGGCCGTAGCTGGCCTCTTCGATCTTCAGCGCCCGCCGCATCAGCGGCTCCGCTTCCGTCAGGCGGTTGGTGTCCCTGAGCAACTGGGCCAGGTTGTTGAGGCGTGTGGCCACATCGGGATGATCCGGGCCGAGGCTGGCCTCGTCGATCTTCAGCGCGCGCTGCATCAGCGGCTCCGCCTCCGTCAGGCGGTTGGTGTCAGAGAGCAACTGTGCCAGATTGTTGAGGGCGGCGGCCGTGTCTGCGTGGGTGGGGCCGAGGTGCTGCTCCAAGAGCCGGAGGATTTCCCGCATCAGTGGCTCAGCTTCTTTATACCGGGCCAGGTGGAGATGAATTAATGTGACCCAATTCTGCGCATGTGCCCACCCGACGGGATCAGCGGACTTGTCCGCCAAGGCGGCGGCTTTTTTGTAAGCCGCGAGTGCTGGCTCATATTGCGCCGCTGATTCATAAGCGCTTCCTTCTTTCTGGTAAAAGTCTATCGCACGCTTACGTTCGACTTCCTCCTGCTCCCCTGCGTGCGCTGCGATGGCTTGAGCCGCTTCTCGGCGGGACGTTTGTTGCTTCATGCGGGCTTCCGCCGTTTGGCCCTCGCTACTGGCTAGTTTGGCGGCTTCGCCAAAAGCTTGCTTGCGCATCAGCACGAAATATTTGTCTTCCGCTTCCGCATCGGGGTCTATCTCTACGCGCTGGACATAGAGGTCTAGCAGGTCGCGTAATTCTTTCTCTGGGATTTTTTGCTCAGCTGCTATCTGGTCAAGCGCGAGATCGAAGCGTTCATTGGGTTTCATGTTCTCCCAGTCCTTGATTCGCGCATTGGCACGAGCCAAAATCAGGGACATGAATTTGCGCTCCTTGGTGAAGACAGCCTTCACCTCGGTTACGTCGCTCTGCACCTGTGCCACCGCAGCCGAAACGCCAGAGTTCTGAGACATGACGTGATGAATTCCCCAGCCAATAACGCCGAGGATTAGCAGAATGGCCGCCGCCGCCCAGAGCCCCCAACGGCGGTTAGTCCTTACCTCCTGCTTAACTTCAGTCTGCTCTTGTTCCAGCCCAAGGACTTTTTCCTGCAAGGCAATGAGGCGGGTGCGCAAGCTCAGGTCGTTAGCTGGCGATTCATAAAGGTGCGGGCTGCGCTGGATCAGCTCCCGATGCGAGGCCTGGAGCTGCGCCTGCTCGGGGCTAACCACAGCAGCGGCGGCGGGCGGGACGTCGAAAGGGTAGGTTTCCGGCAGGAGGAAGGTATAAACCCGCAGCCCCATTTCCCGAGCCAGGTGATACTCCATCTGCGTGTAACTCCGACGCGGCGTGCCCGGCGGCAACGATCCCGGATCCGGCTCCGCTCCATAGCGAAACCCCACGAGGTGGATGAGCGCCTGGCAATCGCCAATCTTCCCCCGCAGCATCTCCGTAACCGACCGCCAGTCCGGCTCAAAGTTCGTCTGCTCCACCGGATGACAATTGATAGTCAGCAGAGCCTCCTTGGCAATCTGACGGGCAGAGGTCAGATCACCCGAGGTAGCGGAAATGAAGATCTTGGGCGGATTCATGCCGAGATGGTAGGGAGGATCCGCCAGAATGCAAGCTCCCCAAGGGACCGAGCGTAGTTAGCATCCAAGTAAATCCTCCCCCGCCCGAGCCGTTACATCTGCGTGATCTTCAGGCGCATCACGCGGCGGGGCATCGTGGGTGATTGGGCCACTCCATCGATTACGGTTGATTGATATACGGAATCTGGATAGGGCAAAACCTCGACTTCGCTGATGCTCGGTGGCGGGGCCCCAGTCGTGGTAAAGGTGGCCCCATTATCGATATAGGCGATGCTGGTCCAATTTTTGAGGTCCGTGGACACTTGCACTTCATATTTGAGGTCCGGGAAAAATTGATGGCGACGTTTGAAGACCGCCTTCAGCTTTTTCGTGGACACATCGTAAGTGACTGGTTGGAACCCGTTGTTTCTAACTAAAGGTTCCAGTCCGAAGGCCAGTTCGGCAATGTTTACGATGCCGTCCTTATCAGGATCCCCCAGTTCGGTGCCGACCGCTAACCCCTTGTCGCGCGCCCACTTGGCATAGGAGGATTCGATGATGGCCGTGAAGACTCGGGAGGTGGTAGTGCCTCCGGCATTGGTGGCATTGAGGGTGAACGTAACCGTGCGGGGAAGTTTGGGCACGGCTCCGATGATCTTGGAGGTATCCAGGAAAAACATGTCGGCCGGCACGGTGCCGGTAACACTCCAAACTGCCGCTGGATCATCAGAGGTCAGAGGAACCGTGATGGTCTGACCACAAGTCATGTTTACCGTGAGCGGACTGGTGATCGTGGGACCCGGCGTGGTCCAGTTTACCTGATCCACCCAGGCCATGTTCTGTCCGCCATTGCCACTGCCATCGCGAATGAATTCCCAGCGCAGCGTATGCGGTCCGGCGGAGAGAGCTTGGCTGCGTTGGACCCAGGCGACTTCACCACTGATGCTGGTTTGGATGACTCCATCGATGCTGAAGTAAACCAAATCCGAGTTCAGATCCGTGCTGGCTTTCCACCAGAAACTAAACGTGCCCGGTCCCGTCACACTCGTCTGCAGAAAGGTGGAGAGGCCATGGCGGATGGGACCGGAATGCGCGGCATCCACCCCATCATTTTTCTCAACGTTATCGCCAAACCACGGATTGGTCCCACCCGTGATCCACGTCAGCCCCGGTGCATCCAAGGCCGTCGCCAGCGAGATGTCAGGATAAATGTAAATCGTGGGATACGTCGTGGATGATCCCGCCGCATTGGTGGCCGTTATCTGTGGGTCATACGTGCCCAAGGTGGTAGGTGTGCCATTGAGCACCCCGGTGTTAGGATCCAACGTAATCCCCGGCGGCAGCGCTCCGCCCGTCAGAGTCCAAGTGTTGGGAACATTCGTATTTGCCAGCACGATGGGCCAATAGAACGCTTGCCCCACGGTGCCGCCGGCATAGAAATTCCCTGCGGGGAAATCAGGATTTTGTAAATAGGTCACCTGATCGACAAAGCCCGCGTCCTGACCAGCGGTGGTGCCAGGGTCTGTGCGATAGATCCAGGAGACTGGGTAGGTCCCCGAACCCGTAATGAGCACCGTTTTCTGTTCCCAGGCGGTTTCTCCGCCGATGTTAAATTGCTCCGTGGTGTTCAGTCTAAAGATCAGGCGATCACTCGTATGCGAACTCGTCCGCCAGTAAAAGGTCAGTTTCCCCGGCCCCTTCAGATCCGTGGTGAGAATGGATTCGGAATTGGCGCCAATGCTGCCGCTGCGGGCGGCATCATTACCATCGTGGCTGATCGCCCGTTGCCCTTGCCAGAGACTGGCGGGCAGACTGCTGGGAGGCGACGTGCTGGTCCAAACGATGGGATAGGCGTCCAACGCTTCATCAAGTGTGGACGGGCCGAACACATACATCGTAAAGAACTTGGAGGACGCACCCTGGCCATTGGCGGCGGCTAACGTAAAATTATACCACCCCTGCGTGGTGGGGATGCCATTCAGGCTGTTGCCGCTCAGCAGCAACCCTGGAGGCGAGACCCCGGAGACCAGATAGTAGCTGGTCGGATTATTCGTGGCCGCCAGTGGAAAGGAATAAGAAATGCCCACACTTCCGTCGGGCGGCAGACTGCTGGCCGTGATGACGGGGGCACCTCCGGAACCAGTCACACTGCCATTGATGCCGTAGTTGCCCAGGTTGCCATATCGCGTCCAACCCGTGCTGGCAGTGCCCTCCGCGCTGCCTTCCACTTTTAAATAGTAATTGCCAGCGGCCACCGTGATCGGACCGATGGTGGCCGACCGACTCCCCGAGATATTGCTCGAGGCCAGCACCGTGCCGGAGGAATTCTGTAATTCGACATAAACATCCAAATTGGGATCTTCCGCTTTTGGTCCGATGGAAAGGGAGATGACCCCGCTGCCGGAGACAATCGGGATGCGGAAGAAATCCGTGTCGGTCTCGCTGGTGATCAGGCCTTTGTCATTTACCGCTCCCAGGCCGTCGATGGTGAGCAAAGCGGCCGTGGCGATCGTATTCCCTTTGTCATCGGCTAGGAGGCCGTTGCCGGCCCCTCCCGTAACCCCAGCGCCAATGATCGCCAAATCATCCTGGAACAAATTGGCTCCGGATAGATTCACTCCCCAGCCACGATTGAGGGCCAGGCTGTATTCTCCCTTACTCCAATGCGCGATCGGATTGAACTGATAGCCCATCATGGAACTCCAGCGATCCACCCCAGAACCATGGCCTGGGTAGTATTCTTGATAGGTTGTCGCTGTGAGAACAAGGCTCTCGTGCAGCAGACCGAACGTATGGCCCAACTCATGGGAGACCACGCGAGCACAGGCGTTGGTTTGCTGCTGCACCGTGCCAGTGGTTGTGAGAAATTGATCCGCAAACCCCCAACAAACGATGTCGGAGGGATAAGCGATGGGAATTACCCCACAATTGGCTGGCAAGGTGCCGCTGCCATTGTAGGTGGTTTTGTGAAGATCGAGTCCGATGTTATTAATCAGGCGGGACCGCTCTGACCAATACCCACCCGCGTTAGGAAATGAGCCGATCGCTGCAAAGCCAGCATCCTTGCCACTCCAAGTAGTCTTCGGCATGACGAACCGCATCCGCCGTCCTACCGTGGCGTTGGTGTAAGTCGTGCGATTCGTCGTCACGTTAACGTCGAAGGGCGCAAAATTCTCTGACACCTGGGACCAAATGGAGACCATCTGATTAGCCGTCATCCCAGCGGAAATATAAGTGATCGTCCGCCCGCAATTCCAGAACGTTTGCGTGACCGATCCTGGGTCGAAATCAATGTAAAGCACGGACGTAGCCGTGGGCCGACTCGAACAATTCGGCACCGTATTCCCTGTGCCTGTATTCAGAGCGACGACCCCGCCACCTCCGCTGTTAGGTGCAGCAGCACTAGCAGTAGCAGAGGCAGCAGAGCCGCCAAATCCCAGCGGAGGCAAACCATCCTCCCCCGTGCAGACAATTTCCGAAGCCAACCGCTCCACCACGGTCAAGCCACCAGCGCCAGTGCGATTATAAACCCAAGCCTCGCGTTTATCCCTGAACATCACCACCCCGGACAGCATCCCGCTCTCCGAGTCCTGGGCCAAGTAAAGCGATCCCTCCTCCTTCCCGATCTCCCCACCGATCGTCCACAGGCTTGGGCGATCCGAGTCCTGGAGGCTCGCATTGATCTTCGCTTCCACGAAGCCACGGTCCGGCAGTGGGAAACTAAATCTATCCCCCGCCACAATCGTCCGCAGAGACAACACTGTCGGTTCCGCTGCGGTAAAGGTGCGACCATTACTCACCGGGTCCGTGGATACCTGAAAGGAGCTGCTTCCCAAGCTAATCAAGGGAGCAGACGTAGGCGCTGCCAGTTGCGTCACCACGGGAGTCACAGGCGCAGCACTAGGGTTTTGGGCTGTCAGGGTGGCTTGCACCCCAACCGCCCCAGATCCTGGAGTGACTGACGCAATCGGTCGTTGCGGTTCCCGCGAAAGCAGAAAGATTAAGACGGAACAACCCGCCAAAGCAAGCAGGATGGGATAAAAGGAGCGATTGGGTGATTTCATAGCAGATAGTGATTGGGTTCGAAATAGTGCTGTCCATCATTATCTGCGTCGCGGCGGGCAGTGCGTTACGAAATTTAGTTAAAAAAATTCGAGCGAGGATTGCCAGCAGCCAACCGAAACGGGATAACGCCGCAGCCTTCCGAAAGATACTGCCAGTCCCGCCTTCCGCAAGTGCGTCTAGCGCGACGGCAGGATTGCAATACGAGCGGACTGCCTCCACTCTCGTTCCATGTCTCCAAATTACCTTCTCTCCGCTGCCGCCATGCTTGGGCTTGGCCTGGTCACCAGTTCTGCTCATACCTTTAAAGATGCGGCCAACAAGGCCGAGATCACCGTGGACGCGGCGGCGGCTCCGGAATTGGCGGAGTGGTCAGAGAAGGAACTTTCCCCGATTGTGGCCGAATGGTATCCAAAAATTGTTGAAATGCTCAAGAGCGATGGATTCACGGCTCCTGATAAAGTCACCATCATCTTCCGTGATGGGATGAACGGCGTTCCGGCGTGGGCGCAGGGGAATCGGGTGAGCTGCAATATCGATTGGTATAAAAAGAATCTGCAGGGCGAAGCTAAGGGGTGCACGATTCATGAGTTGGTGCACGTGGTTCAGCAGTATGGCCGTGGCAATAAGGTTCCCGGGTGGATCACCGAAGGGATTCCTGACTATATTCGGTGGTTCCTCTACGAACCACAATCCAAGGGAGCGGAGCTTTCCGCCAAACAAGCCGTCCGGGTAAACTACGATGGCAACTACCGCATCTCCGCCAATTTCATCAATTGGGTGGTGGCGCAACATCCGACGTTAGTGTCCAAGCTCAACACGGCCGCGCGGGAAGGGAAATATGAGGAAGGTCTCTGGCAAACGATCACGGGAAAAACAGTGCAGGAATTAGGTGCCACGTGGAAAGCCAGTCTGACCGGCACCACGGTGCTCAACGAATCTCCCGTAAACACCCTAACCGACGCGGAGAAAGCCGACGGCTGGCAAATGCTGTTTAATGGTAAGGACTTGGACGGTTGGCATAATTTCAAAACCACGACGATCAAACCTGGTTGGCAGGTCAAGGATGGCACGCTGGCGTGCGTGGATCCCCACAATGCCAGCGATCTTTGCACCAAAGATCAATATGACTGGTTCGACCTCCAGTTGGATTACAACATTTCCGAAGGGGGCAACAGCGGCATTATTTTCCATGCCACCGAAGATGGCGGTGCCGTCTGGGCGACGGGACCGGAATTCCAGTTGGAAGACAATGCCAAGGCCTCGGATCCGCAGCGCTGTGGCTGGCTCTATGGCTTGTATAAGCCAGAGAATGACCCGGCCACCGGCAAGCCACGCGATGCCACCAAACCCGCCGGTCAGTGGAATCACGTGCGGTTGCTAGTCACCAAGGAGAAGGTTGTGCACGAGATTAACGGAGACAAATATTTCGAATACCAGTTGGGCAGCGAAGACTTCAACAAGCGGGTAGCCGCCAGCAAATTCGGAGCCATGCCTAAGTTCGCCAAATTCGACAAAGGCTTCCTGGCCCTGCAAGGAGACCATGGGCAGGTGAGTTTCCGCAATATTAAGATCAAACCGATCGCAGCCAAGCCTTAATTAGACTTTGGCAAGAGGCGACAACTTCATCGAGAACTGGTTCTGCTCGGAAGCGTTCGTTTGGTTGCGGGTGGGGGAGTAGTCGTAGATCATCATCGTGTGGTCTGGACGCATCTCAATCACCCGGAGCCAGCCATCTCCTCCCTTCGGTTTCATCTGGAAGTTTACGAGCATCTGTGCCACCTCCCGGCCCGCAGCCACCGGGCTGGTCAGGCGCCCCAGACCGTCGTTAAGCACATGGCCGTTGATGGTGAAAATAAAGTTCGGATGCTTGCTGACGAGGCGTTCCCAAAGTTCCTGGCCGTCGCAGACATCACCCTGGCTGGCCTTGGCGAGTCCATAGACGTGGGGATTCCAGTTTTGCTTCGTGCCATATTTCTGCTGATCGTAACGGGTATTGTCGGAGTAAGTGAAGACGTGGGTTACCAGAATGGCTTCCAAGTGATGATGCTTCGCCATCACCTCGTTGGCCCAACGCACCACATCCCGCCGTGGCCCGAATTCCAGGCAGAGGACGATGAATTTTCTCCCGGCGGCGGAGAAAAAATGATAACTATTCTCCACCCGCAGGGGTTCCTGGTCATAGAAACCGCCAAAGGTGGCGAGCCGTTTCCAATCTGCCGGAGGAAAGTATTGGCTGAAGAGGGTCGTGCGGTCAGTTGCTCCACCACCCTTGCCGTAGTCGTGATTGCCCGGCACCATGAAATAGGGCACCTTGCCATCAAGCAATTTCATTGAATGCACGGCGTTTTCCCACTGCACGGGGAGGTTGTCATTGGTGATGTCTCCCAGGTGCAGCACGCAGGCGATGCGGCGGGCGGCCTGTTGTTCCACAATCCACCGGGTCTGGGCGGCGTATCCCGCCGTGTGCTGACCTTTGTAGTTCTGGGTATCGGGTAGGGCTACAATCGTGAAGGCTCCGGCGGCAGGAGTCGGTGGTGGGCCATCCACAAACTTTGCATCTGCATACACGTCAGTCGATTTACTCTTCTCAGCCGGGTTGGCTGGGATCTGTGGGGCGGCAGGCTCTGCTCGGCTGAAGTCGGTAAGCGGTAGCAGGGCGGAACCAGTGCGAAGGAAGGAGCGACGGGAAAAATCTTTCATAATGATTCAATGGATTGTGTGAATATCAAAAGTTTTTCGGCGTAGGTGCAAGCAGGAAATGCTACCGCTTCGCGCCAACTGGGAAGGATGGCTGGCAGTCGGGATCTCAGCCGCTTTAGGCTGCGGGTGGACCATCCCGATGAGTCTATGTCGGCGGCCAGCTTCCATTGGGGGCGGGAGCTAATGATCTGTCACATTGGTCGATCCACCCTGCTTGCTTGGCCAACTTGGCATAAATATTTTCTGGAATTTACTCGACGCGAACACGGAGGATATTAGATAATCAGCCATCCTCGTGTTGAAGGCGCTGGTCTGGCGCAGGAAGGCACGGGATTATCCTCCATCATTTTCGCTTTCCTCCCCTGCCATGAAATCATTCCTCTACGTTTTCATTTTTTGTTGTGCTGCCTTGTCCCTCGGACGGGCGGGCGATACGAACATTGCTTCTCAGAAGCCTGTCATTGCTTCGGGCCCCGTAACCGGGGCGGCCTCGTTAGTCACGGATGGGGATTCTTCCACTTCTACGGCTCCCACGGCGGCGGGCTCGATCGGGTTTTACTATCAGATTGATTTGGGCGCGGAATTTCCGATCCAGGCCATCTATCTTTATAGCAAAGTGAACGACGGAGCGAACAAGCTTTCGAAGGTGCGGATGGCGGTTTATTCGGACAACGGCGGTGCGCCTGGGGTGGAGCGCTGGGGGTATGAGATTCGGGCGGATGGGTCGAATAATGTGCAGGGATCGGTGGATATTATTACTGGCAATCTCAATCCAACGGGGAATTTCCGCGGGCGATATGTGCGACTGACGAATGTGGGGAATACGCTCACGGCTCCGCAGATTGGGGAAATCGAGGTGTTCGAAGCCCCCAAGCCCACGGTGAAATATTTCGGGCCCGATGCAGGAAATATTACGAAGACCGGGGCGCCCGGGAAACCGACCCAGGCGGTGCTCTCTTGGAATGTGGCGGGCTATACTGCGCTGTCGATTGATCAAGGAATTGGCTCCATCACGGGGCCAACGGGATCGGTCACGGTTTCTCCTAACGTGACGACGACTTACACGCTGACAGCCAGTAATGGAGCTGGACAGGTGATTCTCCCAGTGACGATCGGGGTTGATGAAGCGGAGTTGCCACCATTTATTTCTGAATTCTTGGCCAGCAATGTGGGTGGCATTAAGGACCAGAATGGGAATCGATCGGACTGGATTGAATTTGCTAACCCCAATGCGTTTGCGCTGAATTTGAAGGACTATTACTTAACGGACAATGCGGCCAATTTGGTGAAATGGAAGTTTCCCGATTTCACAGTGCCGGGGAATGGATTCGCGATTGTCTGGGCCTCGAATACGACGAGCCCAGCACCGGGCTTGGATGTGCCGCATACGAATTTTTCGCTCGCGACGGAGGGGGAATACTTGGGCTTGATTGGCAAGGACGGTGTTAGCGTGATTAGTCAGATTCCTGTGAACTACCCAGCGTCGTTAGTGTATCCGCAGCAGCGGCAAGATCGGAGCTACGGCATAGCGGCGGGGACTCCTGGCTATTTTGTGCCAACACCCGGGGCGCCTAATGGCACGCGCTTTGATGGCGTGGTGCGCGATACCGTTTTCAGTGTGAAACGCGGCATCTACACTGCGCAACAATCGGTGGCGATTACTTCCGCCACTTTGGATGCGGAGATTCGCTATACGCTGGATGGGTCCACGCCCACCGCAACAACGGGCACGGTTTATACAGGGCCGGTGGCTGTGAGCACGACTTTGGTGCTAAAGGCGGCTGCATTTAAGCCAACTTGGGTGCCGACGAATACCGACACGCAAACGTATGTTTTCCCCGCAGATGTGCGCGCCACGGCGGCAGCCAAGGGTTTCCTGCAAGCGGCTACAATCGCGAACATGACGGACACCGAAGTGGAGACGGCTTTGAAGGAGGTGCCGTCCATGAGCCTAACAGTAGGACCTGGAGTGACCATTGACGGCGGTGAAGACAAACTAGCCACGCTGGAATGGCTGGACCCTGCGGGCGGGCCGACGTTCCAGATTCCTTGCGGGGCACAGTTGTTCGGGGGCGCCTTTACGAATTTCGCGAAGAAGAGCTATCGCATTTCTTTCAAGGGGGACTATGGCGCAGGGAAGCTGAAGTTTCCTCTGTTCGCAGGGTTTGATCGTGGGTTTGCCGCAGTAGATGAATTCGATCAACTGGAGGTGCGCAATGGTTCCCATGACATGAGTCAACGCGGCTTCTACATGTCGAATGCGTTCACGGATGCGACCATGCTGGACATGGGATCGCTGGGAGCGCACTCGCGCTTTGTCCATTTTTATATCAATGGGGTTTACTGGGGCGTGCATCAATTGCGGGAACGGTGGTCGGCGGATATGATGTCCGCTTACTATGGCGGTCAGTCCACGGATTATGAATCCGTGAATGGCAATCTCAATGTCGGTGGCTGGGCGGATCCCGGCCTGCCTTACGATGGCACGGGCGCGCAGTGGGAGCAGGTGAAGGCGCTGGCGCGGTCCGGGGGGAATGTTTACGACAAGCTACGCCCCTATGTGGACGTGCCGCAGTATATTGACTACATGATTATGTGGATGTTCGGCCGGTCGGAGGACGAGTATCGGGTCTCCGGCCCGCTGGGTTTTGGCCATGGCTTCAAGTTCATTCTGAATGATGCGGACGGGTATCTGCCGTATGCTCCGTATGGCGTAAATGTGCTCAACCGCACCACGCGCACCACACCGGGAAAGGCGAATGGCGATGGTCCGGGAAGTTTGTTCTCCATGCTGTTTCGCGATGGTGGGGCGGATTATCGGGCGCTGCTGGCGGATCGTATCCAGCGGTCCTACGTTACGTCAGGTGGAGCGATGACGCCCGCAGCGAATGCAGCCCGCCTGACGGAGCTTTGCAACACGATCACGAATTCAATGCGCTTGGAAGCTGCCCGTTGGAACTATATCACCTGGAGTGGAGCCACCCCGCCTGCGGCCGCAAGCTGGCAGGCCTATCGAGATGCGTGCGTGGCTGCATTTGCGAATCGGACCACGGATGTGTTGGCTACTTACACCGGCGCTGGATTCTACCCTGCCACCACACCTCCAGTGTTTAACTTGCCGCCAGGGGTGGTGGCCAGTGGATCGAATCTGCAAATTTCCACCACCACGTCCGGCGGGATTCTTTACTACACCACGGATGGTTCTGATCCTCGCGTGCCGATTGCCGCGCCATTAAATACACCTTACGTCACGGCTGCCACCGCAGGGAAATATCGCGTCCCCACAGGTCCCAATGATGGCGTGGTGGCACCGGACATCGCTAATCTAGCAGCGCATTTCCCTCTGAACATCAACGCGCAAGACACCATCAATGGCTATTTGGGTAGCGCGAACAATGGCGTGGCCTTTGTAACTCCAGGCAGACTGGGCGGGGGAGCCGCCAGCTTCGATGGATCCAATGATAACATTCAAATTGGCAATCCGACGGGACTGCGCATCACGGGAAATATTACGCTGGCGGCTTGGGTGAAACCAACTTCCATCACGGGTCTGCGCACCATTATTTCCAAGGGCACCGATGCCGTGACCGCTCCCAATGGGGAAACGTTCCTGCGCATCAATGCGGGAGCGTATGAAGGTGGTTTTACGATCAATGGCGGCACTTCTGTGCTGGTGTCCGGTCCAGCCACCGGAACGGGATCGGCCTTCAGCGATGTGGGGCGCTATGCTCATTTGGCCTTGGTCTATGATGGCGCTGCATGGATCTTGTATCGCAATGGCGCGGTCTTGAACAGTGTAGCGAGCGCCAACGGCACGCCCGCAGCAGCAGCCGGATGGGCCATCGGCTCACGTGGCCCAGGCGATGCCCGCTACTTCTACGGTCAGATTGACGATGTGCGCATTTACAATCGTGGGCTTACGCTGGCGGAGATTTCGAGCTTGGCCGCTGGCACCGCAAGTGTGCCTGGAGTGACTTGGAATTTGCTGGGATTCAATGATGGCTCTTGGTCGGATGCGACGGGCGCAATTGGCTTTGCTCCCCCGGGCGATACCTTGCTGCCTGGCATCGTAAAAAACCTTGGAGGAGAGATGAGCGGTGTGAATGCCAGTGTTTACCAGCGGTTCACCTTCAATGTCACTGCTGGCGAAAAGGCCGCGCTCCAAGCGCTGGAACTGCGCGTAAAGTCGGACGATGGCTATGCGGTCTATCTCAACGGAGTGCGGATCGCAGGGCGGAACTCGGCTGCTTTCCTTTCCGGGAATGCCACCGCCACGGCGGCTACGGCGGATGCTACAGCCCTGGCAGGTGACGTTGTAAATTTGGCACCGTTCATTTCGACCCTAGTCGTGGGTCCCAATGTCCTGGCCATCCAAGGACTGAACGTTAGCGCAGCGGATGATGATTTCCTGCTGGGGGTTGAGCTTTACGGAAACCAAGGTCCCCAGGGGCTTGCACTGGCTGCCCAGACCTATTCCAGCGCACTGCCGTTAACTTCCAGCACCCTGGTGAAGGCGCGCACTTACAACCCCACCACCAAGGAGTGGAGCGGTTTGCAGGAGACGTTTTATCAAGTGGGCGCGGCGGCTTGTCCAGTGGGCGCGCTGGCGGTATCGGAACTCCACTATAACCCTAGTGGTGATGACGATGGTGAATTTATCGAGCTGATGAATGTTTCCAATGGGGCTATCAATTTGCGGGGCGTGAAATTTGGCGCTGGAGTAACCTTCCAATTCCCCACCAATCGCGATACCGCATTGGCACCTGGCCAGCGGCTGGTGCTGGTGGATAGCGAACTGACATTTCAACGAATCCAAGGCTGGTCCGCATCGCTCGGGGGGATTTACCTTGGCTCCTTTGATAATGGGGGCGAGCGCGTTTGGATCTTGGCAGCGGATGGCACCACGACGCTGGTGGATTTCACTTACGATGGGAAATCGCCCTGGCCCAATGCGGCGGACGGCAATGGTCACAGCTTGATCCTGATTAATCCACAGGTCGGCATTGATCACAACAATCCCGCCAACTGGCGCGTGAGCCAAGGTCTAAATGGGAATCCCAATGCAGGCGATGCGATCCCATTCACCGGAAATCCCACGGCGGATGCCGATGGCGATGGCCTCAACGGCCGCATGGAATTCGCGCTAGGCACCAGTGACAGCCTGGCCAATCCCGTGCCCATGGCCATGATCAATGATCCACTAGCTGGCTTCAGTGTCACCTTGGAGCATGCCAACGGAACGGATAGTGCAAACCCTCAGCCAGTGGCTTCGGAAGAACTCACGCTGTGGACCGTCCCGCTAAAACTCACAAAGCGACAACTGCTGCCCAATGGCCACCTGCTGTCCACTTGGCAGGCCAATCCAGTGGGCCCGCAACCGGATCGGCTCTTCTTTCGTTTCGATCTTCCTTAACGCCAAGAGTCAGTTTATCCCAAATTTCCAGCATCTACTTTCACCGCCGTTATGAAACGAATTTCACTTCTTCTCGCAGCCCTCATCCTTGGCGGAGCGGGCTCCGCACAAGCCGCCACCATCACTTGGGGCACGCCCGCATCTTGTTCTGCCGCCACGGATGTGCTGGCCACGGGAGCATTCAAATACGCCTACTCCTGGAGCAACGCAGCCGCCACCGTCAATACCGTTCCTTTTGCCGCAGCGGGCACCGTCGTTACCGGACCAGCAGACGGCAACGTTACTTTAGCCGGAGTTACGGGTGCTGTTAACACCACCGCCTTCACCTCCACCGCCGCTCCGTTTACCAATCTGGCTTACAAAGCCATGCTCCTGGGGGCGGCCTACACCGCAGCCAATACGGCCATCACGGTTACGCTGAATAACCTAACCGTGGGAGTCACTTATAAGCTCCAACTTTGGTGCGGTGATCCCCGCGCTGGAGCCACCGTCACGCGCACCACCACCGCCACCAGTGGCGCTAGCACGGTGGTGATCGATTACAACGTCGGTGATGTGGGTGGCGGAGTTTGCCAGCATGTCATCGGGACATTCATAGCGGATGCCACCACGCAGACCTTTACGCTCTCTGGTGGGGCATCGAATCAGATCAACGCCATGCAACTGCGCTCACTGTCTGCCAACCGCTGGAGCGGCACCGTCAGCGGAACGTGGGATGATGCCACGCTGAATTTCTCCGGCGGCAGCTTCACCACCGCCAAGGCTGGTGGTAGCGTAGATTTCTTCGATACCGACAGCAATTCCACTGCCGTCACCCGCAACAACATTACGATTCAAAATGGTGGTGTCACGGGGGCTAATGTTTCCGTAACCAGCGCCACCCTGGCCTACACCTTCAACAGTTCCGATGCCAATGGGATTACTGGGGCGTTCACTCTAACCAAGACCGGAGCGGGTGTCGCCACCTTGGCCGGGGCCAATACTTTCACCGGAGACACCAACCTATCCGCCGGCACGCTGAACCTTTCCCATGCCAGCGCGCTCCAGAATAGTTCGCTGAATTACACTGGCGGAACGCTGGGTTTCACGAACGGCTTAACTGCTTATGGGATTGGCGGACTGAAGGGGAGCCAAACGATCACGCTCACGAACAATGCCGCCGCCGCCGTGACCCTAACGGTTGGTGCTAACAATCAATCCACCACCTACTCTGGTTCCATCGCTGGCGCTGGATCATTGATAAAGACAGGCACCGGAACCCTAACCCGCAGCGGAGCCACGACTGCTACCGTCGGGACGCGGGTAAACGCTGGAACTCTGGTGGTGACCGCAGCGCACACCGCTCCGATCACGGTGGCAGGCGGCACGCTGAGTTATTTGAATGCGGCCATCGCAACCTCCGCCGTGGGACCATTGACCGTTTCCAGTGGGAAAGTGTCACTGGATATCAATGCGACTGCGTCCGACCGCATCAATGTGACCGGAAATTTAAATCTTATCGGCGGCACCATTGAACTGAACACCCTGGCCGCTCCGACCCTCAATACCCCCTACATTCTCATGGGTTACACCGGAACCCTCACCGGCACGCCGACCATCGCATCCGCCAGCCGACTCGCCTATACCTTGGATGTCGGCACCGGGACTAACTCCGTAATCACGATCACGTTTACCGGCGGCAGCACCAGCCTGGTCTGGAGCGGGGCGGTGGACACAGAATGGAGTTTGGCCAACAAACTAAATTGGTTCAACGGTGGCAGTCCGGATAAATTCTTCTCGTTGGATAACGTGCGCTTCGATGATACCGCCACGGCCAATTTTGCCGTCAATATTCCCATCACCGCAGTCATCCCCGGAACCATCACGGTGGACAATACCACCAACGCCTACACCATTTCTGGAAGCGGCATTTCCGGCACGGGCGCACTGATCAAGACTGGCAATGGCACCCTGATGATCAATTCTGCTAACACCTATTCCGGAGGCACTACTTTCAATGCCGGCACCACCACCTTGACGAACTCCGGAGCCTTGGGAACTGGTGCTGTAGCCGTCAATACTGGTGCCACCGTAAACTTAACCGCACCACCGACGGGATCGGTTTCCTTCACCGGGATGGCCACCACGCTGAGCGGTAGTGGCACCCTTAACATTACCCCTGGCATCGGTTCTAACACGGTGGCGCTCAATGGTAATAATGCGGGATTCACTGGGATAATTAATGTCGGAGTCGGCACCCCAGTCGGCGGTGGAAAGTTGCAACTCCAAGGCCTCTTGCCAGCCACCGCCACCGTGAATGCGCTCGCTAACGGCACCATTTTCATTGGCACAGCGATTACGCAGCCCGCTACGGCTTACCTTTACGGAGGTGACTTGGGCGAGACGCTGGGGCAACTCCGCGTGGAAGCCAACGGCATCTGGTCCGGCCCCATCATTCTGGCAGGCGATGTTTCCCCTAATACGGATGCCACCATCGGGGCGAACAGCGGCAGCGGCACTTACAGTGGGAATATCAGCGAAGTCGGAGGCTCCCGCGCCTTGCTCAAGGGAGGTGCCGGCACTTCCGTCCTCACTGGAAATAACTCATTCACCGGCGGCGCCATTATCAATGCCGGTCGCCTCCACCTTGGCACTAGCACCGCTCTGGGCGCGGGCACCGGAGTGACCGTAACTGTGAAGAGCACCACCGCCCTGCAACTCAACGATGGCGTAACCATCACTGGCAAGACCGCCAGCATTGCCGGTGGCGGCTTCAGCACCACCGACTTCAACGGAGCCATGCAAACCGCCGCAGCCGGAACCGCCACCTGGGCCGGTCCTGTCATCATTAATGACAGCACGGCCAACAATCCACGCTTGGGTGCAGGCATTGGCGGGAAGCTCATCATCACGGGCGGAATTTCCGGTGGCACCGGAAATAATATTAACATCAGTGCCGGAAGCACCGCCGGAGTCGGCATTCTCTCCACCGTGGTGCTCGCTGCACCCAGCGGTGAGAGCACCTACACCGGCACCACCGCCATCATTCGCGGCGTGCTGCAATTGGGCGCTGCCGATACGCTGCCGAAATCCACCATTCTGGACATCGACAGCGCCAGCGGTGTCACGGACATTGCCACGGTGGATCTCAACGGAGTTAACCAAGAGGTTGCGGGGCTGCAGGACACCGCC
Organism: Verrucomicrobiales bacterium; assembly: GCA_031411295.1. Classification (GTDB taxonomy): domain Bacteria; phylum Verrucomicrobiota; class Verrucomicrobiia; order Verrucomicrobiales; family V1-33; genus JAGNEJ01. Next base: position 7,039 of record JANOAV010000066.1, on the reverse strand, counting down.
ACCACCAACCTCAACAGCATCCTCACGAACACCTCAGTAGTTCCCTCCACCTTAACCGTCAATGCTAGTGCCAGCTATACCTTCGACGGCGTTGTCAGTGGAAATGTGGGGCTCACCAAGACCGGTCCCGGATCGTTGGCCATAAACGGAAGCAATACGAATACGGGCAATACCACCGTGCTCCGAGGGACGCTCACCGTGGCCACCGCCACCCTCGCGGACGCCGCCGGCGTGTTCATCAGCACGGGTGGCGTGTTGAACCTAACGCACACCGGCACCGACACGGTGAGTTTCCTCGAACTCGACAACGTGGGGCAGCTCGCAGGCATCTGGGGCGGCCCCGCTTCGGATGCGCCCAACAAGACATCCCTCATCAGTGGCACGGGGAAATTGAATGTCCTCACCGGCTCCATTTCCACTCCCTTCAGCGTTTGGATGGACAACTACCTAAGCCTCACGAACCCAGCCCAGAAGACCCCAACGGCCGATCCCGATGGCGATGGCATTAACAATTTCACGGAATTTGCCTTCGGCACCAATCCCACCAGCTACGGCCCCATGGGCAACTACTTCCTGAGCTGGACAGATACCACCAACGATGGCAAACCCGAATCCCTCCTAACTGTCGCAGTGCGGGAAGGTGCTAGTTTTCTGAACGTGGTGGAACCCACCGCCACCAAAGACGGCATCATTTACAAAATCCAAGGTTCCTCCACCTTGGACGATTTCGGCCAAGTGGGTGCCCCCAGTCTAACCCCGCTCGGCCCATGGCAGGCCACCGTTGGCACCCCTGAAATCCCCGGTGGCTACGAATGGCAACGTTTCCGCATGACGGGATCGGACACCACCTTGAACCGCGGTTTCTTTAAAGCCACGGCTACGAGTGCTCCGTGAAGCGTGATGGTCGTTTACTTTTTGCTCAGACCAACCGTCGTGCTGGGATTGTTGCTGGCACTTGCGAGATTTTATTGAATGGGATGCGCGAATGTGGAGCAGTCCGCTGGACTGCTCAAAATAAGCATACCCCAGATACAGCACTCCAGAGATCCTCCACTTGCTCGAATCTCCTCCCGCGCCTCTCCCGCGAAACCAACCAGGCACTTCCGGTTCCACTGGCAGACCAAAGCATCCCCAATGAAGCGCTCCCACATCGGGACTAATTAGGATGGGTGGATTCATGATGGAATAAAGGTCGAAGTTTAAGAACGTCAGGAAATTGCTGGTGGGTTTGGGTTCGAGTTCCGGAAGTTGGATGATCCAAGTTAGGGCAGTTCCTCCGCCTTCAGCCGCGTCCAGAAGCGGGGCGTAATGTTGGGGGTAGCGCTGGTATTGAAGCTAAACTTCGTCCTTCCACCACTGAGAGCACTGGAGGTAGGAACGGCACCGGTCCAGGCAGCGGTTCCGCTGCGGGTGCTCAAGCTAGCCCAGCTTTGCAGATCGGTGGAGCGCTCCAGGGTGAGGCGCACTTTGCTGTCGTAACTCGTGAGCAGCCGCAGGTCGGCCAGGAGCGGGCTCGCTGGGCCATTGTAAATGAGTTCGATGGCGAGATTACTGCCGAGGCCGCCCTGAGCATTGGGATCGCGTCCCATGACATATTCCACGAGGTTGGGCAGGCCATCCTGATCAGGATCCGCATCATTGGCGGCCGCCCCGGCCGCTTGATAGGTGCCGAAGTTGCTCTGCCGCCAAGTTTCCAGAGCTGTTAGGGTTGAGGCTGTTGCTTGGATCAGAGTGGTGAAGGTGTCAACGTCGGTCTGCTGCGTTAAGAATCGGGTATAATTCCCCGAGCCCCCGGTGGGCCACCAACCGGTGTGCTCCTGCGTGGGACTGTCAGCGATGTGCTGCATAAAAAAGAGGGCATTGGCCGAGGTGTTCGCAGTGGGGGTCAGTTGCAACTGCACGTCCTGGAGGCGAGTCTGGCCAGCGTATTGCAGTTGCGTCAGCATGTTGTAAGTGAAGTAGCCATTGAGGTAGTTGGCGGATGGGCCCAGCGGAAGCGCGGCCCGGACATTGCCAGCATCATCCACCATCTGCACGGTGGCGACGACTGCCATGACTTCTGCCTCAGTGAGGGGCGCACCGGGAACGTAGGTTTGGCCGGAAGGCACGGCCTTGAGGAAACGAAAACGGGTAGTTCCTGTATAAATAGCGCTATCCCCGGTGCCAAAGACTTCCGCCATCCCATGTTCCACCTTGATCCGCAGCGCCTTGCCGCTTTGCCCTGCCTTGATCCGAGCGCGGCCTGTGTCATCTGCCATACTGAGGTGACTCATGCGCACCTGCCAGGATGTGTTCTTGAAAATGTGCAGTTTTGCGGTGGTCTGATTGTAACCCACGGCTTCCACCATGCCATCCCGATCAATGTCCAGCAGCGCCAGTGCGGTAAAATCACCGCTGGTGGCAAAAGGGATCGTTTCCCAGCCGTTCAGTCCGTTGAGCAGTAAGGTGACGCCACCATTCCAGGCGCAGAGCACATCGCCTCGCCCGTCCTTATTCCAGTCCACCCACTCCAGGCTGCGCACGGTGCCCGGCATCTGGCCTAGCGTATAGGTTGGATTGCCGGAGAACGGCCAGAAGGAAACCTGATTCGTGGCATCGGCAAAGATGGCATCCGTCACCTTATCGTTGTTTACATCGCCCGCGGTCATCACCGTGGCGACCTTACTAACTTCCGCCTGCACCACCCAGGAACTAGTGCTGCGACGGTAGGAACGCAGGTAGTTAGGCCCACTGGTGGAGGTGCCGAAGACCAGCACCTCCGGCCGGCCGTTCATGAAGGATTCCATCGGGAGTGCCTGCACATTGGCCAACCCCGTAGCCACGGTTTCCTGCGTGAAACTGGTTCCAGTGCCATTATTCAAAAACCACCGCACGGAATTTGCCGCCGTGGAAGCCGCCACGAAATCAAGTTTTCCGTCCCGATTCACATCTTCTGCATACGCTCGGGTTACATTTGCCACCGTGGCCAGATAGCCATCCAGAAAAGCCAGGCCGGAGCCCGTATTATTCCACGCCACCCGCACCTCCGAGCTGGCGGGCACGGTGTAGCCCAAGTCCAGATCACCATCGCCATCGAAATCCCCCGGGACGATACCGGAAGGAATACGGGCACCGGTGCTGAAGGAAGTGGGACTGCCCAACGCACCAGTGGCCGTGGAATACCAATAGAGTTTTTTATCCGCACTGCTCGCTGCGATGAGGTCCAACTTTCCATCATGATTGACATCAGCCACGGCCAAGTCGGCCGATCCAGAGGGAGCCGTGCCACCGAAAATCGTGTTTTCCACCTTGGCGCGATGATGCACCGCAGTGTTCCGTATGTAGGTTGGAATATCGCTATAGAGCGCCACGTCGATGTCGCCATCGCCATCCGCATCTCCAGAGCACAGCACCCGCGGCAGATATCCTTCTGCTTGCAGATAGGCTGACGCCATCGGTATGGGTGCGCCAAAGGTCCCGGGTGTGATGCCCGGGTATTGATAGATCGTGCCTTGCGGGGTGGCATCATCCACACATAGGATCAGATCGAGGAGACCGTCCTCATTTACGTCCGCGAGGTCCATATTAAAGCAGCGCACCGTGGCCGAGTTATAGAGACTAACGGGGGCATCGAAGCCCACGCCGTTGTTCCGATACCAGGCAACATTGCCGCTGGTAACTCCGGTTCTCCGCAGCAGGAAGTCCTTGCGCCCATCCAGATTCACATCCGCCACCTTCAACTGGTAACTGATCCCATAGCTGAAGCTGGCCAGAACGGTTCTGACAAAGACCCCTGGCTGCCCGCCATTGGTGCCGCCATTAGTGTAGAGGACCAACCGGGGAACACTGGCCGGCTCGTCATTGACCAAAGCGAGGATGTCCACCAGCCCATCATTGTCGAAATCCGCCACCTCAGCGTTATAGAGTTCATAGCCACTTGTTAGAGTCAGTGTCGTATCAAAAATCCCTGTGCCATGGCCGCCATTCCAGCGAATCACCACCCCCGCACCATTGCTGACCAACATATCGGCATCGCCATCCGCATCGAAATCTCCGAGACTCAACGCTTCGCCCGGCGGCAGAGTCGATTGACCCGGGTTGTCGAGACTCCAGGTCCATGCTTCCGTGAAGTTACCGTTGCCATTGTTTTTCAGCACTTGGATGCGCCACCGAGGCTCATAACTATTGTTATAACGCAGCCGGCACTGGCGCACGATGTCCATGTCACCATCCAAATCCACGTCGGCCACATCTCCGCAGTTTTCTCCCCAGGTGATTGGCTCCGCCGAGTTATACGGAGCCCGGCTCGGCTCCGGCAGGATGGTGCGGGTCGGCGTATTGGAGAGATGCAAGATCCCGTCACCGGCATAGATTTCGAGTTCAGGATCCCCATCCAGATTGACCATGACCGCCCGGATCCCCAGGCCCGGGACGAACCGACCATTGTCCGCTGAACTGCGAACATCAAAAAGTTCAGCACGCACCAGAGTGGTTAGGAATAGACAACTGCAGCAGAGATAATGGAGTTTCATGAGGTGGATGGGTCGGAGTTAAAGAAAAATATGAATGAGCTATCGACATTGTCCGGGGGGCTTGTCTCGCCTCCCGTGTGATGCCACCATCATCGCATCGCTTCGCCATCTGGGTATCGGACTACAGTCGGATCTAGTGGCGGAAAAAGCCGTCCCTAGCATCCGACTTTGGTCGGATGTCGGATGAGACTCGTCTGGACAAGCCAGTTCAGATCGCGTCCAAGAAACCTCTTGGCAATCCACACGGGCGGAGCTAGGTTCGCGCAGGTCAAAAATCCACCCTGCACCAGCCTGCAAGTCCCTGCGCACCATATGAATCTCACGATCATCCCATTAATCCGCCGCTGGTTCGCAGCGGCATTGCTAGCTGTCCTCACCTCGCTGAGCACCGTCCCGGCCAACGCTGCAACGAGCGACCTCGTCGTCGTTTGCTACAACTCCGATGGCAACGACGACTTCGCCCTCATCGCGCTGGCGAATATCCCGGTCGGCGCGCGCTATTTCATCACCGACTCCGGCTGGAGCACGAGCGTCAACAATTTGATGCAGGAGGGCATTAATCCGTCGCCCAATCAACAGATCCAGTTCGATGTCATCAAACCGGGCGGCATTCCTTTTGGCACCGTCATCAAGTTTGATCAGAGCGGCGTCAATGTCGTTTTGACCGATCCGACGTTGGCGACGTTGACCATGGTGAACCGCTTTGCGGTGACGGGTTCGCCGCTGTTGACGGAGCTATCCTTCAACAGCAACCTCGGAGACCAAATTCTGATCTACCAGACCGCAGGGGGAGCCGTCACTGGGACCATCACCATGGTCTCCGCCTTCAACGGTTCCACCATTACCGCTGCCGCCAACCCGCCTGATGGGGCAATTACCATCACAGACGGCTGGCAGGTCGGGTTGCTGCCTCGGCCCAGTCAAGGTGCTGGAAACTCTGAATCCAATTTGCCGGCCGGTTTAATCGCTTATACCGGCACCAACGCAGCCACAGCGACCGCCTTCGGCCTGGCCAGTTTCCCCGTCGGTGGCCTGACCAACCAGGATAACTACAAGTATAACGGACCTTACGGTCTCGCGGACAAGACGGCCTACCTTACCGCCATCAATAACCCGGCGAACTGGGTCGCGAATGACGTGACCCCATTCGACCTCACCGGCGTCGGCCCCGGTCCCGGCGCACCGGAGATCAACCTCCTCGGCAATGGTGCCAACATCGCGGACGGCAGCGTCACACCTCTGGCTGCGGACCACACCCTCTTCGGTTCCACCAACGTCAGCGGCGGCACGCTGACGCGCACCTTCACCATCCAGAACCTCGGCACGGCCAATCTCACGATCCCCGTTGGCGGCATCACCTTCACGGGGACAAACGCCTCGGAATTCTCCGCTTCGGGCATCAGCCTGCCGGCGGTCATCGCGGCGTCGGGCAGCACGACCTTTGTCATCGCCTTCGATCCCGCTGCGGCGGGCATTCGCACGGCCGCGGTCAACATCGCAAACGACGACAGCAACGAGAATCCCTATGACTTTGCGATCAGTGGGAACGGCTTCAACTACACGCCGCCCACGGTCACGCCGCCGCCGTCCAGATGGTCGTCGCCGGTTCAGAGCACCAACGTCGGCGCCACTCGCGCCGTCGGATCCACGACCAGCGGAGACGTCATCGCCGCCACGAAAATCAACACTGGCAACCCCGGCAACATCCGGGTCACGCGCCATGCCGCCATCACGGGCGCGGTGAGCTGGACGCGGGACATCGACAACGGCAACTCTGACGACATCAACGCCATGGTAGTGGACCCCGCGAATGGAGACGCCTACATCGCTGGGCGTGCGACCATCACCCCGGACGTGCATGGGTTCGTCATCAAGGTGAACGGGACGGACGGAACGATCGCCTGGACAACTCGCTTTGACATCGCCGCCACCACTTTCGACGAGTGCTTCGACATCGCGCGCACCAGCGATGGCAATGTCGTCGTCGTCGGCAACACCACCACTGCGGGAGGCAGTTTCGCGCGCGCCGCCAAGCTCAACGCCGGCACCGGAGCCGTCACGAACACTTTTACCAGCCCCACGAGCCTGAGCCAGTTCAGCGGCGTCGCCACCGACAGCACCGGCAACACCTTCGCCACCGGTTTCATCAATGCTGCCAACGCCAACGGCCTGACGGTGAAGCTCAACAGCACCCTCGGTGTCGTGTGGACGCAGACCTTCGATGGCGCAGCCGCGCTTTTTGACAGCTTCTCAAATGTCGTCGTCCTCTCACCCTCGGGCGACTGCGTGGTCGGCGGCTCGACCCGCACCACGGCGTCCAACTCCGACGCCATCGTCATCCGCTATGGAGCAAACTCTCCGGGCACCGAAGTCTGGAGACGCACGATCGTCGGAGCCTCGGCGGGCAGCGACACGCTGAACAACCTCACTGTGGACGCCAGCGGTGATCTCTATGCGTGCGGCTCCATCCGCAATGTCACCAGCACCGACCGCGATGCCTACGTCGCGAAAATCACCGGCGCCGGAGC
>JANOAV010000065.1:0-26321 GCA_031411295.1 Verrucomicrobiales bacterium | reverse complement strand
CAATCGTGATCAGAGCAGCCCAGCGGGCAGCTCCACATTCGGGGGATCAAACCGTTCCGACGTATCCATCTGCACCCCAGGAAGCGATTCTTAAGCCGCACGACGCACGAGCAGGGCTCGACAGCCTCCGTGCGAATAGAGTGCTTGATGGTGAGTGCCAGGTTCGGCCTGGATGAAATCTCCCGGGCCCAGGATCCGGCCCTCCGTTTGCACCGTGCCGGAGAAAACGAGAAGTTGCTCGGTGGATTCATGCAGATGGGCGGGATACCACGTGCCGGGGGCAAATTCTATCATCAGCGTCTCGTAGCCGATGTCCCGACTGATCCCCAGCGGCTTGATCCGGAAGCCAGGCACGGCTGTGTCCTGCCATCCCACTTCATCGTTGGGGACCACATGGAATCCTGTCGGCAATTCGGGAATCACCTCAAGGCTGGCCAGCAGTTTCTCCCGACCACCAGCCGACGTGCTCACAGGGGGCGCAGAGCGGGCCAGGGCTAGGGTGGCATTGTTTAATGAGGCGACCTCCGCGCTCAATGCAGCGTCGGCACCGAACTCCGCTTCGAAGGTGATCGCTTCCGGCTCCGGGAGCAATCCCAGCACATACAGGCTGGCCGACTCTTGTTGGGTTTCGTCGATCATAATTTACCCTCCACACAATCCCGCAGTTGGATTAAGCCACGGCGGACCCACGCTTTCACCGATCCCAGTGGCCGCGTGATGCGATCCGCAATTTCCTGCTGCGTCAGACCACTGAAATATACCATTTGGAGAATGTTTTGTTGTTGCGTTGGCAACCCGCCCAGACAGTTGCTGAGCACTTTCATTTCATCGTCATGAAGCCCCGGATGAGCTGGCGCACTGGGTTCAATGTCCAGCATGGCTGCATTGATATATTTCTGATGAGTCGAACGCCGACGCAATTTGTCCATGGCAGAATTCCGGGCCACGGTCAGGAGCCAGGCGACGGGTTTCCCCAAGGCGGGATTGTAGAGATGGGTCTTGGTATGGAGTTTCACAAATACGTCGTGCACAATGTCCTGTGCCTCTACCGGGTCTTCAAGTTTTTGCGTGAGCACCGACTGGAGTAACGGGGCATGGCGGTCATACAATAGACCCAGAGCCTCTTTATTCCCGCCAGAGGTCAGATGCATTAACTCGATGTCATCCAAGTCGGAAAGGAGGGAGGTGTTCATTTTTCAGTGCTCTTGTTGGGCGCTGCCGACCCTGCGCTACCATGGCGAGATGGCAAGGTAAACTTGGGCGAATAAATATGACCCACCGGCCCCGTCGCGTGACCATGAGGGTGGAGCTGCCCGCTGGGCTGCTCCATCCCGATCAGAGCAGCCCAGCGGGCAGCTGCACCTTCATGGAATCAAACCGTTCCGACGTATCCATCTGCACCCCACGCAGCGTGGCCGTTGCCAAATGGGAACCATAAAGCGACTCCGCGAAATAACCGGCCAGAAAACTTCGGCGGCGTGCCCCCGTCGGGTTCACAGTGCCCGCATGCACCAAATCCGCATCGAACACCAGGATATCTCCCGCAGCACCAGCGAGCTGCACCGAGCGGGATTCATCCGCGAAATCGAATGCAGGCGCACCAACTGCCACGCGATGACTGCCAGGCACAATCCGCGTGGCTCCATTCTCGGGACCATAGTCGTCCGCATAGGCAATGACCACCACCGAATCCCCCGGCCGCTGGGCCGAAAAATCACGGTGCAGCAACTGCTGACCTCCGTTTAGCAATGGCTCCCGGCCTTCCACCTGGGAAAGAAAGAACCGTTCCCCGATCAGCCCACCCACCGCCGCCAGCACCTCTGGCAGGCGGCACAGGGCTTGCACCTTCGGCTCCAAGTCCACCAACGCATGCCGCCAGTCCCTCCCGCGTGGGGTCGGCCATTGGTCCGACGGCTTTACCCCCCGGTCAAACGCCGCACGCAGTTCTTCCAACCACTCCGCCGGAATCGCTCCGCGCAGCAGGATATAGCCATCTTCATGAAGTCGCTCGTAGTCCATCATCCCCTAAGTGGCCACCCCGCCAACGCCCCGCAAGGGGTAATGCACAAGTTCAGTTCATACCTCCCGAAATTCTGATCTGCACCCTACGATCTAACTCAGTCATGAACTGCTTCAGGGCGTTGATCGTGGAAAGCAGCTCTCCGGCGGCTCTCAACTCAGCATCAAGGCGCTCGATCTCCTCAACCTTCACCAGCGAACACGCAAGGCATGTAAAAGTAAACTCGCAATCAGAAGGGCCTCGCAGCTCCGGCTGCCTATACAACGCGCCTATCGGTGAGCCACCACAGTAGTCGCATCGAGCATTGCTCAAGTCCGGAATCCTCATTCCAGGGGATTGATCGTGCTTTTGAAAGCAGACGTCACAAAGCTCGAGATTCGTCTGAAGTCCGTAAAGGAATGACGTCACGAAGTGAGTCGCTTCAAGCTGTTGACAGGACGAACAGAGTGCTTTGGTCGAGGACATGGAATCAGTTTCTTGAGGCGATGGATTTAGATTTCATAGTGCTGAGCTTCATCATGGTGCAATCATAGCGGTGCCGCCCCCGCTGGGCAGGCGGCACGTGGATGGAGCTGGTGCGGTGGGAGTTCAAAATCAGTGTCATTCATCGGTCAGAGTCTTTGAATGCCTTCGATCCGTCCTCCTGCCACCAGCGCTGCCAAGTGGCCTTCTTCGGTTCTAGGCATGAACTCTGGAGGGAAATAAGAATCCACCAGGCTTTGCAGTCCATACGCTCCCGGTCGTCGATCATATCAATCAAAATGGGGATGACTTTCCTCAACACCTGATTCCTATCTGGCTTCGCTCCCCGAGTCTTGGTGCCGTCTGAGTTCTGGGTTACGTCATAGCCAAAACGCATTAGTGGAATTGAGGGGTCTGCGTTTTTGGCTCCAGTGAATGAGTAAAGCTCTGCGACAATCTCTAGCCTCCGAGCAACCTTGGCCTCTGGCAACTCTCGCATGAGACGCTCAACTCGTTCAGTGGCAGTGAGAGCCACAGCGTCTGGCGTGGCGGTCTGTGGATGCGCCACCCCAATGCCCACGAGCATCCCGAAGTTGATTACCCAAAGAGCCAGAGCGATTAGACTGCGAGTTTTCATGGTGTGGGTGAGCTTCAAACGGGACGGCGGGTTAAAGTTAAAGAAAGCATGGCCGACAGAGCAGCCCCAGCGGTTGATCAACCGCGCCTTGCTCGCCTTTGTTTGGCTGTGGTGAAGGGTCATGAATTTTCAGAATCTGGGGATCGACCGAGAACGCCGTCAACAACCATTTGCAATCGAGCGTCGCTCTCAAACTCGCCGCAGACGCATCGAATTGCGTCCGCCATCTCTTGGAAGTCCGTTGCGGAACGAAGCAATCTAAGCACGTCATCCGCGCCAAACCACTGCTGAATGATGTCATCGTCGGTCTCCAATCCTCGCTCCACCTCCGCTACAATATCGGCCAAAGCATAACTGCCCGCTGGCTCCCAGCGGGTAACAACGTCGGTTCGTGGATTGTAGCACAACCGAGCCAGAAGCCGCTGAACGGCAATAATGCCGGGTTCGTATGATGGGAGGCGACGGTAACGCTGATGGGCATCGAAGGCAAAACAACGCAACCAAGTCCGCTCCATCACCGCCAGACGATTCAAAGGCCGGGATTTCTCCAAGGAATCCGCCACATGTGGAACTCCAAACTCAGTAACGATGAACATCTCGGTTATTTAGGCGAACACTCTACTTCCCCCCCAAAGAGTGCCTTAGTTTTCTGGATGATACTGCGACAAAAGTGCCTGCTATTGCTGCAAGCGTCAGGTTGCAGCCTGCGGATTGGTTGGGATCGTGACAACTATTGCTCATGGTTCATACGTCGGGTTGACTGCTGGAGGCGACAATCGCTTGGCCGGAAGGCTAGGTTGGACTCGGCTGCGGAGCAATCGCTTTTTCCGCCACGACTCACCCAGGGCTTACGCATGGGGTCAATATGAGTCGTATAGTCAATATTATCGAATCGACTGAACTTCCAGAGCCTTAATAAAGGCCACCTTAATTTTGTGCCCAGTTGAGAAGAAACGAGTTTAGACAGAAGAATGGCAGACAGAAGAATGTCCTGACCGTGCCAATCCAACCACCATTCTTTTGTCTGCCATTCTTTTGTCTAATTTCATTTTTTGCATCAAGGTGCTCCGCGCTTTGATTTTCCGTGATTTTCGAGTCTTACCATTCGTAAGCCCAGCGCCTCACGGCTACGTTTTGACACGGAAGAAATTCCCTCCCGCCCACAACGGAAGCGTTTGGAGTGGCGGGGAACTTTTCCGACCCAAATCGTTCCGTTTTGGAGCGGTGGGGAATCCGCAGCTCACCAAACGGGAAGCGTTTGGTCCAATCGGAATTCCCACCACGCCAAAACGCGACGTTTTAGCGCGGATGAACTCCCGTCCGGCCCAAAACGTCGCGTTTTAGCGCAGCCGAAAATCCTTCCGGTCCAAAAAGTCACTTGCTAGCAAGATCTCAAGCTCCCCGCCACCGAAAACCCACTGATTACCAAGGAGTTACCAGAGATACCTCCGAGATACCATTTCCCTGATTGCCTGAAACGAAAGCCAGCATCTCCCCAACTATTTGGAATTTAAAGCTTGGGAAACCTGCTGAGCAGCTCTACGAATCGCAAAAGTTTTACCATTTTGAACTTGAAGGGCTATTTCCGAGGTGATCGCGGCCTTGTTTGGCCCATCCGACAATTTCTGTAGATAACCCGTAAGTCCCGAGGAATCATCGCTCAGCCATACCTCCACGGCAGGGCGAATGGAGACAGTGGTGCCATCAGTAACATGTGGAGTAATACTCAGCCCGAACTCGACGGCAGCTTGAGGGTTGGTCGTAGCTCGCGATTTGATGAAGTTTTCGTAGGCACTGTTTAATCGATAGGGCGATGCTACGTGTTCCTCCAACCATTGCTGCTGCAAAGCCTCGTTCTTTGAGCCGAGTCGATTACCCACTGAGCCAAAATACGATCTTTTATATTCTGGCGGAATAGCCTCAAACCAAGCCCGTAAGCCCGCTTCACCACCATTCACGAACGCTGCCTTACTAATATCGAAGGTGACGTTCCGAAAATCCTTTTCAGAGGGATCGAAAATCTTTGAGGCATAAAGAGCCGCCTGCACCGGATCATTTTCAGCGTATCCTCTTATCAACTTTTTGACCACAAGCGTGATCGCATCTCCGGTTATCTTGTGGTTTTGGCCTAACCACTGGACCGCACCCTGGGGATCATTCTTAGCCCAACCTTCAACCAACTCTTCCGCTGCTTCACGATACCAACAATGATCAACTGGCAAGGCCTCCATACACTGAATAGCAAGCGCGCGGTTTGTTGAAGTCAGGTGCTTCCAAAATGCCGTCCACGCATAGGAAAATTGACTACCCGCTTCACCTGCCTCGCCAATACAACTCAAAACGGCCAGCAAATCACTTTCGCTCGAAAGCCCTGCGAGGAAAGTGTCCATTTCTGCTTTGCGGTTATCCTCTTTACCTACCTTCAGGGCAAGAATCCGCCGGCAGTTAACCAGTAAGTCCCCGCCGGTCGAGGCCCCTGTTTTCGCAGCAGTTTCAACGGCAGGTTTTTCGGTGGGCGAATTGATCGGTGGATTGCTTTTGCGCACGGAGGCAGCTTGCGGTTCCACAGTTGCTGCGGAGAATTTAGGTTCAACCGCTCCGAAGCGGCTCAATGCAAAAATGCCAAGGCCCGCTGCTAGCAAAATGAGGCTGATGTTACGTTTATTCATGTCTGTTTCACGTGTAATTGTTCACCTTAAGAGCCTGAACGCCTGAGGCTTTCACTCATCATATCCGAAATTTGGACGTTTGAAACCCTGAGGAACCAAATTTTCCCTCTGAAAACTAGGTGGCACAGTTGCTGCACATTGTCCTTGGTAAGAAAGCAGCTAAGCCTCCAGCAGGGCCACGGCTGCATCTGGGCATGGGCCAGTGCTGCCTGGTAGGTGGCAGCGTCAGCAGTGGATTTCTTTCTAGCTTCATTACCCCTAGCTCTCGCCTCCCCGAAAAGAGTGCGGAAGGTGGCCAAGGGATGAGACTCCGAGGGCGCAGTGGCTGCGGACTTGAGGCTTGCTTCAGGTGACGTTGGGTTCGACATGAGGGATGCCTAAAGGAATTTAACGCACAAGTAAAATGAGTATTGGCGTCTGGGTATGATTTTCTCCCAAACCCCGCAACATTTTTCTTGTCACCGTTAGCGAAATTCAGTAAAACCGCCGCCGTGGCTTCCCGGTAAATTTCTTAGGGCTCGTCAGGGTCCGTTTTCCGGTAAGAACCGCAATCCGTTAAAAAACCTGATTTTACAGAAGCTCTTCATTTATGGCTCGATGGAACGATGGCAGCAGATGGGACAGCGGCGTGCGCTATGATGAGGTGGGCGCTGGAAAATCGCATAAGAAAACACGCACGATGGCTAGCAATGCATTACCAACTCGGCTGGACCGGCTCCTGGCACTGGCGAAGGACATGAAAAAGGGGATTCACGATCTGGAGGCCACGCTCCAGATAAAACAAAACACGGAGGCCAGCTTCGGCCCGGCCATTCTGGCGATGGAGGGAGCGGAGCAGACGTATCAGGATGCCCGCGTGGCGAAGAAGACTGCCAATGCCACCGTGACCACGGCGGACAATGCGGCCAAACTCTTCATTAAGAATGCGCGGCGGAGATTGTCCAAGTTCTTCGGGGAGAACTATAACGCCGAGTGGGCGGCAGCGGGTTGGCCGGAGAATTCCACGGGAGTGCCCACCACCCAGGCGGACCGCTACACGCTGGTGACGGCACTGAAGAATCACTTCACCAATCATGCGGCCCACGCCAGCGAGGATATGGATGTCACCGTGGCTTTGGCTACGACTGCGGAAACCGCCCTGAAAACGGCACGCGGGGACTTGGCCACGGCGGTCACCGCCTGCGGCACCACGAAAAACGCCCGGGACACAGCGGAAGAAAATTTACGGACGAAGATGTCCGGGCTTATATCCGAGCTGGATCAACTGATGGCGGATGATGATCCACGGTGGCATCAGTTCGGCCTGTCCATGCCGTCTGACCCCAGTCTGCCGGAAGCGCCCGAAGGTCTGGTGGTCATTCCCGGCACGCCAGGCACGCTGCTGGTGGATTGGGAGGATGCGCTGCGGGCGGATCGGTATCGTTTGTATTTGCAGGTGGTGGGAGTGGACGCGGATTTCCACGCGCTGGCCACGCCCTTCTACGACAGCGATGCCACCGTGCCCGGGCTGACCACGGGCACCACCGTCAAAGTGCGCGTAACCTCCGTGAACGATGCCGGTGAAAGCGGCCCCAGCGCTGAAGTTAGCGCGGTGGTCGGTTAAAATAACGGAACCCCCAACACCCGAGCCCAAACCCATGCTTCCTGAAGATTCCTCCGAGGCCGCTGATTCGCCCCTGCTTGATGCGCTGGTGGCATTCACCCGGAATCTGCGCTGGATAGCACCCAACCCCGCTGCGGAACCCGTAACGCTGGAGCAGTTGCAGAGCATCCTGGCAGAGTGGGAGCCAATCGCAGTGGAGGCGAAGCAAGTGAGAGCACCTGAACGGGTCAGCACGTTCCAAGAAATGGATCGGGTGATGGATCCGGTGCGGGCTCGGGTGGCGGTGTGGTTCCGCCGGGACCAGATGGAACTGGTGAGGGCGTATGCGGCCTACCGGCTGGCGGAGGGAAACCTGATGGGCGCAAGGCAACTGGGAGGATTGGTCCGGAAAGCCGCGGAACTAAAGTTGGAAGGCATCACTGAGCTGGTGTCCGGCACCCTGGGGCCGGAGATGGATCCCAATAAACTCGTAGGCCAAACGCTGGCCCGGACGGAGGCCACGGAACAAGACTACGAGCACTGGCTAAAACGGATGAACACGGTCTGGGCGGACGAATGGGACCCCGCCTTGGGTGAATCCCTGCCATCCATGTCAGAGGAAACGCAACGGGCTTGGTTCGAACGGTTGGCGCGGGAGTGTGAGGAGATTTTCCAAAAATATCCGCAGCTGCGGCCGTCGGAATGAAACGCTATGCGGCGGCTGAACCCTACGCAGCTTGGTGGCGGGGGACGTCCTTTTCCAGCATGCCAGGATCCTGTTTGGTAAAAGATGGTTGGTAAAAGATGAGGGCTTTCCGAACTCAATAGGGCTGATTATTCCACGGACGGAATTGGCCACAGAGAACACAAACCACACAAAAAAGCCCGATTTCATGCCATTTTTGTGTTTTGTGTGCGTTTTGTGGCTAAATTTCTGTGAAGTAATCAGTCCTACGAACTCAATCTTTTACCACCAATTTTTTACCATTTCCCAACAGGGCAGCGCTAATCCGGAAACAGGCTTTCGCCAAAGGAGTTCTCGTGGATACCAATGTCATCACGGATGTGCTCTATGGTGATCCTCTCTGGGAAACGTGGTCTGATGCACAGATCAATCGATGGAAGGCTGACCTGTGGATTAACCCCATCATTTTGCTCACTCGGGATAAAAATCGCTTTGAAACCTACTTTCCCAAGGTGCCTTTGATCTGCCCGTAACGGCTCGGGCCTTGCTCGTGCCAGACCTGAGCTGGTTCCTCCGCTTAAAAGCGGGACTCCAACTCAGGGGCCAAAATGCCAGCTCAGGCTGGCGCAGTCATTTGCGCAGCCCCAGTGGAACATTTCCTAATGCACTTTTACCTGGGTGGTGCGGTGTGGCGGACTAAAATTCAAGGTGAAGGTGCGAAGGGGTCTGCTGGGGGTTTCTTTTCCATGAATTTCAGCAGCGTGCGGTCTTCCTCTGAGAGTGCGGCCCGGGCGGCGGCGTTGGGGTCTTTGGCGCCAAAGGATCTCATGATGTCGGCAAGGGTGTCGTAGCGGACCTCTCCTTGCAGGTAATTGGTGGCCCACGTGAGAGCGCGTTCGGGATCGTCCTCCTTGATTCTGTAGATCAGGCTGGTGACGGCGGACTCCTTGGCTTGCCCCGCAGGCCAGGTGACCAGCCACTCGGACGCGGCCACGGGATCAGCTCCAATCCAATGTTTGGCAATGGCGGTATTGACCTCGACTTGGTCTGCTGAGGGCAGAGTGGCGGCCCATTGCCTGGCGACGTTGACATCCTGTTCGGCTAAGTCTTCAGCGATCATCGAGGCCAGGGTCTGACGGGCTCTTGGGTTGGAACTCTTTAACTCAGGGAATGCTTGCCGGAGAGCTGCGTAGTTCACCGATGCAAAGGGATCCCGCGCCAAACATGGAAGCAGCAGGACTGCGTCCTTCTGGGCTATGGCATGCTCGTAGGCAGAGGAGGGATCGCGCTGGGACCACGAAGCCATCAAATCATATAGCAGCCGATCACCATTGCCCTTGTTATTATATTCCTGCACCACTACAAGTGCTTTCTCCGGGGCGTAGAGTCCGAGACGCTTGGCAATTGCCACAAGGTCATCACGGCTCATCGAGGCTTTGTCCTGGCGGCCCATGAGGAATTGGAACACGGCATCAGGGTCGGTCTTGGCCTGCGTGAGCAGCCAGGCTCGTTCACCATCGCTTCTCATTCCGTTGGCTTCCATTTTGGCCAGTGCGGTGGGGATTTGCGAGGGAGCTTGCTGGGAGAGAGTTGAAAAAATTAGTTCGATATTCTCTTCACTGAAGCTGAACTGGGTCGCTTTGAATCCTAAGAGAACGTCAATCGCCTCCATGGGGTCCAAGGTTGCCATGCGCTCGACCATCAGGTAACACCATTGTGAGGCTTCGGGGTGCTCTGAGAAAAACTTTTCCGGGTCTCGGGCGGACATTTCCCGCAGCTCTTCAATCAGGTCCGAGAGCGTGGCCTCGTCGCACTGGGACAGCGCTACCCGGAAGTGCATGCGGCCCACGGGGTCCGCTCCGCCTCCTTTGCTGCTGTGGAGCATGGCGTCGAGGAGACTTTTCGCGGTGGCTGCGGGATTGGTGCTGCGCTTGGTGTTCGTAGGGCCATTGGAAGATGCGGTGGAATTTCCAGCGTTTTGCGGCTGCTGGCCGGAAGTGATCCGCGCGGTTTCCCCAGCCGCCCGACCCTGCCGTCTGCCGAGGTCGTAGCCAATGCCGAGGCCGATTCCCACCAGGAGGGTTGGCATCAAGAGAGAGTTCGATTTCATGAAACCTAGCGTGCCGAAGAGGGACGCTCCGGTCAATCACAAAGCTAGGGTCAGCGTGGAAAATTAGCCGCCGGGCAGCTCTAAAGAGTGTGGAGCAGTCCGCTGGACTGCGCTTCATCCCACAAACGGCGTTTAGAATGTAGTCACGGACTGGGGCGTTCAAAAAGGGGCTTTTAGCCGGGGATTCGTTCCTGCGTTATTCAGGTCGGACCTTTCGATGCGTGCGTGGGCGCTGCGGGTGTTTGGCTAATGGGGGGGGACGCCCATGCCACACTTACTGTTATGCCCTGAGCTGAGGTCGGAAGGGTTTTGAGCAGTCCAGCGGACTGCTCCACACTCGGCTAGCCGCTTTCGGGCATGAAGGTGGGGAGGGTGATGCCAGTGAGTGGCGGGGCGGGGCCGCGGGCGCTGGCGAGGTGGATTTCGATATTGCGGGCTCCCCAGGCGTAGGCTTGCTGCACGAGTTCCCGGCAGTTGACGGGGGCCAGCCACACGATGGCCTGGCCGCGGAAATGTTGGTCGAGCATGGCATGGATCAGTTGGGACATGGTGGTGGCGTCCGCGCTGACGCCGGGACCCAGCAAGCAGGAGGCAGGATGGGCGCAGGCGTTGAGGAAGCCCACCAACTTCCCGTCGCGCTCCACCAGCAAGGTCCGCCAGTGGTTGCCGACATTGGCGATGAAGAAATCATAGTCCAACTGACGACGGATGCCATTGAGGCGGAATTCCAGATCGGCCATGGCCACGGCATCGACCTGGGTGGCTCGGCGGACATTCGTTGGAGCGTCGGGGAGGCCATGCTCGGGGACGGTTAGGCTCAGATCCTGATAAGTGGCGTGGGGGACGAATCCCAATTTCGTATAGAGGGAAAACGAATCCAGATTCATCGCGCTGGAGACGAGTCGCAGCGGCTTGCCTTCGGCGTGACGAATGATTTCCTCCAGCATGGCTTTGGCGATGCCTCGTTTGCCAGCCGTCGGGTGCGTGGTGACGACACCGATGCCGATATGGGTTTCGCGTGGGTGATAGAAAATACTACCGAGCAGCTTTCCGTCATCGTCCAGGGCAACCAAGCAGCGGCCGGGGTCCAAGGTCTCGTAAATTTCGGTGAACACCCGGAACGGTTCCCAAGCAGTGCCGAAACGTTCGATGTTGAGATTCTTGCGATACCAAGTCTCCAGCGAGGTGTGAACTAATTGGGCGACTTCGTCCCATTGGTGCGGCTGGAGATGGCTGAGGGTCATTTTTTGATGGGAATTAGAATCTCATTCCGCCGCAATGGACCCAGCGTCCACGGGGGATTGTAGCCTGCCACCACGGGCTCACCGGCGGCTACTAAATTTTGGGATTTCATCCACTCCAGCAACTTCGCCTTGGCGGCGGCTTCCTTGGTGGAGTCGGACCATCCGCTGTATCGATAGACCGCCATGGTGCGGGCGGGTTTGGTGGAAACTTTAACGTCAGGCGAGGCCGCTGGTGGCGCGCCCTTCTTGGCGACATCTTCGGGCATGACGAAGGCCATTTCGTTGCCTTCCATGAAGACCGGGGTGGTCATGGCGATCTTTTCCTTGGTCTCGTTCTTACCGGAAATGTAGCCAAAGAGTTTCATGAACCGCCCATCCCGGCCCTGGTCGTTATTGACCGTGCTGGCGACGGTCATGGCGGGGTAGGAGCGAATTTCAAAAGTGCCTTCAGTTTTCGTGCTGGTGTAGGCGGCGGTCTGGTAGCCACTGTTGCCAGTGCTACAGCCAACCCAAAGGAGGGCGGAAGCGGAAACGGCAACAATACTGACGATGGCGGTGGTGGTCATGGAGTTCGATTAGATATCACAAAGGCGCACACCCTCACGGAGGGCAGCGATTTTGTCGGGGTTAGTGGGAATGAACTCCTGTCCCACATAGCCCTGATAGCCCACGTCGAGGAGGGCTTGCATGATGGGCGGATAGTTGATTTCTTGATTCATTCCGATCTCGTTACGCCCGGGATTCCCCGCCGTATGCACATGGCCGAGGAAATCTTTGAATTCTTTGATCCGCGTGATCACATCGCCCTGCATGATTTGCACATGATAGATATCGAAGAGCATTTTCAGGTTGGGGGAACCGATCGCCTTGCAGACCTCCACGCCCATTTCGATTTTGTCGCAAAAGTAATCCGGGTGCCCCTTCATGGTCGTGTTGACTCGGCTGTTCAACATTTCCAAGCACAGGGTCACTTTCTTTTGCTCGGCATAACCGACAATTTTCTTCAACCCTTCAATCATGTTCTTCTGGCCCTCCTCGGTGCTGAGACCGCGGCGGAAACCAGAGAAAGTAATCACGCTGGGGCATCCGAAATCTGCGCTGGCATCAATGCTGGTGCGGAGTTTCGCCAGGCACTCCTCGTGCTCCTCCGGGTGCGCGAAGCCCTTGGCAAAGCCATGGCTGCCAGCAATGGCACACGTTAGGCCATATTTCTTCAAGGTGGGCCAGTGCTCCGGCCCGACCAATTCGACGCTGGCCAAACCCATGCCGGCGGAGGCCTTGGCCAGGTCCTCGACGCTCATGGGATTGAAGCACCAATGCACCACCGATTGCTTGATCCGCCCGGCCTTGATTTTCCAATTGGGATCATCCTCCGCGGCGGCAGCAGAAATCAAACTGGCGGTGGAGGCAGCAGCAGAAACAGAAAGGAATTGGCGACGGGAGGTCATGGACTGAGGGTGGGGGAGAGAGGTTAGCGAGCGCGAGTTTTGTTGCCTTGCTGACGCTGTTGTGGCTTGGGCTCACCACTGGGATTATCTGGCACGGTGGTTGGTTCCACCACTTCATGGTTGGCCATTTTGGTCATTTCCTCGATCCACAAGGCGGCATCTTTGTGGCCCAGATGGTTGCGAATGTGGGTCAGCATGGCGGTAGCGGCAGAGGTTTCATTTCCCATCAGGAAGCCATCTTTGAGCATGCCCCACTCCAAGCGGGGTAGTTTCTCTTCTTTAAATTTAATGCCGCGTTCCTCGGCGGTGCTGCCGGGATTGGATTTGGCTTCGCGTTCCTCGATCTCCAGCATGTCCTGGTGCATTTGAATGCGCTTCTTCCACGCCGACCCGACGTTGCTGGCGTTCTTCAAGTTGCGCAGGTAGGGGAGAATGACGGTGTCGAAGGTGGCATCGATGTTCAGTGGGTTGTAGCTCCAGCCCTCGCGACGTCCCAGGGTGATGTCGAGTTTATAAAATTTCCCGAACAGGGTGTCGATGACGTCACGATTGAGTTCGCCCCGGAAGGTTTTCATGCGCTTGTAGCTGGCGAACAGATTGTCGAGGTAGGTGGGCACTTGGGCGACGACGGCAGCGAAGGCGGTATCCGTGGTGGCATTGCCTGCTTGGATGCTGAGGATGAGCCACTGCAACTGCAGTTTCAGCGCGGCCAGATGCTCGCCATCATTGAGCATCTTGGTATCGTCCCGGCGTTTCCAATCGACCCAGTCTTTGGCCTCCTTGCCCTTGTCGTCGAAATCGATCTTCTTTTTGCATTCCATGAAGAGCGCGTAAGCCTTATCATCAGCGGCCGCGGCAGCCTGAAAAGCGGCCAGGGCGGCGGCGGTCTGCTTGGATTTGGCGGAGCCCAACTGACCTTGCAGGGCCTGCAGGGCTTTCAGCAAGTCCGCCATCCCTTTGTCATTGATGGCACCTGGGGCAGTGCGGGTGGCCGGGGCGGTTGGCTCAGCCGCTTCGGTCTCAGCTGGGGGAACTGGTTCCGCGCTGGCTTGGGCCAAGACCTGGGTTGAGAAAGAGCCGGTGAGGGCAGTGAGCAACGTTAGGTGAATTAATGGGGACATAATAAAGAGAGTTGACTATGTTTAGCGCTCCCCGGTCAAGAGGCGAATGATATCGATTAGGGAGTTCCCTGAACGCGGGGTGCGAGGAGACCGGGGGGGCCGGAGCCGTTCTGGCGGGAGGCCGTTTTAGTCCAAGCGTTTCAGCGTGGTGATGCGATAGCGCTGAGGCATCGTTTCCTCGTTGTCTTTCTGCGCTTGGGCGGCATCGACGTAGATCACTTTGGGGAATTCACTGAATTCAATTTTATGGATCCCATCGATGGGCTGTTTGACCGCTTCATCGAGCGCTTTGATATCGGTGATAAACTGATTATTCACCTTGGTGACGATGAGTCCGTTCATGCGCTCGTAGCCTTGGTTGGATTCGGCTGGCAGAATGGCACTAAGAAAGACGAGTTTCTTGCGTCCTTCCGCTTGGAACTTCTCAGGATTCTGCGTGGCATACAACAGCATAAAGGGGGCTCGCTCCCGCCGCTCATCGCTACCCAGGTAGGGTTCGCTGAGTTCTTGAAACAGCAGTCCGCCCAGCACCAAAAAGCGCGGACCGCGGTCGAACATGTAGGGTTCCACCAGCTTGGAGGACGGATCCTGCCGCAGCATGGTCATGTCGATGTCCAGGGCCGCTCCGTCGCGCCAAACTTTGACCTTGAGCACTTCTCCAATCTTCGCACTGCCCTTGGTGAGGTTTCCCATGCCTAACAGGCCGTAGTCACCTGCGTCGTAGTTCCCGCGGCTGTCAATTTTCTTGCCCCCCAGCTCCAGGATGACATCGCCCTTTTTCAGTCCGGCTTTTTCGGCGGAGGAATTGGGAAGCACGGCACTGACATAGACGCCACCGTCGTTGTCCGGGAGTTTGAGGTAGCTGCGCAGTTGGCGATCCAGAGTGCTGCTGGTTTTCACGCCGAAGCCCGGAAATCCTTCGTAGTTGCCGTCTTTGGCGTCATCCAGAAAACGTTGGATGATTTTCCCGGGCAGGATCTGCGCCACTTGATCCTTGGCACTGTAACTAAGCAGCATTCCGGTTAGTTTGCCGTTGTTGACCACGGGCAGCGTGAACGTCCCCGCGCGATATTGCACTGGTCCAGTCGCTTCGAAAGTCAGGAACCGTTCGTTGTCGATAAAGTATTCGCCAAGATCAGCCCGGGTAAATTCCAAGGGCGTGGACACGGGCGAGCCATTGTTCTCGAACTGCCACACGGCAAATTTATCCTTGGGCTTGGCGGAGGTGTCGATTTGCAGGGGCTTCTTGCCCTCGAAGAAGTCGCCCGGGGCATCCAAAGGCACCAGCGTGGCCAAATCGCACTCGTAGTCGATGAACTCAACCTTGGCGGAAATCTTGCGTCCGGTGTCCGCCTGTTCCAGTTCGATATACGTGGCGTCCTGGGCGAGTTCGGCGGTAACCAAGACCCGATTGCCCTCCAAGAGCGCCCCCAGTCCGCGGCGGGTGTTGGGATTTACCTTCTGCCACGGAACGTAAAAGTTCCAGCCTTGGCTGGTAATATTGACGCGGAGCAGGGAGGTATCGGCCGTGGGGAGGGCATCGGCCAGGAGGGACTGGGAAAGGGCAGCGCAACCAAGCGTGGTAAGAAGAAAGCGTTTCATAGTGAAAGAGAATGAAAAGTATGAGAATTGAAAAATAAGGTTTTAAGGGGCGTCGTTGATGAACGAATCATTTTTGACGTCATATTTTTGTTTGATGCGCTTGTGCGCGGCTCCGATGAGTTTCTTTTCCAACACAATCGGACGACCCTCACCTTCCAGCTTGATTACCACGTGGTCGCCCGCCGGTTCATTTTGCAGGGCGGTTTCCACGTCCTTCAGGGTTTTGATGGGCTTGCCATTGATTTCCTCCACCACTTGCTGGGAGTAATCTTTTAAATAAGTATTGATGGAGTCCGGCAGGACCTGGGTTAGCACGATGACCTGCGGGTGCTCTTTGAATAGTTCGTTGGTGGCGTAGTAATTATAATAGAAGCGCACCCGTTGGTTGCTGATGTTATGGGCGGAAAGCATGTCGAAGTCCAACGGTTGGAACACCAATCCGGCAAACATCACGTATTCCGGACGCTTCTCGTAGTTCCGGGCGTTCATGAGGTAGGCCGTGAGGCGTTTCAGCTCGATCTCCACATCGAGTTGCTTTTTGTCGCGCCAGACGCTGAGCTTGAGTTTGTCTCCGGCAAATTTCCGCTCCGCAATTTCCGCCATGTCCACCTGCTCACCATTCAGATCGATGAAGCCATTGCTGGCGATTTTATTGCCGTCGATGGCCAGAAGCACATCGCCCGTCTGGAGTTTGCCGCCGGCCGATCCACTGGAATCCACTGTGGAGATCATGATGCCCACGCCGTCGTCTGGCAGTCCCAGCGCTTGGCGCTGCGCGGGGTTCAGTAGGGGGAAATCGGAGGCGGAAAGATCCACATAGTTGTCGTATTTCCCGTCTTCGACGTCCTTCAGGAAACGCTTGATGACGGGAACCGGAATCATGTAGCCCGTATTCTGCGCCACGCTCCCGCTGTAGCCTTGGAAGGCCACGCCAGCGATTTTACCTTCCTGCAGCACAGGGCCACCGCTGTTGCCGGGATTGATGGCCGCATCGATCTGAATGGCCAAATGGTGATCGACTCCGCTGTGGCTGTAGGAAACGAAGTCAATGCGGCTGACCACCCCACGCGTCACGGAAATGCGCTCCCCGCCGATGGGGTAGCCGACCACTTTTACCGTGGTATCCAGCTTGGGGATTTCATCACCGATGGCCAACGGAGTGACGTCCTTGAAGGCGTCTGGCTTCCGCAGCTCCAGCAGGGCCAAATCGCAATCATGGGCGATAAATTTGATCTTGGCGAGGTATGGTTGCGCATCACCCACCTTCTTGATGATGAGCCGATTGGCATTACTCACCACGTGGGCGTTGGTGAGAAAGAGATTCGGCGCAATCATAAATGCGGTGCCGCTGCCCCCGCTGGGGAGTCCAGGATTCCACGGCGTTTTGTAATCAGGCACAATGGAGGCGCATTCAACGCGGACGATGCCCTCGTATTGCTTGCCCATGGAAGTGGTCTTCTCCTCCCCGGCCTCGGATGATTTCTGAGCCCGCACGGGAGTGGCGACGGCGGCAACAAAAAGCAGCCCGGAGGCTGCACAAATGAGTGGGCTAAGGCTGCGAAGGATCATGGAATTCTGTAATTTTAAGAGGGAAAAAGTCTAGGAATCGTAAACGCTAGGCGGACGGGGCGTCACTGTAAAGGAATGCTTTCTCGATTTTGCAATTTTCCAAACGGGGTTTCAGGGTGGTTTGCCGGAGCGACCATGGATTCTTGCTTGCCAGCCGTCAGGCTTTCGGATTTACTTGCGGTCATGGCATTTTTTCCTCGATTTCATCTCTCCTTCGCGTGCACAGTTGCGTTGTTTGGGAGCAATCCTAACGGACTCTTGGGGCAGAATCGATTGCTGCCGCTCCCTGATGCAAAGACCGCGCAACCATCGACGCCAGCGCAGGCCGTAGCGGCGGGAAAGAAGTGGTTGCGCGGGACGCAGAAAACCGATGGGTCCTGGGGAGAGAAATATCGCTGTGGGATAACGGGATTGGCGCTCCAAGCCCTCTTGGATGGAGGTGTTCCTGACGGGTCCATAGCGAATGCGGCCACGTGTTTATTGAAGGAGGGTGAGATACACAATTGGTTCATTTCTGGAAATCTCGGGATTACGACCCATTGCGTCTATGAAAACGCCATTGCCCTCGAGGCGCTGATCGCTTACGGCAAAGCTGGAGGCACGGAACCCAGATTGAAGCTCGGGATTGAGCAATGCGGAGAGATCATCATCCGGGCCCAGCAAGCCTCCGGTTCCTGGGGCTACGGGGCATCGAGTCCCGCTTACGTGAAGGATCGGGAAGACTTGTCCGTGACCTGGTGGACTTATCATGCGTTAAAGAGTCTGGCCAGCACCCAGATCCGTGTGGACGGGCTCCCAGAGGCCTTAAGAAGAGCCGAGGCCTACGTGGTCAGCAAGCGCCAACCGGAAGGCGGCATTGGTCAGAATTCGAGGCGAGACGGGGCCTATGGTATTTATACCCTGACCGGACCCGGGCTTTCCGTGCTGCTGCGGGCCCGGCCTGCAGATACCAAAGCTTTAGGCGTAGCTCATTGGTTGTTGCACGAATACCAGAAGGACCCGCCCGACTGGCGGAAGAACGCCAATCTATACAGTTGGTATGGCACCACGATGGCGCTTCGTTACTCGAATCCGACCACGTGGAATGCTTGGAAACTTATGGTCGCACCACAGTTACTGCAATTTCAGAAGGCGGATGGCTCGTGGAGTCAAGAGGTCGGGAGCTTTGCCGCGGCTACAAGCGCTGCGGCTGGAGCAGATGCGGAAATCTACCGGACTTGCCTTTGTTTGCTGATGCTGGAAACCATGGGTGCGGATAAGAAATAGTGCCGCGGGCTTGTGGGGAACCTGCCTCTGGTCAGGGCACATTTCCGCCTTCACGGCGGTGGGGTGTCTTGACGGAGTTGGTTTATTACGATTGAATCCTCCCAGTCGCATTAATTCGATGCGGTTTAATTAACACTGAATCCCTGCTTCATGAGTAAATCTCGCTCCGTTACCTTCCTTGCCCTGGCTACGGCCAGTCTAGCCTTTGCGCCTGGTGCCATCGCCCAGGATGCTGCCGCTGTCGGCACCGCCATTTTCAAACCCACCGACAAGCTGGAGGACCATTGGGATGGCGACCCAAAGTTCTGGCGCGTGGAAGATGGCTGCATCACTGGCGAGGCCACTCCAGAAAACCAACCGGAAAAGAATACGTTCCTGATCTGGAAAGACGGGGAACTGGATGATTTCGAATTGAATCTGGATTACAAGATCGTCGGCGGCAACAGCGGCATGCAGGTGCGTAGTTTCCGCCTCCCGAACTCCCAGTGGGGCGTAGGCGGTTATCAGGCCGATTTCGAAGCTGGCACCACTTACAGCGGCATCGTGTATGGCGAAGCCTTCCGCGGCATCCTGGCCAATCGTGGTCAGAAAACGGAAATTGGTGACGACGGCAAGCCCGTGGTCAAAGAACAGTTCGCCAAGAGCGAGGACCTGCAGAAGACGATCAAGCAGGACGACTGGAACCATTATCGCGTGGTGTTCCGTGGGTTCACTCAGCAGAATTACATCAATGGACAACTCATGTCCGAGGTGACCGACAACGACACCAAAACCCGCCGCCGCAGTGGCATTCTGGCGCTGCAACTTCATGCTGGAGTGAAGCAGGAAAAGGTGCAATTCAAGAATCTGATGCTGAAGCGCTTCCCGCTCGTGGGAGTGAAGAAGGTGGTATTTGCGGCAGGCAATCCCAGCCATGGTCCCGGTCAGCACGAGCACCGGGCTGGATGTATGTTGCTGGCCAAGAGCCTCAACGAACAATTTGGCGATCAAGTGCTGGCGACCGTTTACTCCGGCGGTTGGCCGAAGGATCCGACCGCATTGGATAACGCCGATGCCCTGATCGGCTATAGCGATGGCGGTGGCGGGCACCCGATGAATAACCACCTTAAAGAAATTGATGCCGAGGTGAAACGCGGCATGGGCGTGGGCTTCATTCACTATGCAGTGGAAACTGTGACGGGGCCTCCTGGAGATGCTTTCCTGGCTTGGACCGGCGGTTTCTTTGAAGCCAACTGGAGTGTCAATCCGCACTGGGATGCCAACTTCGAGAAGTTTCCCGTGCATGCCGTGACCCGAGGCGTAAAGCCCTTCAAGGCGAACGACGAATGGTATTACCACATGCGTTTCCGTCCTGAAATGAAAGGCGTCACGCCGATACTTACCGCCCTTCCGGGGCCCGACACTCTGACCCGCAAAGACGGTCCGCATGAAGGCAATCCGGCCGTGCGTGAAGCCGTGGCCAAGGGCGAGCCCCAGCACATGATGTGGGTGAGCGAAAATGAAGGTGGCTCCCGGGGCTTTGGTTTCACTGGCGCTCACTTCCACAAGAACTGGCAGGATGACAATTTCCGCAAAGTGGTCCTTAATGCCATCACGTGGATTTCCAAAGCTGAGGTCCCTGCGGAGGGCGTGCCTGTCAAATCCCTGAGCCCAGAGGAAGCGGCCGCCAATCTGGACCCCAAAGGTCAAAGAAAATAACCTCCAATCTAACTAATTCTCATGACAACTGAAACCAAACCAACACTAGAACTCCCCGAATCCAATCGACGGAGTTTCCTCAAGGCAGCCGCGGTCTCCGCAACTGCTGCTGCTCTCCCCATCGAACTCTGCGCCCAAGTTGCAGGTAGCGACACCATTAAACTCGCGCTCATCGGCTGCGGTGGACGTGGGACCGGTGCGGCCAATCAGAATTTGGCATCCAAGGATGGCAATGTGAAACTGGTAGCCATGGCGGACGCCTCCAGCAAACGGCTAGAAGATGCCTTTAATACTCTCAAAACAGCACATCCTGACAAAATGGACGTGAAGGATGATAAAAAATTCGTGGGCTTGGACGCTTACACTCATGCCATTAATGAGGCTGATCTGGTGATCTTGGCGACACCTCCCGGTTTCCGTCCGCGCCATTTTAAAGCCGCTGTAGAAGCGGGTAAGCACATTTTTTCTGAGAAGCCAACGAGCGTGGATGCAGTGGGTGCCCGTATTTATCACGACGCCGCTCAATTGGCTGACACCAAGAATCTAAAGGTGGCCGTTGGCCTTCAACGACGTTACCAGAAATGCTATCATGCCGCCTTGGAGCAAGTGAAAGCTGGCCTGATCGGCGATATCGTCTCTGGCCAAGTTTACTGGAACGGCAACACTCCATGGGTCAAGCCACGAATTGAAGGGCAAACGGAAATGGAATATCAGATCAATAACTGGTATTTCTTCGTTTGGCTCTGCGGAGACCATATCGTAGAGCAGCACGTCCACAACATCGACGTCTTCAACTGGTTCCTCAGCGAAACTCTCGGAGCCCCGAACGACAAGCCGGTCCACCCAATTTCCGCTCAAGGGATGGGCGGTCGCCAAGTGCGCACGGGATTGGAATTTGGCCAGATCTATGATCATCACTACGTCGAATACACCTACCCGAACGGGGTGGTCCTCAACTCCCAGTGCAGACACCAACCCGGCACGTGGGCTCAAACCTCAGAAACTCTCATCGGCACCAAGGGGATTTGCTATCTCAATGACAATAAGAACTGTGTCATCCGAGACCGCGCAGGCAAAGTGCTCTGGAGTTACAAGGAAGAAGAAGACAAGCCGGACCCTACTCCCTATCAAACGGAGCATGATCTCCTGCACCGAGCAATCAAGACCAATACACCGTTGAACAATGCCTACTATGGCAACACCAGTTCTTTCACTGCGGTGCTCGGTCGGATGGCGACCTACAGCGGGAAGCAAATCAAGTGGGAAGCTGCTTGGAATTCCAATAAGACGGACTATCCAGACAACCTCGCGTGGGACGCTCCATCCAAGGTTATGCCCGACAAGGAGGGACGTTACCCGATTGCCGTGCCAGGTGTGACCGAGGTCGTCTAAGCGATCCGTTAGCGTAAATCTTGGAAGCCCCGATCAGTTCTCTGGTCGGGGCTTCTTCGTGCCGCCGGAATGCAGAAATCTCCGTATCTCCTGCTTGCCATTCCATTTTGCCCATCAATACTCGTGCCCATGTTAAAGACTCCGATTCCTCATGGTTTCCTCATTGCCGTTGAAGGCATCGACGGTGCTGGCAAAACCTCCCTTGCCACCTTGCTCGCGCAATGGTGCGGAGAACGCGGCTTGGCGTGTGTGATCTCCAAGGAACCAACGAGCCTAAAATGGGGCCAAGAGCTCCGTGCCTCCGCCAAGGCGGGGCGATTGACTTTGGAGCGGGAGTTGGAGTTGTTTGAACTGGATCGGCGCCAGCATGTAGCCAACACGATCAGTCCCGCCATGGAGGGTGGGGGAATCGTCATCCTTGATCGCTACTATTGGAGCAGTGCCGCCTACCAAGGAGCCCGGGGAGCCGATCCTCAGGAAATTATGACCTCCAACGAGCGTTTCGCCCCGCCACCGGATTTGGTCCTCATCCTGGATTCTGAAGTGGACGTGGGCCTCCACCGGATCCGCGCCCGGGGAGATAAACCAAACGAGTTCGAGAACAAATCCCTGCTGCAGAAATCACGCGACATTTTCCGCCAAATTTCCGCTAACCATCCTGCATCATTCACCATCGATAGCTCTGGTTACCTCAAGGAATCCTTTGATCTGGCATTGCATGAATTCCTCCGTCGGGCCGAGGCCAAGATTCACGCCGCAGGCCTGCCCGATGCAGCGGAGAGAGTTGCGCAGTTGCGCATCGATTGATACGGGGATGTCTGGGAGTGGCGTGACTCCGTCCGCCATTTCGACTCGCTCGGCATGACTCGCTGGCGCTTGAGTGTGGTTGGGGGCGCTCATGGGCGGTGGCATTGCCAATGGCGGGGAGACTCACGCCACTCCCAGTTAGGGCCGCAGGCCGTGGAATAATCACTCCAAATTATCCATTATCCGTTTTGTTGGTAAAAATTCCCTTGCGTCAACTTCCTCTGTGGGCACCTTCATCTCCCGCCAATATGCGGTCTCGTAGCACAATGGATAGTGCATCGGTCTCCGAAGCCGGTGATGCAGGTTCGATTCCCGCCGGGACCATTGCCAACTTTTCCGTGCTGACGGTTCGGTCCACTTTGCAACTTCCGGCATGACTCCGCGTTCCCTTCACGACTTCACGTTGCCAGACCTTGAACGCCGATTCGCTGAATCCGGCGTGGGGCCAACTCATGCACGTGAGTTGTTTCAGCACCTCCACCGTCGCCTTGCTACTAACCTTACGGAGCAATCGAGGTTTCTGCCACCACTGCAACGCTGGATAGCCGCTAATTACACGCACGACAGCCTGCCTCTGGATGTGCCGGAAGTGGTCACGGAAACCATCAGCACGGATGGGCGAACGCGGAAATATCTCCTAAAAATGGAGGACGGAAACGCCGTGGAAACCGTGCTCATGGGTTACCCAGGTCGGTTCACCGCATGCTTGAGCACCCAAGTGGGATGCGCCATGGGGTGCGTCTTCTGTGCCACCGGACAAATGGGCTTTACCCGTCATTTACGCCCGGGAGAAATCGTGGCCCAGGCGCTGCACGCGCAACGGGAACTCACCAAACTGAATGGTGAGAAGTTGCGGAACCTCGTCCTCATGGGGATGGGGGAACCGCTGCATAATTTCACTGCAGTGATGCAGGCGCTGAGCATCCTAACAGACTCCAGAGGTCTGGGGATTGCCCCATCGAAGATCAGCATCAGCACGGTGGGCCATGTTCCCGGCATCCGGCAACTCGCGGCCCAGCCGCAGCGATACCATTTGGCAGTCAGCCTGCACGGAGCCACGGATGAAGAACGCAGCGCGCTTATTCCCGTGAACAAACGTTGGCCCTTGGCTGAACTCCTGGCGGCGTGTCGCGAATATTCCGTATCTACCGGGGAGAAGGTATTCATCGCCTGGACCATGATTGCTGGAAAGAATGATACCACACAGCACGCCGCCAAGTTGGCGGAGATTCTGCACGGCATGAAGGTGCAGGTAAATTTAATCCCGCTAAACCTCACCGACGGCTACACCGGCATGACCACGGACCAACGCACCGTGGAGGAGTTTCAACGGATTCTCTTGGCTGCCAACATCCCCACCACGGTGCGCCAACGCCGCGGGATCGACGTTGATGCTGGTTGCGGCCAACTCAGTATGCGGCGGGAACGTGGTGCCGTTGTGTCCGTGGCCAATGCCTAGCACTTCGTTGTGACATCCCTCTGTTATCAGAGGTAGCACTAGCGAATCTGAATCGCGTTGGACTTGTAGTCGTTGATGTTATTCTTCAACCATTCGTCGCGCTTTTTGACTAGCGCCTGATACTCCGCCCGCAGCTTGGCCAGTTCCGTGGCATCATTTTTTACGAAACCATTATTCTTGCCGTAACGCCGCCAAGGACCGTCCAGAACTTCGTCGTCTTCGACAAACCGCCAGTCGCAAAGCGCTCCACTGCTCATGCCCAGAAAATCGCGCACGGCAGGGGATACGTCTAATCCGGCTCCATCGTTCTCCTGATTCTTGGGGCGGGAGTTGCCGAATACATAATCAGCATCGTCGGTGTTAAAAGGGCCGCAATCGCCCCACTGGGCGAAGCAAAGTTTGTTATTGAATTTGATCGCCAACCAGCGATCCTCACAGACGGTATCCCTCGAGCCACCCTTCCATTTCGCCTTATGCCAAGGGATTTTCAGCTTGGCGATCTCGCGATTGGTGACGTCGTTGAAAGGCAGGGCGACATAGAATGGATTCAACTTGGGCACGAAGGCTTTGGGAGCAAAATCCCAATTCCGTCCGGCGGCACTTGGTTCGTCGTATCCGCCGTAGTTCAATTGCCAAGTGGGATCCCATGAACTGGCGTGGTTCGGCACTGGATTTCCTTCCGTGGGCTGCTCCCCGATCCAAAAGACGGTGGTGGCAATTTTCTCTTTCCACGGATACTTGGGATTCACCTCGCGCGGGCGGGTGGGCGCGTAGATGCGCGGCATGGCCGGAATTGGCCCCACGGCTCCGGTAGCTCCTGCTGGGGTCGCGGCGGCAGGCTTTGTCGCAGGCTTTGGGGCCGGGGTGGGCGAGGGCTTCGCAGATGAAGTGGCGGGCTTCGTGGCGGTGGGCTTGGCCGGCGTTTTGGCCGCAGGCTGCTTGGTCTGGGCCACGACCTGGGTCAGAGGCAGAGTGGACAGACTAAGCAACGCAAGAAGGAGTTTCCTGGAAGGGCAAGCCATGGGTTCAAAAGTGATTTATGGAAGGGGAAGCGGTGCCGATTTTACCGAAAGCTGGGGAGGAAGCAAGTTTAGATTTTACGCCTCCTGGTCACGATTTTTCAGGAGGCCGTCAGGGCACTGACCAACCGAGTTGCGCGATTGTTCAATTATTCGGCAAACGCAGAACCGACATTGCTCGCCTGCTAGCTCTTGGTGCCGCTGTTATCCACGCCTTCGGTCCAACTGATTTTGACGCCTTTCTTGCGCAGTCCTTTTTCGACATCTTCCTGCAACTGGGCGTAGGTCCGGTCCCGCAGCAAATGTTGCGTCACGGCTTTGATGGGGTTGTCGCCTTTACCGATGGCCTCGATGCAGTCGATCATATGCTGACCGTCGCCTTTATCATCGCAGTGGTAGAAATAATACGTCAGCGCACCAGCGGAACCATAGTTGCGTCCCGCTCCGCCGCCTTTCCCAATTGCGGCTGACCACGTTGCGCCATCCATCTTCATGAGCTTCTCCAGATTGACCATGGTGTAGGTCTTACCGCCGCCGCGACCTTCGAGGAAGTCTTGGAAGAGTTTGTCGGAGTTGGTAAATGACATATTGCCCCGCTCATATTTGGCCATGCGGACATATTCCGCCGCGCCTTCGACATACCAGGTCGGCAACTTGCCGATCCAATGATTCATCATTTGGTGGGTAATTTCATGAATGAGGGTTCCATTGTCATCGCCCCGTTCCAGCACGAGTTTTTTGCCAAAGAACTTCACTCCCAAGCTTTTGAGAGGCACGGCTATGAAATCTTTCCCTCCCATATAGACCCCGGCAGAACCATCCAGTCCGCCTGCCTTGATGTAATCTTCGTAGGTCTCGTAGATGTTGCAGAGAAACCGGTCGCGCCCTTTTTCGGGCTCAGGTTTGAAATTGAGCGGGAGCGCCCAGTTGGTCTGATAAGTCACCTCAAAGATGCGGGCGAATTCCTTCACCACTGCTCCACCAAGTCTTTTGGGCGAACGAAATTCATAATGGGGAGACTGATAGATAAACTCGCCTGTGGCATCATCCTCTTTGACGATCGTGATCTCCGGCAATTCCTTCAGCACCACTTTCTCCGGCCACTTGGTGCCCGCCTGCGTTGTGGCGGCGGCCAAAGCCTTGGGGGCGGACGCTTGAGCGGTGGTCGTGGGCGTCTTGGGAACGGCATCTTTGTTTTTACTAACAAAATCCTGATCCGCCTGACTGAGGGTGATCAACGGTAATGAGACGACGGCTCCGTTTTTGATGCGCACCTTCACCATGTCAGGTAATGCTTGCACCAGCGTTCCTTCCAGACTCCGCCCGTTCACATCGGTCCAGGTGCGGGGAGCAACCGCGTCAGCTAGGCAAAGGTTGCCCACCAAAAACGTGCCCACCATGGCGATAATATGTTTTGTCTTCATTGTGAGTCTAACGTGGCAAATGGTGCGTTTATTAGCAAGCTCAAAGTCAATGGCAGCATTCTCCGGAGGGTGGACGTTCCGTCCACCAGTTAGCCCTGCGCCTTGAC
>JANOAV010000064.1:0-6137 GCA_031411295.1 Verrucomicrobiales bacterium | reverse complement strand
TGCCAACGAATTGAGCGCGGCAGCGACCCACCTCAACTGGGACGGCAGCATCCTGAACTACACCGGTGCCAACCAAACCGCCAACTAATTCAGCTGCGATCGGCCTAGTTCGATCCTGCTAATTTGAGGCCCTCTTCCGCTGACCCGGGAGAGGGCCTTCTGCGTTTTTTCGCAGTTAGCCAATGGATCAGAATTTTCCGAACCGCCACTTGCCGAGGTGGCGGGACGTGGTTTCTTGCCACTATGAGTCATAGTTTTACCCACCGAGCCAATAGTGATTATACCGTGCTGGACCGCAATCCCCTCCAGCTCCAGGTGGGTGATGAGGTGCGTCTGGGACCACCGGACCCCTCTTGGACCGGCTGGGTCTGGGCTTTGGCGGTGGATGGTCGGGGCAGTTTCGTGCCCGATGACCATTTGGATAAACTGAGCGATGAAAAGGCGCGGGTCATCAAAGCGTTCAACGCGCGGGATCTCTCCGTGAAATGTCATGAATCCGTCATTGCCCTGCGAGAAGTAAAGGGCTGGCTTTGGTGCCGGAACGAAGCCGGGGAGGAAGGGTGGTTGCCGGAATTCGTGCTGGCAGTTCACTAGGATCTTTTGGCTTCATTTCGCCAGGCGCTCCAGCACAAAATTCACTATCGGTTCGATGTCCGAGTTTGCCACTTGGCGCACTTGCGAGGCGAGAAGATTATCTGCCAAGGTTCGTGGCAAAATGTTCCCGCCCTTCCAAATAAAAGCCTCAGGGGTATATGGTCCCACCAGCCGAGGATCGCTCCAAGTGTGAATTCCCAGCAGTTTCGGCGTGATGGCGGCCGCAATGTGCATTGGGCCGCTGTCCACACTGACGATAAATTTCGCCCGCCGCATCAGCCAAATCAGTTCCGTCAAGCTGGTGCGGTTCAGGAAATTGAACGCACTGCTGGGTAACGCCAGTTGGTCCTCGGAGAGCGCGGCCTGGCCCACGACGAAGACGCCGATGGGGGCCATCATTTCGCAGAACAACTTCACTTGGGCCACGGTTAGGGATTTATTTTCTCCTCGGGAAAACGGGTGCAGCAGCACGAAGTCCTGTGGCACGGAGGCATGGAAAATGCCATCGGGGCGACGTCCCACCGGCAGGGGGAACTGCACGGGGCCGGACTTCGCCCCGCAGGCGTCCACCAACTTCAGATAGCGCTCCACCGCATGGTCCGCCGGGTTCACGGGCACCCTCACATGGTGCAGCCAGCGCGCCCCCTCCCGCGAGTCGCTCAAGCCCACGATGCACTTGGCTCCGCTCTGGCGCGCGATCCAGGCGCTCCGCAGCAGTCCCTGAAAATCCAACACCACATCCGGCGGCGGCCGCCACTTGAAATCTTTTATCCACGCCCGGTAGCGCGCCCAGCCGCCTTTGCCTTTGAAGTCTCGACGGGGGAAAATAACGGTTTCCACCAAGTCGGGATTGCCTTCCAGCAGCGGACTCCATTCTGGATTGACGAGCCAGTCCAGCCGCAGGTGCGGAAAAGTTAATTTGAGGCGATGAACCGCTGGCAAGGTATGCACCACATCACCCAAGCTGCTGGGTTTAATCACCAGCACATGACGAATGTTCGAAAAGTCAGGCACTTTCATGGCGGATGAGGACTCCGGCCAGAATGCTTATTTGCCAAGGTCCAACCGTTCCGCCAGGCGCTCGGGGAGCCCGGCGGCAATGATCTTGGCCTTGGTGGTTTCCTTGTCATACTCCAAACGGCGCAAGGTGACCAGTTGCTGATCGTGATCATAGATGCAGTAGGCCGCCCTCCAGTCGCCATCGCGGGGTTGGCCCACACTGCCGACGTTGATGAGATATTTTTTGCCGGGTTCGAGCTTGATGGTTTCGCCCGGCTCCATCGTCACGCTGCTGCCCTTGACGTAGAACCGTGGCGTGTGGGTGTGTCCACAGAAGCAAACCTGAGTGAATTGATAGCTGAAGCTGGCCATGGCATCAAATTTATTAATGACATACGCCCAACTGCTGGGGGTGTCCAAGGTGGCATGGACGATGGTGAAGTCACGGACCTGACGCACCATGCGGAGTTCCCGCAGCCATTTCTTGTCATCTTCATCTAAATGCTCCCGGGTCCACTCCAAGGCGGCTTGGGCGAGGGGATTCAGCCCCACGATTTCGGTTTCGGCACTCGCCTCCTCGTCGTGATTGCCTTTTACCACCGGGCACGCCAACGCTTTTACCATCGCCAGGCATTCGTGCGGGTTGGCATTGTATCCCACAATGTCTCCGATGCAGGCGTAGTGCGTCACGCCGTGCTGCTCAGCATCGGCTAGCACAGTGTTAAAGGCTTCTAGATTCGCGTGGATATCTCCAAAAATGGCAAACTTCATTATCTTTTGGGTAAAAACTGATCCCCGTGACGGCAGGGAAAGGTTGACCTAAGCATTGCATTGCATCTCCGGCAAGTAGCTTTAGAATTTAGTGAACATGAATTGGATGCCATTCCTCATACCGTCAACTAGAAGACGCTGGATTTGTGGCCTTGCGGGGGGCTTTCTGCTCCTGGGCCAAGGGGCCTCCTTGGCCGTGGAATCAACCCCAGAAGCGGTTCGACGGGATTGTGCGGTGGCTTACGCGACGGCCGCCACCCATCTCACGGCGGAGGCGGCCGAAACCGCAGAAATTTTTTTCCAAACGGTAAAAAAACTAGCCGCAAACCCGCAAAATTCTCTTCTAGAGGACGCGCGCAGCGCTTGGCGCTTGGCCCGGCGGGCCTATCTGCTCACCGAACCGCTGCGTTTCAGCGGCGGGCCGATCGATGATGACGATGGCCCCGAGCAATCGATTAACCCCTGGCCGATCCAGGAATCCTTGGTGGAAACATTACTGCACGATCATCGGGAAGCCTTGACACCGGCATTGCTCCAGCGGCGGCATCAAGTAGCAGCACCCGATGAGGCCACCTGTGGATTCAGCGTGTTGGCCTACTTACTTTGGGAGACGGCCGAGCCGCTTGATGCCAGGCGATGCGAATTTTTACGGTCGGCGGCCCAACTTCTGCGGGACGACATGGTGGGGGTGGCAGAGGAATGGAAGGCGGATCAGATCGGAAATTTCCACGCCATGTTTGTCGAAGCGGAGACGCTCGCCATTCAGCGGATGATTACCGGCCCTAGCCTGCTGGGTGGGGGAGAGTTGGCCACGACACGACTTCAGTTGCCCTGCGATACCCAGGATGGCCATGACACCACGGCCCCGTTCTCCCGTGATGCCGGCACCGAGGCCCGCCTCACGGTGCAAGCGCTCAGCCAGTTCTGGCATTGCTTGGAGCCCTACGCCAAGCGGGTGGACGCGCCGCTGGCCGGGCAAATTGCGGTGCAAACGCAACGCATGGAAACCTTGGCTGGCAAGCTTCCGGAGGAGTTCTTTGCCCCTGCCGGAGATCCCGCTAAAATCACGCATCAGTTGATCCTGGCCTTGGAAGATCAAGCCGCCAGCCTGCGGAAGTTAGGTCGCTCGCTCAATCTAAACATCCCGCTGGAGGTCGGACCGGAAGGCGAATGAAATGGCCCTGGCTCAGTGTCATCGGTTCCGTCGGGATGGTGCTCGCAGAGGAGCCATCATCGCTGCCGGCGGAGTTGAGTGGTGGTGCCACCACGAGCTTTGCCGCGGCGGAAGAATCCTTCGGCATGCCTTTGGCCAACGCCACCGATCAGACCCGGCGGTTCTTTAATGTGGGGAACAGTTTCTTTATGACCGACTGGCGACCTGCTCCGGCCGCGGCTTCCTCGCGTGACGGTTTAGGGCCCATTTATAATGCCACCTCCTGTTTCGCCTGTCATTTCCGGGATGGCCGGGGCACCTATCCCTTGCCGGGGGAACCGCTGGAGAGCCTGCTCATTCGGGTCAGTGTTCCCGGCCAGGATGCGCATGGAGGACCGCTGCCGGATCCCATTTATGGCGGTCAACTGGCGACGCAAGCCATTCCGGGAGCCAAGCCGGAGGTGGCCGTGGAGGTGACTTGGAAGGAAACGAACGGAAGCTTTCCCGACGGAGCAACCTACCAATTGCGCGCTCCGGAGATCAAGATCAGCGGCTGGAATTACGGTCCCCCGCAGTTGCCCCACACTTACAGCCTTCGCATCGCGCAGTCGATTCCCGGCTTGGGGTTACTGGAAGCGGTGCCGGAGCCGCAATTGCTGGAATGGGCCGATGCGGAGGATCGGGATCAGGATGGAATCTCCGGCCGGGCCAATTACGTCTGGGAGAGC
Source organism: Verrucomicrobiales bacterium (assembly GCA_031411295.1). Taxonomy (GTDB): domain Bacteria; phylum Verrucomicrobiota; class Verrucomicrobiia; order Verrucomicrobiales; family V1-33; genus JAGNEJ01. The sequence goes on along the minus strand of JANOAV010000064.1, from coordinate 1,892 downwards.
GAAGCTGGGAAACGTCGGATCGGGCGCTTCGGCTGGAAGGCCAACGCTGCGGATCTCCGTCAGCAGACCGCCATGGCCTTTTTGCATGATCAAGGAATTCGTTCGTCGGCCCTGCCCAGCGGAGATCTAACGGCCGCGGAAACAACGCCACTGGCAACCTTGCCGTCTGGCGGAGACCCGGAAATCAACGAGACATTGCTAAAGCGCGTGGTGACTTATGTGCGCGCGCTCGCCCCGCCCGCTCGTCGGGTGGTGGATGATCCCATCGTGCAGCGGGGCGAGGAAATTTTCCGCCGCGTGCAGTGCGCCAAGTGCCATCGGGAAACCCTAACGACGGCACACAGCCCGGAGTTGCGCGAGTTGGAAGGGCAGACGATCCATCCCTACACCGACCTCCTGCTGCACGACCTTGGAGCCGGACTGGCCGATGGGCGGTCAGATTACCTGGCGAATGGGCAGGAGTGGCGGACTCCGCCGCTGTGGGGCACCGGGTTGCACGAGATGGTCAACGGGCATGTCAATTTCCTCCATGACGGTCGCGCCCGCACCCTAACCGAGGCCATCCTCTGGCACGAGGGCGAAGCCACCGCTGCCACTGCGCAGTTCAAAGCCCTTAGTAAGTCCGACCGGGAGGCGCTGCTGCGGTTCCTGAATTCCTTGTGATTTCCCGCATCAATCGGGCAAAAGAAAAGCGCCCCGGGCTAAGCCAGAGCGCTTTTGGATCCCACCGTAATGCCGTCTATGGTCTAAAAGTCCTCGTTCCCAAGGCTCTAGATGGTGGCGGCCACGATCACAGTCCCAGCCTTCCTAGAAAGGCATGACTGGAAACATGCTAAGTGCTGCCTCCGGTATTGATGCTACGGAGCGGGTTTTATGACCAGGCGTCTCGGACATGGCAGGAAATTGGATAAAAATGGAAAAGAACAGTGCCAGTGATTGGCGATAATTGATACTGGCCAAGGCCACCCCGAAGGTCAAGCAAGAAACCGACGCAGACGATGACAAAAACGTCTGCGCCACGAAAACAGATGTCCCCCACGATGGGAAATCGCGAGTATGGTCGCAGTCCGCGGGACTGCGGCATGGACGGCGGAGGCCGCAGTCCAGCGGACTGCTCCCACACTCGGAATTGTCGTGGTTACTTCCGGAAGTGGAAGAAGCGACGGCGTTCTTTGTAACCTGCGAGGCCAAAGAGAGCCAGGAGACTCATGATCGCGGAGGGTTCTGGAACCGGGACCAATTCGGTGCCGATGAGGCCACCACCGCCGCTACCGATCACGTTTACACCGTTGTCGCTGTAGAACTCGACGTTGGCGAGATTGATGGAACCACTTCCTGCGGTGAAGGTGAGTTTATCCGTGCCCAGGGTCCAAGCAGCACCGGAGTAGTTCCAGACGCTGAGCAGGCCGGTCCAAGTGCCGACGTTGGCAAAGGTTAGTTCGGCAGTGCCGCCCGCCATGTCAATGACGGCTCCGGTGCCAGGAGCGGTGCCACTGACAGAGAGGGCTCCGGTGGACTGGTTGAAGCCGCCTGTGCTGAGGGTGGTGCCCGTGCTGAGGTTGAGCGCGGCTGAGCTTGGCAGGGCGGTGGCCGTGGCGAGGAGCAGCGTGCCGCCAGCGACATTCGTGTTGCCGCTGTAGGTGTTGTTTCCACCCATAGTCATGACCCCCGTGCCGGACTTGGTGATGCTGCCGCCGCCAGGACCGGAGATATCACCTGAGCTGGAGAAGGAGGTGTTATCACCACCAATATCGAGCAGGTTGGCACCCAACTTGATGCTGGATCCGCTGACGCTGGTGATGGAACCGATGATTTCCGATGGGCCGGTGATGGCGGAGATGTCGAAGGCTGAGCCAGAGGCGGCCAAGTTGACGACGTTAGTATCAGCGATG
>JANOAV010000063.1:0-2034 GCA_031411295.1 Verrucomicrobiales bacterium | reverse complement strand
CGGACCAGCTTTCTGGGCGTCGCTCATGCCCCGTTCATGCCCATGGGCAGCGTGAAGGATGACATGACTCTCAATGGCGTGAGCATCGAGCGACTAGCGGATCGGAAATCATTGCTCACTGCCTTCGATGGCTTCCGTCGTGAGGCGGATGCGTCCGGGGCGATGAATGGGGTGGATGCCTTTACGGAACAGGCGTTCGACATCCTAACGTCCTCCCGCCTGCTCAAGGCGCTCGATGTTTCCAGCGAGGATCCGAAGCTCCGCGAGCGCTATGGCAAAGGCACGGACAAGGTTCAGAGCGATGCCGCCCCGCGCCTCAATGAACAGTTTCTCCTCGCCCGCAGGTTGGTGGAAGCTGGGGTGCGCGTCGTGACCATCAGCTACAGCTTCTGGGACTGGCATGGCAGCAATTTCCGGATCGCGAAGGAAAATTTGCCGGACTTCGATCAAGCGATCACCGCGTTAGTGCAGGACCTGCACGACCGTGGCATGGCCGATGACGTGAGTGTGCTGGCATGGGGTGAGTTTGGTCGCACGCCGCGCATCAACAAGGATGGAGGACGCGATCACTGGCCGAATGTTTCCTGCGCCCTCATGGCTGGCGGAGGGATGAGAACGGGGCAGGTCATCGGCTCAACGGACCGGCTCGGAGGCGAGGCTGCGGATCGTCCGGTGCACTTTCAGGAAATCTTCGCCACCATGTATAACAACCTTGGCATCAATCCCAACACCACCACCGTGCCGGACCTGACCGGGCGGCCGCACTATCTGGTGGACGGGCAATATCAACCGATGAAAGAAGTCGTCTAATGACCGTGACCCAGAAACTCATCATCGCGTGGAGCGCGCTTCCCAGCTTGGCTGTAGCCGCTGGATTGCAAATTCACACGGGTGCCCCGGAGGGTAAAACTGCGCTGCTGTCCGGCAAGGACGCCTCGCTGCAACTGCTCGTTACAGCCACGGATGAAACCGGGCGCGAGCACGATGTAACGCGCACCGCGAGTTGGAAAGTGGAGCCTGCGGAGATGATCAAAATTTCCTCCAATGGCACGGCAGTCCCACAACAAGACGGCACGGTCACGCTGACGGCCACTAGCAATGGAACCAGCGCCACCACGACCTTGACAGTGCAGGGCGCGGTGCTGAATCGATCGCTGCATTTCGCCAATGATCTGGTGCCGGTGCTTACGAAATACGGCTGTAATGGCGGCGGCTGCCATGGCAAGAGCGAGGGTCAGAACGGTTTTAAACTTTCCCTGTTAGGCTTCGAGCCCGCGGAGGATTTCGAACATCTGGTGCATGAATCCCGCGGCCGCCGCCTCTTTCCTGCGGCCCCGGAAAGCAGTCTGCTCCTGCTGAAGGGCACGGGCGAAATGCCGCACGGCGGCGGGGCCCGTATGGAGCGTGGCTCACCGGACTATCAAACGTTCGTCCGCTGGATGGAGCAGGGCATGCCGCGTGGTGATGCCGCCGCTGCGGTGCCGGTGAAACTCTCCGTGCATCCTGCCGAGCGCCTGCTGGGTCGCGATACCGATCAGCAACTGCAAGTCACAGCACATTACTCGGACGGCACTTGGCGGGATGTCACCACGCTGGTGCAATACGACAGCAGCGCGAAGGAAATGGCCACCGTCACGCCCACCGGCCTTGTCCACACGGCCCAGCAGCCGGGAGATGCCGCGGTCATGATCCGCTACATGGAACTGGTTGGTGTGTTTCGTGCCACTATCCCATTGGGGGCTCCGCTAACGGAATTTCCAGCGGAGCGAAATTTCATTGATCAACATGTCTTCGCGAAACTTCGCACACTGGGTCTGCCGCCCGCCGCCGTGTGCGATGATGCAACGTTCCTGCGTCGCGCCACGATCGATATCACAGGCCGTCTGCCGAAGCCGCAGGAAGCGGCGGAGTTTGCAGCCGAGACCACACCTAACAAGCGTGAAGTGCTGGTGGATCGACTGCTCGCCACGCCTGAGTATGCCGAATATTTCGCCTCCAAATGGTCCGCTCTGCTGCGCAACAAACGCGGAGCGC
>JANOAV010000062.1:0-42708 GCA_031411295.1 Verrucomicrobiales bacterium | reverse complement strand
CAAAAACGGATCTGCGAAACGCCATCGAAGCCTTTATCCAAGCCACCAATAATCACCCGCGACCATTTGTGTGGCGCAAGAGAGAGGTCAAAGGCGCCCAGCTTAGAAATACAATTGTTAACTTGTGCAACTAAGCACTAGGGGGCTCCGACTAGCTGAAATTGCCACAGCAATCCACGGCTCTCTGGCTTCCGTCAAATCGGCCTTTTCCCGTTCGTTTGAATTATTGCAGTTCTGATCTTTCTGCTACTGGTCATTTTTGCGAATAATCCATTTGAATTCGACTCATTATTAGTTAAGATAACTTAACTAAAATGAAGAAATCTACACCGATTACTCAACATCCAGAAAATCCTCCAGCAAAGCCGCCTGAGGCCGTTCTCAATTTTGAGCTGCACCAGCGGCAAAGATCGGCCCGTCGGAAAGATGCCCCTCGGCTTAAAGTGGTGCCATACCCCGGGACCCCAGAACTCTTCTGTAGTCCCCTTGATGTCTCCCTGCTGGAATCTGTGACCATGACCGACTGCACGATCGAGGCAACGTTGGAGATAGGATGCTACAAACGGGGGCAAGAGGTGCGCGTCCTCTTCGGCTACCAAGACCCGGAGAACTATTATTTCGTTCACTTGGGAAACATGTCGGATGGTCACGTGAATCGGATCCACTGTGTCATCGGTGGGGTTCCCCAGCCGGTGGCCGTGAAATTTGCGGTTAATACTACCTGGCAACCACGCACTGAACACCGACTGCGCGTGGAACGCACCGTGCGTGATGGCCTCATCCGCATTTACTTTGACGATTTTACCACCCCAGTGCTCGAAGCCGTGGATACGAGGTTGAATCAAGGTCAGGCTGGGCTCGGGACCTTCGGGAGCGACTTGCGCCTCAGTGGCGTGAAGATCAAAGGCGTCCGGGCCCGCAATTTTCAGCGGTCCACCCTAGCTTAACCGCCCGTGGGAAAGAAAGTTCCGCTGGCGCGAAAGAAATGGCTTTTGAACTTCCTCAGGCTAGACTAGTCTCATGCCGCATCCTGCTGCCCTTGTCCCCTTAGCCCTCCCATCTCCGCGTGAAAGACCGAATCGAAGCCCTCTACCGCCGCCTAACTCAAACAGTTCTGGGGGCCGAAGGGCCTGCCCAGACCTTGCTCACCGCATTACTCGCGAATGGACATGTGCTCATCCAAGGCGCACCGGGCATTGGCAAAACCTCCCTTGCGCAAACGCTGGCGGAGAGCATTGACGGCACCTTCAGTCGGATTCAATTCACTCCGGATCTGCTGCCAAGCGATATTGTGGGCTACTCCATCTATAATCAGGCGACCGCCAAATTCGAGTTTATCGAAGGCCCGGTCTTTAGAAACATCGTCCTGGCAGATGAAATCAACCGCACCTCCCCCCGGATTCAAAGCGCACTGCTGGAGTGCATGAACGAGCATCAGGTCACGGTGGATGGAGTGACGCGGGCGCTAGCCGCTCCTTTCCTCGTGATCGCCACGCAAAACAACGCTTATTCCTCCGGCACTTTTCCGCTCCCCGAACCCCAGTTGGACCGGTTCCTCATGTCCATCAACATGACGTTGCCGGACTTGGAAACGCAGACCCACATCCTGCAACTTCACGCCCGGATGGGGACCACCGCGGTAGAGACCGGCCCCATCCTAACGGCCGCAGAAATTGCCCTGATGCAGCAGCAGGTCAAAGCCATCCCGGCCAATGATCGTATCTGCCACTACATCGCCTTCATCTGCGAAAGCCTCCGCAAGCAGGAGGGGAGCCGCGGCAGCCTCTCGGCGCGAGCTTCCATTGCCGTGCTCCGGGCGGCCCAAGCCACGGCTTTCCTGGCGGGAGCCAATGCCGTTTACCCAGATCATGTCAAAGCCGTGGTTCCGGCGGTCCTTAGCCACCGACTGAACCTCCGGGAAGCCCGCGGACAGCAAGGTCCGGACGCAGAACAATTGATCGCCACTGTTCTCCGTAACGCGCCCACCCCTTAGTTTCGGTGTCCTCCTAACGTTGGAGTTAGGCCTGCAAGCGCCGCAGTCCAAGCCCTCCAAGCCCTGCAAGCGCCTAAGGCCCCAGACTACATTTGCTGCTGCCTCTTGACCGAGTCCGTGGCGCATTCAGGGGTGCTTGCGGGATTGCCCAATGGCTGAATTAATGGTAAACGGAGGGAATGTTTGCTGCCAGATTCTCCCTACTTCCAACTCCGCTTTGCGCGCTCTTCACGCTCCTCCTGCCCACCACGGTGCAGGCGGGTGAGAAAATTTCGTTTAACCGAGACATCCGACCATTACTCTCGGATCAATGTTTCGCCTGCCATGGCCCAGACGCGAATAAGCGGAAGTCCGAACTGCGTCTGGACGTGCGGGAGGATGCCCTGAAGCCCGCCAAGTCCGGGGCTACCGCCATTGTGCCCGGCCAGCCAGATGCCAGCGAATTAATCAAACGCATCAATGCCACGGAGGCGGACGAACTGATGCCGCCCGAGAAAACCCACAAGAGTCTCACGACCGCCCAGAAGGCGATGTTTAAACAATGGATTGCCGAGGGCGCAGAATACCAAGCCCACTGGGCGTATCTGCCGGTGGTCAAGCCGGTGGTGGATCCCGCTGGCGGGAATCCCATCGACGTGCTCGTGACCGCCAGGCAACGTGAGTTAGGCCTAACCGCATCGCCCGAGGCTGATCGCAGGTCTCTGTTACGACGGCTCTACGCGGACCTTCACGGCCTGCCAGCGCCCGTTGCTGAAGTGGAGGCATTCATCAATGACCCGAGTCCCGACGCCTATGAGAAAGCCGTGGATCGTCTGCTGGCCGCGCCTGCCTACGGTGAACGCATGGCCGTGTGGTGGCTGGATCTGGTGCGCTACGCCGACAGCGCTGGGTATCATTCCGACAAGGAACGGAACGTTTCCCCATTCCGGGATTATATCATCGCTGCGTTTAATGATAACAAGCCATTCGATCAAATGACGGTCGAACATTTGGCTGGTGATTTGCTGCCAAATGCCACCCAGGAGCAGAAAGTCGGTTCCTGTTTCAACAAACTGCTGCTTACCACCGACGAAGGCGGGGCGCAGGCCAAGGACTACGAGGCCCGCTACATGCAGGATCGCGTGCGGGCCGTGGGGGCCGTCTGGCTGGCGCAGACGTGGCTCTGCTCCCAATGTCACGATCATAAATTCGATCCCATGCTGACGAAAGATTTCTATGCCATGGGGGCTTTTTTTGCCGACATTGAGGAAGGCATCATCGCTTCCCCCGAGGCCGGCATCCCCATCGTGGCTACCGAGAAACTCGCAGCCTATGAAGCGTTGGTGGAAACAAAGGACAAGCTGCAAACCACCTATGATAGCATGAATGTGGATTGGACCCATCTGGAGTTCGATCAACGCACCGCTACCGAAGGAGTAAACTTGGAAGATCAGGGGAAAGGTATCTACTTGGCCACCGGGGCTAATCCGGATCGTAACGTTTACACCTTGAACACAGCTACCTTTCCTCCTGCCACCGTCGGGCTGCAATTGGAAGCGATCCCGCACCCTAGCCTTCCTGCGAAAGGATCCGGCCGGGCCGATAACGGAAACTTTGTCGTCACTGAAATTAAAGCGCGCTTGGTGCGGGAGGACGGCAGTGTGGCCCAGGAGTTGGCATTCGCCAATGCGGCTGCCAGCATTGAACAGACCTCCCATAACGAAACCCATCCAGACAAAAAATGGTCGGCCGCCAGTGCCATCGATGGCGATAAGCGCGGAGCCAACTTTGGTTGGGCCATCCTGCCGCAAGTGCAGCAACCGCAGCAACTCTGGGTTTCCTTTGACAAGCCCGTGCCGGAGATTGCCGGAACTCGTCTGGTCATTGAGTTGCACCAGAACCATGGGGCTGGGCACCATACCCTGGGCCAATTCCGCCTCTCCGCTACCACCGGCATCAAACCCGAGAGCGTGGTGGCAGGCGATAAGAAGAAAGCGAAGGGCAAGGCCCCGCCAGCCCAGGTGGACTATCGTTCCATCGCCCCGGAATTAGCAAATCTCCGTCAGCAGATGCTCGATAACTTAGTGCAATTGAAGGAGATCGAGGACAAATCGTCCAACCGCTGCATCGTCACCCGCAGCACCCCTAACAAACGCACCGTCCGCGTGTTGCCACGCGGAGATTTCCTCAATGAGTCCGGCCCCGTGGTGACCGCGGCCCTGCCCAGTTATCTGCCTAAACCCACCATCGAAGGACGGGAACCGAATCGCTTGGACTTGGCCCAGTGGCTCATTTCCCGAGACAACCCGCTCACCGCTCGCGTGCTCGTGAATCGGCTCTGGAAGCTGTTCTACGGCATTGGCCTCAGTAAGCCCCTGGAAGATTTTGGCCTGCAAGGGGAAATGCCGCCCAATGCCCCGCTGCTGGATTTCCTGGCCGCAGAAATGATGGATCGGAAATGGAACATTAAAGACATGGTGCGACTCATGGTCACCAGTAAAACCTATCGGCAAACGTCCGTCGCCACCCCAGAAATGCTGACGCGAGACCCGGAAAATCGCGAACTCACTCGTCAGAGTCGCTATCGTCTGGATGCGGAGTTCGTGCGCGACTTCGCCCTGCAAACCTCCCACTTACTGGTGCACAAAATCGGCGGACCGAGCGTGAAACCCTATCAACCAGCGGGATACTGGGAGAATCTCAATTTCCCCGCCCGGGAATGGCAATCCTCGACAGGCGAAGCTCAATACCGCCGCGGACTTTACACTTGGTGGCAACGCATGTTCCTCCACCCATCCATGCTGGCATTCGACGCCACGACGCGGGAGGAATGCACCGCCGAACGCACCCGTTCCAACATCCCCCAACAAGCGCTGGCCTTGCTCAACGATCCCAGCTTCGTTGAAGCCGCACGTGCCTTGGCCCTACGCACGCTGAAAGCCCGGGGCGATGACGCCACCCGACTTAGTTGGCTCTGGAGCGAAGCATTACAGCGCCCACCCAGCGCCTCGGAGCAAACCGCACTCTTAGCGCTGTTGGAGAAACATCGCGCAGAATTCCGGGCCGACCTCCCCGCAGCCCAGGCGTTTGGTAAAATCGGCGCGCCCGCTCCGGCCCACGTCGATGCCGTTGAGTTGGCCGCTTGGAGCAGCCTCTGCCGCGTCGTTCTCAATTTACACGAATTCATTACCCGGTCCTAACTTTCCCATGACACCTTATTCAACCCTACACCGCCGGGCTTTCCTCAGCAGGGCCACCTACGGATTCGGAGCCGCCGCACTGGCCAATCTGATGGGCCTCGACGCCAAAGCCGCCGGAACCCCTGGCGTGCTGAGCGCCCCGCACCTTCCCCCGAAGGCCAAGCGCGTCATTTTCCTGAGCATGGCGGGCGGACCATCGCATTTGGAGACCTTCGACTACAAGCCAGTGCTGGCAAAAATGGACGGCCAACCGATGCCCGAAAGCATGACCAAGGGGCAGCAAATCGCGCAGCTTCAGGGTCAAAAATTGAAGTGCTTTGCGCCCCAGCACCCGTTCCAGAAATATGGTAAATCCGGCCAGGAATTTAGTTCCCTGCTGCCGCAACTGGGAACCATGGCGGATGAACTCTGCATCATCCGCTCCGTGACCTCCGATGCCATCAATCACGATCCGGCCCACATGTTCATGAACACCGGATCGCAAATTGCCGGTCGTCCCAGCATGGGCGCTTGGGCCACTTATGGACTGGGCACCGAGTCGCAGAATTTACCGGGCTTCGTCGTCCTAACATCGCACGGCCGGGGCGGGCAGAACCAACCAATTGCCGCGCGCCAATGGGCCAGCGGCTTTCTGCCGAGCCGTTACCAGGGCGTCCATTTGCGTGGCAAAGGAGATCCCGTCATGTATCTCAACGCGCCTCCCGGGGTTAGTGCCAATCGGCAGGAAGATGTAATCAAAACGATCAATCAGCTCAACGGAGAACATAACGCCACCGTCCACGACCCCGAGATTGCCACTCGGATTGCCCAGTATGAAATGGCGTTTCAAATGCAGACCAGCGTGCCTGAATTGATGGACTTGGCCAAGGAACCTGCGGCAGTGATGGATCTCTACGGCTGCAAGCCAGGCGATGGCAGCTTCGCCTACAATTGCCTGCTGGCTCGCAGACTAGCCGAACGGGGCGTGCGCTTTATCCAACTCTACCACAAGGACTGGGACCATCATGGCGATATCAAACAAGGCATCACTTACAAATCCGAGGAAATCGACCGCGCCTGCATGGCGCTCCTCACTGATCTGAAACAACGTGGCATGCTGCAAGACACGCTTGTCATCTGGGGCGGAGAATTTGGTCGCACGCCCATGTCCCAGGGCAGTGGCCGGGATCACCACAACAAAGGCTTCAGCATCTGGATGGCTGGCGGCGGCGTGAAGCCTGGCATCAGCTACGGAGCCACCGATGAACTCGGCTACCAAGCCATCGAAAACCCCGTCGAAGTCCACGACCTCCACGCCACCATGCAACATCTCATGGGCATCGAGCACACCAAGCTAACCTATCGCTTCCAAGGCCGGGATTATCGACTAACAGATATCAAGGGGCATGTGATTGCGCCTATTCTTGCCTAGCTAGCTAAAAAGTGGTGCAGGCTTTGCTTCCAGTTAATTACAATTAGCGTTCAAGATGAGGTGATCCTGGAAGGATCTAAGAAATTAGCCGGGGGTTGAGCGCTAGCGATACCCCCGTTAGAGGCTCAAAAGAATCGCATCCCGGCAGGGATGCCAGATCAGCAATATGAGCCGAAATGGCATGGCACGATCCTATTCTGGCATCCCTGCCGGGATGCGGTCACTTCGTTGGGATACCGGGGGTATCGCTAGCGCTCAACCCCCGGCTAATTTCTGTCAAGCCTCCGGCTTGAATCTGATAAGATCTCATCTTGAACGCATCGTTGATCGCCACATGGCTTATGAACAAGGTGCCGCCCACACAACACGCACGGCAACTACGGAAGCAATCTTTCCTGAAGCTTGATTCCTGCGATCTCAGCGCCAACCCAAGGTAAATTACTGCGCTTACCCATAAGCCTAAAAATTCCGTCATCAGCAGGGAGGGCGGCAGTGTTTGCTCCAGCCAATAAAGCGCAATTACAATCCACATGAGGATAACCGTCTCTATAGCAAATAGGATATCGATTTTTTTTTTCCATGAGTAAAGGGCAGATGGATGCTGCTCAGATTTAGTAACATTGGTAGTCCTTCCACGGCATGTCACAAGCTCTAACTGGAAAGAACTTCCACCAAATAGCGCACTTCCTGATCCACCTCTTCAGGCGCAACCACCGTGGCCGCTATCTCTGCCCTGACGGCTTCTCGATACCGTTGTCTGAGCCGATGAATCGCTACCTTCACTGCGCCTTGATTCAGGTTTAGTTGGGAGGCGGCCTGTGCTTGGGTGAGATCAGCTGAGGCTCCGGTGAGCCATGGCTTGAGCACCGCAAACGTTGCCGTTTTGCCTGCTGCGCTCATTTCTTCCTCCAATAAAGTCAGCGCCCGACTCAAGATCAGCAACGCCCACTCGCGATCGAAGTAAGTATCAGCCGTAGGCGCAATCGGATTTGCCACCCCCGGGCCACTGACACTGGTGGCTTCATTGGGCAACGGTTCCGGGTCAATTCCTCCGCCGCGCTTCTGGCGCAGCGCTTTATCGCGTTCATCGGCTAGAAAATGTTTCACCGCCCCCAGCAGGTAAGTGCGAAATTTTCCCATGCTAGGATCAGCTCCACCTAGGTTTCGTGATTTCAGCAAGCGGGCGAAGAATTCCTGCGTCAACTCCCGGGAGGCATCATCAGACCTGCCCTCGCTGCGCAGAAATCGGAACACCGGCTGCCAATACGCCTCACATAAATCCGCCAAAGCCGCCTGGCCCGCCGAGTCGTCCTTTCCCGCCCGCACGACCAGCGTCCAGCGCGTGGGAGAGAAATGATCAGGCGTGGAATTCATGCGAGAAGGAACAGGAGGGAGTTCACGCTAGCAATAGCAAGAGCAACGGCACCACTGCCACGGGCCAGAAGTAAGCCGCCCACTTGGCCATCCCGATCCCACGTTGCTGGTAGTTAGGTTTCAACAGATCAGCCCGGGCCATCCATCCCAGCAGGGTGCTGATAATGGCGAACAGCAACGCGGTGCCAAAGCAGGCGCGATCCGCACTGGACAAAGGTAGCAGCGTTGACGGCCGCTTCTGCACGTGAAGCGTCAGCATTTGTTTCTCCAACTCCAGCATGATCTCATTGGGCGCTTGCCCTGCATTGGCGAGCCTCCGCGTTTGGTTGATTTGTTCTTGCAGCAGATTCAACTCCTGAGCCCAACGGACTTGCTGTCCCCGTTGATACCCTTCCCAGCCATGAGCGATGCAGAGGATGGGGACGAACGTCAGGGTAAATGCCAGCACCGCCTTGGCCGACCACGGCGTGGGATGGGGATTCATCCAACAACAGAACCACGTTAGAAGAATGCAGGTTAGCGCGATGGCATCCAACCAAGCCAGGCCCTCTGGTTCGATGTTGGTGGCAATGGCAATCCACAACACGCTGAACGGTAATAACAGAGCGGCAATGGAGGCGACCACAATTCCCGAGCGAGGCGAAGCGGCCCGCCTGAGTCGCACGAGATTCTTCCAGCCCAGCACCGTGCCGATCAAGACCGGAACTCCCATGATGGCAAACAGGGCCAAGAAACTGACACTCGGCTGCACCGCCACTGGAGGGTGGTCTACCGAGATCGGTTCCGGCCGTGGCTGCCCTTCCTGCGATTCGATGCGGACTGGGCCACTCACTGGCTGTGATACTGGGCCTTGTCGAACCGTCCACACGCTCACCATCGTGGCTACGCTCAGCAAAAACCCGAGCAGCAGCAACCCTATCGCCATTCCAGGACCACTGAATCGTCCCGCTGGTTTGGCCTCGGTTGCAGGCGGAAGCGGTGGCACCGACAACGCTGGCCCGCTGTGCCCCACCAACGTTTCCACCTGCGTCTTCATTTCCCCCGCGCTCTGATACCGACGCTCCCGCTCCTTCTCCAGCGTGCGGAAAACCACATCGTCCACTTGGGTATTCACGGCGGATTTCTCTGACGGTGCCGCAAATCTGCCCAACGGCAATTCACCTGTTAGTAATTCATAGAACACTACCCCCAGCGAATAAATATCCGCCCGATGATCCACCTGCCCCGGATGTTCAATCTGCTCCGGAGCCATGTAGGCCAGCGTGCCCATGCGCGCTCCACTCATCGTTAGCGTGATCGACTCACCTTCGGACTCACCAAGTTTAGCGATCCCAAAATCCGCAATTTTCACCCGCCCCTTGGCATCCAGCAGAATGTTCTCCGGCTTGATGTCACGATGCAGCACGCCTTCGCCATGGGCAAACTGCAGGGCTTCACAAATTTTCGGCACGATCTCCAGTGCCTGCTCCGGCGTGAAGCGATTGCTCTGCATGGCCTGGCGCAAGTTAATGCCGTCCACCAATTCCATGAGCAGGAAATACCAGCCACCCTGCTCACCAAAATCATGCACTGTCACGATGTTGGGATGATTCAATTTCGCCAGCGCCCTGGCTTCCCGATGGAACCGCTCCGCAAATGCCGGATCCGCCGCCAGCGAACGCGGCAGCACTTTCAACGCCACCGTCCGATCCAACTTCCGTTGCCGCACCCGGAACACTGCGCCCATGCCTCCGTGACCAATCATTTCCTGCACTTCGAATTCCGGAAATGCCAGCTCAATTTCTTCCCGCGTCGGCAGCACCAATCCACCTGCGGCGGGCTGCGTCGGTTGGACCACGCCCTGCATTAAACAACGCGGACACAACCCCTGTGGCGCACCCTCGGGAATCGGTGCCTGGCATTGGGGACAATGGGATGGAGTGGATGGGTAGGATGGATTCATACAAGCGATACCTGAGGCATCGGGAACGGGAGGTTACACTATTTTTGGAAAAATTGGCGGGAATGTTTGCTCGACGGTGCGCTTGCCGGGTTTTTGCTGAACCCAGAGTTCACCCCATGCCTCGAGTCCGCCCGATTAGCTCAAGACGGGCGGGCTCCTCCCATGACTGACCGCTAGGAAATGCTCGAAGGAAACCGCCAAAAATACCTTGATTAAATCAGCGGAATCCAATTTCCTCACATTTTCCCAACTCCACCATGACTCCCATTGTCTCCGAGGACGTTCAACTCACCCTACTTCAACGAAGGCGGCAACGCCGTCGGTTCCTTTTCTGGGTGTTATCCCCTGTGGTTTTGTTCTGGATGGCTTTTGGCTATCAGTTCTGGAAGGTAAAGCCGCACGAGGTGCTGGGCCGAATGCAATTCTTCCCGCGGGCTCGGACTGCGCTGAGCAAAATGATGCCCAGCAAGGAACTGGAAGCAAAGCTAGCCTTTAATCCTGTCGCCCTAGACTACGGGGACTGGGTTCCGCTGGCCGAGGCACGGCTTGATCCCAGTGTGGTGCGTGATGCTCCCAACAATACGTGGCATCGATTCCATGAACCAGAGAAGCCGCGGGATTCCATTTATCTGCCACCGACACGAACTCTCAAGATTAACCCTAACGGGACTGACTACGAGTTCTACTCCACGGTCGCTTATGGTGAAGAAAAATACCTTGAATCAACGGAGGTAGCCAATGGGGCATACTTCCTGCCCATAGGCCCCAATGGCGTCATCACCATTCCGGACGCGGGAGCGTTTTCTGTAGAGGGGATTCAAATCTCGCTGCCCGATACGGTTGCTGGCCCTCAGCTGCTGCGCCACGTGGACCATCGGGGCACGCCCAAAAGCAGCGCTCCTGCCACTTCTCTGAAACGCTCCCAACATAAGAGTCATGCCGAAATCTCTATCAGCCTAAACTCAGGAACCTCCAAATTAGATCGCAATCCGTTTCTATGTTTCTTTGACGCCGCGACTCATTCAGTGTTCCAGCAAGCGATCGAACAAAAAACTGAAGACAAATTGTGGTATCCGCAGTGCAGAAATGAACCCATTAATGCGCGTCAACGCATCCTATTTTCCCATCCTGTGAACCTACGGCTGGGAGTTAAAGTCTGGGCTTGCCAAGGTTCAGGCTTGGAGATTCCGTTGCAGGAAGGTGCTAGTCAGCGGGATAGTCACTTGGAGGTCAAAGTGCTGCGCATCTTGGTGGGCGACTATGGTGGAAATGCGAGCGGGGGAGCTCATTACTCTGCGCTTGACCTTACGCCCAAATCAGATTTTCAGGCGACAACTGCCACTACCGTCGTCCTGATGGTTCCAGACGGAGTCCAATTGGATGTGGTAGGGATTACGCCGGAGGGAAAGGAGTTACCAAGCGATGATCAGGACTGCAACCCTGGCGTCTTCCGTAGAGTCAACTTCATAGTGCCCCCTTCGCAACTCGCCTCGCTGCGCATTCATCGCATGGTTCAGGCCCGGTTTTATGTGGACCTGGGACTGGTGGATCCCAATCCAGGAGGAAACGATCCACACAACGCCCTAAACGATCGGCTGCACCAGTATGAAGTTCGCACTTGGTTAGAAAAAGGCGAAATCAGCAGCGCAATGAATCGCACGCATGGGATGAACTCTCATGAAGGAATTCCAGAGCTATTCCCCTCTGGTGGTCCGAGGAAAACAATAAAATTTACCGACAAAACAATCCGTGAAATCCTCCAGACCATTGAATCCGATCCAGACTACCTGGGTGAGAAGATCCAGATAGAACAGAATCACGGCTGGATTTGGACAGGCCGCACGCCCTGATCAACCACTCCGTTAATTATGGAATACGAATCCGTGCTGCATCGTCCTGGCTTACTCCCAGCCGCGCTAACCCGCAAGGATGTGGGCAATTTTCTGGATTGGTTTGTTTCCATTTCCACCCAGCATCGGGTGCATTATTTATGGCGACCCATGTTGCCTGACCCGAAGGACGACCTCGTTTTAGAAGCTGCGCTGGCAGCTGATTCACGTTACATTGTTACCTTCAATCTCAAAGACTTTCGGGGCGCTGCTGACTTAGGCATCGTCGTCCTCACGCCTTCTCAATTCCTTCACCATCTCAAGCCATGAGCACCCTAAGCATCCGCCTTCCTGAATCCATCCACGCCAACGCCAAACGGCTCGCCAAGCGAGATTCCTGCTCGCTGAACCAATTCATCGCCAGTGCCGTGGGGGAGAAACTTGCCGCCATGGAAGCAGAGACCTATCTAGCAGAAAGAGCCGCCCGAGGCCAACACGTGGACATCGCAGCCATCCTGGCAAAGGTCCCAACCGTAGCTCCCGCAGCCGAAGATCAGTTGAAATAAACTGCGGGGAATGCCTTGCCTTAGTTACGAGGTCGCACCAGCAAACCTCATCGGCACATCGCACTCAGGAAAGCGCGCCCGGATTACCAACGTGCCGCCGAGGGCTTGGACAAATGTGAACCTGTTTTGGAAAGCGTAGCGAATGCAATTAGTCTGACACATCTTTTACAATTTATCCCAACACGAGGCGATCGATCATGCGAGAGTAGAGTATGATATGCTTGCGCCATTTTATTGTCACACTGACGTTCAGCGTTTTTTTAGGGGCCGCGACCTGCCATGCGGCACCTTCTTCCAGCTATGAGAGCGTTTCCGTAGTGCCCTTGCCGATGCCCCCCGCTCAGGATCTTGCGGCTGTGTTTGCTGCGCTGGAACCTTATGCTGGATTGCACTCTCAATTGGTGGACTGTCAGATTGCCCTGTGGTTACAGCAGTTATCCATTTCCGAGTTACAGCAACTTAGGACTGCCATTCCTTCCCCTCGGACAGGTCATCCATACACTGCGGAGGCCATGACAGTGGAGCTGGCCCGGCGGATTACCGATGCCATTGCTTCGCATCCGACCTTGCAGCCATCCCCACAGGATCCGTTATTTGCCATTGAGGCAGGGAGGCTCCAAGGCGCCAGGGTTTGGAAATCCGCGGTCACCACCGCTAAAGCATTGCCGGAAGGGGAGGCTCGGTTGCAATTTATCCTCGGAATCAGACAATCTGCCGGAGGGGCGTTTTCTTTTACAGAAGGTGCCATGATCCGCGAGGTCACTCAGGCGCTCTTACCAGCTTCATATCAAATCAATTCCAGCGAGGAGGAAGACTGGATGTTCCTGTGGCCTGCAAACTCCATCGTTCAGTTTGCGCTGACAAAATCTGAGCAATCGCGTTTCTCCATCGTGCGGCATTTGGTGGAAAACGCCCATCGCGTCTGCTCTAAGTTAGAGGAAGCTCAAGCGCTCCTGCCCGCATTTGGCAGCTCAGCGCAGGGTCAATCACCGTTGGTCCCGGAGGCCATGGGCTGGGTGCTGGCAGGGCGGGATGCTGCCTCCTTCATGAAATGGTGGGAAAAACTCCCGCAGAATCATCGGGAGTATGCCATCACCCGCGCCATCGCTCCCTTGCTCCGCCAAGACCCAACGCTCATCCAGCCAGTGCTCGCGCAACTGACGCCTGAATACGTGCTTCGACACGATGACATCACCGCAGCATGGTATCCGCATGACCCAGCGGCTGCACTTGCCTACTACTCCCGCAAATCTGGTTTCCCCGAAGATTTCCGTTCCTGGACACACTCTGCCAGTATGGCACCACGGATGAAATCAATCCCTTCGGCACTCGCGGTCGAGTTACTTAATCGCTACCCAGGGCTGGAAGCGTGCTTGAATTTGGTTGATTCCTTTGATCCGCTGAAACAAACTCCCGCCGAATTCGCCAACGATATCCTGCGCCTCAAGGAGCCCAAGCCGCGAAATTTCCAACTGTTCCAATTCGCTCAAAAGTGGGGCTACCACGATGGAGCCAGCGCAAATGCCTGGGCAAGCCACATTACGCTCAAGGAGGATCGGGAAACGTGGATCCGTAGCTTGTTTGGCAAATGGTTTAAGCGCGATCCTGAGGCCGCCGCTGCCGCCGCCGGATCGGCCCCCGAGTTGGATGCAGACCAGCGCAAGAAGCCGTTGCCAGTCACGAGGACAATAAAGCCAGCACGCTATGTGAAACATGACGAAACCAGACCTTCCGCCATTCCACCCGTGAATCCCAAGCCAGTTCCTCCAATAACACGCCAATCGCTTGCGGAACGGGCCCGACCGGGGCAGTCACCTGCACATCTAGCCAGCCTCTGTCAAACCGTGCTGACGTTGGGCCTACCCGAAATCCATGCTCTTTTGGATCACTTCATAACTCTCCCACCAGTGGATGCACGCGAGAACCAAGTGCGTCAACTCCTGCTGGAACGCTGGGCCATGCTTGAACCAGAGCCGGCCACTCGATGGATCATTGTTGAGGGCAACGGCATGCATCGCGAGGTCATGACACTGGCGCTGGCAAACTTAGTCCTGGTGAATCCACCCCTAACCATCGAGTTGATGCGGCAGTTACCATGGGAAAACTGGCAAGCACGGTCCATGATATTAAAATCACTAGCCCTGCGCAGCCACCAAGAGTCCTGCGAATTTGGGCTCAGCCAGCATTGGGACATCCGTCTCATTGGCCAAGACTGGCTGCGGCTTGATCGTGCTGCCGCCTTGGCCTGGATGCACCCGCGCTGGCTGGATGATTCGATTGTGGACGATTAGTCATCCGGAGGGCCTCCAGAATAGCGATGCGAATGGAGGCCTGGCTAGGGGCTGAACTTGTCCATGAAGGAAACACTAATAGGCACTAATTGCACACTAACGCGGGCCATGGTTTTGGTTTTATTAGTGTCTTGTTAGTGAAGATTAGTGGTCTCCTGCCTCCTCGCTTTGCAGTCGCGCAGGCTGCCCCGACTCCTTTGGTGGAGGGCTTGGGGGCAGAATGCCCCCGCCACGTAAAAAGTGGCGACCCGTTGCTGGGTCGCCACTTTCTTGATCTATGTTGTGGGCTGATGGGCGGGACGCCCATGCCACGGCTGCTTAGTCGCGGTAGTGATCAGCCTTATAGGGCCCGTTCACGGGCACGCCGAGGTAGGCGGCTTGTTCGTCGGTGAGGACGGTGAGTTTCACGCCGATCTTTTCCAAGTGGAGGCGGGCGGCTGCTTCGTCGAGGTGCTTGGGCAGACGCGTTACTTCGGGTTTGGCGTTGGCACGGTTGTTCCAGAGTTCGATCTGAGCGAGTGCTTGGTTGGTGAAGCTGGCGCTCATGACGAAGGCCGGGTGGCCGGTGGCGCAACCGAGGTTCATAAGGCGACCTTGCTCATAAGCTTAGTCCAACCAATTCTCGGAGTGTAACCCTGGGAGTTTTGAGAAATCCTTCAGGTTACGCGTGAGCAGAATAGCCTCGTGAGCGATGCAAATGGCTGCGATCTTCAGGTCCATCGTGCCAAGTCTGGGATGGGTTCGTTTGAGTTCGTGGTAGAGATTTGCAGCCCCCTCATCAAAGGGCAGGATCGGCAGTTGGATCAGGCATTCCATGCTTCGTTGAAACATGGCATAGGCATTCAACTGGGCCCGGCCAGGGGTGTGGCGACTGAGCAGCGCTAGCCAACCTCGGTTTGTTTCCTCAAGTGTGACAATGCAGGTGAACACATCTGCATCGCACTTCGTTATCCTTCGCATCAACCGTTTCCCCAACACGGAAGCATCGGCAAATTCCGTGAAGTGATTTGTGTCTAGGACGACAAACATCTAGTTATTTCCGTTTGTTTTCCTTAGCCCTCCACGCTGCCCCCAGAGCAGCGGCTTCGCGATGCAGCGGTTGGCCTTTCAGTGCTCCATACGCAGCTTTCCAACCCATGGGCTTGGCTCCTGCTTTGGCCTCTAGCAGGGCGAGGCGGGTTTTCAGAATTGCTAATTCTTTCTCTATGGATTTCGTGCTCATTTGGCGGAAATTAGTCTGGCGAGGGTGAATTTGCAAGTGGCTCTGACCTGGTGAACGGATGCTTTTTGCGGATCATCTGGCGGGGCTAGACTACTTCAATGCCAATCGGGGCCTGGGTTGGCGTCAGGAATGTTTTGACTAATTCGCCTTCGCCACAAACCGTCATTTCTGAAAAACGCTTATACCAGCGGCTTCCAGGAACGGTGGGTGAGGTGTCCAGCTATTGGGAGAATTGCACTAATTGGTCTGGGGACAGCGTGCGCTCGCGGATGCGGAGTAGTAAGTGCGCTAGCAATGCTGGGGGAAGTTCGGCCCGGAGAACTTTAGGCATGGGATGGGTTGCCGTAGAAGCCAGTGATGATTTCCTCGGTCAGTAGGGCGGCCTTCGCATCGTCCGGCTCCCCTGCAAGCTGTGTGGCTAGACTTCCGAGAGCCGATGGGGACAGCGGTTGGCGTGGTCCGAGCAGCACGGCAAATTTTACCACTGTGTCTTTTTCGTCTGGTGGTAATGCCTCAATTTCACGGATGATTTGCGCTGCACTCATGATTGATATGATCTCACAATTGTTAATTCGGTCAATGGAAATGACTTTGATGGACACGCGCGGGAAAAGGGCAGGGAAACCCATGCCGCCTCGTCGGGGCAAGCTGCCCCGACTCCTTTGGTGGGTGGGGGTGGAGGGCAGAATGCCCCCGCCATGGAAAAGTGGCGACCCGTTGCTGGGTCGCCACTTTCTGGACTGATGCTGGGTCTGATGGGCGGGACGCCCATGCCACGTTTAGTAACGATAGTGATCAGCCTTGTATGGGCCGTTCACGGGCACGCCGAGGTATTCGGCTTGCTCTTTGCTGAGGACGGTGAGTTTCACGCCGATCTTTTCCAAGTGGAGGCGGGCGACTTCTTCGTCGAGGTGCTTAGGAAGGCGGGTGACTTCTGGCTTGGCGTTGGCGCGGTTGTTCCAGAGTTCGATCTGAGCGAGGGCTTGGTTGGTGAAGCTGGCGCTCATGACGAAGGCCGGGTGGCCGGTGGCGCAACCGAGGTTCATCAAGCGACCCTCGGCCAGCATGAAGATGGCGCGGTCACCGGGGACGTCGTAACGATCAAATTGTGGTTTGATGTTGGTTTTGAGGACACCCTTGGCGTTGTTGAGGCGCTCGACTTGGATTTCGTTGTCGAAGTGACCAATGTTACACACGATGGCTTGGTCTTTCATGTTGAGCATGTGCTCCAGCGTGATGACGTCTTTGTTGCCGGTCGTGGTGACATAGATATCGGCGGTGCCGAGGGTGTCTTCCACAGTCTTCACTTCGAAGCCTTCCATGGCGGCTTGGAGTGCGTTGATGGGGTCAACTTCGGTCACGATGACGCGGGCGCCAAAGCCACGGAGGCTGTGCGCGGAGCCTTTGCCGACATCGCCATAGCCGCAAACGCAGGCCACTTTACCAGCGATCATCACGTCCGTGGCACGCTTGAGGCCGTCGGCACAGGATTCACGGCAGCCGTAGAGGTTGTCGAACTTGGATTTGGTGACGGAGTCGTTCACGTTGATGGCAGGGACGAGGAGTTGGCCGGCTTCCATCATTTGATAGAGGCGGTGCACGCCGGTGGTCGTTTCTTCGGAAACGCCCTTCCAGTCTTTCACGATTTCGTGGAAGATGCCGGGCTCTTCGGCGTGAACTTTCTTGAGGAGGTTTTTGATGACTTGCTCTTCGTGGTTGCCGCTGGCGGTGTTCACCCAATCGCTGCCGTTTTCGAGTTCGTAGCCTTTGTGGATGAAGAGGGTGGCATCGCCACCGTCATCGATGATGAGCTGGGGACCGGCTCCGTCCACGTGACGGATGGCCAGCCAGGTGCAGTCCCAGTATTCTTCGAGGGTCTCGCCCTTCCAAGCGAAGACAGGCACTCCGGTCGCTGCGATGGCGGCGGCGGCGTGGTCTTGGGTGGAGAAAATGTTGCACGAGGCCCAACGGACGTTGGCTCCGAGTTCCACCATCGTCTCGATGAGGACAGCGGTTTCGATGGTCATGTGCAGGGAGCCGGTCACGCGGACGCCTTTGAGGGGCTTCTCGATGCCGTATTTTTTACGGAGGGACATCAGGCCGGGCATTTCCTGCTCAGCGATGGTCAGGGTCTTGCGACCCCATTCGGCCAGGGAGATATCGGCTACTTTATAAGGAATCACGTTTGGATTGGTGTGGGTGGTGGACATGGGTGGATTGGGTAGATGGTTTGGACTTAGAACGTAACAACGCATCAAGATATGTTGATATGTTCCCTAAATTACGCCGCTCGTCAACCCCCCAGACGTGTCGATTTCACAAAAATTGAAATTTCCTTGATAGAAACCGCAATCGGCGTTAGTATTTAAGGAAACTTAATTAAATTATGAAGCCTTCCCTCCTCTTCGCCCTCCTCTGCACGCTGACCTGTAGTTCGTGTCAGAGTTTCCAATGGCCTTGGAACAAGACCCCCGCCAATGCTGATCCCTACGCAGCGGCTGCGACTGGGCAATACCAGCAGTATCCTGGAAATGCCACCTATCCGCCAGCCGGGGCTAATCAGAATTACGCCTACCCCAACTACAGCACGGCTGGGGAACAAGCCCAAGTGACACCGGCAAACGGGGCCCCTCCACAAAATTACAATCCTCCACAGGAAGACTGGAGCAACGGTGGAGCTGCTCAGAGCGCGGCCCCAAGCAAGAAGACCGCCGCTCCCAAGGGGGCCACCAAGGGCGGCTCCTACACCGTCAAACGGGGCGACACGCTTTCCAGTATTAGCCGGAATAACGGAACTACCGTTTCCAAGCTGATGCAACTCAATGGTCTTAAATCCACCACGATCCGTGATGGTCAGTCCTTGCGGGTAAGATAAGCCAACATTCTCTGGTTAGTTAACATCGTGGCAGCAGGGGGCAACCCCTGCTGCTTTTTTGTGGCCCGAGAAGGGCTCTACAGTCTGGCCACAGCCCAAGCCCAAGACATGAAGCGCCTGCGTCAAGCAGCCGACTCCTAACTGGAGAGCCGGATGCGGGAGATCCGCCAGTCAGGTTCTGAGGGAGGGGCAGCGCAATCCAATGCGCTGTCCCTACCCCTATCCAGGAGCCACCGGCGGCGTTTAGTTGACTAACGCCACCGTTCTGCGCAGTCGTGCACTCAGCACCGCGCTATCCACCATCTGCTGGCCGATCCGCGCCAGCTTCGGTGAGAGCGGGCCGTCCACCTTCTTGCCGGACTCCAAACAATGCAGCACATAGGCCACCGGATTATGAAACGGAGCTTCCAGCCCATCCACTGGCAACTCCTCGCCCGCAGGATTCCCTTCCGTCTGCACCCGCACCGTCGGCTCGAAATCATAGCTGGAAATAGTGCCTTTGGTGCCCACGATCACGAAACCACATTTCGGCTGCGGCTGAAGTTTCCAAGGATCGGTAAACGTGCCCCAGCGGGTCTCAAACTTGGATAACCCTGTTTCATAACGGGCCACCACAATGCTGTGTTCATCCACTTCCAAGCCCGTCGGTTGATCTACCACGGCGGTCACTTCCAGCGGAGCGCGACCGTCCATGAACCAAGTTCCTAACGTGGTGCCATAGCCCAGATAATCCAACAGCGATCCGCCGCCGGCCGACTTATGGTAAAACCAACTGGCCGCCTTGCGTTTGGCCGTGGGCGTCGTTTCCACCTTGTCCGCCGCATGCCAGAGTGGCCCCCGATTGCCATCATAGAAATGCACCTCGAGCACTTTTCCGATCCGCTTTTCATCAATCAGTCGTTTCGCGGTCACATGCGACGGATACCATCGCAGGGGCCAATTGATGACCAATTGTTTCTTCGTAGCCGCCATCGCTGCGATCATGGCATCCGCTTCCGCCAGCGTGCTCGCGAAGGGTTTCTCCATCAGAATATGTGTGCGATACGGGGCGACTAACTTCGTCCACTTCGCATGTTCGGCGGTGGCGGGACAGAGGATGACCAGATCCGGTTTCGTTTCCGTCAAGCAGCGGCGGAAGTCAGCGAAGACCCGTTCCGGAGGCAGATTGAAATTTCGGATCGTGTCCGCCATGCGCGAACGTTGCGCATCCGCAATGCCGACGATTTCCGCGTTAGGATGCTCATGCACTTGGCGCAGCAGATCGCCCATGTGCATGTGATCGAAATTGATGCCAGCAATTTTCCAAGGTCGTTTCATGGCGGCGTTAGGGTGAGTCGTTCTCCTGCACGCAGAACACGATACGGTTGATGCAATCGCTCGCATTCAGCCACGAAGGCCGCAGGCGAGGCCGTGTTAAATTCAAACATTTCGTAGTGGCACGGCACCACCAACTTGATTCCCGCCGCCTTCGCCAAGCGCGCGGCTTCGGGTCCATCCAGATTTCCTGACACCCGACGCTCCGGAGCCCGACCATTAATCGGCAGGAAAGCAAGATCCACTCTGGCCTCCGCCAATCGTTCCGCCAGGCTCGGATACTCAATCGTATCGCCTGAATGATACAGCGTCCACGGCCCCACCTGCACCAGGAAGCCCAGATAGCGATGCCTCCCCAGCTCGTCCTGCTCAATGGTCTCATGGGCCGCAGGCAATCCAGTGATGGTAAAATTTCCCAGCACCAACTCCGTGCCATCATCCAAATCCACGATGGCCGGATCATCCAACTCCCGCCCCAAACGCTGCGCCACAAACGCCCGATTCGCGGAGGGAGCCACCAACCGCATTCCTGGCGAAGCATGAAACAGCGGCCCCAGGGTCTCCGCATCCAGATGATCCGTGTGATTGTGCGACGACGTCGCCACATCAATGAAATCAAGCTCTCCCGGTGCCACCACCCGCTCCGTCATCCGCACGTGAGGCTTATCCGTGGAGGCATACTTCTGCGTCAGTGAATCCGAGAGATAAGGATCAAACAACAAATGCTGCCCGCGCCACTGCACCAGAAACCCACTCTGCCCCAGCCACCACACATGCAACGCCTCCGCCGCGTGGCGCATGGCCTGCACGTCGGCTAGGAAATCTTCGTCATGGAGGATGGGCTTAATCACGGTGGGTAGAATCGTTTCCCTGCTGTTCTAGAACCCCAACTCCTTCCGCACCATCTTCACTCCAGCCACCATGTTCTGCAGCTTCTGCTTGGCCGCCCAGCGGGCGGTTTGGCTGAGGCCGCAGTCGGGGGCGAGTATGAGCCGATCCGCCGGGGCGTATTGGAGGCAAAGTTTGGCGCGGGCGGCAATGTCTTCCGGGGTTTCGATGTAGTAGCTCTTCACATCCACGATGCCCACGGCCACGTCCATCCGTTCAGCGATGGGTTTGATGAGTTCGATCTCCGCAAATTCCCGACTAGCCATTTCCACGTGCAGTTCATCCACTTTGAAATCAAGAAACGCCGGGAACATGGGGGCGATACGACGGGGGCCCACGGCTCGGCCTTTGTAGTTGCCGAAGCACAGGTGCGTGGCGAGGCGCACTTTGCCGACGACCGATTCCACGGTGCGGTTGAAAATAGCCACGAAACGCGCGGTGTCTTCTTTGTAAGCGTAGCAACTCATGGACGGCTCATCCACGCAAATTTCCTGGCACCCTGCGGCCACTAGTTCCTCTAACTCGCGTCGCACCAGCGGCAGGAGCGCTTCCGTGAGCTCCCACCGGGTGGGATATTGTGCGTTCGGCAGCAGTCGCCCACTGAGCGTGTAAGGGCCAGGCACGCTGGCCTTGAGCGTGGGACCATTGGGACTTGCGGGAGCCAGACGTTGCAGGCGTTTGAATTCTTCCACCACGCCCAGTCCTTTCGTGTTTGCCAACTCTCCCACCACGAGATGTTTCCCCCGCTGATCGTGAGCCGGCGGCCCGAAACGTCGGGGCGAAGCGGATTCCATTTCCAAGCCGAAGAGGTGACCATAGAATGACAGATTGAAATCAAAGCGCGTTTGCTCGCCATCCGTGATGACATCCAAGCCCGCCATCATCTGATCATGCACCGCCGCCACCACCGCGTCATCCTGCATTTCCGCCCGATCCGCCGAACCAAAGGCCTCCATATGCTGACAGGCATGTTCCAGCCAACCAGGAAAAGGGTAGCTGCCAATGACGGAGGTGCGGAGTGGGGAAGATTTCATGTTTTGGAAAAAGCGTAGTGCTGTATAAGAAACAGAGTCGGCCCTTTCTGTCCACTCGGGAATTTTAGTCTTTGCCTTCTGGGAAATGTTCCTCTAGATCACCCCTATTCCGGCCCTATAGCTCAGCGGTTAGAGCAGGGGACTCATAATCCCTTGGTCCTTGGTTCGAACCCAAGTGGGGCTACCTTTTGATTTTCCGCCAGACCCAGGGTGGAGTAGGCCTGCGGTCCGCCCAGAGTCCTATTCTGGCGGTCCTGGCATCTTGTTCTGCCTCTGCCAATTCCATGTCCTTGTGGCCAGCTAAGAAATACCAGGCAAGCCCTTGGCGAATCATCTTGAGGTTCACCTCGGCAGTCATGCCGCTGATGCTGGGAAGGATGAAGACTCGGCCGATGGTGCGGCCGTAACGGTCGGGAGTTCTGGATTTCCGGATCACAACCTCTCGCCCTAACACCATCGAAGCCAGCGCCTCTCGGGAATTACGCCCGTAGGGTTGCCCGAGTTCCGGGGCGTCGATTCCTTCCAGCCGAATCGATGTTGGTTTGCCGCGCAGCAGGACCTTGATGGTATCGCCATCATGGCAGCCGATTACTTTTGCGGAAACGGCATCTCCCCCCACCATCAGCAACCATGGCTCATCCACCGCTTCGCCTTGAATCGTGGAAACGCGCGTTCCTCTGGTGTGACCGCAGGAGGCCAGGCACAAGACTAGCAATAGTAGAGCTATGGTTTTCATGCGGGAGCTTTCGTCTGCCCTGCGTGCGGATCAACTGGTTTGGAGCGGCGTTTCAAATGCAGCTACTTGGAGGAAGAGACCACGAAACTTGCGTCTGATGGAACACCCGTTGGGGTTCCGCTTGCAAGCGGTGCAACACGCCAAGCCCCGTGATTCGCCACCCCACTGCGGGTTGCTCCGCCTAAAGACGCCTAAAGGACGGAACTCCAACTCATGGTCCCATCCCACGACTCACCGAAAAATTTCCGTCATCCTCCGTGAAAATCCTTGCCTCTCGCCCTTGAATCGGCTCGTTTGTTCTGTAAGGCATACTCCTACTGCGATGGCTACTCACTCCAAAACTCTCAATCTCATCCTGCGCGTCTGGCGTCAGGCTTCTACTAATGCCTCTGGACGTTTTGAAACGTATCAGGCCAAGAACATTCCCGAAACGGCTTCCTTCCTGGAAATGCTGGACATCGTGAATGAGGAAATCATTGTCGGCGGTGGGGAGCCGGTGCATTTCGATCACGATTGTCGCGAGGGGATTTGTGGCATGTGCAGCTTGGTCATCAACGGGATGCCACACGGACCCAAGGCGGGCGTGACTACATGCCAACTCCATATGCGGAGCTTCAAGGAAGGCGATACCATTTGGATCGAACCGTTCCGCAGCAAGGCTTTTCCGGTGTTGCGCGACTTGGCAGTGGATCGGAGTGCGTTTGACCGCATCACCCAGGCGGGTGGCTTCATCTCGGTGCGCACGGGCTCTGCGCCTGAAGCGAATTCCGTGCCAGTGCCCAAGGATGACGCCGACGAAGCCTTTGCGGCGGCGGCCTGCATCGGATGTGGCGCTTGTGTGGCTGCTTGTAAAAATAGCAGCGCCATGCTCTTTGTGGCGGCCAAGGTGAATCACTTCAATATCCTGCCCCAGGGCAAGCCTGAAGCGGAACGTCGCACCTTGTCCATGGTCCGGCAAATGGATGCCGAAGGGTTCGGCAACTGCACCAACCAATATGAGTGCGCTGCGGTCTGTCCGAAATCCATCAGCGAAGATTACATCCGGAATCTGAATCGCGATTACCGGAAGTCCGCGTTGTCTGAAATGTTGAGCTAACCACGCGAGGATGGTTGCTCCCACCAATGATTTTACGGCTGCGCTCTCGCGGCACGGCACGACCCTGACCCGTCTGCGCCCGGAAATTCTCCAACTCAATGTCGGGAAACTCTGCAATCTCACCTGCGCCCATTGCCATGTGAACGCGGGGCCGCAGCGGAAGGAAATAATCACCAGCGAGACGATCGACCGCGTGCTGGAGTGGTTCGAGCGCTCAGATTTGCCGACGCTGGATCTCACGGGCGGTTCTCCCGAAATGGTGCCGGACTTCCGTCGCCTGGTGAAAACGGTGCGGAAATTTTCCCAACCCCGCAAAATTATGGATCGCCTCAACGCCACGATTCTCAGCGAACCCGGCTACGAATGGGTGGCGGAATTCCTCGCAGAAAATGAGATCGAAATCATTGCCTCCATGCCTTGTTACGAGCCAGCGAATGTCAACGCTCAGCGGGGCGATGGCGTGTTTGATCGTAGCATTGCGGCGTTTCAGAAATTGAACGCCTTGGGATACGGACGTCGGGCCGAACTCCCGCTGCATTTCGTTTACAATCCGAACGGGGCTTTCCTGCCGGGGGCTCAGGCAGAACTCGAGACGGACTATAAGGAGGCGATGCGCGAGAATTTTGGCATTGAGTTCAATCAACTATTTACGATCACGAACATGCCCATTGCGCGTTTTGCTTCCTACCTGAAGCGCCACAACCAGTTGGCTGACTATCAGATTCTACTGCAAAACGCCTTTAACCCCGGCACCGTGGCCGGATTGATGTGTCGGAACACAATTAATGTTAGCTGGCAGGGAGAGGTCTATGATTGCGACTTCAATCAAATGTTGGAAATGCCTCTGCCGCCAGCCGACGCCTTGAATGGACGCGAACCTGGAGCAGCGCTTAAACTCTGGGAAATCGATGTCGCAACGTTCACGGAACTGCCCATCCGCACTGCGAATCATTGCTTCGGTTGCACCGCCGGCAGCGGCAGTTCCTGCGGCGGGGCGTTGGTGTGAGACCATTTCCATTTGGGAAACAGGTATTTTTGAGCGAATGTGGATCAGCCCGCTGGGCTGATCTGGAAAGAGAGCAGCCCAGCGGGCAACTCCACATTCTACCTGATCCACCTTCGCTCAAAAATACACATCTGTGCAGCACCAGCAGAACGTAAGCGGTTCACGCCAAAGGCGTTTCGTCCTTCAGCCCAAGGTTGCCCGGCACAGGCTACCTTGGGAAATCTCGTCGGAAGTGATGAACCGCAACGCGGTTCCGCCTGTTCCGTTCGGTCGCGCGGAAAGCACTTCGTTCAAGACGATATCTTATCTTAGATCCCTCCGGGATCACCTTATCTTGAACATAACTTGGAGTAAGCCCAGCGCTCAAGTTCCCGGCGGAACCGCGTTGCGGTTCGTTTTCTAAATACCTCCGAGTCCTGGGTAGCCATCTCCCGATGGCAACCACAGGGCTGTAGGACGTAACGCCGTTGGCGTTGAGATGCTAGGTGCGAATTGAAAATCATGATTGGCAATCGGTGTTTACAAACGTAGTGCCGGACTTTAGTCCGCACCCATCAAGCAACGCAACGCTCGTTCGGGTCAACAAAACGGTGTGCGCTTGCTCCGGGTCCAACGCTTAGTGGTTACGGACCAAAATCCATAACTAACTACGTTTCAAATGCCGCTGTCGGGACCGCAGTCGCTGGGCGTGTTCAGATTGCGGAAGGCCGCGCTTGCTTCCGCTGGAATCGGCATGGGGGTTATTTGTCCGAGTTCGACCGCTTGTTCGACCCATGTTTGGAGCCGGAAATTTCCAGCGGTGAGCCTAGCGAGGGCAGATGGCAGCATGGCTTTAGGATAGACGGCTGCGAGGGGTTCGTAGAATTCCGGGCCGCGAAAGATGGCGCCACGCTCATGGGTGCTGGCTGCCAATAACGATTGCAGCATGGCGGTGGTCAGGTGTGGGAGGTCCACTCCCAGCACCACCAGCAGAGAGGTCCGCATCTGCGAAAGGGCGCTGGCGATTCCGCCCAGTGGTCCGGCGTTAGGGGTGAGGTCCGTGATGACCGGATAGGGATGGAAACTAGTCTGCTCCGGCCTGGCGCTAATGAAGATTTCCTCTGCGCCCAGGTGCTCCAGGGTCGCTAACTGATGCTGCCAGAGCGGTTTTCCCTGCGTTACGCTTAGCGTCAGGAAAGCTTTATCCTTGCCCATGCGCGTGGATTTACCTCCGGCTAGGAGCACTGCACTGAAGGGGGGGCACATGCGAAATTACACGCTGAACTGGTCGTGAGCAGCCGTCTCCCCGCGAGTGGATTTCACGGATGGCAGGTTTGCCGCCAAATGATTCAAGCAATGAAACACGGCCTCGGGATCGCGCTGGATGCTGGTGGCGATGGCCTCGGCGGTCTGCGGACTTGTGGTGAGGGATTGCTTCACGGCGGAGAGTAGTTCCAGAAAATCGGCGGCGGCCTTCTTGCCAGCTTCCACGCCGGGTTGGTGATAGGCGTTAATATTTACCAAGGAAGCGTAAAAGCCAACGGTGCGTTCAAACAAGGCGATGAGCGCGCCCAGATAGTAGGCATCGATACGGGGCAGGCTGATGGTGACGGACTCCCGTCCATTCCCCGCCAGGGCTTCGCGAGTGCCGCGCAGGAAGCCTTGGAGATAGTCGCCACAAGTCACGCCTAGTTCCACTTCCAATGGCGTGCTGCTGGCGGTGGCGGAACGGACTTCGATGAAGGTGGCGAAGAAGTTGTTCACCCCATCCCGGAGTTGCTGCACGTAGGCATGCTGGTCGGTGGAACCCTTGTTGCCATAGACGGCAATGCCCTGATGGACCACCTTGCCTGCCAGATCGAGTTCCTTGCCCAAGCTCTCCATCACTAACTGTTGTAAGTATTTACTGAACAAGCAAAGGCGGTCTTTATACGGCAGGACGACCATGTCCTTGATGCCCTTGCCCTGGCCCGTGCTATACCAGGCCAGTGCGAGCCGCATGGCTTGATTCGTCTTCACGTCGGCCACGCGGGTGTGGTCGTCCATTTCCCTGGCTCCTGCCAGGAAGGCATCAATCTTCACGCCTTGGAGGGTCATGGGCACCAAGCCCACGGTGTGCATCACGGAGGTGCGTCCACCCACCCAGTCCTGCATGGGGAAGCGCTTGATGAACTGGTGTTGAATCGCATAGGCGTCCATCTTACTGCCAACTCCGGTCACGGCCACGGCGTGGGCTCCAAAATCCAGCCCCGCAGCCTCATAGGCGGCCTTGGCCATGAGCATGCCATTGCGGGTTTCGGGCGTGCCACCGCTTTTGGAAATAACCACGGTTAGGGTCGTCGCCAACTGAGGTTCCAACCGACGCAGCGCGCGCTCCATGCCGTCGGGGTCCGTGTTGTCGAACGTGTGCAGCCGCATTTTGTCGGAGACGTCTCCGAGCGCATCGGACACCAATTGGGGACCCAAGGCAGATCCCCCGATTCCGATGACTAGCACGTCAGTGAAACTCTGCCCGTTGGCGGCGTGGATGGATCCGGCATGAACTTCGGCCGCAAAGGCCTTGGCGTTGGCAATATCGGAGCGGACTTGATCGGCCTCCTTGGCGGTGGGAGCCAGCTCTGCGTTGCGCAGCCAGTAGTGGCCCACCATGCGTTTTTCGTCAGGATTGGCGATGGCGCCTGCTTCCAACTCAACCATGGCGGCAAACGCGGAGGAAATTTTGGGAGCCATCGCGTTGAAGAAGTCGGCAGAGAAATTAATCCGGCTGGTATCGAGGGAAATATCGGGAGACTCGTAACGGACGTAGTTTTCGAGGAAGCGGGACCAGGAGGAGGGCAGGGCAGTGGAGTTCATCATACCTTCTGGTTACGTTCGGAGGGGCTCCGCGCAAATGGAATCTGCCACGCGGCCATGAAGGTTGATCATGGGGTTAATGAACGGCCTGAGGCACGAACTCTTTCCAGATGGGCGCCTCCGTCTTCACACGATACAGGTAAGTTTGCAGCCGAGCGAATGTTTCTGCGCTATGTTTCCCAGCGGTGGTGATGATGATGCTAGGCTCGCCCACGGGCACGAATCCCAGGCGATGATGGATGCGCAGGGGGTGTGGGCCGTGCGTGGTTTGCATTTCCTGGATGATCGTATCCAAGACCTGCTGCGCCATGGGAACGTAAGCGGTGTAGGTGATGCCCGAGATGGGTTGGCCGGCTTCGAGCCCGCGGACCATCCCCAGGAAACGCAACTCCGCGCCCCACGTGCCGTCGCTGGCATCAGCGGGGACGATGGGCTCGGTGGAAAGTTCGGCGGTGGCCAGTGGGTTACTCATGTGGCAGCTCCTCGGTGATCGGTTCTGGTCGCGCCCACTTCGGGAGATCGTTCCCGGCCAGCACGAGGCAGATTTCGCCCTTGGCGGGATGCTTCGCGAAATGCGCTGCGACGGCAGCGGCGGAACCGCGGCGGAATTCTTCGAATTTCTTCGTCAACTCTCGCGCCACACAGATGGGATGCTGCGGGGCCAACTGGGCGAGCATGGCCAGGGTGCCGTCGATGCGATGTGGGCTCTCGAAAAAGACCGTGGTTTCCTCCCGCTTCAGGGCTTCCGTTAGGGCGCGTTCCCGCTGCCCGGATTTCACTGGGAGGAATCCACCGAAGTGGAAGGCATCGGCTGGCAAGCCGCTGCCGATCAAGGCGGTGGTGACGGCGGAAGCTCCGGGAAGCACTTCGATACGCACTCCCGCGCGAATGCAGGCCTGCACCAGCCGCTGCCCGGGATCGGAAATACCGGGCATCCCAGCATCCGAGATGTAGGCCACGGTGCGGCCGTTCTGCAGATCACCAATTAATTGAGCGGAGCGCATCGCTTCATTGTGCTGATGCAGACTAACGAGGGGTTTGCGGATTTCGTAATGCCCGAGCAACCGTTGCGAATGGCGCGTGTCTTCGCAGGCAATCACGTCCACGCCTTCCAACGCCGCTTTGGCACGGAAGGTCAGATCACCCAGATTACCGATCGGGGTGGCCACGACGTAGAGGGTGCCAGGGGAAATTTCCATGCGCGACCATGCGCGAGTTCCCGTGGGGTTCAATCAGATTCCTAGTTTACCTTCCGTCGAGCCCCGGGAAATTTATGATCGCCTGTCCGATGAGTATGGCAAGGGAGGCGGAAAATGATCCTGATGGCTGGGCAGCGGGCCAAATGCTAAATGCCTCAGCTCCAGGCTAAACGGCATCCATCAATTCTGCTTGCAGCCATGGTTGTTGAAACCAGTTTGCCAACCATGAAACAGAGAACGCGAGCCTTTCCCAAACCCCGACGCAGCGCTAGTGCCGCGGGTGCGCTCCAGGCAGAAATCGAGCGTGTGAAAAACATGAGTATCCACGAGCGCGTGCAACTCGCACTCTCTCTGCGCAGTCTGCACGCATGGTTGCCCAATGACCATCCACCTGAAGACCCTCATGCCTCCGCAAAATGACCTCTTGGCCACCGCCGAGCACGTCGCTGCACTTTTGGCCGAAAACGGAGCCCCTGCGCTAGTGATAGGAGCCATCGCTCTAGCAGCTCATCGCTACATCCGGTTCACCCAGGATATTGATCTCGCGGTAAATGCCGATATTGGATTACTGCGGAAATGCACTCTCGCTTTGTCCCATGCTGGGTATGAGGCGATATTGCATGAACCTGATGCGGATGACCCGCTCGGCAGAGTCATTGACATCAGTGGATCATTCGGCCTCGTGCAAATTGTCAGCTTTGCCAATCGATTTCCCGCGGCCATCACGGATGCTTTCGCTAGCAGTCAGTTGAGCCTCTACCCCGGTAGCCCTCTGCGGCTGATCCCAATCCCCCAACTGGTGGCCTTGAAACTCTACGCGGGTGGGCTCAAGGCACAGGCAGACATTATTGAATTGCTCAAACGTAACCCCGAGCAAGATCGAGCAAAGATCACCCGCACCATCAAACGCTATCGCCTCCGGGGACTCAACCTAATCTGGCGGGAACTCGACCGGCACGCCTAAGATGAATGGCTGGAATGAGCGCAAAAATCAGTTCCTTGGAGTCCAGTCCGTTGGTCGTTCCGCTGAAAGCAATGCAGAACGGCAAACGACCTTCTGATAGGATCAGCAGCCAACTCTTTTGAGCGAATCTCACACCGTGACGTCTCGAAGTTCCCAGCCTTTGCGGAATTTGGGTTTGATGAACTCGTTGGCTTTTTCGTTGTTGGTGAAGCGGAGATTGGGGCCGTCCCACAAGAGTTTCTCTCCGGGGAAGCGCCAGGCGATGGTGCCGAGCAGGAGCCATTCCACGTAGGGGCCAGCAATACTAAAGTCAGAGCAGGCGGCAGGGCCTCCTTTGCAGGCGCGGATCCAGTCTTGGAAGTGGCCGGGGGAGCGCTCGATCAGTTTCTCGGGCTTTACGACATCTTTCATGGCCGACTCGGGAATCCGCCGCACGCTCTCACCACGTCCGTTCGTGCCGAGAAAGCCTTTCGAGCCGACGAAGATTTCGTTGGAATTCTTGCAATCTTCGGCAGTGAGGCCAGTCGGCGGGGTGAAGCGCTTCGTCGCGTTGCCTTCATACCAGTGGATCGTCACAGGCGGCATCTTGCCCGCAGCGATGTTTTTGTTGGGCCGCTCAGGGAAATTGATCTTAACCGAGTAGTGCGGATAGGTCACGGGATTCACGCCTTCGACGTAATCACACTCCACGCTCTCTGGGCTGCCGAGTTGCAGCGCCCAGTTGGCGGGACCGCAAATGTGCACGCCCCAGTCCCCGATCATCTGCGTGCCGTAAGCCTGAAATCCACGCCAATTCACTGGCGCGATCTTGCTGCTGTAGGGATTCTCCGCAGCCCGGCCCGTCCAGATGTCCCAATTCATTGTTGCAGGCACCGGCTCTGCCGTCGGCCATTCCGTTATGCCGCGCGCGAAGCCGCCGCCGCTCATGGCGTGGACCTCGCTGATCTCGCCAATGTCACCGCGCCAGATCATCTCGCAGGCCACGCGCGTCGCTTCTGCGGAATAACCCTGATTGCCCATCTGCGTCGGCACTTTGTATTTCCGAGCCGCCGTGGCCACCTGCCGCGCCTCCCACACCGTCTGAGTCAGCGGCTTCTGGCAGTGGACGCCCAGTCCCCGTTCCATCGCCCACAACGAGACCGTCGCGTGCATATGATCGGGAATCGTCACAGTCACGCCATGCAGATTCTTGTGCTCCTTGTCGAGCATCTCACGGAAATCACGATAAAGTTTCGCCTTCGGAAATTTCTCCGCCGCCTTCGCGAGGAAGGTCTCGTCCACATCACAGAGCGCATAGATGTTTTCGCCTGACACGCCACCCACATCGGAGCCACCCTGCATCCCGCCAACCCCGATGCACGCCACATTCATCTTCTCGCTCGGGGGCACATGCCCCTCGCCACCCAGCACATGCCGCGGCACGATTTGAATCGACGCTGCTGTCGCTGCCGACAATTTGATGAAATCCCGCCTGCCTAGGTTCAACTGGTTACTCGATTTGGTGTTCATGTTGTTTTTTTTGGAAAATTTCTGCTGGGAAAACAGGTTCTAGCGGAGCGCGATTGACCCGTCAATCTTTTATCAAGTCCTGTCCTGGGTGCGGGTGCAGGACAAAAGTTGAGAAACCGCACGAAGCGTTCTCCGTGGCTTGATTGGACGTGCCTAGGACAATAGTCAGCCGCCGCATTACCTCCCGGTCCTGATACCGAGGGACATCAAACCCAAGACCAATCGCAACGCAGCCGTTGTCCCTGCTCCTTTCTGGGGATATGCCGAGCATTATTCTGTTATCATTATTTTGTCGAATTTAATCGGCTGGCCAAAGAGATCGGGATGAGTCGCCTGCTGTTCAGCCTTTGTGCTCTCCAAAGCTTTGTGGTGCTAAAAGAGAGCACCGCGAAAGATCAGGAGAGCGCAAAGCAAATGGT
This sequence comes from Verrucomicrobiales bacterium, assembly GCA_031411295.1. Lineage (GTDB taxonomy): Bacteria > Verrucomicrobiota > Verrucomicrobiia > Verrucomicrobiales > V1-33 > JAGNEJ01. The sequence goes on along the minus strand of JANOAV010000062.1, from coordinate 11,029 downwards.
GGTGGGCAGAGAATTTCTTGCGCGTAACGCAGTGTCTTCGGGCGTGGATGGGGATTTTACAAAATAATGGTTACAGAATAATGGAGGGATGGAATGGGCTTAGTGGTTTCGTCCATTCAGGATCTCAAGCCAATAGAAACCCACTGTGGGCGTTGATTCCTCCATTGTTTTCAAGCTAGTAACTATTTTGTCCGGCACCCCCCGGTGCATTTTCTCCAGTCCTGAAGGGACGGGACACCAAAGCCCAAGGCAAGCATTAGCGCAGCCTTGGGTTCCTGCCAAATGAAGCAAAGCCCTGTAAGGGCGATACAAGCGAACTTGGAAGTCCCGCACCAGCACCAATTGGGTGCCCATCGTGGCGATTAAAGCACTTCTCAAACCATTTGCCGCAAAAGAACGCAAGGAACGCAGAAATGAACTTGTTAAGATTTTTGCGTTCCTTGCGTTCCTTGCGTTCTTTTGCGGCTGCCCTTCGGGACATCCAGGAAACCCACTGAGATTCAGCGCGACGCAACGATCTCCGGATCATCGGCCGGAAGAGACCCCGCCGGACTTCCTCACCCTACGCCCCGCCCTCTCCGCCAACGTCACCCCCGGCGGAGTCCACATCCCGTGGAAATTCGACGGCTACAGCAAATGGCTGGATGTCCTGCGCCTGGAAGTGGACCGCAGCGACGGCAAAGGCTTCGTCCACCTGACCTACGACACCACGCCCGGCTACACCGATACACACCCCCAACCCACCACGCTCACCCAATGGGAATACCGCGGCATCTTCGGCGTGGACGCCACCACCGGAGGCCTCTGGAGTGAAACAGTAACCGTGGCCGTGGGCGGTTAATTCCGGTCCACGCCCGCATGGAGTGGCACTGGTGATAACTTCAGGGAATCGGGACCAGTTCCACACGGTAGAAATTTCTCTGGCCCGCGCCTATATCGACCACGGTGGATGTGGAGGAACTGCTGGCTGTAAAGGTGCTTCCCGCCGGAGACCAAGTCACGAGGTCAGGGGAACTCTTCACGCGATACATTTTGCCCGACACGGAATCAATGGTCAGACTCAGTTTACCGGTGGCGAAGTTAAACGAGAAGTTCGTCAATTTCAGATTCGGAACGGAGGCGAAGCCCGTGCCGGTAAGGAAATAGCCACCCATGTCGAAATAGTTGTTGGGCGACTCGAATGTAGGGTTCTGCAGGCTGACTTGTTGGTGGCCGCCATAGCTTTCGACACTGGCGAAATAGTTGCCAGCGGAGAGGGTGCCACTGTAGGTCGCAAGCAGGGTGCTCGGAGCCTCGGTGGCAGTCGCGATTACATTACCGGCAGCGTTGTAGATTTTGAGCACGCTGCGGAGCGTGATCCCCGGATCGGCCACGCCGGGCGTCAGATACTGCGTGCCGTTGTTGACCGTCAGAGAAACCGTCGTGGAGCTAGCAAGGTTGAACTTGAAAAAATCCTTCGTGTAGTTGTCGGCACCGAGCGGGATTGGGTCGCTTTCGCTCGCGGGCATGATGACACCGGAGGCGAGGGCGAAGTTCACCGTGCCGTCACCATTAACGGGCAACTCGGTAGCGGCCGCGAGGGTGTGGCCGTGGCCATCGTCCACCAAATGCAAATCAACGCCTCCCGTGCGTCCCTCTTCCACTGCCCTGGCGGCGGTCTGGTTGGAGAGCATTTGCTTCACGTCATTCGAGAAATTCCCGGGTTGGTAATTGTTCGAACTTCCGGCCCGGAAGGTTTTACGCTGCTGGCCGTTCTGCCCGCCCATGACCGCGGTGTAACTGCCGGGACCGGTATTCGGGCCACTGATGGTGGTGTCACCCAGGCAATACTCGTTGACTACGGTGCCGCCTATGAAATCGCTCTGATGGGGAAGGCCAAGGGCGTGTCCATTTTCGTGGGCGGTGGCATTGCCAAAATCGACGACGTCATAACCGGCCTCGAAGAGAATGAAGTTGGTGTGCTGGGTATCAGGATCGTTTGCGGGGTTATGGGTGCCTACGACTGTGCCAAGCCCTGATGACCCGCCAGCTGGCACACCGCCGGGGTGAGGCGTAGTCATGATGGTGTGCATGAAATTCGGCTTGCCGAGGTAAAAGGTCTGGCGCTGGGCATCGGTCATTCCCGCTGGGGCAGGATCTATCGTCGTCACGTTGATGTTAAACGCCGCATAATAGGAGGCTGTGATGGCCCACGTCGTTTTGATTCTTTCAATCTGGGGGGCGCTGAAGGTGCCGTTGGGGGCCGCATCGTCAAAGGGAGCGCAGACGCCAGGAGTATGCTCGGCCCACATGCCGGTGTAATGGAACCCGCCAAAATCGAGGTAGATGGTAAAAGGAGCCCCGGCTCTGCTGTTCAAAACGGGCGTGCCGGCGGTGTGGGCTTCGGCGCGCAAGGTTCCGGAAAAACTCAGGTTCATTCCCGTGAAGACCAGCAGCGCCAGCAACCCTGGTCGCGAATATTTTGCGTGAATCTGCGAGCCTCGGAAGACTAGGAGTGATTTTAGTGTCGTTTGTTTCATAATCGGAATTGAAAATAACATAATTAGGCTAAAGGATGACCGATTTTCGCAAACTGGAAAACAATTTCACGTTGACGAATAAGCCGTTTTCCGGCCTATCTTGCAACTGTGAATAAAGTCCGTCGCATTTCCATCCTTGATCAAACTGCGGAGCACCTGCGCAAAGGTTTGCGCAGTGGCCGCTGGCGGGGCGAATTGCCCGGCGTATTGCGGCTGGCGGAGGAGTGCGCAGTCTCCAAAGGAGCCATGCGCGGGGCCCTGCTTCTGCTGGAAAAAGAGGGACTGGTGAGTGCGGGCCAGGCAGGCGGGCGGCGCACGGTGCTGGCCCGGGGCGGGATACCCCCAGCCTGGGAGAAGGGCAGAAAGTCGCGCACACTGCGGATCGTCATTCTCCTCTACGTCCCGCTGGCGGAGGAGAGCACTGCGATCCATCATCTGCTGCGCGATATTCAGCGAAGTCTGGTGGCGTCGGGCCACACGGTTGAATTTGCCGCCAAAACGCAGACTGACCTGGACTTCGCGCCATCGCGCCTTGCCCGGTTCGTGGCGGCCACGCCGGCGGATGCGTGGATCGTGCCCGGGGCTCCGCTCGCGGTTTTGGAGTTCTTCGCAGCGCAGCCGGTTCCCGTGATTGCGATTGGAGGTCGTTCTCTCGGGCTGGAGATTGCGAGTGCTGGCGTTGACGGCACGCCCGCCCTTGGTGCGGTCGCATGGCGGCTGATGCAACTGGGGCACCGCCGCCTCGTGCTCATCTGCGGGCGCTCCTGGCGGCAACCGTTGGGCCGGAGCATTATGGCTTACACCGCCGTGCTGGCCCAACACGGAATCACAGCGGACGATTATCACATACCGGACTTTGAGCCGACCCCGGCAGGCTTGAATGCTCTTTTCACCTCACTCTTCCGCGTCACGCCGCCCACGGCACTGATCTTGGAGTCAGGCGATTACTCGATAGCCGCATTGGCGTTTCTGACGCAGCGGGGGCTCGCCGTGCCGCGGGATGTCTCGTTGGTGTGTCTCCATCCCGATGCATCGATGCAATGGTGCCATCCACCGATGGCTCGTTTGCAGCATGACGATAATGCAGTGGCCCGGCACGTCATCCGCTGGTGCCGCGCGGTAGCTCGCGGCCACGTGGACCGCGAGTCAAAGCTGTTTCCCGCGGAATTCGACGAGGGCGGGACGATTGGTCAGGTGCGCTAGCAAATGTTGTTTCCAGGAGCCCGGTTAATTCCATGCCCCTCAAATCATCATTAGACAGAAAGACTGCGAAAACCCATCTTGGCAACCCTCTCCGTTAGATTTCCCGATAGCACGACTTGACCCCTATATAAAAATAGTGTAAGCGCAGAACCGTGAATTCTGCTATTCCCATTGCGTTTGCGACTGTGGCCACGCTCCCCTTATGTGGGAAGCACGATTCTATTGTGCGGGATGCCCATTCTGCGATGGCAGAGACACGGAGGAAACGCCTCCCCGCTGCTGGGGGATATTTCTCACGGGCTGGGGGTGATGGGAAATCCATCGTCGCCACGAAGGTGGTCCGCACAGTCCTCTGTGCGGCACATGGGGGATCTGCCCTGCGATTTGGGGGAAATTTCCTGCCATCTGGGGGCACCCCCAACTCTCACGGGGGCTCCCCCGTCTCATTTGGGGGCTCCCCCATGTCACGCGGGGCCACCCCCATCTCGTCCGGGGCCGCCCCCATGTCAGCCGGGGGCACCCCCATTTCATTTGGGGGCGCCCCCAAATCGCGCGGGGGAGCCCCCATCCCGCTTGGGATCGCCCCCATTTCGCGCGGGGGAGCCCCCAAAACGTGGCGAGGGCATTCTGCCCTCCAGCCCCAGCCCCCCGCAAACCGGAAAACGCGCATTTACCTGGGGAAACTCTCTCCCACTCCAACCATGCAAGCGCCCTGCGATTCCCCGTCCATCGGGGCTTGGGGGCAGAATGCCCCCGCCACACAGATTACCCCATTTCCACCATGAAATTCCTCACCTGGGACTCCGTAGATCCCACCACTGGACAGCCCTGGACCTACGATAATCCCAACATTTTTTGGGGGGATCCGGCCGCCTATGTCCTTGAGCCCGGAGACCCTGGATACACTTCCCCCGCCACCACAAGCACACCGCAACCAAAACCAAAAAACAAACCCATGAAAAGACAAGACTATTACCCATCCCGCGTAGCCGAACAAATCATCTGGCTGGAGAACTTCGCCAATAAACTCCCGGGCTACTCCGTTGCCATCGGCCTCACCACGGACCAGCGAGATGCCGCCGTGGCCGATGCCAAATGGCTGGACTACGTGCTCAGCAGCTACCTCCCCGCCACTCGCGCCTGGGCCACCGCCTGCACCGCCGCCGCAGCACAAGCCCAGACCGGCACCGGCGGCACCCTCGTCCTCCCCGTCTTCACCGCCCCGCCCCTTAATGGAGCCGTGGCCCAGGAGGAAGGCAGCCTCACCCGCCTCTTCGACCTCGTGGGAGAACTCAAACAAAATGACCTTTGCACCCCCGCCATGTGTAGCGATCTCCGCATCATCGGCCCAGAGGAGACCCCGCCGGACTTCCTCACCCTGCGCCCCGTCTTTACCGTCAACGTCACCTCCGCCGGAGTCCAGATCCCCTGGAAATTCGACGGCAACGGCAAATTCCTCGACGTTCTGCGCCTGGAAGTGGATCGCAGCGACGGCAAAGGCTTCGTCCACCTCACCTACGACACCACGCCCGGCTACACCGATACCCACCCGCAACCCACTACGCTCACCCAATGGAAATACCGTGGCATCTTCGGCGTGGACGACACCACCGTGGGCCTCTGGAGTGAAACCGTAACCGTGGCCGTCGGCGGGTAATCCCGGTCCCCGAATCCGTGGAGTGGGGGTTGCAAAAGCCCCTGCTCCATGGAATATCTGGTCAGAAATTCACAGACCTGTCTGATCTCCGAACTTGTTAAGCCTCTCCCGACGAAATTGCACTAAGACCTCTTCTATTTAAAATCTCCACCAAATTCAATTCATGATGAACCCTAAGCGCGCTGGAATTTACTTTGTTTTGCTCGTGACCGCTGGACTAGCTCTTTACACGTATTTCAAAGGATCTTCAGATCAGAAACCTCGAATCACACAGCCAACGTCCAAGCATGATGCAGAGCGCGAAGAACTTAAGCGCAAGATTAAACTTGAGGATGAAGTCAGGGCTGAGGTGGATAAAGAACAGCGCGAGGAAGAGGCGCTGGCTGAAAGAAAGCTATCCAGACTTCAGGAAAGACAAAATGAATTGATGCGCAAGCTTGAGGCCCAGAAGCCCCCTGCGCAAAAATAAAACCCCTTATCTTTCAAATTGCATTATTGCACCGCACCCAAATTAGAGCATCACGAACCGCCGCGCTGGATGGTCGAAGAATACCGTGTCAGCATCACGGCGACAGAACGCGGAAACGCTTAGAGGGCTGGGTCCAAACGTTGGTAAAAATATTTTCTGTGCTCGACCGATGTATAGTCGCGATCTCAGTCTCCCGCCGTCTTTGATGTGAGCAGAACAGATGATTGCCCCTGAATGCCAAACCCTAGAATCTCAGCCAGAACAGATTCTTTCCACACGATGCCAAGTTGTGCTCCGAGGGCGTCATTGCCAGTCCTTCCGGAGTAAACGCCCAGAAAGCGGCGGACGACGCCTTGGCTTTGGGCAACATATGGACTGCCTTCGTAACGAATCGGCCCCGACGCGCAGGCAAACACGGGCGATCCTGACATTCCTTCCCTCGTCGCACTGTCTATATAGAATTTAGGGAGATCATCAATGGGATGGTATGGCTCCGATGCGATTGCTCCACGCTTCCATATGGGGAAATGTGCCTCGAAGATTCCCACTGAAATTCCGCGAGGGTATCCTAAAATCGCCACATCCATTCCAACCTCGACCTGGATTTTATCGTCACCCCGCTCAAGGAAAACGAAAGTGCAACCTTCAGGCATGCCTGTCATTTGATCCGCAGTCACAGGAACCAATACCACATCCACCCTCTCCTTCCACACGCCATGTTCCTTCCAACGCGGTTCCATCATTTCTTCATCGCGATACAGGGGAAGATTTAATTTCACAGGCATAGTCAATGGCCGATTCTTGGAGGCATCCTTTTTTTCAACAAGGCACTCTACAACCAGAGAATCAGGAATTGCTGCCCTTGGGCTGATGCAGGCGAGTGTATTTGGATCACGACCAGTGACGTTGTGCCAGTTAGTGACCAGGAATATTTCGTCATCCTCGGTCTGAATGAAGAACCCAGTTCCGACTGCAATGTCCACCCCGTTGAAACAGGTCCTAAGCCTGCTCGACATCAGCGACTGCCTCGCAATTGGAAACTCTTTGTCATATCCGAATACTCCCATATTTGGACCCTCAAGGAAGGATGAGGTGAGTCAAGCTTCATTTTAAAGCAGATTCAGGGAGGCCGATTCTCAATTTGCTGGGCTCGCTGGATCTGCTGGGGATGACATTGGCGGTGCCTTGGAAAAGGAGCAGGGTTGGGGTGGGGGAGGGCTAAATTTCAAGTTGGGATGCCAGATTCCCGGTTCGCTTTCCGCGCGGTCCCGGGATATTCCCCGCCCGCTGGCTGTCCCTGCGGTTTCATTTTCCCCCATTCTTTTTATGTCAGAACTTTCCAAAGCCTATCTCCCCGCCGATGTGGAAGCCAAGTGGTATGCCGCTTGGTTGGAAGCCAAGTGCTTCCATGGCGACGAGCATTCGTCCAAGCCGAAGTATTCCATTGTGATCCCGCCGCCGAACGTGACGGGCATTCTGCACATCGGCCACGTGCTGAATAACACCATTCAGGACATCCTGGCGCGTCGCGCGCGCATGACGGGGCATGAAGTGATGTGGCTGCCGGGCACGGATCACGCGGGGATTGCCACCCAGAGCATCGTGGAGAAAAACCTTCGGAAATCAGGTGAGATCAAGCATCGGAACGATCTGGGACGAGTTGGAAGTTGACCCGGCGACGGGCGTGGTGCGCGTAACGAACGCGCATCCGGGACTTCGGCGGCCTCAAGCACCGACCACGCTTGGAAGGCCCCAGAAATTGACCTCGGAGACGGTCGCATCCTCCTCTTGGAATCCACCGAGTAGGGAGGGTTCATCGAACAAATCCGTAAAAATCCGCGGCTAAGAAAAATCTTGGCAACGCGGAGCAGGAGAGCTATGCTCATGAGAATAAGAAATCCACCATGAACCGCCCCGCCAGCCCATGCAGAACACCATGATTGACCCCACGAAGGCCGGGCGCCCCCCTGAAAAAGCAAATTTCTATCAGAGACTGCGCTTTACGCGATCCGCAGTTCCCTCGATGAAAACGCCTCCTCGTTTTTACGCTGCACCCGGCCGCAATCTCCTTTTCCTCCTTCTGGCGTTCTACGCCCAGGCAGTGCAGGGGGCGGCCCCGACGCTCGGTAATTATGCCAACACGGCCGTTTCACTGAGCGGCAACACAACCATCACGCCAAGCGCCACGCCAGCCAATGCGCTGAGCGCGACCGCCGCGACGGTGGCCACGTTCAAGGGCAAATTGGAAGTTGATCCGACGACCGGAGTTGTGCGCGTCACCAACGCCCATCCGGCGAACCGTGCGGGCGAATTCTACCCGGTGACGGTGACGGCTTACAATGCAGACGGAACGACGACGAGAACGTTTAATCTGACGGTGACGACTCCGGTTGGCTGCAATGTGGTCGTCCCACTGTCATTTACGGCAACTAATATCAGCAACGGCGGCAGTCAATCAGTGGCGGTGGGAGATTTCAACGGCGACGGGAGACAGGATATTGTCACGGCTAATAACAGCAGCAGCGTCGCCTCGGTGCTGCTCAGGAATGCGGCGAATAACGGCTTCGACGCCAAAGTCGATTACACCGTCGGCAGCAGCCCGACTTCAGTGGCAGTCGCGGATTTCAACGGGGACGGCAAACAAGATATTGTCACGGCGAACAATACCAATCACAACGTCTCGGTTTTGCTCAGAAACGCGGCGAACAACGGATTCGACGCGGCGGTTAATTACGTCACCGGCACGAATCCCATTTCAGTGGCGGTCGGAGATTTCAACGGCGACGGCAGACCGGATATTGTTGCCGCTAATAACGGCACGGGCGTCTTTACTGTCTCGGTCTTGCTCAGAAACGCGGCTAATACCGGTTTCGACGCGAAAGTCGATTTCGCGGTCAACGATCGTCCGGCTTCGGTGACGGTCGCAGATTTTAACGGCGACGGCAGACAGGACATCGCCACGGTTAATACCTTAAGCAACGGCGTCGTTTCGGTCTTGCTCAGAAACGCGGCGAACAACGGCTTCGACCCGAAAGCCGATTTCACTGCGGGCTTCGTTCCTTCAGCAATCGTTGCCGGAGATTTCAACGGCGACGGGAAACAGGATATTGCGACGGCTAACAGTCTCAGCAACAACGTTTCGGTGCTGCTCAGAAATGCCGCGAACAACGGATTTGACGCAAAGGTTGATTACGGCGTCGACGCTAATCCGGTTAAATTGGCGGTCGGAGATTTTAATCATGACGGACGGCAGGATATCGTCACGGCAAACGGTGGTTCCGGTGGCGCCTTCAATAACATTTCGGTGCTGCTCAGAAATGCGACGAACAACGGATTCGACGCCAGAATTGATTTCAATGCCGGCACCAGCAGCGTCGGCGCGGTGGCGGTCGGAGATTTCAACGGAGATAACCGACAGGATATTACCGCGCTCAACACCGGCCTCGGCAGAATTTATGTTTTGGAGCGCGTTTGCAACAACGCGCCGGGTTTTACCAGTGTTACGAATCAAATCAGGGCGCAAGGCGCGTCATCGAACTCGCAGATCGCTACGGTCAGTGATCCGGAAACAGCGGCAGGCAGCCTGACCGTCACGGCCACGACGGTTCCGGCCGGCATCACCGTTTCGAGCATCGTCAATACCAACGGCACGATCACCGCCACTGTCGGGGCCGGCGGCGGCACGCCGACGGGCGACTATACGGTTGTTTTGACCGTCTCGGACGGCGGGTTGCAAACCAACGCTAATCTGACTGTCACGATCGTGTCAGCGACGCAGGAAATTGTCGTTAGAGGCAGCAACGTCATTATCGTTGATGGCGACACGACGCCTTCAGCCGCCGACAACACTGATTTCGGTCAGGTCGGGGTCGGCAATACGCGCGAACGGACATTTACGATTGAAAACGTCGGCGCGACTACGCTGACGATCGGAACGGTCTCGGTAACGGGCGGGCAAGCCGCCGCCTTTATCGTCACCCAGCAACCGGCTGCTTCGCTCCCGTTGTTCGGCACCACGACCTTCAAAGTCAGAGTGGCTCCGACGGCTTTGGGCTTGCACTCAACGACCGTCACGTTTGCCAACAACGATGCGGACGAAAATCCGATTAACTTTACGATCCAGGCGACCGGCATCGCAGCTCCGACGGTGGGCGATTATGCGAACACTTCCATCGCTCTCGGCGGCAACGCCACCATCACGCCAACCGCCGCGCCGACCAACCATACTTATGCCACTGCGACGACCACCGCTGATTTCAAAGGCGAGTTGGTTGTCGACCCCGTGACCGGCCTGGTCCGCGTGACGAACGCGCATCCGGCGAACCGCGTAGGCGAATCTTATTTGGTAACGGTCAGGGCTTTCAATGCGGGTGGGGCGACGGCCAAAACATTCAATCTCACGGTTACGACCCCCGCCGGATGCACCACTTTCAATGCGGCGGCGTTTACCGCGTCGTCTATTTCATCGACCGCACGCGCTTATCCAGCGGTTGGAGATTTCAATGCCGATGGCAGGCAGGACATAGTTTTCGCCAACAGTAATTCCGGAGCCACCCAGATTTCGGTCCTGACGAGAAACGCGGCGAACACTGGATTCGACCCGGCGGTCAATTTAACCACCGGAACTTTTCCTTCCTCGGTCGCGGTCGACGATTTCAACGGCGACGGCAAAGCGGATATTGTCGCTGCCAACTTTAGCAGCAATACCGTGTCAGTTTTGCTGAGAAACGCGGCGAATACCGGATTTGATACAAAGGTTGATTATCCTATCGGCAATGGTCCCGCGGGCGTAGCCGTCGGAGATTTCAACGGCGACGGCAAACCGGACCTCGCTGCGACCAATTTCAGCGACAACACGGTTTCGGTTTTACTCAGAAACGAAGCCAACAACGGATTCGAAGCGGCGGTTAATTATGTCACCGGCACGAACCCCGCCAAAGTAGCCGTCGGAGACCTTAACGGCGACGGGAAATCGGACCTTGTCATCGGGAATTACGGCACGGGCGTCAACGCCGTTTCCGTTCTGCTCAGAAACGCGGCGAACCTTCAAAGATAGCTTTGAGCGGCTTTGCGCCTCAAAGCTATTAGTTGTTGGACAGGCCCGGTGATTCACTCAGCGCCTTCGGCCTCGGTGGCTGATCGGCGGGCCTATGCGGTTTGCTTTTCGAGGTCGGTGTTGGC
>JANOAV010000061.1:0-7777 GCA_031411295.1 Verrucomicrobiales bacterium | reverse complement strand
CAGCAGCAAAATCATGCCCGCGCTGTGGGATGCTGGCGCGCCCACTTGATAGCCCAGCGAAACGTAAATGGAAACACCGATCATGTTTCCGATCACAATCGCAATCGCAGAGCCTAATCCAACTGAAGCACGGGAAGTCATGTGCTGCGCATAAGCGCGGGGGCATTCGGATTCAACCGATTTGGTCGTTCCATCTCATACTTTGACCGCAATAGACCCAGGCCGCTGGACCAGGCCCTGAGCCAGGCCGAACGAGACGCTCGCAGCGCTAGTTTAGGAGCCCTGCATGGTTATGGTTACCCTAACTAAATAATAGTTGTTCTCGGTTCGCCTATATTGTGCTTACGTGAAGCTAGATTTGCCAAATTTCTCACTGCAACGGCTGTCACGGAGACGTTGCTGAACAATTTTGAGTTTGGTTGCAACGTTTTGTGAGATCTCGCGAAAGAGAGCACGCAACCCGTTAGGCCACTTTGATTCCGCGTTTATCCGTTACCCGCCAGCACTAATCCTATGAAATCCCGCCGCCACATTCTCACCTTTGCTGTCCTCACCGCCACTGGAGCTGCGCTTTATCCGCTGACAAAGGCTTCTCGCCAAGTGGTGCCAACGGAGCTATCTGGCCTCCACCAGCGGCTGCATGCGTTCTTGGACTGGGTGCGCGCGGAGACCGGGGCGGACGGGGTGCCGGAATTACATTGTGGCGTGACGGACCTGAGCGGTTTGTCGCTGCACGTGCCAAAACTGCCAGATGATCGAGGACGGGTTCGGGCGCGAGGGAATGCGCTTGCTTTTCTTGCCGCGGGTAAGCCGGTCCGCGTCATCCTTCATCACGTTTCCGCTGCGGTTTGAATTTCTCCTTTTGTTTTCTAGCTTGTTTCCACTCCGATTCGGCAATTCCCCTCCTTCAATACCATGAAACTTAATTTACTCTCTTGGACCTGCTTGGCGCTGTTCATTCCCTCGCTGGCTTCTGCGGTTCCCACGCAAATTGCCCAGGAATCGTTTGAGGGCACGGTGGGATCCATTGGCTTTACCACTTCCGTGCCCCAATTCATTGAACTGGCCACCTCTCCGTTGACGGACTATTTCTCGGTGATCCCCAATGACGGTTCAAAGGTGAGCGGGAATCGCTTTCTGCCGGGCGCAGATGGGACTAAGATTTTTGCTGCTGAGGATTGCGATACGCCACGCACCTTACCTGCCGTGGTGGGACCGCAGGAAGTCTCGCTGACGACCAATTCCGTCAGCATCGCTGGCAAGATTAACAATCAGGTTCGGCTGCTGATGGCGGCACCGGGACGTGACATCAGTGGCACGGTAAGTCTTGCTGAATATGAAAATTTTCTTAACTCGCCACTCTATATCAATAAGCTGAAGATCGAGGCTAGTATTGACGGTGGGGCCTTCCAGCGGGTGGTGCAGTTTTCTCCTAACGTCATTGATTTTCCCGCGCAACTGTCCTTCGATGCCGACGGAAATGATGTTGGGGGCGATGTGAATCCCATCGGCACGAATCCCACCACGCTGGATGCGACATTGCGGGAGGGCATTTATTCGATCCCCACGGGGAACACCGTCCAGATCCGCGTTACCTTTGAGAGCGATGCCACGGGTGAATTGATCGCGTTTGATAACATCCGCATCTTTGGCGAAAACTCCGCCACCAATCCTCCAGTCCTCGCTGGAGTGCCTGCAACCAATCTGACTTTTACGGAAGGCAGCAGTGCCACAGCCATCGCTCCGGCCATTACGGTGGCTGATTCTGACAGTGCCAACCTCGCCTCCGCCAGTGTCAGTATTACCCAGAACTACGTGAACGGTGAGGACATCCTGGCAGCCACGCCCAGCGGGGCCATCCTGGCGGGCGATATCGTGTTCAATGCAGCCACTGGCTCGCTCACCATCAGCCGCTCCGCCACCAAGGCCTCCTACCAAGCCGTGCTGCGCAGCGTGACCTACCGAAACACCAACCTCACCGCCCCCTCCACCGCCGCGCGCCGCATCACCTTCAGCGCCAGCGATGGCACGAACCCTAGCAACTCTCCCATCCGCGACATCACAGTCGTGGATGCCATCGTCACGCAGTCGCTGCCCTTCGTGGAAAGCTGGGAAACGGACGGCCGTGGCACCCGCTATGCCGTTGATGGTGGCTTCTCTGCTCCGCCGTCCATGTTCGCACGTGTGCAGCCAGGGGCGGTCACTGGGCTCGACGGCACCTTTGCCTGGGGCGTGGAGAATGTGGACAATAACGCAAATTTCACCGAACTGGTGACCTTTAACCTCAATGCTTCTGGCCTGGTGAATCTCTCCGGCGAGCTGCGGGTGGCCGCTGGCGGTGGCCCAAACTACGATGGCGGAACGGTGCCGGATTTCCTCCGCGTAGAGGCCAGTGCGGATGGCGGGCCATTTCAAAACGTTCTCGCTTTTTACTCTGATGCCGCTGCCCAGGGAAATATGCGTCAGGACAACTCTCCGGGCGATGCCACCAATGTTGGCGATGGCACGCTGCTCACTGCGGCCTTGCAGACGTTTACGTTCAACCTGCCGACGGCCACCACGCTAACCGTGCGCATCCGGGCCTTCACGAACATTGTGGGGGAAAACATCCTCTTTGATCGGTTGGCGGTTACCGGAGAAGTGCCACCGCTCATCGTGACCAATGCGAGTGACTCTAGCCCTGGCTCACTGCGGGCCATCATCGCCACGGCCTTGGCTCAGACGGGACCGAACACCATCAAATTTGATCCCGCCGTCTTCGATGGCGAGGCGGTTGACACCATTGGGCTGAGTTCACCGCTCTCCATTTCCGATGCCGGCGGCGTCATCATCGACGCCTCCGACCTTCCCGCTGGAGTGACCATTTCCGGAAATAATGTCACCCGCATTTTCAATGTGGCCACGGGCGCAGTGGTGACTTTGCGAAGCCTTACGCTCACTGGCGGTAATAGCGGCGGAGCCGCAGGCGGAGCCATTACCAGCACGGGTAATCTCACGCTCAAAGGCTGCACGCTGGTCGGAAATACCGCGACCAATGGCGGCGGAGCCATCGCTAGCTTCAACACCAGTGGCTCGCTGCAACTGGAGAACTGCACGATGGGGGGAAATACCGCTAACTTCGGCGGGGCCATCTGGTCGAATAACGCGCCCTTCAGTCTGCATCATTGCACGATCTCCAACAATAATGGCAACGGCGGCACGGCCGGGATCGTCATTGAAGGCAGCACGGGTTCCATCACGAATTGCATTATTGCAGGAAATGTAACGACCAATTCAGATCGGGATATCGGTGGGGCGGGCACGGTGGTGACGCGGGCTGGCAGCAATCTCTTTGGGGTGCCAGCGGGGAGTTATGCTAGCCTAACCACTCCAGGCCTGCCGAATGCGAATGGCGACTATGTTGGCACCCTGGCCGCTCCACTCCTGCCGCGGCTCGGTCCGCTGGCGAGGAATGGTGGCGCTGCTCCCACGATGGTTCCGCTGTTAAGTAGTCCGGTTCGGGACCGGATTGTTACGACTACTCTCACTACGGATCAACGCGGCATTCGGCGTCCCCAGTGGGGCGCAACGGATATCGGAGCCGTGGAGGCAGGCATTCAGGCGGATTGCGCCTGGGAAGTGCGGGATGTGTTTACTTCGCCTGTCACGACGTTAGGAAATTTAGCGAACACCGATTTGCTGCTGGCGAATCCAGCTGCCACGCAACTGACAGGAGTATTTCCAACGGTGAATTTCAGCGATTTGAACGGTTCGCCTAACGATCGCTATTTCTCTGCTGGCAGCACTCTGTTCCTCAGCGATAATCTCACCCCGCAGGGCCTCAGCAATCAAGACGACAACAACTTTGCCACCCAGGCCCGGGCGTATCTTACGATCACTACGGCAGGTGATTACACGTTCGGATTCGCGGGCGATGACGGAGGTCGGTTGAGGCTCTTTTCTACCAATGGATCGGCCAATCCCGTCTTCACCAGTAGCACTCGGGTCAACCCGACCAACCCCGCCAACCCCGCACACGTCGGCAACACCCTGACTTTCGATGCGCCGACAGGCAACTCCGATACGTTGGGAGTGGCGAATCTTGCGCCGGGCGTTTATGGCGTGGAATTCACCATGTGGGAGGACGCTGGAGGAGCGGGAGGCGAGGTCTTTTTCGCCACGGGAGCCAAGACGGCGGTTGATGGCAGTTTTACCCTGCTCGGCGGAGAAAACCTCACCCACACCCCTGGGATCGCTCGTCCGCTCAATGATGACTTCGCTGCCGCCATGCCGCTCAGTGGAGCCGTCGTCCGCACCGCCAGTTGCAATGCCGGTGCCACCTTGGAGCCGGGTGAGCCAGTGAGTGTCCCGAACGAGGGCTCCTTGCGCACCAAGTCCGTCTGGTGGACATGGACGGCACCCGTGACGGCTGGCTATCAGGTGGATACCATCGGCAGTAACTTCGACACGGTGCTGGCCTTTCTCACTGGCAGCAGCGTCAACGGGTTGACTGAGCTTGCCTTTAGTGATGATGCGGACGGGAGTTTCACTTCCAAGCTTAGCTTCGGTGCGGTGGCGGGCACGGTGTATCGCATTCAGGTATCGGGCTTTAATAGTCTAGAGGGCACCATCCAGCTCAACATCGGCCCGGCGGCAAACTTCACGCCCAGCTTCACCAAGGGCGCCAACCAAAGTGTCTTTACGAACGCTGGCCCCCAGACGGTGAGTGGTTGGGCTGCAAGCATCAGCCCAGGAGCCTCGTGGGAGACGACTCAGGCGGTAAATTTCATCGTTGCAACGACGAATCCTGGCTTGTTCGTCGGCACGCCCACGGTATCACCCGACGGCACCTTGAGTTACGTGCCCGCACCTACCGCTGGCGGCACGGCCACGGTCTCTGTTTCCTTGCAGGACAATGGATCTCCCGTCCTAACGAGCGCGGTGCAGACGTTCACCATCACCACAAGCCTCACTCCCACCACGGGCACTACGCTCACGATTAATGCTGGCGGCACCGGCACCGGCACGGCAGCGGTGGTGCAGGATTTCAATACGGTCAGCAGCGCTTCCGGGCCGTGGGTGGACAACAGCACCGTGCCCAGTTGGTATGCGCAGATCAATGATGGGGCCACCGCCAGCGGCACCTTCCAGCCCAGCAGTGGCACGGTGGCCCTCAATGGGCTGATCAATTGCGGTTCCACCACCGCCCCGACGGATCGGGCGCTCGGATCCAAAGCGGCCAGCACTTCAGGGCTGGCCAATATTTCCTACGCCGTGGTCATTCGCAATGTGGGGAACCTGCCCGTGAAGCTCTCCCGCCTGCGCTATGCCGAGGAACTCTGGCGCAGCGGCAGCGTCGCCAATATGACCGAGAAAATCACCCCCTACTATGCGGTGAGCGATGCTCCGCTGACCAGCCTTGCCTCCGGCCCCAGCGCTGGTGCGGCCGTGGCGGGAGCGGGATTCACCGCCCTGCCCGGGGGTGCCAGCACTCAGATTTCCAGCACCACGATTAATACGGCTCTGGATGGTAATTTAGCGCTCAACCGCAGTGCGGTTGACTACCTTCCGTTGCCTGCCGATGGGCTGACCGCCATTCTCCCAGGACAATATTTGACCCTGAAGTGGACTGACCCTAACGAATCCGCCGGAACGGATGGACACCAAGCCATCGATGACGTAACGCTGGATTTTGCAGAAATTCCGTGTGCCATCTATGCCTCGGTGAGCAACGTGGTGCGGAAACTCGTCGGCGGCACCACGGATACCGTGGACTTCACGCTCACCGTGGCCGGAGCCGGCAGCGGTCTCAGCGCCAGCGGATGGAGTCTCACCGCTCCCACCGCTCCCACCGCACTCGCCACCACTGGCAACTACGGGGTGCCGAAGTCGTTCACGAATGTCCCGCTGAGTGCCTTTACGCCCAGTGCTCTGCTCAGTATTCGGGATGCGGCCGATGTGAATTGCACCACCACCGCCACCGTCAGCGTGCCGCTGGTATTGGGGATCAACTACCTCAATACCACCTACCTTCAGGCCAGCACCGCCCCCACCATTTTCCGTCAGACCCAGGCGACTGGCCTTACTGCGAATGAGGTCACCATGGATCCTGGCAGTGCGGTTCTTACGACCGACTCCGTGGCGGTGGCACCGGGCACAGAGAAATGCCTCGTCCTCGAGGTGGAAGCCACGGATACCAGCACCAACAGCGGTTTCGAGGTGGACGATACCCTGAAGGTCGAACTCATTTCCACCCTGCCCAGCGGAGCCTTGGTTATCGAGACCCTGACCGACGATTTCGACCTCAACAAAGATGGCGTTATCTCTGGCGGAGCCACCCCACTGGCGGATGAACTCAATCTGGAGCAAAAGACCATCGACATCAAATGGACCAGTAAATTCATCCTCGTAGGCACCGTCCCTGCGGAGGCCGTCAGCTTCCGCTTGAGAATCACCGCCGCCATCCTCGGCAACGTAGCCGCCACCACCAGCGAAGTCTTCCGCTTCAAACAAGCCACCCTCCGCGTCTGCAACGACGCAGACCTCGATGGCAGGTATGATGAATGGGAAGTCGCTCACGGAACCGGCAACGCCACTGCCAACTCCCACTTCGGGATCAGCAATATCACCAAGACGAGCCCGACCACGGTAACCCTGAACGTCCGCACGGACAACCTCCAAGCGCGCACCTACCAAGTCCTCACCAGCCCCAACCTCCTCACCTGGACCCGGGACGGTCTCCCCACCCTGGTCCCCGGCAGCAATCCCACGGCTTGGCCGCTCCTGCCCATCAATCGCACCATTACCGGTCCCAAATATTTCTACCGCGTGCTGGTGCAAGTCCCGCAGGTGGTCCTCCCGTAAGTTGCGGGATCGGCTGGAGCCGAAAGGAGATCACTTTTGGGTAACACCGTTCAGGCAAGGATGCCCGAACTCCAGCCCAGGCCAGAGGCACTGGGCTACGGTGGGAAAGCCACTTTCAGGGCAGATCGTCGTTCGTCCGTCGTGATGCGTTTATCCCACCGGTGAGCTTTGCCGCGCACACGCTAGGGTAGCTGGGGCAGCCCCAGCTCCTTCAGGAAACCATTGTGCTTCGCCGTCGCCGTCTTGATAGCGTCCTCGATCTCCACCAGTCCAGCATTGGTCTCCTCCAAGTCGATCTCTTCCTCACCCACAGCTGTGCTGATGTAGCGGGAGATGTTAAGGTTGAAGTCGTTCTTCTCGATCTCGGGCATCTCCACGCGGCGGGAGTAGCGGGGCGCTTCCGTGCGGTTCTTGTAGGTGTCGATGATCTTGGCGATGTGCTCTTCCGTCAGTTGGTTCTGGCGTTTGCCTTTCTCGAAGTGCTCGGCGGCGTTGATGAAGAGCACGTCGTCGGGCTTCTTGCACTTCTTGAGCACGAGGATGCAGACCGGGATGCCGGTGGAGTAGAAGAGGTTCGCGGGCAGGCCGATGACGGTATCAATGTGGCCGTCCTTCAGCAGCTTGGTGCGGATGCGTTCCTCGGCCCCGCCACGGAAGAGCACGCCATGCGGCAGGATGATGGCCATCACACCTTCGTCTTTGAGGAAGTGGAAGCCGTGCAGCAGGAAGGCGAAGTCGGCGGCAGACTTGGGAGCGAGGCCGTGGCTTTTGGAAGCGCACGTCGTCGGCGAGAGCGTCGGTCGGGTCCCAGCGATAGCTGAAGGGCGGGTTGGCGACGATGGCGTCGAAGCTCGGCTTCTTGGCCGGGTTCGCCTCCCGCATCATGTCCCACTCGTTGAGCAGGGTGTCGCCGTGGAAGATGTCGAACTCCGTG
>JANOAV010000060.1:0-74171 GCA_031411295.1 Verrucomicrobiales bacterium | reverse complement strand
CCAGGACGGCGTGCGCGACAGCGCGGCCTATAGTCGCTCGGACTCGTTCAACCTCGAACAGCTGGAAGTGACCAACGGCGCCAACTCGGTGTCCAGCGGCGCAGGATCGGTCGGTGGTTCGATCAACCTGGTGACCAAGCGCCCCAAGGGAGCAGGGGCGGCCCGCCCCTGCTAGCAATAGAGTCGGGGCGAGCCGCCCCGACTCCTTTCTGGTGCATGACATCCGCACCCTACGCCAAAAAGCAATATCGCCTTCATCAGTCCGTGTCATCGTCCGTCCCACTATGCGACCCAGCTTCCTTTCCCTCATCCTCCTGCTCTCCGTGCAACACGGCCAGACCGCCGAACTAAAAACCACGGAGAAAGGCATCGTCATCAGTGCCGGGAGCTTGGGAGAGTTTGAACTAGCCTATCCTGCATTTACCAATGAGAAGCACCAGGCCGTGCATAAACTCGTCGAGGCTCGCGCGGCAGGAGTCGCCGCCACGCTGAAATACGAAGGCGGTGGGAGTGTGGGTGTATCCGTTAGTAAATCGGGAGAGGTGACTTTTGCCTTTGCGGATACGCCGTCAGATGTGAGGACGGTGAGCGTTGATCTCATGGTGGACATCGCTTTCAACAAAGGTGGCACTTGGAAAATGGGCGACCAAACCGGCTCGTTCCCGCGCGAGAAATCCAACCCGCCACAGTTCTATAGCGGCAACGCCACTCGCACCACCATCACGGGCGCGCAGGGGCTCAGTCTGCAACTGACTTCGCCCCCGTATTCCTTCATTCAACTCACGGATAACCGCGAGTGGAACTGGCCCATCTATGCTTGGAAATGCTTCGTGCCATTTAATCGAGATCAGCCAAAACTGACATTTACCATCACCTCCGATGCCGCCACCGTGGGAAAGAAATTGGTCGATTCTCTGGGCCAATCAACTCTGGAAACATGGCCCGAGAAGGTCGCGAGCGCTGATGCCTTAAACGCTGATAAATCAAGTGATGAGAAATATTACGCCAGTCTTCAAACTCCTGCGCGTGATGCCTTCGGCGGATTGCCAGACAGTGGCGCAGCGTTGAAATTGAAGAAAACTGGATTCTTTCACATTGAGCAATCAGACGGCAAAAGCTGGCTGGTGGATCCCGCCGGCAACGCCTTTTTCCACACCGGAGTCTGTGGTTTCCAACCCAGCGATGACTACACCTACATCGCGGGGCGTGAGGGAATTTACGAGTGGCTACCCAAGGCCGAAGGCGAATTCGCCAGCGCCTTCCGGGACAAAGATCCCAGCGCGTTCTCGTTCTACGTCGCCAACACCATTCGGAAATTTGGTCGCGCCTATGAGCACGATGTCTTCGCGAAACGGATGATTGATCGTGTCAGGAAATTTGGTTTCAACTCCATGGGCGCGTTCTCCGCCGTGCCGCCCAAGGCCGCCACAGACGCCAGTTTTCCTTACGTGTTGTCACTGGAAATCAGCGAATGGCAAGGCATCCCACGCATTCCTGGAGCATGGGAAGTATTCGATCCATTCGATGAGAAGGTGCGTAAGCTTGTGGCGGACCAACTGGCTAAAACATTGCCCGCTCGTGCCAATGATCCTTTGCTGATTGGTTATTTCATGATCAACGAACCCCGATATGATGAGCTGCCAAAAGTGATCCCATCACTCACTGGCGGCCAGGCGTGCAAGAAACGCTTCGTGGAATTTCTGCGCGAGCGCCATCCGACCGTTGCCGCATTCAACACCGCTTGGAACAGCCACGCAGCGAGCTTCGACGAACTCCTCCATCAGGGCATGGCCGTGACCACGGACATTGCCAAGGCGGACGTGAAAGCGTTCACAGGTATCTTCCTGGAAACATCATTCGAACTCGTGAGCACGAACTACCGCAAGCATGATCAGCATCATTTGCTGCTGGGAACACGCCTCCAGCCAATCACGATCAACGACGAGCAACTCTGCCGCATTTCAGGAAAATATTTCGATGTCATGTCCTTCAACTACTACACCTACGCGCTGGACAAGGCCCTGTTGCAACGCATCCACGATTGGACAGGCAAGCCCATGATGCTCAGCGAATTCTTTTGGTCCTCACCACGCGATTCCGGCCTAACGGGCGGTCGCGAGGTCCTTACCCAACAGGAACGTGGCCTGATGTATCGCAACTACGTCGAACAAGCTGCTGCGTTAGGATTCGTCGTAGGCATCGAGTGGTTCACCCTCATTGATCAAGCCACCACGGGCCGCTGGTTCAGCAAATACAACGGAGAAAGCGCCAACACCGGCCTCTTCAGCGTGACCGACCGCCCCTGGAAACCCATGTTAGAAGAAATGACCAAAACCAACCACGGCATCTACGACGTCCTGCTGGGAAAGCGCCTGCCATTCGCATGGAACGAAGCGGAGAAGCGTGGTGTGAAATGACACGTATCCAGCGGTCAGTCCATACCAACCGAACCTAGTCCTCCCCAGCTAACCCCGCCGCCACGGCTGATGCGCGATTCTCGACTCCGAGCTTGGTCATCATCACCTGCACTTGTTTACTCACGGTCCTGGGTGAAGAACCCAGAGTAAAGGCATTTTAAACATCCTGTTACCTTGAGTTACCCCAAAGTGCATCTCTCTTTCCCTCGGGGGCAGTTCCCTCAACTTACCAAAGCAGCCTGCAAGGCGCCCAATTCCTCATCAATCAGGCTCTCCGTTGGCGTCTCCAAGGTGTCGGCAATGGTTTGGCGGACGTGGTTGCGGTAGCGTTTGCGCAAGCGGGCCACGGCTTGACGGGCGGCCTCGATGACTAGTCCACTGATCTGGGCAGCGGCGGCGTAATCGCTATTTCCGGTCGGATCCAAGAAGGGGCGGTAGGCTTGAAAAATCGCGCCTTGGCCGCGGGCGACATATTCAGCTTGCAGTTGCAACGCGGCGGTTTCCAGGCAGGTGATCGCCCACGCACGGTCAAAGGTGCTGACGGCAGCATCCACGACGGCGGCATGGCGATAACGCGTATCTGCCTCCATCGCATCGATGGAGATGAACTGGATTCCGCCCCCCCGCTTTTGCCGCGTGGCCCGACGGTGGGCATCGATGAGATCACGTTGGAAGGCTGAGAGCAGGTAGGTGCGCAAGCGACCGCGGTTGGGCGCGGCGGTGGAGAGTAAGTCGCTACTGGTAATTTGAGCTAAGAACTCCTGGGTGGCATCCTCCGCGTCTTCTGCGCCACAACCCTGCTGCCGGGCGAAGGCATAGAGAGGGAACCAGTAGAGGCGGCAAAGATCCTCCAGCGCAGCCCGCGCGGCCGATCCACCGGCCGCAGCGGAAAAAACCATGCTCCAGCGGGTGGGTGGAAATTCTGGCGGATTCAAGGGTTCATTTAGCATCTTATCGCAAAATAGAGCACAAACCGGTAAGCGGACAACTATTCCTCCATCGGGGATTTCCCGATACATCAATTAGACATAATCTGATATCATGAGTGCCTTAGATTGACGCATATAAATTGAGCCCCTTTGAGCTTATGTCCATCAGCAATGCACCTCCATCCATCACCGAACCTCTGCAAGGATTGAACCTGAGCGGACTGATGGGATTGGTGATGAAGGAAACTCCGGCTCAGGGCGCAGATTATGAGCCAAGCTTGGACGAACTGGCTCCGTTGTTGCCTGATTTTGAGTTGAAGGGCAAGATCGGCCGGGGCGGAATGGGGGTGGTTTTCCGGGCGGTGCAGCGGAAACTGGAGCGAGAGGTGGCCATAAAAATTCTACCCGTAGCGCTGGGAGACACCCCGGGGTTTGCGGATCGTTTCCGCCGGGAAGCGATGACGACCGCAGGACTTTCACATCCTGACATCGTGGCAGTCTATGACACCGGAGAGACCGTGGCTGGGCACCTTTTCTATGTGATGGAATATGTGGATGGAGAGGATCTGGCCGTCCGCATGGCGCGGGGACGGTTGTCGGTGGAAGAGATCATTCCGCTCTTGGAAACGATCTGTGGGGCCGTGGCCGTGGCGCATGATCGGGGGATCGTGCATCGGGATATCAAGCCGTCCAATGTGCTACTCACCAAGGATGGGCGACCTCGCTTGGCGGATTTCGGTTTGGCTCTGCTGACAGAACAAAATTTGGAGCACTCGCGATTAACGATGGGCGGGACCACTCTGGGAACGTTGGAATACGCCGCTCCCGAGCAGTTGGCTGGCGATGCAGTAACGGCAGCCAGCGACATCTACAGCCTGGGTGTCCTAGCTTATGAGTTACTGACCGGTGAATTGCCACGAGGCGTGTTTGATCCCCCGTCATTCCGCAATCCAGAAGTCGATCCGGGCTTTGACGGGGTGGTGTTGCGGGCCATGCAGAGTGATCCGAGTCGAAGATTTGCCAACGTTAGGGAATTCCAAGCGGCGCTGATGCAAGCAGCGGATCGACGTGCCCAACAAGAGCGGCGGGCCCGGGAGGCCAGAGGAAAACTGCGTCGGCGCACGCGGGTGGCGTTCCTGGCCGTGGGCTTGGCCGCTGCGATGGCGGGAGTGGCGGGATATGCGAGTCTGCAAACGAGGCGAGCGGAACGGAGTGAGGCGTCAGCCGAGCTAACGCGATCGGAGGCGGAGAAACTGGTGGGCTTCATGCTGGATGAATTACAGTGGCGGCTGTTTGAATTTAACCGTCTGGATACTTTGGAGCAAACAGTGGCGAAGGTGGAGGAGTATTATGCCACGGTGCCGAAAGACGCCCCGCAGGATGATGATTTCCTGCGGCGGAAGGGCGATTTCCTCCAACTGAAGGGCGATCTGGCGACGCGTCGGGAGCAGCTTGCGGCAGCTTTGGGACACTACACCGAAGCGCAACGCGTGCGCTTGGAATTAGTGCAGAGGCATCCGAGGGATTGGCCGTATGTGAACACCTTTTGCACTGGTCAGTTCAAGCTGGGGTATGCGCTGAACGGGGAGGGAGATTTACCAGGGGCCCTGGCGGCTCATCAGCAACTGATGACGGTGGCGGCTGGCTACGATGACGTGACGCCGGAGCAAAGCGAATCTCAGTTCGTGCTGATGTCGTTATCCCATCAAGCCGGTTTCCTGCGGGATCACGGACACTTGGAAGAGTCGCAAGCCTTGACGAATCAAGGGACTCAGCGCTTGGAAGCGCTGCTGGCACGGCCTGAGAGCTACGATGATTTTGCGCTCTGGGGTGTAAAAAGCGTTTACCTTCGGGCCGAGGAAACGGAAGCATTGCAGCAACAGGACTTCGAGCGTGCGGTCAAAGCGGTCCGTGAGGAAGAGACGATTTTCCGACGCTTCCTCCCCCAAGAGGCTCGTGAGCAATATCGCGAAACGATGTATGGCAGCGCAGCAACGCGGCTAGGACAACGTCTATTGCAGGCCGGACATGCGGCTGAAGCCGAACGTCCACTGGCGGCGGCGTGCGCCATCTTCCGTCGCATGGCCCGAGATACGACGGAGAGTGCCAGTGCCAAAGGACAGGCGGACACGGCCGCTGCAAAATGGACGGAAGCCCGCAAGGCGCAAAGCCTAACCGCAACTCCAGAAGCATTGGAAACGGCCTGTGGCCTGGCGATGCGCGCGTTGTCCTCCACCGTGGAGGTCCGCTTGGCGGCAGTGGAGCGAATGTTTCAGGAAGTGCTGAAGGACCCGGAATCCGAGTCTGCGCAATATGCCTTGACCCGCGCCTCCGAAGTGGCCGGTAAGGAAATCGAACGGATTGAAGGCGGTGCGGCTGCGGTGCAGCATTACGAACGTCAACTGGCCCGCATGATGCCGCCATTGCTGGCGGCTGCCAAGGGCACGTGGTGGAATGTGAGTGCCAGCGCGACCTTGAATCGCATTGGAGAAATCCACACGCAGGAGAGCGACTTCGCCAAGGCTGAACCCGTGTTTACTAGAGCGTTGGAGTTGCGACAAAATCTATTTCTGGCGCATCCTGACAATGTCACCGCCGCCCGCAATGTGGCCTCCAATGCCAAACATATGGCGCACACCTTGGTGGCGCTGCAACGCTCGCCAGAAGCGGCAAGCCAGCTCCTGCCACTGTTGCAGGCCGTAAAACTTTGTGCCAGGGATGCGCGCACGGAATGGCGCAGCGTCATGGGCAATGCGGCGGCGGAAACGGCCGAAGCACTAGAGGCGAGCGCGGCCGCGCCCTTGATTGCTGCTGCGAAGGAATTTCTCCTGGCCCTGGGTCCGGAAAGTGAATTAACGGCCGCCGAGCATGCGGCCTGGCAACGGTTGCAGAAGCTGGTTCCGTGATCAACTTCAGGGTTGCGGCCCTTGGCTCAGGAAATTTCCGGCTTTTTTACAATTTGAGCGTCATGCGGGAACACAGATGTCGCAGATACGGATGAACCATTCACCATTTATCTGTATCATGAGAATATCATCAAAACGCCACTGCCTCGGAATTGCTCTCGCGCTGCTCTTTCCATCACCTTCCCCAGCGAATGTGGGCACTGGGACTGTTCCCGCAGGCTGGCATCGGCAGAGCGCAGCGGGAACCCTGGATATCGTGCCCCTCCTGAACAGTCGCCCGTCAGCCGTTCATGTGCTATTGCTGGACATGGATGGAGCGAACATCGCTGCCAGCGCCACCCACGATTGGAACTGCGGCAATCCCTTTACGGTGGCTCACTGTGGGCTATCGGCGGTGCAGATGCGCGAAATCTATGAAAATGTGAAGGAAGATTTCCTTCCGTTCAATGTGAATGTCACGACGGACGAGTCTCGCTACACGAGTGCGGCCGTAGGCAAGCGGATGCGCTGCATCATTACTCCATCGGATGCTTGGTTTTGGGTCTCCGAGAACATGAGTCCGGAAGGTGGTCGGTCTCACACGTCCAGTTTTCGACTAGCCGGAGTCGCCAAAGCGGCGGACGTGCCCTGCTTTGCGTTTATCACCTCATTTGATGCCGCTGGGAATACGGTGGAAAACGGGCGCTCCATTGCCGGGGCCGTCTCTCATGAATTGGGCCATACGTTGGGACTGGACCACGATGGCATTGTGGGCAACCCCGGCGGTTACTTTGTGGGGCAGGGCACTGGACCTACGGCAGGGCTACCACGCCTATGGAGCCCGATCATGGGCACGCATCTCGGACTGCTGACGCAGTGGTGTAATGGTGAATACAACGGCTACGCCAGTGTCCAAGTCTCCCCGAATCCAGCCAGCATCAATGCCAAAGACGATTTGGCGATCATTGCCAACACGGGACTGAATGGCAATGGATTTGGCTATGCCGCCGATGACCATGGTTCGACATCCGCCACGGCCTCTCCGCTTTCCACTAGCGGAAATAGTATTATCTCCAACGGCATCATCGGTCGTGGGCCCGCAGGCGAAGACGATGAGGACTGGTTCCAATTTACCGTAACTGCACCAGGCACTCTGAGCCTGGTGGTGAAGCCATCCGAGCCGTTCAGTTCCGGCACGCCCTATAATGTCCTGCTGCAAAATATGGGGGTGGGCAACTTGAATCCCAGAGTGGATCTGTATCGCTCAAATCTGACCACGCTACAATCCGCCAGCGGGGTAAATATCATTTCCCTGCCGGCCAATCCGACGCAGCAAGAGCAACTGCAACTTGCTGAATTGCTCCGCGTGCGCATCACGCAATCAGTCACAGCAGGCACGTATTACATGAAAATTTCCGGCGTGGGCTACGGGACTCCAGCCAGCACCGGCTATTCCAACTATGGAAGCCTGGGCGCCTACAGCATCGACGGCGGCATCTATGTCGCGCCCACCGTAACCACTGGCACGGGTGCCTCCGGAACCGTGAGCACCCCGTTCTCGTTATTGCTGGCAGCCACCGGAAATCCCACGTCGTGGAGCGCCACTGGCTTGCCTCCCGGCATCCGCTTGAATTCCGTCACTGGTCAATTGTCCGGAGCTCCCACCGCAGCGGGCACGTTCAATGCCAACGTAACCGCCACCAACCCCGGCGGCAATGGCTCCAAGGCCATGGTCTTCACCATTGCGGCCGGGACCGCACTGGCTACCGCAACCGACACCAGTCTCGCCTGGACGCTGAGTCCGAATTCCGGCTGGTTCATTCAATCCGCCACCACCCACGATGGCGTGGATGCCGCCCAAGCTGGGCCTGCGGACGATTTCGAGAGTTCCTACATGGAAACGATCGTGACGGGTCCGGGAACCCTAACTTATTGGTGGAAGGTCAATGCCGACGTTCGCTGGGCTCCGTTAGTGTTTACGGTCGGCGGCACGGAATATCGTCGCATCGACGGCAATGTGGATTGGAAGCAGGAAACGATTTCCATTCCCAGCGGAGGATGGGCGCTGCGGTGGAGTTTCCAAAAATTGGATGCGGATGTGGAAGGCGCGGATACGGGCTGGGTGGATCAGATCACCTATACCAGCACGGTGCCGACCATTACTAGTAACCTAACTGCCAGTGTAGCGGTGGGGGCAGATTTCAACTATCAGATCACGGCCACCAATTCCCCGACGTCCTGGGGGGCACAAAGTTTACCGGCCGGATTGAGCATCGATGGCACCACCGGGCTGATCACAGGCCGGCCAACGGTGGATGGAACCTACGCGATCCAACTGATCGCTACCAATGCTGGAGGCATCGGGTTCCAGCAGTTGAGCTTAACCGTGCAGCCACCGGGAACGTTAGGGAATGGCACGGATTCCGCCTTGGACTGGGTTTCCTCAGGGAACGGAGGCAACGTCTGGTTCCGCCAGACCAGTGAGAGCCAGGATGGGATCGATGCGCTGCGATCTGGAGCGGTGGGGAATAGTCAGAACTCCTATCTGCAGGCAGCGGTCAACGGCCCCGGGAACATTGGCTTCTGGTGGAGAGTGGACTCCGAATTTGATGCGGATTTTCTCATTTTTAAAATCGATGGAGTGCCACAATCGATGATCTCTGGGAATACGGGATGGGCGTTTCGATCCGTTTCGGTGGCCACCGCCGGCACCCACTTCTTCTCCTGGACGTATCAAAAAGATGGCTCTGGGGTGTCTGGAGCGGACGCGGGATGGGTGGATCAAGTCGTGTGGACGCCCACGCCGCAAGCCCCCGTCATCACTTCCGGTAACGCTGCGACGGCCCGGGTGGGGACCAGTTTCTACTTTCAAGTCACTGCAACCAATGGACCCACGTCATTTGCCATCACCAGTGGCCCTGCGCTTCCCGGTCTGACCTTCAGCCCCAGCACCGGAAGTTTCGGAGGCGCGGCCAACCGACCTGGGGTCTATCCGCTGCAAGTGACCGCCACCAATGCCGCTGGCACCAGTTCCCCGGTGAATGTTACCATCACGATTCAGAGTTCCCTTTCCACCTGGGCCTCGAACTTGGGCTTGTCAGGCGGTAATGCGCTTTTCTCGGCGGACCCAGATCGTGACGGCAGGAACAATCTCATGGAAATGGCGCTGAACCTTAGTCCCACGGTCTTTGAGACTAATTTCGTTCCCATTACGGTCAATCCTACGACCAAGAGATTAACTGCCACCTTCACTCGGGTGGCCGCTTATCAGGACCTCAAGTATGAGGTGCAAGTATCGGATAACTTAACGAGTTGGACCACCATTGCCTCGTCCATTAATGGCGATATCATGACCTCCAGTGGGGCCTACTCAGTGACCGATCCCGGCGGAGCCACGCCCACTGTCGTGGTGGTGGACAACGCCGCTCCGCCAACGAAGACCAAGCGTTCCATGCGGATCAAGATCACCCAGTTGTAGGCGACTGGTGTGGGTCGAACCTACTTTGTTGCTCTACCCAACCACCAAGGTTCCCGCATTGGGCACCACCGTGATCGTAGCCTGAGTGCCGTTGTTGAATTTTAGGAAATCGGCTTCAATGCCATCGGAGAAGATCACGCCGCCCGCAGCCATGGTGGACACGAGGGTCAGTGGTTGCTGGGCGGAAATCTCGCCATAGACCATGGTGGCTTGGGAGGAGCGACTGGGAAAGGGTTCCCGGACCGAATAAATTAATTGCCGATGATCCCACGGCAGTGGCTCACTGCTTGCCTCCGCCATGGGCAGACCATGCATGGCTTGCGAGATCGAACGGGCTCCCTGGAGAATGCTCTTCAGCCAGCCAGTGCTGCCAAGTCCGGTGGAAACGATGATGCCGCTGCTGGACTGCATTTCCTGCGCTCCGGCATGGCTGATCTGATAGCGGGCGCTGGTGTGGGATTTGGGGCCAATGAAGAGGTCGTTGACGCCCAGCAGGGTTTCCCCGGTATTCAACGTGGCCTTGGCAAAGGTCACTGCTTGGAGGCGCGCCTGCCCAGCAAACACTTGCGGCATAATTTGGCTGAGATCGGAGGAGCGGAAGGGCAGGAGCACCCCGTCCCAACGAGCAGGATCCGGGTTCACGCCCAGGCACGGTTGGCCCGCAAGATACTTCAGCGTGTTCGCCACGGTGCCATCCTGGCCGAGCACGACGATGGTATCGTCCGGGCGAAAGAGAAAGTTAGGGAGGAAGCCACGTTCGATTGCACTCACCTTCCCCAGCTTCGCCAACTCCGCCAGGCAGGCCTCACGCTGCGTGGCATAGCAGTGATGTTCCTGTTCGTAATCTCCGAAATCCGCCCCCAGGTGCTCGACGTAAAATTTCGCCTGCGCCAGGGTGTTGAACTGTTTGATCAAATCCTCCAACCGCGTGCGTCGGGTGACGAGCACGATCCGGTTATCGGTTAGTCGATCCATGGATGAACGGCGTTATTTCTTGAGGATTTCGCGCAGTAATTCTGGCGACATATTCAACTCACCAATCTTATCCGCGTTCTGCGCCAACTGCTGGAAGGCATGGCTGATAAGCTGATGCGGCGTCATGGAACTGGAAGTCAACGCCTGGACCATTTGCGGATTCATGTCTGCGAAGACCTTCATGAGAGCCGCACTGCCATAGGCGCGCGCGTCGGCGTTGACGCGCTCATTCTCGGCCTGCAATGCCACCAAGGCTTTGTTCTGATCTTCCAACGTGATGCTGGCCTGCATCTTGGCGCGTTCCAGCTCGCTTTCCTGTTCTTGCAGGGCGCGTTCGGTGGCCATTTGCGTTTCGCGAATCTGGCGCTTCTTCAATTCGATGGCCACCTCCGTTTGCAGTTCGTTTTCCTTGATGGTGCGCTCCTGTTCCACCGCGGCATTACGTCGCACGAAGATCGCTTCGTCGGCGCGCTGCATCAGCGACTCGCGCGTGTCTGCTTCCAGCGCGCGCGCCGTCTCCGGCGTGGGACGAATGGCGAGCACGCTGACGCTGAGAATTTCAATGCCCAGCGCTTTGATTTCATCGGCCAACATCAGTTTCTCCCGAATGGCCGCGCTCACCGCATCGGCCGCCTGAATCGCCTCCTGAAGTTTGCGTCGCTGGATCTCCCCTTTCGTCAGCACTTGCACTGCCGCAATGATCCGCTGCGGCAGTTTCTGCGGATCGTTGGAACGGTAGTCCACACCGTTGTTTTGCAGGGCGAAATCCAGATTGCGCGCCAACGCCTGGGGTTCCTTGACCTGATACGTCACCTGCCCTTGGACCGTTAAACTTTGGAAATCCGCCGTCACCTCTTCAAAGATAAACTGCGACTCCGCACTACTCATGGGCACCGCCACTAACGTAGTGAAGGGTGCAAAATAAAAGAAAGACAAGCCCAGTCCCTCACGGACAATTTTGCCATTCTTATACTGAATCGCAAAGGTGGTGGGCGGAAGTTTGGTGAAGCTGAAGCCGAGCATGGGCGCAGATTGCAACAAATCATCAGATTGGGCAAGAACCGAATGCGGATTTTGTGGACTTGAGGAGATTTCCATCCAACCACGAACCGCCGCCAAAATCCGCGCAGAGGCCGCTCGGACGCGGGCTTGGGAGAAATTGCAAAATCGGTCGGAATTCCATGAATAATTCGCGCAGAACCGCAGTCGAATGCGATGTATGAAAGCAATTCTATTTCGTCTAATCAGCATGGTGGTGCTTGTGCTCACGGCAGCCAATTGCACCACGGTTTATGATGCCTACGGCCGTCCGCATGAGATGGTTGATCCAGCGGCAGCCGTCGTTGGAGCCGCCGCAGTAGGCCTTCTGGCTTATGGCTTGGGGAACAGTTCCCGGCATCAGCATTACAGCCACGGCAGTCATTACTACGCTCCGCCCGCTTACAACTGCAGGCCTTCCTACCGCAGTCACGCCCATTTCTATCGGGATTCCTGCGACTATTGAGGCTGACTCATTAATCTGGGCAGGAAATAGCAGTCGCCAATGCCACTGCTTGGTCAAGGCTGCGTCGCCAGTCACCTGAGGGCTTGAGGCCCTGAACAGATTAAATTTGACAGCCTGGAGCTAGCCTTGCGCAGCCCCGGGGACGCTGCTTATTTTTCCAACGATGCAAAGCATCCGGGGTGGGACTTGCTTTTCCCGCGGAAGGCCATTTGGCATTGACCGGATTTCTCCAAAATTTGACCCGCACTTGGTTTGGACATCCGAGGGGGGAGTGACTAATTTCCGAAGAACTGCTGCCTTCCTCCGCAGAAACGCTAAAATTTCTCTTTCACGATCCGTCCCGCCTATTCTATAAAGCTGCCTCCATGAAACGTAATCTCTTTCTCACCACCGCCGTCACCGCCACCCTTGGGACACTTTTCGTCTCCGGGCTGGTGTCCTGTCAGAAGACCGACTCCAGCGCCAAGCGGACCGGGCCGAAGTTTGCCTTTGTGATCAATAACAGCAGTGACTTCTGGACCTATGCTCAAGCTGGCCTGATCAAGGCGGAGGCGGATTTTGGAATCACGGCGGAATTTCTCTCCCCGTCCAAAGGGAATGCTTCCGAGCAGAATCGGGTGCTGGAGAACATCGTCCAGAAGGGTGATTACAATGGCATCGCCATCAGCCCCATCGATCCCGAGAATCAAGCGGATGCTCTGAATAAAGTAGCCGCGGCCATGCCACTGATCTGCCACGACAGTGATGCTCCAAAAAGCAACCGCCTCTTCTACATCGGCACTAACAACGTGGATGCCGGTCGGGAAATGGGCAAATTTATCAAAGCGCAACTGCCTGAGGGCGGCAAGCTCATCATCACGGTTGGGAAGTTAGATGCCCTCAACGCCAAGCAGCGTCGGGAAGGTCTGATGTTGGAGTTGGGTGCCACCGCCGACCTCATTGCAGGTGATGCCTCCAAGGCCGTAGAGGCCGGCAAATATACCATCCTGGAAACCATCACGGACGGAGCGGATCAAACCGTGGCCAAGCGCAATGCCGAGAACGCTGTAACCAAGTATCCCGAGCTAACGGGCTTCGTTGGTCTCTGGTCCTACAACGCCCCTCAGGTGCTGGAAGCATTGAAGAGCACGGGCAAGACCGGCAAGATCCGGGTCTTTGCCTTCGATGAAGATCCCTCCACGATCTCCGCCATCAAGGAAGGCAACTGCGATGGCACCCTGGTGCAGCAGCCCTACGAGTTCGGCTATCAATCCATGAAGTATCTGAAGGAAATTTACGACGGCAAGAAACCCGATGTTCCCGCTAACAAGGAAATCTCAGTGCCCGTGCAAGTGGTCACCAAGGCCACCGTGGCAGACTTCGAGAAGAAACTAGTGGATCTGAAGGCCGCCGCCAGCGCTGCCCGCAAGTAGCCCCGCCGCCCCACTGGCTGCACCATCCACGAGTTTTCGTGCGGGTGCTTGCTGTCCTCCTTCACCTTCATGAACCTACTCGAAGCCCGGAACATCCACAAACGCTTCCTGGGGGTTCATGCCCTGAACGATGTTAGTGCGAATTTCCGCGCGGGCGAGGTCCTGGCGGTGATGGGCGAGAACGGGGCGGGCAAGAGCACGCTCATGAAAGCCTTGGCCGGGGTGCATGTGCCAGACTCCGGGCAAATTTTCTGGGAGGGTAAAGAGGTTAAAATCAACGGCGTCCGCGACGCCTCCGCCTTGGGCATTGCGTTCATTCATCAGGAACTCAACTTGGCGGAAAACCTCAGCGTGGCGGCCAACGTCTTCCTCGGACGTGAACCCCGCTGCTGCGGATTCTTCAATCAGACCGAAATGCGGGACCGCACCCAAAAATTGCTCACCGATCTGGGCATGACCTTCACTCCAGATACCTTGGTGGAGGACCTCTCCATCGGCCATCAGCAAATGGTGGAAATCGCCAAGGCGCTGGCGCAGGAAGCCAAGCTGCTCATCATGGACGAGCCCACCAGCAGCCTGAGCCAGACGGAAACGGATCGACTCTTCGTGCTCGTGCGGAAGTTGCGCACGCAGGGGCTCTGCATCGTCTTCATTTCCCACCGCATGGCCGAAGTGCAGGAAATGGCGGATCGGGTCATCGTCTTACGCGACGGCACCTTCCGGGGTGAACTCGCCAAGGAGGAAATCACCCGGGAGCGCATCGTGAGCCTGATGGTCGGTCGGGACCTGGTGTTGTCGGATAAACAGGCCACCAGCGCTGGAGCTGTCCGCTTGGAAGTGCAGGGCCTGCGCATCCCCCGCCTGCCCCAGCATGAACTGAGTTTCCAACTGCGAGCAGGCGAGATCGTCGGCTTGGCGGGCTTGGTGGGGGCTGGTCGCACGGATGTGGCCCGAGCCTTGTTCGGGATCGATCAGGCGCTGGCGGGAACAGTTAGCGTTGATGGCAAGACCGTGAACATTCGGCATCCTCACGATGCCATTGCGGCTGGACTTGCTTTCGTGCCAGAGGATCGCAAGGCCCAGGGCATCATCGTCGAAATGCCCATTCGTGATAACATCGCCATGGCGGGCATGGATAAATTTAACACTGCAGGCTTCGTCAACGATGCCGCCATCACCGAGAAATCTAATTTCTACCGGGAGCAACTCGGAGTCCGCACCACCGATGTCTTCAAAAATGTGGGCGAATTATCCGGCGGCAACCAACAGAAAGTGGCCATCGCCAAATGGTTGGTCAACGACCCCAAAGTCTTCCTGCTGGACGAACCCACGCGCGGCGTGGATGTCGGGGCCAAAAGTGAAATCTACGCCGTGGTCGAGAAGTTAGCCGAAAGCGGGGCCGCCGTGCTCTTCATTTCCAGCGAATTGGAAGAAATTCTGCGGATCTCAGATCGCGTTTTGGTAATGCACGAAGGCCGCATTTCCGGTGAACTCACCCGGGCCGAACTTAACGAAGCCGCCGTCATGAAATTAGCCACTGGAGGGCATTAAGCGCCCTCCACCAACCTTACCCTTGCTCATGCCCTCAATTCTCCGCTCCCATCAAAAATCGCTCGGCATCCTGGCGCTGATCATTCCCATCTTCTTTGCCACCTGCCTCTATCAAGCCGCCAGCAGTGGCTGGGATTGGTCGAAAGTGACCTTCTGGAGCAGTGGCAAACTTTCCAGCATGACCCGCTATACCGGCCTTTACGCCATCATCGCGATCGGTGCCGCCGTCGTCATTGCCACCGGTGGAGTGGATCTTTCCATGGGTGCCCTGATGGGGCTCACTGGGGTGCTCATGCCCATGCTCATCCGGCCCGGGCAGGGAAGTCCCATCAAAGCCGGAGATACCGTGCCGTTCTTCAGCGGCCCCATCGATCCCTCCAGCGCTTGGATCGTCATTCTCTGTATTTCCCTGTTCGTAGGCTGGCTGCATGGCATGCTTATCACCAAGTTAAAACTCCAACCGTTCCTCGTTACCCTGTGCGGCTTGTTTATCTATCGCGGCATCGCCATGACCATCACCAAGGAAAACACCAAGGGGTTTGGCGAAGAATTTTCCGGAATGAAAGAGTTGGTGAAATCTTCCGCGCTGGGCCTCCCCATGCCCTTCGTGATCGCAGTGATCATAGCCGTGGTCATGGCTGTTGCCATGCATCGCACCGTCTTCGGTCGGCACCTCCTGGCCTTGGGCCGTAATGAGCAGGCGGCAAGTTTCAGCGGGATCCGCACTGATCGCATTAAGATCGTCGCCTACATGCTCTGCGCGGTGGCGGCGGGATTCGGGGGAGTGATGTTCGCCCTCGATGGCAACAGTGCCGCGCCCTCGGATCACTGCCAGGGCTATGAACTTTACGCCATTGCCGGTGCCGTGTTAGGCGGATGCAGCTTGCGCGGCGGAGAATGCAGTCTGACTGGGGTCATTATCGGCACTGCACTCATGCAAGTGGCCGCCGATGCCGTCTTCTTCCTCAACGTCCCCAACAGCTTCCGCCTCAGCGTCATCGGCTTGATGGTGCTCCTGCAGATCGTCGTCGGGGAACTCTTACGCCGCTCCGCCGCCCGTCGGCAACGCCCGGCGGCGTAATCAGCATGGCGCTGGCCTCCACCTGTCGACCTTTGACCCTGCGTTGATTGGACTCACTTTGAAGTGTGTTGGAATCACGGATTGGTGGTATAATGTTGATGACAGTTCAGGTCATTCTGAGCTAGTCTGGTCTACCCTCC
This sequence comes from Verrucomicrobiales bacterium, assembly GCA_031411295.1. Classification (GTDB taxonomy): domain Bacteria; phylum Verrucomicrobiota; class Verrucomicrobiia; order Verrucomicrobiales; family V1-33; genus JAGNEJ01. Next base: position 57,799 of record JANOAV010000060.1, on the reverse strand, counting down.
GCTCGACTTTTTCCCGCCATGAAATTTTCCCTCCCCATCACCGCACTGCTTTGCTGCCTTGCGTCCACCTCTCCTGCCCAAGTGGTTATCACTGAATTCATGGCCAGCAACTCCAGTGGGTTGGCGGATGAGAATGGGAGTTATCAGGACTGGATTGAAATTGAAAATACCAGCACCGCAGCAGTGAATTTATTCAACTGGTCGCTGACGGACACGGCGGGAAATTTAAACAAGTGGCGCTTCCCGGCCAAGTCGCTGGCGGCAAAGGCGCGGTTGGTTGTTTTTGCCTCGGGGAAAGATCGCGTCAACCCGGCCAACAATTTACATACCAATTTCAATCTCAGTGCCAGTGGCGAATATCTGGCGCTGGTGCGGCCGGATGGATCGGTGGCGACGGAATTTGCCCCTGCGTTTCCGCCGCAGATTCAGAATCTGAGTTACGGATTTCCCGTGCAGGCATCGATCCAAACACTGCTGACCGCGGGCAACGCGTTGCGTTACACGGTGCCCACCAACGGCAGTCTGGGAACGACGTGGACGGAGACTGGTTTCAACGACACCGCGTGGACTGCGGGCACCAATGGCATCGGTTATGATACTGGCGGGTCGGATTCGTCAGAGGATGTTAGTTTCCCGGACGCCATGGCCGCCGCTGCGCCCCTAGGGCACTGGCGATTCAGCGAGACCTCAGGAACTGTGGCCGCAAATATCGGATCGCTGGGAGCGGCCTACAATGGAGCTTACACGGGCAACCCGGCGTTGAATCAGGTGGGGCCGCGCCCGTCCCTGTATAATGGCTTTGAGACGACCAATACCGCCGTGGCCTTGAATGGCAGCACACAGCAAATCGTGGTGCCGGATGCTCCGCAATTTGATTTCGGCACCGGAGCCTATGCCATTGAATTTTGGTTTAATCCCACCAATGCCGCTGGTCGGGGGGATCTCTTTACTTACAAGGGAACCGGCGGGGATTTCGGGATCCACTTGGCGTCGCAGACAGCGGGAAAAATTAGCGTTTATCACAATGGATTCATCGGCACTGCAGGGGGCACAGTAACCAATGGGGTGTGGCATCACTTGGTGGTGACCCGGAATGCGGGTGGCACGCTGACGGCTTATCTCAATGGCTTTGCCGTGCTCACGGGCGCCTCCACGGGATCGATGAATATTGCCAACGCACTCGTATTTGGCAGTAATCATACCGGGGTGCCCACGAGCCCAGCGATCGCTTTTAATGGCCGGATGGATGAAGCGGCTATCTTTAATCGTGAAGTGACCGCTGCGGAAGCGTTGTCACGCTATCAACGTGCGGTAGGCCCGGGCGGCACGTTTGCCGATGCCATTGCGGCCTCCACACCGCTCGGTTACTGGCGGGCGAGTGAGGTTAGTGGCACCACGGCAGTGAATGCCGGTTCGCTGGGTGCGGCGGCCAATGCGACGTATGCTGGCGGGGCGATTTTAGCCCAGGCCGGTCCGCGGCCGCCCGCTTTTGTAGGATTTGAAACCACCAACACAGCGGTGGGATTCACGGGCAGCACGCAGCAAATCATCGTGCCCGATGCGCCTGCCTTCGATCTGGGCACCGGTCCGTTTGCCGTCGAAATGTGGTTTAATCCGGCCAACGTGAACGTGCGCGGAGACCTGTTTACCTACAAAGGAAGCGGAGGCGATTTCGGGATTCACATCTCATCACAGGTGCTGGGGAAATTGAGCGTATATCACAGCGGCTTCGTCGGAGCGGCGGGCGGCACGCTGGTGAATGACACTTGGTATCACCTGGTCGTCACGCGCAACAGCAGCAGCACACTAACAGCTTACCTCAACGGAGTGGCGATTCTTTCCGGCACCAATGCGAACACGATGAATATCGCCAACTCGCCTGTGTTCGGAAGCAATCACACGGGCGTGCCGACGAATCCCTCCGCCGTCTTTAATGGGAAACTGGACGAGATGGCGATCTATAATCGAGAAGTAACCGCGGCCGAAGCCCAGTTGCATTTTCAACGTGGCTCGACCCTTGTCTCCGCCTACGCCAGTCACATCAATACGGACGTGCAGGCGGCGGCCAATGGAATCAACAGTGGCGTCTATCTGCGCATTCCCTTCACGGTCGCCAATGCTGCCGCCGTGAGCCGACTCAGCTTGCGGATGAAATATGACGACGGCTTCGTGGCGTATGTGAACGGTCATGCGGTGCTGGATGTGAATGCGCCTGAGCCCTCCCTCTGGAACTCGACAGCCACCGCACGGAATCCTGATAGCCAGGCGGTGATGTATCAGGAGTTCGAATTTGGCGACGCCCTGCCATGGCTGCAAAACGGCACCAACGTGCTGGCGATCCATGCCCTGAACATCAGTGCTGCCAACTACGATTTACTCTGCAGTGCGGAACTCATTGCTACGAGCATTCTCGGCAACAGCAACACCGCCGCTTACCTCTCTGCGCCTACTCCCGGAGCTATCAACGTCAGTGGCACGGGCACGCCGGGGCCCGTGATTACCTTGGATAAATTCACTCCGGCGCAACCCGTCGATGCCGATGACATCATCGTTACCGCCCGCGTGCGGCCGTCCTTTAGTCCGATCACTGGCGTGAATCTGAACTACCGAGTGATGTATGGGACCGTCATCCAAATTCCAATGTTCGACGATGGGGGGCATGGCGATGGAGCGTCGGGAGACAGCGTCTATGGAGCCGCCATTCCGGCTACCGCCAGCACGGCGGGGGATCTGGTGCGCTGGTATATCACGGCCAGCGATACCACTTCTCCTGGCTCGCGCTGGCCGCTGTTTACCGATCCTCTTAACTCGGCGGAGTATCTCGGCACCATGGTGCAATCCACCGCCACCGCCACGATCCCGCTCTGGGATTGGTTCACGCAGAATACCACCAATGCCCGCAACGCCACGGGCACGCGCTGTGCGGTGTTCTTCAATGGCCAGCTTTATGATAACGTCTTCGTGCGCGTGCGTGGTGCCGCCACTTCGGCCGGTTCACAGAAATTTGATTTCAACACCGGTGACCATTGTTACATCAATCCGGAGCTTGGTCGCGTGGGGGAAGCGAATCTCAATGGTCCCGGCAGTGATGGCAGTCTGATTCGCCATTCCCTGGCGTTTGAAACGTATCGTCTCACGGGCCATCCCGCCTGTGTCGCCTTCCCCATTGTGTTGCGCGTCAATAGCGCCGCCGATCGCGTCGGCTATTATGTGGAGCAGGTGGACGACGATTTCCTGAAGCGCAATAATCTCGATGAAGAGGGCGCGCTGTATAAATTCATTCAACGCGGTCCCGGTCCGGTATTTTTAGACGCCAACAGTGGGATCGAAAAGAAGACGCGCAAAACCGAAAATCTCGACGACCTCACGGCATTCGTCACAGGGCTGAATCAAGTGGATGTCAGCGCCCGCCGGGCTTGGTTCTGGGATAATGTGAATGCCCCCAGCCTGCTGAATCTGCTGGCGCTGAGTCGGATTACGCAGGACTCGGACGATGTTAGGAAGAATTTCTATCTCTATCGCGATACCAATGGGAATCGCGAGTGGAGCATCTTCCCGTGGGACAAGGACTGGACGTTCGGGATCCTGGGCGATTCCCTGCCGCACTTGTATCATCCCTACTTTGGCGACGCCACGCACGGGAAACAACCGACCTCAGCTGATCCGCAATGGAACAAACTCTGGGACTTTGTCTTCAATGATGCCACCCTGCAACCGCTGGCCATGCGACGGCTCCGAACGCTGATGGATGAGTATTTGCAGCCCCCCGGCACGGTGAATGGGAAATTCGAACAACGCGCCAATGCCTGGATGAATGCGCTTTCGCCAAACGTGCCGACCAGCACGTCCAGTCAACTCGCGGGCGTGCTGAATTTCTTCCCCGGACGTCGCACGGATCTCTACACCACTTACTCGGTAGCCAGCGGGAGCGTGGGCAATCAAATCATTCCGAACGCCCAGCCGATCTCCTTTCCCATCACGATTACGTCGGTGGAATTCAATCCCGCTTCCGGTAATCAGGAACAGGAATACATCCAACTCAGCAATCCTGGCAGCTTTGAGGCGGATATCTCCGGCTGGAAACTTGACGGTGCCGTGAGCATGACGTTCGATCCTGGCACCGTGATTCCCGCCGGCGGCAGCCTCTACGCTTCGCCCAATAGTTACGCCTTCCGGGCCCGCACCACCGGACCACGGGGCGGTCAGCAGTTGCAGGTGCAGGATCGCTATAATGGCCAAATTTCCGCGCGTGGAGAAATCATCGAACTGCGCGCTCCCACGGGCGTGCTAGTGACCAGTTTTACCACTCCCGTCGCGCCCACCGCTGCGCAACAGCAACTGCGGATCACAGAAATAAACTTCGCACCCGCTCCCCCCACTCTGGCGGAGGCCGCTGCGATCCTTGGTGTGAATGCAGGCGATTTCGAATTCGTTGAATTGCAGAACATCGGAACTACCGCCCTAGAACTCAATGGCTGTCATTTCGAGAAAGGCTTCACCTTTGCCTTCTCCACCCCAACGAGCCTGCCGGCTGGTGGTCGCATCCTCCTGGTGAGCAATGCTGCGGCCTTTGCTTTGCGCTATCCCACCGTGATGCCTGCTGGTCAATATTCCGGCAATCTCGATAACTCGGGCGAGACGATTCAATTGGTCGATGGAGTGGGTGAAGTCATCCTCGATTTCCGTTATGAAAGCAGTTGGTTTCCGCCGGCGGATGCAGGTGGACGCACGTTGGTGGTGCGGAACGCTGCTCCCAACTACGCTACCTACGATCAACCCACGCACTGGGCGCTCAGCGGCAATGCTGGTGGCTCGCCTGGCACCACGGATCTCGACTTCGCTTATGTTTACGAAGGCTGGCGCTGGGATCATTTCACGGCTGCGGAAATGTATCTGCCTAGCCCACCGAATCCTGCTAATACCGTCAACGCCGCGCTCGTCGCCCCGGATGCCAACACCGATTTCGACGCCCTGAACAACCTGGGCGAATACGCCTTCGGCACCAATCCGCGTGTTCCTCAAGGCGATGCCGTCATTAGCAGTGGCAGCGTCACCATCGGTCCGGACACCTTCGCCACCGTCACCTTCCGCCGCCGCCCCAAAGCGCTGGACCTAACCTACGTCATCGAATTCTCCAGCGACCTCACCGACTGGGCCGCCACCACCGCCCAAGTCGGCCCAACGACAGATCTCGGCAACGGCCTGGAGGAAGTCACCTTCCGAGACACCCTCGCCAACCCCGTGACCCGGCGTTTCGTCCACGTGCAGGCCACCAAGTAAGGCTATTACCGAAGGTGGAGCCGTCTGCGGGACGGCTCGCTCCTATTGAGGGCAGTCCCGCCAGCATAACCATGGAGGAAGGAGGCAGAACGACCCCAAAAAGCATCCAATGTGGCGAAAACGACACACGGAGAGCGTTCAATTTTCCATTATGTGACAATTTTGTTTTATACGGACTAAACGGAAACGTCACCATAATAAATTAGCTTCTTGCGTCGCAGAAAAGTAATAGGTGCAGTGTCAGCGCGGTTCTCTCATTACCGCTCTGGTATTTGCAAACTAACAACTACTCTACAAGCAACGCATGAACCCATTTAAACTCAAAGCGTCACTCCTGCTCCTCCTAGGCGGCTTGATGACAGCCTCCACCAGTCAGGCCGCCCTGACCTACACTCCCGGGGATATTTTCCTAGGCTTCCGCAGCACGGATACGAACGTGACCCAATCCTATCTCGTGAATATTGGGGCTGGTTCCAGCTATCGAGACGCCACCGCAACCTTCCAAGTTGCAGTCGGAACCATAGCATCGGATCTAGGAGTAGTTTTCGGTTCCGGCTGGGCCACTGACCCCAAAGTGATCTGGGGCGTCGTGGGAACTAATTCCAGTTCCCCAACCGGCACTTTTGATGGCGATCCAACCAGAACTTTGTATTCGTCCCTTGGGAGCGATGGCACGATCCCCTTAGCAGACCTGACTGGACTTAGTCGTCAAACCTCCGCCTCTCAGTTTGCTCCAGCCGGAAAAATAATCACAATGAAGGACAACTGGCTCGCTTTTTCGGCTACTTCAACGGCTACTGCTGCGAATGCAGCATTTACAACCGCTTCAGATGCATTTAGTTACACTTCTCTGGCTGGTGCGGCTGTTCCATTTGGCTACTTTTCAACTGGTATGGAAGGAAACTTTGGTAACGGAGCCGCTGGCACGTCGTTGGATCTATTCCGCACCGCCCCGCGGGTGGGGACGGCAGCAGCGCTGGGCTCCTACGAGGGAACATTCACGCTCAGTGGTAGTGGCACGCTGACCTTTAATGTTGTGCCTGAACCCACCGGTGTCGTCTGTTTGGCCTTAACTGGATTAGCATTTGGTGCACGTCGTCGTCGTCCTGCCAATTAATCCCCCCTCAATCATCTCCCATAAACTACTCTCATTCAATCCATCCAACTAATATGAAAACCAATTATTTCTTAGCATCGATTTGCGCTGCCAGTGCCATGGTCTCTGTAGCCCAGGCCCAGACCGATATCTTCATCACTGGCTCCACGGCGTTCCGTGCAGAGGCCCATGCAGGCATTCGGGCCAAGCTGACTGCAGGCTATACTTTTGCTTACACCGGCGCTAGTATTGACAGCGCAGCTCAGGCTGTCTTTAAGGGCTCCATTGGCACAGACACCGTAAATATTTATACTGGCTGGACTGGTGCCGTAGCCGGGAACAAAGCGCTCGCGGTGACCGGGCCCAATGCTGCTGGCGTCCGTCCTAAGTTCTTGGCTCCGTCCCAAGCTACCACGACCACTGGAACCGCCAACGCAACAGCGGGCACGACCGTGGCTACTGCTGACATTGCTTTCACCGACAACCAACAAGCCTCTACTCCTTTCCGGATTTCCGCCGGTTATGCCGCTCTCAGTGAAACGAAAATAGGGGTTGTTCCTTTTCGTTGGGTTACCAGCTATTCAAACGGCACTTTCCCCAACCCCATCACTAATATGACTCCCCTCCTCGCTCAGACCCTGTATGGCAATGGTTCGGCTCCTTTAGCTCTGTTCACTGGGAATCCAGCCGATCAGGGCACATTCGTTTACGCCACAGGGAGAGACCCGGATTCTGGCACACGGGTTATTACCTTGTCTGAATGTGGTTACGGGACTATCCAAAACGTCTATCATTATAAACCCGTGATTACCGGCACCGCAGTGACCTCGCACGGCCCGTTCCCTGCGGTCGCGTTGAACTTATCTACCGGGACAGCTTTGCCTGCGGGGTGGGCTGAAGGGAACGGCGGCCAAGGCGGTGCAGCCACGGCTGACGCGTTGCGCTGCACTACCTCTGCGGCTGGGATCAACGGGTTCTATATTGCCGGAATCGGCGGTGTGGATGCTGATCGTGCCATCAATGGTGTCGGCACGACTGCCGGTGCAGGCAATGCCAAAGAGCTTACTTGGAATGGTGTTCCTTACTCTTTCGACAATGTGGCTGAGGGACGTTACACCTTCTGGGGCTACGAATACATCTGCACTCGTGCCAGTCTGGGTGCTGCCACGGTCCAGAAGAAAGTCGCTAATGCTCTCAGTGCCTATTTTGTAGCCTTGCCACCAACCCCATTGGCACTGCAGGCCACCGCTTACTCTTTAACTTTGCAGGACATGCACGTCGTGCGATTTACTGACGGAGGTCTGGTGACGGCTGATTACTAAGACCTTTGGCTCTCCGCCAAAGTAGTCATACACAGCCAACGACTAGTGCGGGTGATCCCACCCGCACTAGTCATTTTAAATTCAAATTACAATTTCATCTATGAAACTCTCCTTTACACTATCCTTCATCATCCCGCTGCTAACATGCATCGACTTAGCCAATGCACAAACTCCAGTTTACATCTGCGGGTCCACAGCGTTTAGAAAGACTGCCCATCGAGCAATCCGAAATAATCTGGCGGCAGGTTATACCTACGCTTTCACTGGATCGAGTATTGACACCGCCACACAAGCGGTTTTCAAGGGAACTATGGGGGTGAATAGTGTCGAAATATACACGACTTGGAATGGCTCTGTTGCAGGAATTAAAGCGCTGGCCGTTACAGGGGCGGAGGAAGCCGGTGTTCGTCCGATGTTTATTCCCTCAACGGTGACAACGCTGTCGATTCCGGGTAATCCTGGGGTGGCAGCCGGAACAGATATCCATACCGCCGATATGGCCTTCTCTGATTGCTTGCAATCCTCAACACCGTTCCGAGCAGTTTACCCCCTCACGAATCGCAACCTCGAGTCAAGTTTCTATCATCGTCAGGTAGCTGTAGTGCCGTTTAAATTTGTTTCCAGTTATTCGGTTGGGAGTTTTATTAACCCAATTACAAACATGACAACGCGATTGGCTTCCTTGCTTTATTCCAATGGTGATCTTCCTGTAGCGCTATGGACCGGAAACGCAGCTGACCAAGGGAAATTTATATACGGCACAGGATTTAACCCGGATTCAGGAACGCGTGTCATCACACTATCGGAAACAGGTTATGGTTCCTTAGGGAGTCTGCTTCAATATCAACCTGCTTTTAGTGGCACCTCAATTTCTAGCCAAGTCCCATTCCCCGCCGTCGCGCTTAATACTTCGACTGGCACAGCGCTGCCAGCCGGCTGGTCCGAAGGAAATGGCGGCTTCTCAAACCCAGTAGCTTTAGCGGATAGTATGCGATATACGACCTCAGCAATCGGGGGATTTTATTTGACCGGCCTGGGGCTACTTGATGCGAAACGCGCCACGTCAGCCACTGGCGCGGGGGCAGGCCCTGCGAAGGAATTAACTTGGAATGGTGTCCCCTATTCATTCACCAATGTGGTCGAAGGGACCTACACTTTCTGGGGCTACGAATATTTATACACTCGTCTTCTGCCAAACAGTCTCAATTCAACTATTTATTCCCCTGGTTACAGCGTGAAGAGCAATGTCGCTCAGATTTTAGGCGAAAATGTTAGCTCCCTGCCCCCAACACCGCTGGCTGATCAAATCAGTGCGGAAACCATCAACTTGAGTGACATGCACGTCGTTCGTTCGGGAGACGGTGGCGATGTGAGCAACGACTACTAAGATCATCGGCTCTCAACCGCATTAGCAATTCAACTACCAACGACTAGTGCGGGTGATCTCACCCGCACTAGTCATTTTCATTTAACATTTACGTTTCGATCTCATCCATGAAACACACTCTGTTCATCGCTGGTTCCACTGCCTTTGGCGTGCTGCTTTGGTTTGGTTTGAGATCCGGTTCCTCTGCACCTGCTCCACTGGTCACGAGCAGTGAACCTACTGCCTTGCCCATGGTGCAGGAGCAGCACGCAATTCCCCAAGCTGGCCCGTGGGCAACTGAGCTGACGAAAATTTCCAGCACCGACGATTCCGCGGTAGCTCTGGTGAATCAGCCCCCTGTTTCCCCGACGCAAAGTCCCCGCACCGTTCCAAGCACGGATTCCCCAGAACGGCTGGACCCAGAATCAGTCAGCACTTCCGATTTAAACGACACCCCGTCCGTTCAGGGATCCGCTGAGATTGCTCGCGAAGCTCCTGCGCGAACCGATGGAATGACCCTCGCCTCCGCCCAGCCCCCGCTGCGTCCAACTCCAGCCATCCGTTGGCCTCTGGCCTTGCAAGAGCTAGACCTTCAGGTGGCCGGGCTCAATGTCGAACAACTGGCAACGCTTGATGAGATCGCGGATGACTTCATCACGAAGGTAGGCGGGGAGGATCAAGCTGCCGCAGATCCCAACTACCGCAAACGTTGGCAGGCGCAGCAACCGACAGCGGATCAACAATTCCGCGCCCTTTACGGCTCCCAAGCGTTTCTCAGGGCTCAGTTGGCTACGACTCACGAGGCCACCCAGTCGCCTCCGGCCACCAAGCCTTAATGGGGCCGCCATTGACACGAACTTGTCACACGAAAGAACCTGAATCATTGAGATAGCGTCCCTAAGGTGTCCTTAATATGCACACGATACTAGTCGTCGAAGACGAAAAGGACATTCTCGAACTCATCTGCCTCAACCTGAAACGCAACGATTACCAGGTCTGGGAAGCGGCGGATGGGAACACGGGATTAGAGCAGGCAAAACTTCATATTCCGGACCTCATTATCCTGGATTTAATGTTGCCAGGCAAGGATGGCTACACCGTCTTTAAAGAACTCAAACAGGATGCCCGCACGCGTGGGATCCCAGTGCTGATCTTAACCGCCAAAGCAGATGTGGCCCACCGCATTGCCGGGCTGGAGATGGGCGTGGACGAATACATGGGCAAACCGTTCAGTCCCAAGGAACTCATGTTGCGTGTGAAAGCCCTCCTACGTCGCACCAAACGCGTTTCCGTCGATGCCAGCCTCAAAGTGGGCGACTTCCATGTTGAGCGCAACTCCCTCAAAGCCTTTATCAGCGGACGGCAGGTGGATCTAACTGCCACCGAATTCAAACTCCTCCGCGTCTTTATCGAATCCGGTGGCGTGGTGCTGGAACGGGATGCCTTGCTGCGTGAAGTCTGGGGCTTCTCCGACAATACTATGACCAGGACCTTGGATACGCACGTGAAGCGTCTGCGCGAGAAACTCGGGGCGCATGCCGCCTGCCTGCGCACGCTGCGGGGAGTCGGTTATCAATTTCACCCCACGCTCTAAGCTTCTGTGCCAACTCTCCAACGCTCTGGTGCCGTGAACAGTGTGATTGCTTCCATTCTGGACGGGTTGGGAGACGCCTGCCTCTTGGTGGATGACGCCCTGCGGATCGTCTATGCTAATCACCTAGCGCAGGAATTTTTCACCATGCCGCAGCAGCAGCGCCATCTGCGATTGGTCGATGTGATTCCCGAGCCGATGATCATCGCTCTGGTGCAGAAGGCCCAAGCCACCGGGCAGACCATGGAACGTGAGTTTCTGGTGGCAGTCAAGTCATCCGCCGGCACGGAAGATCGCTACCTTTCCGTCAATGTCAGTTCGATTCAGTTACGGAAGGTGGGCGCGCCCTATTTGCGCGTGCTAATGAGGGATCAAACCGAGCGTCATGCGACTGAGCAAGTTAGGAAGGATTTCGTGGCCAACGCTTCTCACGAACTGCGCACGCCGCTTTCCATCATTAATGGCTATCTGGAAAATTTGGAGGATGGCCTGGTGGATGACCCCGAACAAATGAAACGCTGCCTCCACACCATGCGGAAGCACGGTGAGCGAATTGCCCGCATCGTGGAGGACATGCTGACGCTTTCGAAATTTGAGTCCGCCACCGATGGCAGCGCTCCAGAGAATCTGCGCGCTCAGAGATTCTCCGTGCGCGAGTGCACCCAAGATGTGCTGGAGCGCCTCCAGCCAATGATCGACAGCAAGCAGGCGGACATCCTCGTGGGCATTACGCCCGAAGCAGAGTTCATTGCGGCGGATCGCTTTTACTGGGATCAAATTCTCTTCAATCTGATCGAGAATGCCCTGAAGGAAAATGAAACGGGCATCAAAGTGGAAATTTCCAGCCGACGTGAAGGCGACACCGTGATCTTGAGTGTTAGTGACAATGGTGTCGGCATCCCGCAGGAAGATATTCCCTTTGTTTTCAAAAGGTTCTATCGGGTCGCCAAGCATCATTCCTCCGCCGTCAAAGGCACCGGTCTGGGCCTCTCCATTGTGCGTCGGGCGGTGGAAGCTCACGGTGGCACGATCAGTGTGCAAAGCACTCTGGGGGTGGATGCCAGCTTCACGATCCGCCTGCCGGATCCGGAGATGGGGGAATAAAGCGGAAGGGGCATCGAGCCCTCAACCCGACAGGCAATCAGGTAATTTTGAGCGAACGTGGAGCCGCCCGCTGGGCTGCTCAGCACAGGTTTGCAACCTGTGAGGATCGCGCCAAGCAGGAATGCGCCAGGTGCCAACAATGTTGGGTGAGGCGGCTGGCCCATGCTGCTGGCGTGGTGGTCGCAGGATCTGAGCCTGTGCTGAGTGGTCTCTCATCCGCGAACTCGTTATATCCATCAGTCGGATCGTCCACTACGCTGACTGACTATGAATCCATCATTATTCCCGCCAACGTCCCGCCGTGCTTTCCTTAAAAATTCGGCCATGGCCCTGCCGTTGGGCGTGGCGGTGCCTTCCTGGATGGCTGCGGCGGAGCAGCCGGATGCGGAAACATTGGTCGCGCAGTTGTATAAATCATTAACGGATGAACAACGGAAGACCATTTGTTTTCCGTTTGAGCATGAGCTGCGATCCAAGGTGGATAACAATTGGATGATTGTGAAACAAAGCATTGCCAGCGTGTTGACCAAAGATCAGCAGGATTTGGTGAAACAAATTTTCCTGGGGATCCACAGTGAGGAGTATGCGGATAAAGTTTACAGCCAAGTGGTGCACGACAGTGGTAAGGAAGGCTTCGAAGCATCTTGTGCAGTGGCGATATTTGGCGAACCGGGCACGGGGAAATTTGAGTTTGTGCTCACGGGACGTCACTGCACGCGTCGTTGCGATGGCGATAGCGTGGAAGGGGTCGCGTTTGGTGGCCCCATTTTCTATGGCCATGCCGCGGAAGGCTTTACGGAAAGTGCCGAGCACAAAGGCAATGCTTACTGGTATCAGGCCAAGCGGGCTAATGCGGTCTATCAAGCGCTGGACGGCAAACAGCGGGAAAAGGCGCTGTGCAAAGAGGGGAGGGAAGAGGATGGCACGGACACCGTGAAACTGGGTAAGGCAGGCGCTCCGATCGATGGCATTGCTGTGGGCGAACTAGCCAAAGATCAGCAGGGGTTGGTGGAACAAGTGCTCGCGGACTTGCTGGCCCCGTTCCGCAAGAAGGATGCAGACGAAGCGATGAAACTCATCAAGCAGCAAGGCCTGGATAAACTCCGTATGGCCTTCTACAAAAAGGGAGACATCGGCAATGACCAAGTCTGGGATGTGTGGCAACTCGAAAGCCCCAGCATGGTCTGGCATTTCCGGGGATCGCCCCATGTCCATTGCTGGGTGAATCTGCGGGCGTAGCTAGGAGCCCCAACCCGAGCAAGCCGCCGCAGGGGTGGGGTGTTAGGGTTTGGCTGCGGTGCGCAGTTCCGCAGCCCGTTGTTTTAGCTCAGCGGTGGCCTCCGGATGCGCGGCTGCTTGCTCAGCTTGTTGCAGGGCCTCTTCCGGGCGATGAAGTGCTGCGAGGCATTGGGAGAGGTGGCTGAGGATGAGCGGATTACTGCCCTTGGCCAAAGCGGCGGCTTTTTCTAGCTGATCGAGCGCGGCTGGGTAATCCTGCTGTTTGTAGAAATACCATCCCAGACCGTCGAGATAGGCTGGGGTAGCGGGCATCAGTGAGTCCGCGGTGCGCAGGAGTTCGCCTGCTTCCTCGAGCTTTTCATTTCGTTCCAACCAAAGAGTGGCCAAGCCGTGATAACAACGAGCGGTGAGTTCTGGCGTTTCCGGCGGGGCTACCTCCAGGGTTTTGCGATACCACTGGGCTGCCAACTCCGTCTGGTTAGGCTGGCGTGCTGCCAAGGTGGCACCCAGGAAATAAAATTCACTTTCCCGCAGGAGTTTGTCGTTGCTGGGATAGGCTTTGGCATCGGCGTATTTCCCTGCCAACGCCAAGGCCTCCTCGAAGGCGGTAAATCCCTCGAAATCCTGCTTCCGCAAGTGATGCACCCGCGCCAATTGAGCCACCAGAGGCGCTTCGGTGGGGTGCGCATGGCGGGCGCGTTTGAGCAGGCTAATGGCGGATTCCAATTGCTGGGCTTTGATCATGGCCGCAGAGAGATCCAACCACTCTGTTGGAGTGCCGCCCTGCCAGCGCAGGATCTCCGTGCGGTGCGTGATGAGCGCCAGTGGGTCCCGCTGTTCCTCGGCTACCTTGATCAGCGCACGGCGGGAGGCGAGATCCTGCGGATCAATCGTGACGAGTTCACGAAAAAGCTGCGTCGCCCGGGGACCTTCCCCGGTTTGTCGTAAGAGCGCTGCGTAGGCTCGGCGCGCAGGTAAATTCTCCGGTGCGGCGGTGGTGAGCTTTTCGAACCAAGGCAGCGCTCGTTTCGCCAAGGACATGGATTTCAGGCGCGTGGCATAGTCATTGTAGAACAGGGCGAGTCGTTCGATCAACACCGGATCCTTGCCCGCAAACTGCTCGGCCTTGGCCACGAATGCCAGAATGGCCTCAAGGTTGGCGGCCTTCGTGTCCGCATCATCCAGCGGATAGGCCTCGCGTGCCGAGGGAACCAGCGCGAGCCAATATACCGCCGATTCCGAGGGGACGGTGGCCGCCCGGGCCAGGACCTCACGGGCCTTGGCGCGGGGATCCCCGCCGGAGATTTCCTGAGCCTCGAAGTAAGTGTTGATGAGCTGGATATAAGCGGCTGCGCAATCCGGGAAAGCATTCACCGCCTGCTTGGCGTATTGCAGCGCCTGGGTCTTAATTTCTGCGGCTCCGTGATGATTCCGCAGACAGTAGCGCGAAAGCTCCAGCCAAGCTTGCGGTTGCCCCGGATTCAACGCTTTGGTTTGCTCTAACACCGCCAGCGCATCGTTGAATTTCCCCATCCCCGCCATGAGATTTGCCATCCGTGAGGCCAGGCGTAAATCGTGAGCATCCAAGGCCATCGCCTCCTTGTAGGCGGCCAAGGCATCCTCCTTCCGCAACACTCGTTCCAGCCGCAAGCCACGTGAAAACAACGCCAGCGCCTGCGCGTGCTGCTGCCCCGCCGCCGCCAATGCCATCTCCGCAGGCGGGGGCGCGAACGCCTCCCAGCCCGCCGTGGCCATTGGTTCCACGGCTGCACCCGCACTTTCCAGCAACAGGCACCACCGCAGCATGTATCTCAGGTGCTTCATGCGGAATTACTAGGCCGAGTCCTGACTTTGAGCAATGGCAGAAATAGCCAGTGATCCGATTGGCACAGAGCAAAAAGAGCAAATTTTCACCGGGAGTCTAAACTTTGTGTTGCAAAGTGAATCGTCTGAGTTATTTGCTTTGTCTCACAAAGTAACATTATGAACACCGACGCTTGGATTCACTACTATCAAAGAAACACTGGTTCTTTTATCGAGCCAGACTGGAATCAATCTTGTGCCATGGAGGACACTCCTGCGAGGCGTGCCCTGGCGCACTCGCTGGCGATCTTCCAACTGGGAGAAACGGGCGATGGCTCGACGCTGCAACGCTGGGCGGTGCGGGAATCCGCGCATGATGCTGCGTTGCACGGTTATCCGGCGGCAGTGCGACTCTTCATTAAGGAGGAAAATTTCCATGCCGAAATGCTGGCGCGGATGGTGCAGCATCTGGGCGGCACGCTGCGGACGAAACACTGGGCGGCATGGGCGTTCAATCGCATTCGCAAACTGATTCCGCGGTTGGAATATGAAATCCAAATTCTTCTGAGCGCAGAATTGATCGCCCGGGCCTACTATGGATTGCTCACGCGGCACGTGCCGGAGCCCGCCATCCAACAATGTTGTGCCCGCTTGGTGAAGGATGAAATCAAGCATATTGGTTTTCATGCGGAGTTTTTCCACGAACGCTTCCAGACGTGGAGTCCCTGGGCGATCAAGCTGTGGATCTGGCAATTCAGGTGGCTCTTCCGTCTGGCAGAAATGCTGGTCTGGACAAATCACCGTGCTGCGTTCGTCAGCCTTGGGGTAGGATCCGACAGTTATCACCAGCGGTGCCGCGCGAGCTTTGCCGACTTTATCCGACAGATCATGGCTCCGAAAGCCAAGGGAACGCAGGCGACTGCACTGAACCCGGCTAGTCATCATTAATGGAGGCGACGTTTCACCGCTCCCGGATGCTCGTGGCACAGCAAATTTTACCCTCGGTGGCGAAAAGGAAATTGCGGCTGACGAATTTGGCGGCATAGGTGGGTCCATGATGAGTCATTCGCTTCCTCCTTTTCCACCTTTCCGATCCCAACTGTGCGCACGGTTGGCAGGCTGGGGGCTGCGTTGGCTGGCCGGGCTGGGATTGGCGGGACTAGTTAGTTGCTCGGCTTTGCCGTTGCCCAACCTAGCGGGTAATGGTTCGCGTGTGCCCCTGCGCCTGGAGGGGAATTTACCATTTATCCAGGTCGAAATTGCCGGTCAGCGGTATGAGTTTCTCTTGGATACGGGAGCTTCGGATTGCGTGATTTCACCACAGATGGCCGCAGGATTGAATCTGCCAGTCAGCAGACAGAAGGCGATGGTGAAAAGCGCAGCGGGGGATCATGTGGCCATTCCGATGACACTCTTGCCGCAACTTTCCATCGGGAAGGCGGAGTTCAGAAACGTTCCCACCTTTGTTTACGATTTTTCAAGGATTCGGGGGAATTTCACGAACATGGCTGGAGTGATCGGGATTGGAATTTTCCGGGATGCAACGATCTCCCTGGATTACGTGGGTAAGGCGCTCCGGATAGATCCCGGTTCGACGATCCGCAGTGGTGAACTGGGGGTGGTGCCCATGCGAATGGCTAGTGGGGTGCCGCGGGTGCCGTTGCGTGGTGGCCCCAAGGAGCTGTTCATTGATGTGGATAGTGGATCGACTGGGGGGTTGGAAATAAATCCCAGCAAGTTCGGTCTAACCACCGAGGCTCCGGCCCGGCCCGGCGGATTGAGCACCAGTATTGGTTCCACGTATCGCACTGGCATGGCCCGGGTGAATGGTCAGGTCTGGTTAGGCTCGGTGGCCTTGGCCAGTCCCATTGTCGAGGTTACTTCGGGGGATTACCGGGTTGGTGGAGAAGTGCTGATGAATACGATTCTGACCCTCGACCAACCTGCCCAACTCGCGCAAATTACATTTGGGAAAAGTCGATTTTTCGGATGGGGGACGAAGCAGCAGCAGTTGGTATCGCCCTCGCGGATTGGGACTGGGATCGGTTTCGATGATAGTTGGCACGTGCGGGATATTGTGCCGGGCAGCCCGGGGGCCCAAGCCGGAGTGAGGGTGGGGGATCGCTGCATCAGCGTGGAGGGGGAAGATCCTCGCGTCCTCAAAGGTCGCTATTACGGGTTGCTCCAGCGGAAGTTCGAGTTGGCGTATCGTTTCCAACGGGGATCCCGCACCCTGGACGTCGTGGTGCCAGTGGCGCTGCAGGTTAGGTAGGGGGACGAAAGTTGTTAGGTCCTCACCAGTTGCTGCCGCCTATTTTCCACTCTTCGAAGGTGGAGGGTGGAATTTCTGCGAGGAAGACGGACGGCGTTTGCCAGACTTCACCATCATAGGCTTTCTGCCACATGCGTGGATAAGTTAGGTAAAGCTGATCTCTGGCCCGGGTCACGGCCACGTAGAACAAACGTCGTTCCTCCTCCAATGCGTCCTTGCCGCCTTCCTCCACGGCCCGGGGGTTGGGGAACATGGCGGCGGTGAGCCAGATGACGAAGACCACTTTCCACTCCAAGCCTTTGGCCTGATGGATGGAGGAAAGGGTGACGGCGTCATCAGATTTCTTGGCCGGATTCGCGTCCGCCGCTTCCGGGCCACTGAGTAGGGAGAGATCGCTGAGCATCTCCTGGACCGTGGCAAAGCGTCCGCCGAAGCGCATGAATTGATCCAAGTCCTGCTGCCGTTGCTCCGCGTTATCGAAATTAGCCACCATGTAGTCTTCATAGACCCCAGCGAAAACGGATTTCATCATGGCTTCGGGTGGTTGCCAGCCCCCATTGCCGTCCACGAGTTCGTCCAAGGTATAGGCTAGTTGCTCCCAGTCCTTGGCGGCTTTGGTGGGGACTTTGATGCCGAGCAGGATGCTGGAGAAATTCTGCGGTGCCTGCTCCCCCAACGGTGGCAACTGCGCGCGCCATTCACGGAAAATTTTGCTCGCAGAGACATCTCCAATGCCGTCGATTAATTTAACCAAGCGATCGAAGGCGGACTCATCCAACGGGTTCACGGCAAACTTGAGGAAGGCGCTAAAATCCTTGATGTGGGCTTGCTCGAAGAACTTTAACCCGCTCGTAACCGTGTAGGGAATGGCATCGGAAGTCAGCTGCATTTGCACTTCCATACTCTGGAAATGGGCCCGATAGAGCACTGCCATTTCGGAATAAGGAATGCCTTCCGCGGCCAGTTCCTCGATGCGTTGGGCGACGAACATTGCTTGCTCTGCGGGTGATCCCACACCGACCACGGCGGGTCTCATGCCAGCGGAATCGCGCGTGGCTTGGAGTTTCTTTTCGAATTGATCGACGTTGCCCTTGATGGATTCGTTAGCCAATTCCAGCACTTCCGGCACGCTGCGGTAATTGGTTTCGATCCGATAGACCTTGGCGTGGGGATACCGTTTGGGGAAATCGATGATGTAGCGAAAGTCGGCTCCCCGCCAGGAATAGATCGACTGCGCATCATCACCCACCGCCATGATGTTGCCATGTTGACCAGCTAGCAAATTCACCAATTCACCCTGGAGGGCATTGGTGTCCTGGTATTCGTCCACGAGGATGAATTGGAACTGATACTGATAGTCCTTGAGCACCTTGGGGTTGTCATTGAAGAGCCGCAGGGCATAAACCATGAGATCATCAAAATCGACCGCGTTCCCTTGTTCCTTGCGCTTCACATAGAGGGAAGCCACCTTCTCAATGCCCGCCACCACGTGCTCTTCTGAACTGTGTTCCGCCTCGATCACCTCAGTCAATTCAGTTCGCGTATTGGACGCCAGACTGATCAGTCCGAGGATGACGGGAGCCTTGGGGAATTTCTTGCCGGTCTGCTTTTCCACTTCAGTGGCCACGCCCGACTCTTTGATCACTTTGGAAAGGAGCGATTTCTGATCTTCAGTATCCAGAATGGTGAAGCCGGAACTCAAGCCCACGAGCGTGGGATGCCGCCGCAGGATGCGATTGCAAATGGAGTGGAAGGTCCCGCCCCACATGCCGCCGGAGCGGCCAGGCAGTAACGTTTCCACGCGTTCCATCATTTCCCGGGCCGCTTTGTTGGTGAAGGTTAGCAGTAAAATATTGCTGGGGTTGATGGCGTTCTCCAGCAGGTAGGCCACGCGGTAGGTCAGCGTCCGGGTCTTGCCACTCCCGGCCCCGGCAATGACCAGGGATGCTCCCGGTGGGGATTTCACCACTGCCAACTGCTGCTTGTTCAACTCCGCCACGAAATCGATTCCGCCCGCTGCGGGAGACGGCGGCGGGGCGGTTGATTTCTTGAGGGTATATTCACGAGCCATGGTTGACTAGGAAAGCGGACGACCGGTTCTGCAAGGACAAGCGTGGCGCAATTGCCCAGCTGGTTATTTAGCGCGTGCTTTGGGAGGTGGGGGAAGGTTCGGCAAGGGCGGGAGGTTCTCCATCATGGGGCGGTCTCGCATCAGGTTTACGATCTGGCCCATGACGCTGGGGAAGAGGAAGGCGGCTGTGTAGTGGCCCACGGGCATGATTTCGTGATGGTCCTGGGGAAGTTGGGCCGCCTTAGCCCAAGCGTCGGAACAAACTGGTGGCACCACTTCATCATCCCGACCACTAAACAGCCAGGTCCGTTGAGGATTGATGCGTGAGGCAATTCGCAGGGGTTCCACGGTGTTGGTTTGGGCGCGGATTCCATGTTCCGTGATGCCGGCCGCGAGCAAGCGTTTGCGGATGCCCGCGGCATCTTTTTCTCCGGTAAGAATCACCTGTGCCAAATCTCCGCCCGCCAGCAGGATAAAGACCCGATCAAATCCACGGTCCAAACCGGCTGCAGTAGCGGCAACGAATCCGCCCAAACTGGTGCCTTGCAGGGAAATGGAACTGGCATCCACATTCGGCAGGGCTGCGGCTGCATCCCGCGCGCGTCGCACATCGCCAATCGCTTGGCGCAGGCCGGGGAGCATGGCTTTGGTATCGGCGGTGAACTCTGAGGTGCGCTCGCCATACCCCGGAAGATGCACGAGGAAGGCGTGGAAATGATTATTCCGCAGACCATTACAGACCACTTTGCCCGCCATCATGCCACGGCCGGATTCGTGCACCACGATCACTGCTGGGGCTTTGATCGGTTCCTTGTTTTGGTCTCTGGCGACATACCATTCCATGGCGACGTCGTCGTTGACCGCATCGCCTGATGGCAGCGGACTGGGAAAGCGGATCAACCAGTCGGCTTGCTCCGTCTTGCCCACGCAGCGGACGTTAAAGGTGGCTGGTTTCCAAGCAAGGCCTGCCAGGCATTCCGCCACCGCGGCATCGGGCTCGCCCTTGGTCTCCAGCGTATCCTTTGCCGTCAAAGTGAGGCCTGGGATGACTTGGGTTGGCGGCAGAGGCTCTGCCACCGCCCGCTGGAGTGCGGAGCAGTGGAAGCATGTAATCAATAACGTAAGGAGCTTCGACATCCGAGCACTATGGGGCGGACGCACTAATTCGCACCAATTGAACGGACCACGATCACGGGCGGGAAACCCGGAGGCGGAAGAAGATACGTCCCTCTGTCAGGGTCGGGAGGAAAGCAGCAGGAATACCGTAAACTTTGGTTTCCGTGCCGACGCTCGGAACGTTAGCGGTGGTGCTTTTTACTTGAGTCGTGTAGGAGCCCCAATCGTTCAAGTCAGTGGAAGCTTCCACGATATAGGTAATCCCAGCGACACCTCCGTTGGGACGCGTGACAATAAAGACTGGTTGTGGTTTGCCAGAATTTTGCCCAGAAATGATCGCCCAACCAGGTTGTGGCAGCTTGGGGGTGTCGGCCACAAAGATATTCATGCCCAAGGCGTCTTCCATGACGACGACCACACCATCGCCATCGGGATCTGAGAGGTCGGTGAGGGCGAAAATATTAGTCTGACCAGGAGTCACCTTGCCACCGTTCAAGGTCGTGGGGAAATACTGCGTGGTGGAATACACTGTGGAGGTGCCGGCTGTGCCGGTGATGTTGGCACCATACCAAGAGGCAGCATCATTGGGAGTCAGTTTATTGGCAAACCTTGAGACCGTGTCCGGGGTATAGGCGTTGGCTTGATTGGGGGAAGCGGGAATGGCGACGGACAAGTCTGTGGTGCCAGTAAAGATCCGGCCCGCTTGGTAGTAATTAACCAATCCGCCAGAGGTGTAGGCACCATTGCTAGTGCTGCCGGTTAGGGTGAAGCTCGTGGTGGAAGTTACGTTAATCGTCCAAGTGCCATTGGCGGCAGTATTTCCCAAGGCACCAGCAATTGCCACATTAGCTCCGCTGCTCATGCCGTGAGCCACGCTGGTGGTGATGGCGATGGGGGTGCCAGCTGCGGAGGTGATCGTAAGCGGACTGGCCGAAATGACGCCTCTCATCGCCACTGAATCCGCCAGCGAAGACCATTGCAGTGGGGTATTGAAGATGGCGTCGTCTGGCACGGATTCACGACGGTCTGTGTTCGTGCCCATATCGAGATCATCGCCCACCCGGCCATTGAAGTATTTGACTAACAGCAGCGTAAACGCACCGTTGTCCGAAGTCAGCGCGATGTCATCGAAAGCCATGGTGTCCGGAGAGAAGATGCCGGTGTTGGCTTCGGGTGCGGCAGCGGCAGTCCAGGGCATCAAGGTAGTGTAACCGGAACCATTGAGCAGCAATCCGTTGGTGCCGATGGCGGCGGAATCCAAGTCATACATTTTCAAAACTCGGCCGATGTCTGCGCCTTCGTTATCAACCAACAGGAGGCTGTAGCCTGCGGTGCTGGTGGCAGTGTTGTCCGCAGTGCGAATTTCGATGAACTCCTTATTGTTATCAGCACCTGGCGGATTGATATTGACCTCATTCAACAAGAGGACAGCGGCTGGATTCGGAGTGGCAATGGGGTTAGCGCGTCCCGGCGTGGCGGCTCCCTTGAAGGAGCCGAAGTAAGCCGCACCGTAATCAAAGCTCGTTGGGGTCGAACCGCTGATGTCTCCGCCGAACCAAGCACCCAAGCTGTTTGGCGTGAGATTGCCATTCACGCGGGACAGGGTCGCAGGGGTGCCGGGGGCGACCGGCACGCCGCCGATGCCGTTCCCAATGCCAATGGTGTCAACCACGGTCCAGGCGGGGGCTGCGTCCAGCACGCCATCGTTGTTGGCATCCAGATCTGATCCTGGCTGCACGGGGACCGACGTGGCGGTGGGAGCGGCATAGGATACCAGTAAAACCGAAATGCCGGAGTTGGGGGCTAGTGAGTCCGGAGTAAAATTAAAATCGGCTGAGACAGGCACGGTGCCGTCTCCAAAATAAATGGACGGGTCATCACGGGAGGTAAGTGATGAGCTGAAGGGCGGCAGTGCGCTGGTAAATTCCTCAACCCCATCGGCAAAGAGCGCTAGTTTGTTTGCTCCTGTGGATTGACTGCGGAGATCGATTACTTTTTTCACCAAGCCGCTGGAGGCTCCGGGCGAAGCGTCAAGCACGATGAGCCAGAGGTCTTTCATGGAGGCGTGGGCATTGGTGCTGATCAATTCCACGAATTCCGTATTTTCCTTACCGTCCCCGGACTGAGGCGGCTTGATGTGAACTTCGTTGAGGCGGAGGGTGCCGACGGTGGGCAGCACGCTGGCACTGTAGTTCGGTTTCCCGGGTGATCCCGCTCCCCAGAACGTGGTGGGGCGGTAGTAACCATTGCGGTAGGTTAAGGCGTAGGAACTACCTGATCCAAGCACCCCATAAGACCACGCTGCTGCGGAGCTGGCGGTATTAGAACCCTTGATGCGGGAAAGGTTGTCTGGATCGTAGGCTCTGGTGGCCAAACTGCCGGCAGTGATGTCTGTGGTGAAATTTAAAAGCGCCCCGCCCGCAGTGGCGCTCAAAGTGAGGGTAGTGGCGGTTGGGGCCGTGAGCACAAAATAAGCGGTGCCAACCGTGATTCCGGTGCCGCCAGTCTTGGCGGTAATGGCGATGCGATCCCCTGCCACTAAACCGTGGGCTGCGTTGGTGGTGATGACGTCGGTGCTTTGCGCGCCAGTGATCGTGAAGGTGCTGGAAATGGAAAGTGAAGCGGCGGAATAACCAGCTCGGCCGGTAATCGGGGTATGGGCGGTGGCGTCGATCTCTGGGATGCTGACTCCGTCCACCAGGGTATAAGGAGTGGAATCGAGGACGCCATCATCAGTCGCGTCCAGATCTCGCGCGTCAGCGACGCTATTTACTACTGCCTCAGCGGTGCTGGTGAAGTTTTGCACCAATAGAAACGTCACTCCATCATTGGGAATATCCCCAGCGCTCAGGGAAGTGTATTTCTGCGTCGCAGGGTTGGTGGCCGGCGTAGCCGCTACGGCTTCTGGGTCGCCCAGTTGGGTGGCGGCATCCACGTTTTTGATCCAGGGACACTCACCATTGGTAAAGCCATCCCCAAGCAGTAGAATACCGTTACTGCCGGTGGAAAATTTGCTTAAATCCCATGCTTCGACAATCTGCCCGATGGAGCCCCCGCCGTTGTCGATTATCAGTAGGGAGTATCCCGCCAAGCTGCCCGACAAGTCTGCCGCAGCCGACGTGTTGATGATTTCAATATACTCAAAGTTGCCGTCATTAACTGAAACGAGGTTCGGGGTGAGGGAACCAGCCCCGGGGGCGGAGCGACCTGGCGTGCCTGAAGGGTTGGCATGGATTTCATTGATCCGGAAGACCGGGGTGACCGGGGCGGCCGATAAATTGGGCTGGCCAGGGGTAACCTGACCACGCCAGGTTTGGCCACTCAGGAGATTAAAGAAATTAGTGCCATAGGTAATGGAATCCCCCGAGCTCCCGGAAGAAACGCCACCATACCAAGCAGTGCGGGAGTTAGCAGTGTTGTTAGTGCCGCCGCGGGCGATCGTGTGAGGGAGGAATCCCGTGGCGGTGACTCCTTTGAGCAGGTTACTGTTGGAAAGATTCGCTCCGCTGCCGCCAGCACCGCAATAGGCTGGAGTAATGGTCGCCCCAGAATCTCCGTTGAAGCCAACCGAATCCACTGCTCCAGCAGGATTGCTGGTGGCGTTGAAATTTACCACGGTCCAAGGTGCCGCTTGGTATCCGCTAGCGAGAATCGGCGTCTGATTCCAATCGAGGATGCCGTTACTGTCTTTATCCAAAATAGGTTTCGTGTCTGCCCCCAGCGGAGTGGGATTCGTGTATCCTTCTACGAGCAGCATGGTATAGGCCTTATTTCCAAGATTATCCGAACCCATGCCCGAGGGATCTCCCACGGTGGTTTGGATGGCCTTGATCGTGTTATAAGGGGCACTTGACTTGAGGTAATCATCTCCCAGCAGCAGCAGGCCGTTGGCACCTGTCTTCAGGGCCACTCCATTGACGTCCACCAATTTCCAAGCCTGATCCACCCCGCCAAGTCCACCGCCATCATTATCTATTAGCAACAGCCAAAGTGGCCCGCCATTCGGGCCTACGCAATCCTCCGAAGCGGTGGTGCTCTTTAATTCGACGAACTCAAAATTCGAATCCTGCTCCAGAACATCCGTGCTCAGCGGAGTGCGGGCATGGATCTCATTCAACAAAATCGTTGCCGAAGCGTTTCCGAGGAGAACGCAACTTAGCAATCCAGTGAGGAATCTGGCACTTGTCTTCATATTTTTGGGGGAGGGGTAAAGCTCGGGTATCGTGGGGGGAGGAAAGAAAATCTAGGGGAATTTCTGAGGCCAGATTATTATTTTCTCCGGTTTCACGCAAGACAATTTCAACATTTTAATCTTGCAAAACCAAAAACACCGCTCCGAAATTAAGATTGGATTAATCTGGTATTTTTTAGTTACCCCCAGCGCCTGACTGAAAAAGTTGCAAGTTGGCAAGGGTCTGCTTACTGTCGGCTCTTTCCTCCCATCCAGTTATGATTAAAGCGTATATCGACCAAGCCACCGCAGCCATTAGTTCGCTGCATACCCTGCAAGCAGAAGTGCAGCAAGCCATCGACATCATCGCTGATAGTCTCAGCAGTGGCGGGAAAATTCTGACCTGCGGCAACGGCGGAAGCGCAGCCGAGGCAGCCCATTTTGCCACGGAATTCCTTTGTCGTTTCGAACGGGACCGCCCCTCACTTCCAGCGCTTAATTTGACCGCGGATGGCAGTTTCATGACCGCCACGGGCAATGACTACCAGTTCAATAGCATCTTTGCCCGCCAGGTCGATGGTCTGGCTCGCAAGGGGGATGTCCTCGTCGTCTTCACGACGTCCGGGAACTCCCCGAATATTCTCGAAGCGCTGCGTTCGGCCAGCACCCGGGGCATGCGCACCATCGCCCTGCTCGGCAGAGATGGCGGTGCCGCCAAGCCGCTGGCAGAGTTGTCGATCGTGGTCCCCTCCCAAGTTACCTCCCACATCCAGGAGGCGCATCAGGTGGTGCTGCATCTCATCTGTTCCGGTGTGGAACAAGTGATGTTTCCTGCGTTGAGGAAGTGATTGATCGGCGTCGTTGGGGGCGGAACACCAATCTGGCCAACCTGGCATTAAGTGATTATTTGGGCTTTGAACTTTCAGGTTTGAACTTAGGTTGGGCGCTTTGTTCCCTTCCAAATACTACCCATGACCATCACCCAATCCATCATCCTCGGCATCGTTGAGGGCCTCACCGAATACCTTCCAGTTAGTTCTACTGGCCACCTGATCCTTGCGGAGCAAGCAATGAAACTTCAGACGCCCGAGAACAAGGTGGCCTTGGATGCCTATACCATCTGTATTCAGGCAGGGGCTATTTTCGCAGTCTTGGGCCTCTATTTCGGCCGGGTGAAATCCATGGCCCTTGGGGTCCTGGGGAAGGATCCCGCTGGGCGCGCCTTAACCATTAAAGTCCTCGCAGCGTTTCTGCCAGCGGCCGTGGTCGGTTTGGCGTTTAATAAGAAGATTGATGCTGCCTTGATGAACCTTTGGACCGTGACGATTGCATGGCTGGTCGGAGGCGTGGCCATTTTGGCAGTAGAATGGTTCAAACCTGCCAAGCGCAACGAAGGTTTTGGGCTCGAATCCTTGACCGTGAAAATGGCAATCATGATTGGCCTCATGCAATGTATCGCCCTCATGCCAGGAACGAGCCGCAGCCTGGTCACTATTCTTGGGGGCGTTTTGGTGGGGCTATCGCTTTCGGCCGCAGTCGAATTCAGCTTCATTCTTGGACTGATTACGCTAACGGCGGCTACGGCCTACAAATCACTGAAATTTGACAGTGCCAACATCCAACTGCTGGGTGGGCCTACCGTTCTGATTATTGGGCTCTTGGCGGCTTGGCTCTCCGCCGTCATTGCGGTGAAATGGATGGTGGCCTTCCTCCAACGACGTGGTTTTGCGGTCTTTGGCTATTACCGGGTGGCGCTGGCGTGGGTCGTCGGTTTCCTGATCTTACAGGGAATGCTGAGCGGAGAATAACCAGTCCAAACCCGCCAGCGGGGCGGTTTCTTCAAAATTTATCTTTAATACTTGTTAAATTTTAAGAAAGTTGTATTAATTTTGCTTGATGGCCACGAAAAACGTCAAGCGCAATACCAAACAATCCCGTCACGAACTCTCTTTGAGCGTGAGCGCAGGTTTTGATTTGTCGGGGAGTGCTAACAAACGACGCAAGGCAGCCCAGCGTCGTCCCCAGCGTCGAGGCGTGGCTGGGGTGAAGCAGGAGGTCAAACAAGAACTGAACGTCCATCATGCCGCCACGATCGGCGGTTGGATGATCGATATGCCACAGATCTGGCGCGCGCTCGGCAGCACGTTGTTACTGCCACTCTGTTTGATTACGGCCATGGCGTTTTTCTCCTGTTTCCAAGCCAGTATGGAGGCTTCCTTCTGGCGCAGCAGCCCTTTCTGGTTCTTCATGTTGGGGCTTATCATGTGGCTCGTGGCCTTCTTCACTATGGGGCGTCCGATCTACCTCTATGTTTGGGGACATGAAGCCACGCATGCTCTCTTCACCTACCTCTGTCTGGGCCATGTCCATGAGTTCCGCGTGACCAAGGAAGGGGGGCATATTGTGACCGATAAGAATAATCTCCTGATCGCGCTTTCCCCCTATTTCGTGCCGCTCTATGCCTTGGTGGTAGCGCTGGTGTTTTGGCTGGTAGGTTCCTATACAGACCTCACGGTGGCGCATCGACTCCCCATCCGCATTCTCCCCCACTTTTCTTGGGAGATGCTGGGTTATTGGACGCTGGGCCTCACGTGGGGGTTTCACCTAACGTTCACCGTGTGGATGATCGTCAAAGATCAGCCGGACTTGAAATCCAATGGCACGATTTTCAGCCTGAACGTCATCGTGCTGGCGAACCTGCTCCTGCTCTCGCTGCTTTTAATTCAAGCTGCGCCCACGATTTCCTGGCAGGATTTCGGCCAGCAATGGCATGCTTCCGCCAAGAGCATCCTCAGTGGTATCGCCAAAGCCATCCAGGGGCTGCGGCAACTGCTGGGAGATTAAACTTGGGGCCTGCCGCAGGCTAGAGCTGACCACTACGTGAGGCAGCATGCCGTTCCAGCGCCACGGCCGCACTGCCGATGATCCCGGCTTCGTTGCCGAAGTGGGCGGGCAGAACTTTCAGACCATGGGAAAAAGTCGTGTGCAACTGAGCGTTCATTTTCCGCTGCAGCGGCTCGAATAAAATGGCTCCCGCCCGCGCAATTCCGCCGCCGATCACAATCGTGTCAGGATTGATGAGCCAGCAACAGTTCGCCAGACAGGAAGCCAGTTGCGTGGTGAATTCATCCCACACCTGCAGCGCCACCGGATCCTGCGCGGCGGCGGCTTCGGTGAGTTTGTGCGGTTCACAATCTACGGACGATTTCAGGATTCCAGCCTGTTGATAGAGCGTGGCGGCTCGGGCCGCCATTTCGCGATTGCCCACGTATTCCTCCAAGCCTCCAGTGTTGCCATAGGCGCCGGGCTTGCCCTTGTAATCGATGCTCATTTGCCCGATCTCCCCGGCCCCACACGCCGAGCCCCGAAAGAGTTCGCCATTGAGGACCAGTCCCCCGCCGACCCCGGTGCCCAAGGTTACTCCGATCATATTCGTCGCCCCCATGCCGGCTCCGTGCTTGAATTCCGCGTAGGCCATGGCGTTGGCATCATTTTCCGCAAAGGTAGGAATACCCGTGGCTTGGGTCATGATGTCGTTGAGCAGGACGTTATTCCAGCCATTCACATTGGTTAAATGATACACCATCCCCGTATTCACATCGGTGAATCCCGGCACGCCCACCCCCACGGCTCGCACTCCGGGGCACGCCTGCTTCAGCGCCCGCACTTCACGGCTCATCACTTCCAGCAAGGCCTCCGCTCCAGCGAAATTCTGCGTTTCAATGGGATCGGCATGGAAGAGCAATCGGGCACCATGGCACACCCCCAATTTTACGGAGGTGCCGCCCATATCGATGCCGATGGCCAGGGAATCGTGGTCGGTCGGGGTCATAAGTTTTGTTTCGCGATAGCGTTAGTGAGTTAGCGCACTTGCCACGCTGGCCAGGATAGAAACACCATTTGCCCTTCCGGCAACTGTTGGATGTTAAATTCGCCTGCCGTTTTGATGGTCAAGACTTGCTCCTGATACTTCAAGCGCAGTTCCTGGGCCACCTGCCGAGGTTCCGCCCAGTAATCCAGCACGGACACACCACTAGTTCCCGGTTCCACATTAGGATATTCATTAAATGGTCGGGTGAAGGCGGGAATGATTTCCCCGCCTGCATGCAGTCCGATGGCCTCGGAGCGCAACCGCACGGCCTGATTCGTTTTATTGGTGAAATGCACCGTGGCCCGCACCAGCAAATGATCGCCCTCCCGTCGCACGGCCAATTGTTGCACTTGCAGTGGTCCGGCCGCAGCCACGGTGACTCCGGAGGACGACTTGGAGCCGCAGGAGATTAAGAGTAAAGCTACGCCAAAAAAAAGGAGTCGGAACAGAGGGGGCATGGCAGCAATCATACCTGTAACCGTCCGTTCGCCAAGTGGAACCTCTCAGCGGAAAGGGGCTCCTTCTGGACTGAACAAAAACAAAGGAACCGATCGGGCTGCGATCGATTCCTCTGCTCTTGGGAGGGATGGTCTGGTAACGAGACCTTTTCCCTACGGGACGTTCTTTGGCGCGGCTTCCGCTTCCAGATCACCCAGCGCGAATTGAATTCCCGCCAGATAGTGCTGAAGGATGGTGGGGTTCCAGTAAATTTCCTCGCGATGGCCCAGCGAGCAATAGAAGCAGCGGCCTTTGCCATATTTCCGCATCACAGAAATAGGATAGAGGGCGTCTTTGCCGTTCGTGCCGCCCTTCTCCATATTGGTCTTGGCCTTGTCGATGGCCAGCAGCACCCGGTGGTTATCGGTGGAGAAACTGCCGGGCTTCCATTGGTAAATTTCATCGGTGATGTCGAAGTTCGTCTGATTGAAAGCCTTGTTGATGGGGTTGCCCGGATCGACATTCTGCACGCCGATCTTTTCATGCCAAGGATGCCCACCAAACACGCCGCCCATCATGTCATGATAGTCTTTCCAGCCCGCAAAGGTATCCGTCGCAGAGTGGAAACCGATCACGCCCTTGCCGCTGTTCACGAAATCGATCAAAGTTTTCTTCAGCAGTGCTTCGCGCTCCGTCATGGCCTTGGTTTCTTCCGGCGTGCCCTTGAAATCCTTGGGACGGAAGAGTTCGCCCGTGGTGTTCAAGAAAATCACGGCCGCAAATTTCTTCAAGCTGTCAGGCTCAAAGGCTTTGTCGTCCTCCGTGGCGGTGACATTGAAGACCCCAGTCTTCTCGCCCAGAAGCTTCATCGCCTCCACGCCCAGTTCAATGCTGCTGTGGCGGAAACCGTTGGTCTTGGAGAACACCAGCACCTCATGCTTGCCGTTGGGTTTGGCTGCGGGCGTGGCAGGCAGCGCAGATTTTACTTTCTCGACCTGATCCGGTGCGGCCACTTTTTGGGACCACGCGGTGGTTAGGGTGAAGAGCGGGAGGGTGAGTAGTATAGAGAATTTCATGAGTTGAAGTGAAGGTTGGCGGCTGTGGTCAGCCATGCTTCATTGTGAGTGGGGGAGTGATTTTGACAAGGTCAGGATTGCGCATTCCGCCACGCAAAAGAGGGAAGCAAAAGCGGGA
This sequence comes from Verrucomicrobiales bacterium, assembly GCA_031411295.1. Taxonomy (GTDB): domain Bacteria; phylum Verrucomicrobiota; class Verrucomicrobiia; order Verrucomicrobiales; family V1-33; genus JAGNEJ01. The sequence continues at coordinate 27,865 of JANOAV010000060.1, read as the reverse complement.
AGGGAGGACTTCGGTGGGTCGGATGCCTCCGCTGCCAACGCTCGGGGAATGCCCCCGCACTGGATAAAGCGTCCCCAGACTGTGCTCCTGCGGTTGATCAGTGCGGACACAAATTCGACATTATTGAGTAGGTTGGCAACTAATCTGCTCACCATTCCTAGTGTAATCCCCGCCCTGCACACCCCATCTAACCTACTTTTCTCATGAATTTTCCCGACCATAGAGGCATCGGCTCGTCGCCTCGCAAACTTTCCTCCCTTTGTCTTGGAGGCCTGCTCGCATCCGCGTTGATCCCCGTGCTCCACGCCGCCGATTACTTTTGGGATGCGGACGGAGACGGCTCTGCCGCTATCGGTGGCACTGGCAGTTGGGATACCACGGCTGCCCTCTGGCGGCTGGGATCGTCAACAGGCCCGCTGAATCCCTGGGGCAACCCGGGTGAGAATAACGATGCCTTGCTCCAGGGAACTGCTGGCATGCTGACGCTCAGCACAGGCATTTCGGTAAATGATCTCTTCGTCGCCCCCACCGCAGCCGGTGCCTACACCGTAACCGGCACCAGCCAAACGCTTACTCTCAATGGTGCTATAAAATCTGTGATCGACGTCGCCACTGGTAGCACGCTGACATTGAATCTAGGGCTGGCAGGCACCAATGGCTTTACCAAGAGCGGGGCCGGAACTTTGGTGCTGGATGGCGCGAACGGGACCGGCTCTTTGTTTGGGGGCATCAATGTGACTGGCGGCACCCTGCAAGCTGGCACGGGAGGGAACAGCGGCAGCACCGTGCTGCGCTCCAATGCCGTGAACCTTGCCAGTGGCACCTCCCTCACCACGCTTGGGACGGGGGGAACTGCCGATTTCCGGGTGGGTTCGCTGAGCGGCAGCGGCAGCGTTATTCCTGGCAGCGGCGGCACTCTAAACGTCATGGCGTTGACGGATGCCACCTTCTCGGGCCTTATCACTACCACCGGCGGCTTCACGTTGCGGGCGGGCCACGGGGTCACCCAAACCATCAATGGTGATTTGAGTGGCATCACTGGCACCATCACCATCAATAACGCGGCCACCTTGAAACTCACGGGGGCCGGTGCCACCAGTGGTGTGCTGGGAACCTCCGCCGGAGCCAATGCCATGACGATGAACCTGCGCAACGGCTCCCTTATTCTGGACAACACGGCCGGCAACACCGCTTCCGCCAACGGACGCCTGCCAGATAAATTTAACCCGGCCTTTTTCGGAGGAACCCTGGCCTTGATCGGCAATGCCACCGACGGCAGTAATGAAACCATCGGCAGCTTCACCATGAGTTCCTCCGCTGCTACGATCAGTGTGACCCACAATGGAGGAGCAAGCGGCACCGTGCTCAATTTCACGGACGCTGGCACCCTGCGTGACAGCACTGCGGGCACGGTGAATTTTGTGGGCCTCGGCGGCACACTCGGGACAGCAGGAGCCAATCCCCGCATCACCTTTACGGGCACCGGTATCTTCACTAATACCACGAACGGGGCGTTGGCGAACACCAGTAGCGCTACCAATACCACCTTCGGTTGGGCCACCGCCAATTCCAACAGTTGGGCCGGCGTCGGGGCCAATGGCATCGTGGCCCTGGCTGATACTGCTCGCGATTCCGCAACCCTGGCCTCCGCTGCGGCTTGGGAGCTAACCAATTTCACTCCGTCCACCACAACGACGACACTGAGCGCTAATTTGGGAGCGGTAAGCACACCCATGCTGCTGAAAATCAGCCCCACCGCCAGCGGACAAAGCCTTGGGGCTGGAACAAACTCCATTAATACCACGGCCGTGATGTTGACTGGCACTAACGATTTCAGTATCATCGGCACGACTGGGTCCCTCTTCGGCACCGTTGCGGGAACGCGCTACGTGCACGTGATGGATCCAGCAGCGACGCTCAATGTCGCTCTAAGTTTTTCCGGAGCCGGCCAGCCATTCAATAAATCCGGCCTTGGCACCCTGAATCTGAATGGGGCCACCAATCAGATCAACTTCACCGCAGTGCAAAATGTGAATGTGCTCCAAGGGGTCCTGCGAGGTTCTCTGACGACGCTGGGCGGAGGCACCAGCGCAGGTGGAACATTTACGAATCTAAATTTATATGGCGGGGTATTGGAGATCAGTGGAGGCGGAACCCTCATTCGAGCGCTTGGATCCAGCACTACCGTGGGCACTGCCAGTGGCGGCACGATCAAATGGGAAGGGGGAACTACCGCGCGCAGCGACGGCGGGTTCTCCGCCATTGGCGGGGATGCGACCGTTACTCTGGTGACGACCGTTGGGGGTGCCACCCCAGCTTCCCTAGCGTGGAATGCCGCTGGCTTCCTCCAGAATGGCCACAGCTTGATTATGGGCTCCACCAAATCCGACAGCCGCCTTGATTTTACCAACAGCCTCAGTCTTGATGAAGGATCTGGGACGGCGTATTTCGCACGTGAAGTCCGGGTGATAGACAATCCGTCCTCAGCCACAGATGCAACCCGCCTCTCTGGGATCATTGCGGGTGGCGGAAACTTTGACCTGCTCAAAACCGGGGAGGGGGTGCTGGAACTAACCAACGCCAATACCTACGCCGGCAACACCTTGATCAAGTCCGGCACGTTAGCATTAATCGCATCCGGATCGCTGGCGGATACCAGTTCGTTGCACCTGATGACCAGCACGTCTAAATTTAGCATTGCAGCGATCACGGGTGCCAGCGAAACGATCGCCACCATCTCCGGGGTAGCTGGATCTAGCGTGGATCTGGGACTGAAAAACGTCACCATGAGCAGCAATGCGGATGCCACTTTCAGCGGGAACGTCATTGGCAGCGGTGGCAGTATCACTAAACAAGGGACTGGAACTTGGACTGCGAACGGAAACAACACCTATAGTGGTTCCACCAATATTGCGGGCGGGACTCTGCTCATGGGTTCCCCCACGGCCCTGCCTGTCGGAGCCAAACTCGCCCTCAGCGGTGGCATCCTTAAGACTGGGGGGTATGACGCGGTCTCAGATACCCTCAACGTCAGCGCCAATAGTGTCATCGATTTCACGAGCGACACCTCGAGCCTGACATTTGCCGATAGCAGCAGCCCGAGCTGGACTGGACTCCTGCAAGTTTGGAATTGGGGCGGCGGCGTGTTCGCCCACTCCAGCGGATCGGAATTTATCCTGTTCCCAAATGTCACTTCTCTCTCCAACGCCCAGCTGACAGCCATCCAGTTCTACAGCGATAACGGCATCACCCCCATCGGCGTGGGGGCAGGTTTCCTCGCCGGCACCGGGGAACTGGTGCCGGTCCCAGAACCAGGAGCGCTCCTGACCAGCCTGCTGCTCTTGGGGATCATCGGCTTCCGGGAACGTCGCGCTGCCGTTGCCTAAAGGCACTCCAGTTAGGTGCCCTTGCACTGAGCGTGATTCCTCGCAATTACTTCGCTACCGGGGTCAGCACGATGTTCCGATAATCGATGTTGGTGTGATCGCCTTGCAAGTAAAGCGGGCCGGGCTTGGTTTCATCGCTCCAGAGCGCACCACCGGTGCATCCTAACACGGGCTGGTTGTGGATGATGGTTTTGCCGTTGAGGATCACGGTGAGGTGACGTTGCACCAGCGTGATGTCCAGCGTCTGCCATTCGCCAATTGCCTTCTCAGCCGCCACAGATGGGGTAATGCGGCTGTAGAGCGCCCCCATGTTATGCGGATCCAGCGCCTTGCCGAAGGACTCCGCCACTTGGACTTCGTAAATGCCGCGCAGATAAATGCCGCTGTTGCTGTTGGCCTGCGTCTTCAGTTCCAGCTTCAAATTGAAGTCTGTAAATTCCGCTTCCGTGCGCAGATTGCCATGGTGCTTTCCCTTTTCCACCCGATTCTGCAACACGCCATCGACCACGCTCCAACCATTGTCAGCCTTGGGATCGAGCAGACGCCAGCCAGTGAGATCTTTGCCATTAAACAACGTGATAGGGGCAGCATATTTCACCATCTTCAAATCAGGTGCGGCTGGAAGCGGGGCGATTTTCTTTCCGGTGAAAGCCACGGGTTTGGATTTACTGCCCAGATCATCCGCGTGTTCCGTTGTCAGCGCCAAAGCATCGCCTGTGGCTGTGGCCGTGATGGTCTCTGTGTCCGTAACCTGAACCTCCTTCCCTTCCACGTTCTTCTTTTTGTTTTTGTTAACGCGGGTGACGAGCAATTTTCCGTCCACCACCTTCACGCCCTGCACGGGAACCACGCTGCCGCCGCCCCACAGAATGGAAGCGCTCAGCGCTCCGCCCTTTTCCTCCACCCCCAGCCATCCGGCCCCGCCGCCAGGAATCGTCAGCGCCCAGCGACCGGTGTAGGGGGTATCCGCCAGCGCGCTGCAGGCCAGACCAATGGAGTATAAAGTGGTTAGGAAATGGAGTGAAGTTAGTTTCATAATTTGGATGTTAATTGGTTAAAAGTATTGCCTCAGCAAGCCCGGCAGCGGCAGAATCGTCAAGACCGAACTCATGCTGGGGTGCGGATGGGAACGCTGTTGTTATCTGATATCCCCGAAATGAACATTCTCCGCTGGTTCCGCTGCCTCATCCAGCACTTGAATGGTGGTGGACGGGCCGAGGTCCGGCTTCTCCCACGAACGCAGTGCCCAGACGATTTTATTGTCAGGCGTGACCTCCAGCGCCTGCACTGGAGCGTTGATTGGATCCAGTTTCCCGCTCCACTGATTGAACCAACAGTTGACGATGGTATTGCCATTCGGGAGCCTCCAAGCAAGTTGAAAATTCGCCAGAGCGTAATCTGGAGCATCCTCCCGTTTGAATTCCCACACGATTTTCCCCTCCCGTGTCACCTCTTGCGCGCCGTTGCCGCCACTGATCAACAGGTGGCCGTTCTTCAGTTCACTAACGCCCCAACATTTCGGTGCCGGCAGTGACCAGATCTCCTTTCCCTCTGCGTTGTATTCGGAAATTTTCCCCGCGTCCATATGCGCCACCAGCAGGGTTCCCGCAGCGGTGAGCCGCGCATGGCGGAACTGCCCATGCACGCTCTTGGGATTGCCCGCAGGGATGGAGAATTCGCGCTTCGTCGCGCCCGTGGTGATGTTTACCACTTTTACAATAGCAGGATCGCCATTCTGCACAAAGAGCACATGATCCTTCCCGATGGCCTGTGCGGTGTGGATCTCACAGCCCGCCGGGGCATCATAATTCCACAGCACTTTCTTCTCAGGAGAAATCAACTTCACGGCATGCTGATGCGCCAGCAGCACGTTGCCATTTCCCAGCAGAATGGCATCGCTGATCTCCCCCTTGCCAGCGGGATCATCGTAACTCCACACGATCTCACCCTTCTTAACAATGTATGCCCGACGCTCTTTCCCCTCACCCGCATAGAAGAAATCATGCTGCGCCAGTCCTTTGCCCGGAAGCGTGGCGGGAGCCGCAGGTTTGTCCTCGGCGAGAGTGAAGCTGGGGATGAGAAGGAAGGTTAGGAGGACGCGGGTCATGAGATAAGTGAATTAAATAATCAGCTGAGAGGGAAATGGACGGTATCACCATTGCGGAATCGAGGCGCGTCGTTTGTGCTCGCGATTACGGGTTTTCCACAGTCAGCCAATAATGACTGCTGCCAGGGCCGCTGCTCGGACTGTGCCAAAAAGATGCAAAAGTGACTCTGGTAACATCAGTGGGGTCGGGTGAAGCTGCGCACGAAGTCATCGCCTCCGCACAGAGGACTGTGCGGTCCACCGTTCCGGTTCAGCTCGGCCCTTGCTCCCGCAAAAAATCTCCAAGCTTTTCCGGCTTGCCCCGGTGGCAACCCTGCGTTAAATGGCCCGCCCCTCGGAAATCCTCCTGATTCCCCCCCATCCTTGCTGTCGTGGTAGAAGAACCCTATAAAGTTAAACTCGAAATCTTCGAAGGCCCGCTCGACCTGCTTCTCTATTTAGCGAAGAAGGACGAGGTGGATGTGCATGATCTCTCCCTGGAGCGCATCACCAAGCAGTATCTGGAATACATGAACGCCTTCAAGATGCTGAACATCGATCTGGCCGGGGAGTTCGTGGTCATGGCGGCAAATTTGATGTATATGAAGAGTCGCACGCTGCTGCCCAAGCAGGTGCAGTTGCCGGAGGAAGAAGCGGAGGAGGATGATCCCCGCTGGGAGCTGATCCGACAGCTCATCGAGTATAAGAAATTCAAGGACGCAGCCAGTTTCCTACAACGTCGGGCGTTGCAAAATGAGAATTTCTTCCCCGCCGTGCCGGAAGCTCCGGAAGGCATGGAAGTGGACGATGGACCGGAACCATTTCCCAAGGAACTGGGCATCTTCGATCTCATTCAAGCATTCCAAAAAATACTGGATCGCTTCAACGCAGACGAGCCCACGGCTGGCCCGGAACTGCGCGAGATCGTGGATGAACGCTGGACCGTGGCGGATAAAATTGAGTATTTGCTGAAGCACGTCAAGCCGGGCGAGAGTATTGGGCTGTTGGCGCTCTTCCCGTATGGATGCACGCGGGACGAAATGATTGTCACCTTTATCGCCATGCTGGAATTGATCAAATTACGCCAATTCCGCGTGCGTCAGGACACGATGCTCGGCACCATTGAATTGACCCGAAATGAAAATGCTTGATATAGACTAACATGGAACTGGAACACGTCGTCGAAGCCCTGATCTTTGCCTCCCCGGATGGAGTATCCGCCCGGGAGATGGCCCGCGTCATCACCACCGCAGCGGCTCCCGCCAAGGCTCAGAAAGCCGTGGCGGACGCCAGCTTGGAACAGCTCGACAGCTTCGACGAACCCGCGGAACCGTTGGACGATCACACCATGATGATGCTGCGCTACGCAGATGTGACCGAGGAACAAGTCACGGAAGCAATCCTGAATCTGGTGCGAAACTATCAAGAAACCGGCCGAGCCTTCACCCTCATCGAACGCCCCACGGGTTATCGCATTGCGGCCCGGCCTGACTACGCCCCGTGGGTGCGACAACTTTTCCCTGAGAAGAAACCCAGCCGCCTGAGCCAGAGCGCGTTGGAAACGCTGGCCATCATCGCCTATCGGCAGCCCGTCACGCGGTCCAGCATCGAGGCGGTGCGCGGTGTTAGTGTGGATGGCCCCATGCAGACGCTGTTGGATCGAAACGTCGTGCGCATAGCGGGACGGGCGGATTTACCGGGTCGGCCATTGCTTTATGAAACGACGGATTTGTTCCTGGAGCACTTCGGCATCAAGACGGTGGATGATTTGCCTAACGCCGCAGAATTGCGTGCGGTGAAATTGCCTGAACCAGAGGACGAGCCCGCCCCCAAGCCCACCAAGGGCAAGAAAGGTGCGCCCACCGCCGCCGAGCACGAGGAACTCCCGCTGGATGGCTCTGCTCCGCCCGTGGAACCGAAGCCAAAACGCGTTAAGAAAGAAAAGACCGCACTCCCCGAGCCGTCCTCCGAGGAGCAACACGTTATCATCGAACCCGCCCCCAGACAAACCGCTCCTCGCGGGCAAGAGTTCGTTTATGAGGCCCCGGAAGAAGATGACGATGGCACCGAGCTTCCTGCTGAGGAACCAGAAGAGGATCCTGAGGATGCTCCGGACGAGGCCATGGATGAAGCATCGGATGAGACGACCGAGGATTCCGCTAGAGTTGCGGATGCCGATGGGCAAGACCAGTAGCCCACATTGCTCACCGGGCTCTGCTGCAGCTTGATCTTGCTGGATTTCCTTCGTTACGCCGTGAGATTGCGCTTTGGTTCACGAAATGGGCACCAACTTTACCGTGAGGGACTCATACCCCAGGGCCCGATCGAACTTTGCTTCATGTTCGACCTGCTCTGTCGCGGCCAGCAGAGAAATGCGTTGAACCTTCTCGCAACAGAGTTTTAGCAGCGTTCGTAAAATTAGCCTGGCATGGGGCGCGCCCATGCATAAGTGGGCCCCAAAGCCGAAGGATAGATGTGGATTGGGTTTGCGGTTCAGGCGGATTTCGTGAGGCGATTCGAAGGCGGCTTCATCGAGATTTGCCGAGGCCCAGCAGAGGGAGATCCGATCGCCCGCTGGCACCGTGACGCCATGAATGGTGGCCCCTTCCGGACAGACGCGCCCGATGTGCGTCAACGGCATGAAGACGCGGAAGAACTCTTCGCTGGCGTGGATGATGCGGCCGGGATCCTCCCGCAGATAATCCAGAGCTTCGGGGTGCTGGGCCAGATATCCTAACGCACAGGAAATGGTGTGAATGATCGTGTCCCGTCCGCCGGCAAAGGCCAGGTTCGCAAAACCCATCATTTCCTCGCGAGTCAACGGACGTCCTTGAAACGTTGCGGTGGTTAGTGCGCTGAAGAAGTCATCGCCAGGGTTGGCGGTGGCGCGATCGAATTGCTGGTGCAGGTAGTCCTCCAGCACGTTGCCTTGCTTGAACTCTCCGCCCGTCACCTTGAAAACGTGAATCCCCCAGCCGATCCAAATGTCCGCCTCGGATTCCGGCACGTTGAGCAGGTAAGTTAGTGCGCGGGACTGGAACGGCAGGGCGAAGTCGTTTACGATTTCTACCGATTCTTGCTCCAGCGCGGATTGGAGCATGTCGCCCATCAATCGCTCAATGCTGGCCATGACCACGGGATCCTTGGCGCGCTGGAAAAAGGGATCGGTGATTTTCCGATAATCCGTGTGCTCCGGCGGATTCGTTTCGATGGGAAGTTGCCGCATCGTTCGCACCCCTTCCTCAGAAGGGATCGGGACCCGGAAAGGTGCGTCTGAACTAAATGTGTGCCAATTCTTGGCCGCCCGCCGGACATCTTCATGACGCAGCAGCATGGTGATATTCTCCCCGTTGAAGGGGCATTGGAGCACGCCTACGGTGGTGCGCGCATTGCGGAAGGGATCTTGAAGGTTGTTCATATGGATGGGGTAAACGCTTACCATATGCCACCACGCTTGCACTCATAAAATATAGCTCTTGCCCCAGCCTCGACTTTCCGCTAGGATGCTAGTGCTCCGCCCTTCACCTCCAACGCCATGGCCCTCACCTCCTGCACTTCGTTGACGACTCTCATTGCTGCTTACTCGCAGTCCGTCATATTTGAGGAGGCGACGCCAAATGCCTACCGCATGGCCAGGCTCTTTTGTGACATGCAGTGGTGCAACGGTGGGTTGGTCCTGTTCGGAGTGTCCGCGGACGGTGTGGTTACGGGAATTAGCTCGGCGGAAATCGACGCGATTTACCACCGATTTGCGCTCCTGTGTGCCAAGCTCACCAATCAGCGAGTGGAGATTGGCACGCTGCACGTGTCCTCCAAATGTGTGGTATTTCTCGTGTTCAACACCATGGTAAGCCACACCGCTCCGTTGGATCGTTACCGTGGCCAAATCGACCGCATCGCTTTCCTTTGAGCGTCAAATGGGGACCGCTATGACTATGGCCCGCTGGCCCGCATCGGCCAGTGGGATTCGGACGACGGACCTCGGTATTTTCCAGCTTTACTTGAATAAAATCATGACCCGTTTCGTCTCACACTTTTCAATTATGAAATCCTTTCCTCTGCTCTGTCTCTGGCTCTTCATCACCCCGCTGCTGGCAGAGGAAATTCCCGGCTCCATTATCCTCCACGCAGAGCGTTTTTCCCTGGCCCAGGCGGAGGCGCATGACTTGCTGCTGGCGGGCCTGAGCGATCAGGCGCTGCATGAGGAAATTCTCAAACGGGTGTCCGCCAAGAGCGCCACACTGGATCAATTCGTCATCATGCGGGGCTTGAGTTTGCGTGGTTTGAGCGGTCGGCCCATCAAGCTCGCTGGAAATGAGGAATTGCCGTATGCGAAGGATTTTGAACCAGCCCAGATGGCCGGAGACCTAACTTTCGCTGACCCGGCTGGTGCGTCGGCCTTGGAGGCGGTGCGATCCTTCATTCCGCCTCCAGCGCCCGTGCCACCGCCACCAGAACCGCTCCCAACTGATCCGCCACTTCCGCCACCACCTCCACCTGCGCCTGCACCCGAGATCAAACCGAAGCCCCACACTGGAAAACCTGTGAAGGTTGGCATCGGACTGCAAACCTCGGTGTGCCCCAGCGAACTGGCGTTTAAATCTCTGGGCGACACTTGGGAAGTGGACGCAAGTGTCCGGCCCAATGGGAAGTTGACGACCCTGAACTGGAAAACGGAGAGCACCCGCTGGCTGGGGGATGTTTCCTACAACGGTGCTGCACAGCCAAATTTCCAAACCCAGCGACTCCACGGCACCACCTTGGGAAAGCTTGATCAAGCAGTGCTTGTGGGCACTTGCAGCAAGGCCGTCCGCAGTGGTGTCGAGCATAGCCAGCAAGAAGATGTCATCACCCTGCAGTTTCTCACGGCCTTCGCGCCCGCGTTGCCCAAATTGGACGTCCCGCCCAAGCCTCCAGCGAATGATCCTTTCGCGGCACCACCGGCCCCACAGCCGCCCTCTTTCCCCCAGGTGCTAAACCAGGAGCAAATCGACCAGAAGTCGCTGCGCTTTCAGTTCGAGGTCATTTCCCTGCCCAAGGACACCGCCCATGCCCTCTGCTTATCGCATCCCACCGATCCAGCCCTGCTCACGCAATTGCAGGAAATGGTGCGGGCGCACACGGCTCAGCGGGAGGCGTCTCTGCAGTTCAGCACCCGCAGCGGCGTGCCCAAGAAAAGCACGGAATTGACTCCCCCGCTCACTTACTTTACGGATTTCAGTCAGTATCACATGCCATCAGCCCTCACGGTTTCCGATCCCAAAATCCTGGACTTGCTGCGCCTGCATGGGGGCGGCACGGCAGAGGAAGCGGCGGGCATTGCTCAGGAAATGATCACGGTAACCCGGCCGGAACAGACCACGAAACGAACCTTGGGGACGCTCCTGGAACTGAACTCCATTCTGAGCTCGGATGGCATCACAATGATTGCCACCATCCGCGCCACCATGGAGCAACACTTGGGGCAACGCACTCTGGGGAGCGATGAAAAACCGGTGTTTGCCAAACGAGAACTGAACACGTCCGTAATGCTTCAAGCGAAAGTCCCATTGCTGTTAGGCACCTTGAGTCCTCCCTCTCAAACTGGTGCGCCCGGCGGCAATGCCACGGACACCGTCGCGCTCGCCTTCCTGACCGGCTTCGTGGAATAATCTCTCGCCAACCAATTCAATTGATAAAACTTTCTTTACTCCTGTTCCTGAGTTTGCTGGGTCTGGCGGGTGCGCATTCCGCCACTGCTGCAGAGCCTTCACCAAGGCCTACGACGCAAGTGCTCATCAAACAGGAAACGTTCCGCCTGCCGAAGCGAGCCGCGCAAGCCTTGTTGCTGGCTGGCATGAAGGATGCCGCGCTGTATGCGGAATTGCGCAAAATGGTCACGGCCAAGTCCGCTCGCTTGGTGAATTTGCTGCTGCTGCGCACGCAAAGTGGCCAGCGTGCCAAAGTGGAGCAAATTGATGAATACCCCTACGCCACGGATTTCGATCCGGAGCAACTCCCCCAAACGCTAACCCTTATCAATCCTCGCGCGCTCGGGCTGCCTGCCGCTCCCAGTCCCGCTCCCTTCGTCGGCCCGTTGCGCCTGCCGCAGCCTGTGCCAGCGAACAATGGCGGTTTCGGCCTCATGGGCACGATTACGCCAACCTCGTTTACCGTGCGGAATCTGGGGGAAACGATGGAGGTGGATCCGGTCGTGGATTGGGCGCATCAGCGCATTGTCCTCAACATTACCACGGAGTCCGTGCAACTGGCTGGCTTGTTTCGCGAGAACAGCGAGGAGCAGTCGCAATTTGAAACGCAAAAACTCAACACCAGCGTGAACGTTGCCTCCGGGGCGCCTTGTTTCCTCGGCACCCTGTCGAAGAATTACCAGACGGGCACCGTGAATGCTAATCAGGCGGATGAACTCTCCCTCGCTTTCATTACCGCTACCATAGACACGCCACCGCAAGGCGAGTTCGTGGTCGACCCCACGGAAGCGGTGCGTTATCAATGGGAAGTCATTTCCGTGCCTAAAGCGACGGCTTCGAGCCTCCTCGATGAAATTCCGGATAGTGCTGCGTTGCACGCCAAGCTGCGCACCATGATCAAAGCAAACTCTGCCAAGCTGGAAGGGTTGCAGTCCGTGCGCGGATTATTTGGGGACCGCATCAAATCGGAGGCGGTGGATCTGCTGAGCTACCCGACTGACTTTGATCCGCCGCAGTTGATTCAAACGCTCACCATCGCGAACCAGTGGCTGTTGGATATCTTCTATCAGGAAGGTGGTCGCGTGGCTCCCGCGCCTGATAAACCGCTGGATCCAGCCAATGGTGGCTTCGGCATCATGACTCGGATGATCCCGACCAACTTTACCACTCGCAACGTGGGCGACGCCATCGAAGTGGATTCCGCCTTAGCCGACGATGGTCGGAGCGTCCACGTGGTGATGGCTCCCGAACGCGTTCGCCTGCTAACGATCCGGTCTCAGGAAGACTGCCAGCAGCCCATTTTCGAAACCCAGCGCCTGAGCACTTCTGTCACTCTCGCTTTCAATCGGCCCCTGCTGGTTGGCACCATGAGTCCTCCAGTGAACACCGGGGCGGATCATGGCAATACGGAGGAACGCATTTGGCTGGGATTCCTCACGGCGGTAGCGCCTACGCAACCGGAGGATCCAGCCTTGGCGTCACGCTATGAGTCTAATCAGGTATTGCTGCGCGACGAATGGTTCACGCTTCCCAAAGAGGACCTGCGCTTGCTCATGGTCGCTGGACTGAGCGATGGGGAGATGCGAAAGGAAATCCAGCAGCGAGTCGTGAAAAAGACTGCCACCTTGGATCGCTTTATGTTGGTGCGAACGAAAAGCGGTCAGCGCGCCAAGGTGGAACACCTCGATGAATTTCCCTATCCCACGGATTTCGATCCAGGTCAGGTCCCGCAAACTCTAACGATTGTGGATCCGACTGCGCTGGCGACTGCCATGAAGCAACCACTGACACCACCTGCCGCCATAGCCGAACCCGCCCCAGCCAAGCGCCCGGGGAGTCCGTTGAATGGCGGTATCGGTCTGCAAAACACCGTGACCGGCACCACATTTACCGTCCGCAATCTGGGAGATACGTGGGAGATCGATCCCGTGATCTTTGAGGATGGAAAAACAATCGGCATCACCCACGGGGCCGAGCGGGTGCGCTTCGTGGGGGATTTGGATTATACCGGCATCATCCAACCTCAGTTTCAAACCAGCAAAATCTATGCCTCCCTAACAGCGATCTCCGGCCAACCCATTCTGGCGGGCACTTGCAGCAAGGCCGACCACACCGGACGCGTGGAGGACAATACGGATGACAACGCGACCGTCTCCTTTCTCACCGCCACTGTGACGAAAATCCCTCCAGCGTTAAATGCGACTGCTCCCAAGCCCGCTCCGCTTTCCAGTGGGCTGATGCGATATGCCCCCCGAGTCGAGGAGGATCCTTTTGCGGCTCCGGGAACCAGCCAACCGGTCCGAGTTGCCGCCCAACCAGATTTTCCTCCATCCCCCACGGATGGATGCTCCATGCGGTTGCAATTCGAGTTAATTTCCCTAACTCAAGCCGATGCGGCGGCCTTATTCGACGAACCGTTGGACGACCCCGCCATCCACCAGCGGCTCCTCCCCATGATCGCAGCCAATACCGCACAACTGGAAAAGCTGCTGAGTCTGCGCACTATGAGCGGACTGCGTGCCAAGGTGGAACAAATCGCTGAGACACCGTATCCCACCGACTTTGATCCACCGCAAATTCCCCAGACGCTTACCATTGCAGACCCGCAGTTGGTGGACATTCTGCGCCAAGGCGGAGCCCCGTCACAGGAGGCCAAGAATCGTCCGCCGCTCGGCCCGCCGACTTCAGGCTTCGGTTTTATCACCGGCTTGTCTCCCACGACATGGACGATTCGGAACGTGGGCGAGACCGTCGAATTTGATCCCGTGCTGGGTGAGGACTATGCCACAGTGGACCTGACGATTGCCCCGGAAAGTAATCGGCTAGTGAGCGAGGTGAAGTATTGGGAAGCCATTCAACCGATCTTCGAAACCCAAAAACTAAATACCAGCATCACCACCAGCATCGGCCAACCGTGTCTGTTGGGCACCATGAGTAAACCCGTGCGCACCGGAGCCCCGGGCGGCAATCAAACTGATCGCGTCTGGCTCGCCTTCATCACAGCCACGCTGGATTGATCCCTGTAAACCTTCACCACTCTAACATTATGTTTCGATTCTATTTCCTGCTCCTCACGTCCTGCCTGCTGGTCGCTCTGCAAGCCAAACCAGTGCGGCGGGCGGATCCTGCTCCCACGCTTTGGTCAGGCACGCAATCAGCTCCAAGTCCCCCAGCGGAGGAAACTAAACCTGAATCTGAAACGGACTCGCAAGTGCTGCTGCGTTATGAAGTTTTCCGACTGCCCAAGACGGCAGCCGAGACCTTGCGAAAATCCCAACCGAAGGATACTGACCTTTACGCTGCACTGCAGCAATCGGTGCAAGCAGGTTCCACCGTGGCGGACAAAATGATCCTGCTGCGAACGATGTGGGGAGAGTGGGCTACGGTGCGACAAGCCGTGGAGTTTCCCCACCAAGACAAGGAACGGCGCTTCACGACGGAAACCTTGGGCGAAGTGCTGACCTTTTCCCCCGAGGTGTCTGAGGAAGGCGACAGTCTAGTCCTAAAAATCACCAGCACGACCACACGCTTGGGGCCTGTGCAGGAGGGCAAACCAACCTTTTTCAAGGCGGAGATTTTGCGAATCCTCCCAACCATCCCAAACCAACCCAGCCTCCTGGGCCAGCTGGCAGCGGAACCAGCCAACCCGGCTCAAGCCGATACGGTCGCGCTGGCTTTTGTTACGCCAACGGTGCAGCGCTTTCCGGCGGTAAATTCAGAGCGGCCTGAACGCCGAACGTTTCGTTGTCAGTATGAAGTCATCTCGCTGCCCCAAGCGACCGCCCTTATGCTGATCCAAACCACCCCTGATAACACCGAACTCTATGGCAAACTAAATGGACTGATCAGCGCGAAAGTTGGCAAACTGGGAACATTGCAAATCATCCAGGCGAACGATAGCCAAAGAGGCAAAGTGGAGCATATCGATGAATTCCCCTACCCAACAGACTTTGATCCAGGTCAAACCGTGACACAGCTAACCATCACGGATCCTGCGCTAAAAGAACAACTCCTCAAGCGGGATAGCGGCCAGCATCCCCTGCCAGCCCCCAATGCCGGCAGCAGCCTCACCATCCCGGCCGTGGGCACGACCTTCACGGTGCGCAACTTGGGTAACACCTTGGAACTTGAAAACTACAGCTACCCAGACGGCAGTGTGAGCGTAACCGTGGCCGCAGAAAAAGGCCGCCTGCTCTCCATGGAACGGGATCAGGATCTCATGCAGCCAAGCTTCGGTGTGCAAAAAATCAACACCACCGTGCGCGTGCAGCCCAACCATCCGTTGCTCATCGGCACTCTGAACCACCCACAGGACTCGGGTGCGCCCGGGGCAACTCCAGAACCACGCGTGTGGCTGGCGTTTCTCACCCTGCGCAAATAGGACCTCACATCATGTGCGATGAAATTTCCGCCCCACCCAAATATCACCGCCCAGCCCGCCTGAGGCATAGGCCTGGGGGCGAAATCCACGTTTGAGATCGGACATTCCTTGGAGGACGCCCATCACAAAGGCTGCGGATCCAACGACCAAACCCTTCACCAAGGCCATCTGCCGCTTGCGCAACTCATCAGCTGCCGGGTGGGCCTGGGGCGACTTGCGTGGTGATCGATTCTTGTGTGGTGCAGGATCAGCTGCGGCTGGATTTCCGCCCAAGAACTGTCGATACCACGCCTTGGCTTTAGTCCAATCGCTGCTCCCTGCCAACGACATCAAACCCTGCCGACAAAGCCGCACCCCGAGTCTGGCCCGGCCTACCCCTGAGTAGAAATAGTCTGCGCCATCCTTCACCAAACCAGCCCGCACCGGATTCAAGTCAATATAAGCGGCCACCAAATGCAGTGGGTTTCGTGCGCCTTCTCTCGATTCCACCAGCACGCTCTTAAACCGCTCCGACCACAAGGTGCCACGTGTGCCGTGGTGCCGATTATGGGACATGGTGAAACGTTGCTTCAGTAACTGCATGAAAATGGAAAGATCGTGCATTCGTCCCAGATGCATCTCGCGCTCCTGCTCCCACTGATGTTTCGCACCAGGATTCGCGCGCGACTTCCATAGACTTTCAAGCTCCGCAGCAGAATCCTCCCCATGTAGCAGCCCGACCCGACGACACAGATCGATGCCATCAAGCGCAGCATCGGCTACCGCTTTCTCAGGCACACGCAGGAGCAAATGGAAGTGATTGCTCATCACACAGAAAGTCAGCAACTCCACACCGCAATACGGAGCCAAGCGCTCGAGGAGTTCGCAAAGCGCAATTTTCTCGCCCGCCCCAAGCCAAAGCTGACCTTGAGTAATTCGGCAAATGACATGGTAGCAAGCGGGCTGATGGATAAGTGTAAGACGAAAGCGAGGCATAAGGGGCAGAGGTTGCTACGGGAACATCCGGCCATCTCGCGTGATGTCAACTAAATAATCTCTGAGCTAATTTTAAGCTGCTCAAGCCGGAGGATTGGGCTGAAGTGTCGGGCGGGCGACTCGTGGTTGGGTTCCTGGGATTACTTCCGTGATTTTTTCCCAGCGCCCCGCTTGGGTTTCAGTTGGTCCCGGTAGTTCACTTGTTTGCGATTGCCGGGCTTGAGCTGGTAGTTGCGAGTCATGGCCCCGCCGGATTTTAGCTCTTTGATTTGATCTCGGAGGAGGGCGGCACGTTCGAATTCGAGGGCGATGCTGGCCTCCTGCATTTCCACTTCGAGTTGGTGGATCACCGTGGCTACGTCCATGTCAGGGCTGTCTTCGCGCAGGACGTTGGGGTTATATTTGGAGTCCTTGAAGCCGCCTTGGAGGCTTTCCTGCACGGGACGGATGACGCTGCGGGGGGTGATGCCGTGGAGTT
This sequence comes from Verrucomicrobiales bacterium, assembly GCA_031411295.1. GTDB lineage: Bacteria > Verrucomicrobiota > Verrucomicrobiia > Verrucomicrobiales > V1-33 > JAGNEJ01. The sequence continues at coordinate 10,869 of JANOAV010000060.1, read as the reverse complement.
CGTTGTATTCTACTTGTTTGCTCCGCCGATACTCGGTGATTTTTTGCAGGGCCAGGATACTCTTGGTAATGACGTCGCAGAAGAGCACCACCTGACCGTTCACGTGACGGGCGGCTCGGCCGGAGGTTTGGATTAAACTCGTTTCGCTTCGCAGGTAGCCTTCCTTGTCGGCATCCAAAATGCAGACAAGACTAACTTCCGGCAAATCCAGTCCTTCCCGCAACAGGTTGATACCTACCAGAATATCGAATTCTCCGGCACGCAACGAGCGTAGGATCTCCACGCGTTCGATGGCATCGATGTCGCTGTGCATGTAACGCACTTTGAGGCCGACATCGCGCAGGTAGTCCGTGAGATCTTCGGCGGTGCGTTTGGTGAGAGTGGTCACGAGCACGCGTTGCTGAATTTCGACGCGCTGGCGGCAGAGTTCGATGGTCTCGTCGATCTGGCCTTTGAGTGGGCGGATGACGATGATAGGATCGATCAGGCCGGTGGGGCGGATGATTTGTTCGGCAATGAGTGATTTTCCAGGCGTGGTGACGTCGAATTTCTCGATGGATTCCGCACTGGCGGAAATTCTGGGGAGACGCGCGGGGGTGCTTTCTTCCTCGCCAATGCGGTCGCGTTGATGGGGGATGTAACCCTCATTTCCCACCACGCTGTTTTCCAATTCAAACTTGGCGGGGGTGGCGCTGACATACAGTCGCTGGTAGGTGTGCGCCATGAATTCATTGAAGCGCAGCGGTCGGTTATCCATCGCGCTGGGAAGGCGGAAGCCGTAGCCCACGAGGGTATCCTTGCGACTGCGATCACCTTCATACATGCCGCCGATCTGCGGGATGGTGGCATGGCTTTCGTCGGCTATGAGGAGGAAATTTTCCGGAAAGAAATCGAGCAAGGTGTAAGGCGTGGCTCCGGGGGCTCGACCAGTTAGGTGTCGGCTGTAGTTCTCGATGCCCTGACAGAATCCCATTTCCCGCATCATCTCCAAATCGTATTCCGTGCGCTGCCGAATGCGCTGTGCTTCCAAGTATTTGGCGTCTTTCTCGAAGTCGGCCACGCGGGCTTCCATTTCGGTGCGGATATCTTTGAGCGCGAGTTTCATGCGCTCGGCATTGGTGACGAACTGCTTGGCCGGATAGAAGGTGTAGGCGTCGATCTTCTGGACGACATTGCCCGTGAGTGGCTCGATGATCGTGATGCGATCAATCTCATCGCCAAAGAATTCCACGCGCACGGCTTCATCTTCCAGATTGGCTGGATGGATCTCAATGACATCGCCTCGCGCGCGGAATCGTCCGCGTTGGAAGGCGATATCGTTGCGCTCGTAGAGCATTTCCACGAGTCGCGTTAGGAAATGCTCGCGGGCCATTTCCATACCTACGCGGACGGGAAACATGCTTTGTTGGTAGTCATCGGGCGAGCCCAAACCATAGATGCACGAAACGCTGGCGATCACGATGACGTCCTTCCGCGTCAGCAGGGAGCTCATGGTGCTCAAGCGCAGCCGCTCGATGTCTTCGTTGATGGAGGAATCCTTTTCGATGTAGGTATCGGAACGGGGGATGTATGCTTCGGGCTGATAGTAGTCGAAGTAACTGACGAAATATTCCACCGCGTTGTCAGGAAAGAAACTTTTGAACTCGGAGTAGAGTTGGGCCGCCAGCGTCTTGTTATGACTCATGATCAACGTCGGTAATCCGGTCTGCGCGATGACATTGGCCATGGTAAATGTTTTCCCGCTGCCAGTGACGCCCAGCAACGTCTGGTGCTTGTTGCCAGCGTTGATGGATTTCACCAACTTGGCGATGGCTTGGGCCTGATCGCCTTGGGGAGAGAAATCGCTGCGGAGGTTAAACATGGCAACTACGGCAAATATTTCTTCACAAAATATTGGTGGAAGAGTTGCCGCTCATCGTTGCTGAGCCAGCGTTGGTAAGCCTGCACTTCTGCGATGTCACCGATGAAAAAGGTCTTGGAATTAGCCACGCTGTTGGCCACGGCCCCTAAGCGGACTTTAACCACCTTCGCATCGACCAGAAGTTCCTTTATCAGAGGGCTGCTGACGGGCTCATTTTTACTGAAGCTAACAGCGAGTTGGCCTTCCTGCTTGGGGGTGGAGACGCTCATGAGGATCCCCATGAATTGGGTGCCCGCAGGGATGGGGACCGACGCGGTGTTCCCTGGGCTGCCGAGGCAGACGTTTTGCTTTTCCAGATACAGTTCCCATAGGGCTTTCTGCTTGAGGCCGGCGTTGGCGAGCAATACCATTTTGCCAGGAGTTGGCTCCGCCCGGCAAATGATACCATAGGTCAACTCGGGGGCGGAATTCTCGGCCGTGGACTTGGCGATGTCCTTGTTTCCTGAATCCTCCGTGGCGAGCAGCAGGCAACTCTGCCCCTTAAAACTCACCACAGGGAAGTTGGTGCCGTTCAGGTTGACTTGTTTGTAATCTGGAAGTCTTGCGAGCCGTTCTGCCTCCTTGCTGGCGGTGTTGATGTAATGAATTGGATTCTCGCCTCCGGCGGGGGCGGAATCCGCCCACCAGTCCAACGGTTCCCCGAATTTGGCAGCCCGGCTGGCCTTATCCGTCTTGACGCCAATGTCCGCGCGGGCCCAGAGGAAGGCGTTTGGCACTGGCGGGGCCTCCACTGAAGTTGTCTTGGATTTACCGCTGCCCCGCTGTAAAATCAGCGCCACCACCACCCCCAAGGCGACGGCTGCGAGGGAAATCCCTGCGATGAGCCCCAGTTTCTTTGTTGCTGGTTTGACGGTCAGGATCGCCACTGGCGCAGAACTCGTTTCTCCGGAGGGCTTTTGCGTGGGAATGATCGCAGGGCTGGGGGCTCGGGGGGCGGGACGGGTCGGCACTGATCCGGTGCGCGCGGGACGGTCGGTGCTGGGGCCGGGGCGGACGGTAGTGGTGACCGGTTTGACCACTTGCTGGGTCTTCAGCATGCGGCTCTTGCCCAGCGTCTTCACTTTGCCGGCTTGGACCTGAAGAAACATCTCCAGCGCTTCCTCGGCGGATTGGGGTCGATGCTGCGGGTCTCGACTCATGAGCCAAGCCACCCATTCGCTGAGCCCCTGGGAGGCGTCTCCGCGCATTTCGTTGACCGGGGTCGGAATGGTCTTGAGGTGCGCCTCAATGATTTGCTCCATGGTGCGCCCATCGAAGGGGTATTTGGCGGTCAGGGCGTAATACAAAACGCAGCCCAGGGAATACAAATCCGTGCGGACATCCACGGGGTGGCGCAGGAATTGTTCCGGGGCCATGAAGTGCACCGAGCCATAGGTCTCCTCGGCTCCCTCCGCCACTTGTTGATGCGGACGAGAGCTAAAATCCGCCAGCCCGAAGTCCAACATTTTGACTAAAAAATCTCCATTGGGCAGCCAGTTGACCATGAAATTCGACGGCTTCAGGTCCCGATGCTGCACCCCTAATCGGTGGGCTGCCACGAGGCCTTCCATCGACTGCCGCGCCACCGCCCCGAAATCCGTCAGATTCAGCGCGCCCCGACGCATCGTTTGCTCCAGCGTTTCTCCATTGAGAAATTCCATCACCACGCAGGGCTCGCCATCAATCTCGTCCAAGTCATACACCGAGACGATGTTCGGGTGCTGTAGCGAAGACAACGCTGCGGCTTCTTTGATAAGATTCGTGCCCACTCCTTCGCCTTCTCGCTGCTCCATGGGATGCAGTCGCTTGATGGCCACGTATCGTTGCAAGCGCTTATCCCAAGCTTTGTGAACCGCCCCGGCTCCGCCTTCGCCTAGCTTTTCAAGCAAATCATAACGTTTGGAAGGATCAGACACTGGACTGGGGAACGGGGTGATGGTGAGAGAGGGACGGCAGGAGCCAGAGCATACACAGGTCGGGAGAAATTTCCATGATTTAAAATCTGTTGGCGTCAGGCCAGGTAAATTTCCCCGACTTCCCGCAGCGCTCCGGCAGTCCAGATCATGGGGTAGAGTTCTTCAAAATACCACAGTCGGGCGAAATACAATCCGATGGGGCTCGCGGGAAAGTGGTGACCATCCTGCGTCAGATCCAGTAAGCGGGCGAACCCGCGTGTCAGCACCCGGGGGAGCTTGTCCCGTTCCCGACCGGAGCTTCGGGCATAGCGGACCAGTGCAGTGAGCACGAGGGCCGTTTCTTCGATCGTTTCCGGAGCCCCCGTTCCGCCGCCCCACCCACCCTGAGATTGTTGCTGGCCGAGGAGCCACTGCACGGCTTGGTCCAGCAGGGAGGTTTCCACCACGCCTGATAAGTCGCGCACAACGCTGGCCGTGCCATACACTAAATTCTCGTCTCGGGCGGCCCATTGGTTTCCGAACCACAAGGGAGTCCAAGTTCCTGCGGGGGATTGCTCCTTCATTAAATAACGCATCGCGCGGGAGCGGGCACCAGCCAACCGCCCATCCGCGTGCGGCCACCGAGCCCACGCGGCCACGGCATGAGCGGTGATTTCCGGCGTGCTGCGGTCGAATGGTAGTGCGCCCCAGCCCCGACAAAACGTTGGCATGCCGCCATCTCTATTTTGCAACCCCAACAGCCAGCGTGCTCCGGCCTGGGCTGCGGCTTTTGTTTCCAATGTATCCGGGGCCAGATCCGCCAGGGCGATCAGCGCTCCGGAAGTATCATCCGCATCTGGCACTCCACCCGGAAGATCTGTCCAAGCCCAACCGCCGGGGGCGGATTTCGTGTAGGGATGCACCGTGTGGTATTGCTGTTGTAATAACCACTTTGTGATTGGCTCCGGCTCCGGTATTTCCGGCCCCAGCGCTTTGACTGAAAGAGTGGTGCCCCAAGTCGCAAGATCTGTATCAATCGGCCAACTCCCCTCTGCCCGCATCGAATTCCGGAGAAACTCCAGGCCTGCCAGCGCCACCGGATGGTCCTGCAAACCCATGCCCGCCAGGGCCATCGTCACGAAACTTGTCAGCGGAGTCGCTTCCAGAAAGCCACCTCCTTTGGGCTGGATTTCCTCCAACAATCGGAGCGTCCGCTGGCGCACCAGATTCCGGGGCAACCTCCCCAAGCCCGTTGGAACATGGAAATGCCGCACCTGCCCAATCGCAATGAGTGCCGGCAGGGCATAACTAACCACTGGCAAGCTGAGGGCCGCAAACCACTCCCGAGGCAAGGCCGCCAACTGAAAGGGCAGCTGCGGCACCCAACGCCAACATTCCGGAGTCGGCCCCAATCGACCACCCAGGGCGCAGGCCATTAAGATCGGGACAGCGAAGGTCTGATCCTTTCCATACCGTGCGCGCAGCGCAGCCACGATTTTGCCGGGCTCCAATCCACCCGTGTCCGCTGTAATCCATGCCTCGCACTTGCGAATCGCCTCAGGAAATTCCTCCTCCTCTCCCGACAGTGCCGACCAGCAGAGCAGGGTGGTCGATAGATTTGGCAAACTCTGCACGGTATCCCCCCAACCGCCGGACGCCCATTGGGTCGCTGCGAGCCATTTTTGCCCCTTGCGAATCGAGTCCAATCCCGAGAACCCAGCCGTTTCCCTCATCGCAATTACCGCTGTGGCGGTGGACAAGGCGCTCGCGCTTAATTTTCCCCGCCAGATTCCGACCTCATTCCGCTCTGCCAACAGCCGTTGCCGCGTTCTCTCGAACGCGAGCCGAATTCGCCGACGCATTGAATCTCCCACCATAGTGAGTTGGGATTACTGCAAGCCCTTTCCCACTGCAAGTGCCAGCTTCAGTAACCATCAGCTCAGGCACCATACTCGCTGTAGTCGCTGCCGCGTTCATGAACCATTCACAAGGCCAGTTCCAGTCACCTCTGCCACAAGAGCTGGTTTACAACGCTACCAACCGGGTGGCACCGAGCGGGCTCCTATCCGTTGGGAGTCGCATCCGCAGTATTGCGTCTAGATTTTTGCGACTCTCATTTCTGGAAAATGATATCACCTAAATCGTGATATTTCACATATATGAATTAAAATGAAATGTAATTTTCATAACTCAGCAAGTTCAGCAAAACTGTTTCTCATTTCTGCTCAAACCATTTTTTATCGCGAATTTGAGAAAATCAGTTGCCAAAATACGAAAGATCGATTAATTGATCCTTATTATCAGGTCTAACTAAATAAATTTTCCTATCTAAAAACCCCAAACCCCTAGACAACATGGCGAAAATAGTAATTATTGACGACGAAGCCCCCATCCTCGAATTGATGGGGCAGCTCGTAAAGAAGATGGGCCACGAGGCATTTCTCTATCAAACTGGACGCGAAGGCGTTGAAGCTTTGGAGCGAGTGAAGCCGGAATTGCTCATCGTTGACCTTCGTATTGGCGACATCAACGGCCTGCAAATCATTCAGGATTGCCGGGTGCGTCATCCCAAGACAGAAGTGGTCATGGTGACTGGCTACGGCAGTGTGGAGACCGCGGTGGAAGCGATGCGCCTCGGGGCGTTCGACTACTTAACCAAACCTTTCGATCTGGACGACCTCCAACGCACGATTAACCGGGTGGTGAAGCGGGATCCTCAGGAATCCCCATCCCCGAAGGGCCCTCAGGAAGCCACGGTTCGCATGAGTGACTCCACCCACATGATTGGGGAAAGCAACCACATGAAGGAAATCCTCCGCATGGTGGAAAAAATTGCCGACAACGATAGTCCGTGCTTGCTGGAAGGCGAGTTCGGCAGCGGCAAACAAATGGTCGCTCGGGCGATTCACAACACTAGCCGACGCAATAGTGCTCCCTTCAAAGTCCTGCACTGCACCGCTCTTCCCGAAGACTTGATCGAGTTGGAATTGTTCGGCAGCACCAGTGGTGGCACCCACACCATTTTCAATCGCGCCCAAGGCGGCACGGTGGTGTTGGAAGAAATCAATGCCCTCCCCATGCGTCTCCAGTCCCAGTTGGACGCCTTCCTGGAGGATATTAACAATCGTCGCCTGGCTGGAGCCCTGCCGCGGAACATGGATTTCCGATTCATCGCCACCTCCTCCCTGCCCATGGAAAAGCTGGTCAAGGAGAACAAAGTGCGGGAGGATCTCTACTACCGGATCAGTGTCATTCCGATTACCATCCCCACGCTCCGCAGCCGCAAGGACGACATCCCGCTGCTGGCCCATCATTTCCTCAAGAACTACGCCAAGCTCACCAACACCCCCATGAAGGAAGTGGACAAATACGCCATGGATCTCCTCATGGGCTACAGTTGGCCGGGTAATGTGGGCGAACTGCAAAATGCCATCGAGCGCGCCTGCGCCTTCTCCGAGAAGAACCGCATTCGCCCCGTGGATCTCCCGCCGAAGATCTCCCAGAAAGTGGAAATCTCCGACGATGAGAACGAGAAGATGAAACATCAGCTCCCCATCGGCACCAAGCTCAATGATTTTATTAAGAAGCAGGAAAAATTCTTCATCCGCGAGACCCTAAAATACAACGAAGGCTCGCGCGAGAAGACCGCCACCATGCTCGGCGTCTCCATCGCCACGCTCTACCGCAAAATGGGCCTGAAACTGGAACGCGATAAAATGATGGGCTAATTAGCCAGCATTGCAGGACCACACCTTGGTCCACCCGAGTCTGGAAGGGCACCGCTTAACTGTGGTGCCCTTTCGCCTTATTACGGAAATTAGGGTGCGATTTCCGTATGTGCGTGCCAAAATCGTAATATTCCGTGCCAAAACTCAATTTTTTCTTGCCAAGTGGCCACAAAATTGTGTAAAACACCCAAGAAATCCCGAATTTAATCCCCGATTCACCTGAATTCTCCTAGTCCAATCCATTTATGAAACAATCTAAAATCCTCAAATCCGCCTTCGCTTTTGTGCCCGCACTGCTGGTATCCGGGGCGTTCGCAGCTGATTTCACCTCGCCCGGCGGAGACGCTTCGGCTGTGGCTAGTTGGAGCCCGAGCGCTGCTGGTTTTATCGTGCCAGGCACTTCCATTACCCCTGCGGCGGGAAATCGCCTACTCTATACACCGATCGCGAACGACGGGACCGCGACCTTGGGTGGCGCCGGCAGCATCAATATTAATGCCGGAGCTGAAATCATCGCTGGTGGAACGGTGGCCGATAACAATAACCGGAACATTTCTGCGCACATGAATTTGGCAGGCACGGGCACGGATGGGAACGGAGCCTTTAAAAACCAGGGCAATAGCTGGGTGCGGATTACGGATGTGGCCCTGACGGCCAACGCTACGATTAATCTTACGGGCGGTGGTTGGCGCCATCAGGATGGGGTGAATCAATTTGCGCTGAACGGAAACGCCGTCACCTTTACTGGAAACCAAGGGACTTGGTTTGTAAATACGACCTTCACTGGCGGAGGCGTCATCAATGGTGCCACGGGCACTGATTTCAATTTTGAAGGTAGTGCCGTGCTGCCGGCTAACGCGACCCTTAACTTGTCCAATAACACCAAGAATAGCTCTTGGGATGGGGCTGGCCGCACCATGGCGGGCAACGTCAACGTAATCGACAACGGCATCATCGAGACCCGCCAAAACGACGCTAACAAAACCTACTCCGGAACCATCAACATCGGGACCACGGCGGCTCACACGTTGACCGTCAGTGTGCTGACAGAAAATGGCACCAGCGGCAACACCATGATCGTTTCGGGCCAGATCACGGGACCTGGTCAGGTAGTGCGGAGCGGGGTGGCCACGGAGAATGCAATTTTCTCGAACCCCACCAACAACTACGCGGGGGGCACCACGGTGAACTCTGGCAAGCTGACCCAAGGTGCCGCTGGGGCGATTCCTGCCGGTCGGATTAACATGAATGGCGGAGAGTTGGCCTTGGGCGGATTCAATGCCTCCATGACTTCTGGTGTTATCAAAGGTGGTGTCATCAGTGGTGCCGGCAGCACCTACAATTTTGCCGGTCCCGGCGTTAAGGAGATCAAAGCAGGTGCCAGCATCACCACTTCCGGTGGCGCGGCGCTTACAGGCGGCACGCTTAAGGTGGATTATAATACTGGGAACAACATTATCGCTACGGCTGTGGTCAATAATACGCTGCTAGTTTCTGGAAACGCGACGCTGCAACCCTACCAAGATGCTCCCATTTTACCCACTGCAGGTCTTTTGAAATGGAACAAAAATGGCGATGCCGGTAACCACGTGGGTGATTTCAATGCCGTGGCGGGTGATCCTTCTGCGACTGCGGGTGCTACCTTCCGCGGAGTTGATACCGGGATTACCAGTATCAACGTCTTTGCCAATGAGGGCGGCAAAGAGTTCGGTAATAACAATCGTTTCATTTACACGGGTCAAATCGTCAACACTACCGGTTCAGACATCGTTGTTTCCTTCGGGGAAAATTACGATGATGAAGTTCGGGTCAAAGTGGATGCCAACACGTCCGTGTTGCAAAGCACTAACTGGAATGACCAAACCCAATCGGCTGGGGTCACGCTGACTCCTGGGGCGCACAACATCGAATTCATGTCCTATGACGGCGGCGGCGGTCAAGGACCACACGACGGCTGGGAAGGCAAAGGGATCGGCATTGCCATTGGAGTGCCCGCCTTGGCTCCCGGTAACTACAGCGCGATTGGTCTGTCCACCATGCCTGCTGGATTGACCCTTACGACGGGGGCGGCGATTGATAACACCGCGAACCGCACTGAAAGCAAGGCGATCGAGATCGACACAGGGGCGACCCTTACGGTGGATACCTCGCAGATGCAGGGCAAGAAATTCACCCTATCAGGTGATATCTCGGGCGATGGGGGGCTCTCCAAAACCGGCACGGGAGTGTTGGCCCTGAGCAGCGCCAACTTCTATACCGGAGCAACCAAAGTGATCCAAGGGACCCTCCGTTTGGAAAATGCCGGAGCGTTGGGTGACTCCCCAACGGTTGATATCGCAGGCGGCGCATTCATCGATAGCACGGCTCTGGCAGGCGGTTTAGATCTCAGCAACAAAACCCTGACCGGCATCGGCACCCACCAAGGCATGCTGGTCATGGGCAACGGCGTTATTGCTCCAGGGAATTCCTTGGGCACCCTGACCATCAGCGGAGACCTAACTGCTTCCGGTTCCTCCGCCTTCAATATGGAGATCGGGGCCTTGGCGGTGGGCACTCCCGGAGCCAGTGACCTCTTGGTGGTCACCGGAACCAGTGGCACTTTCACCGAAGGCGGTGCCACCCTCAATGTGACCTCGCTCAGTGGAACCGGTTCCTACTCTCCAGGGGTCTATTGGAACCTCTTCGATGCTACGACCACGGTCGGCAGCTTCGGGGCGGTGAACCTCCCAGCACTACCCGGAGATTACACTTGGGACACCAGTCTCCTGAATACTCAAGGCATCATCTCCGTGGTTCCTGAAGCCAGCAGCAGTCTGCTGATGGCATTGGGCGCAGGGTTCATCTTCCGCCGCCGCCGCAGCGCTTAAGCTATAATAACTGAAGCAGCCTGAGTCATCGAAGGCTCAAATCAATCAACCAGAAATCCCGGTCATCACTGACCGGGATTTCTTGTGCCAAAAAATGGGCCTCTTCCCAAGGAGTGGGGCTTTGAAAGCCCCACCATCATGATAGGATAACAAATTGAGCAAAGCAATACCCATGCTTGTGTGTGGGGCTTTCAAAGCCCGACTTGAGTGTGCAAAAATCAGCCGTGGGATTTATGGGGAAGCGGCGTTGGACTCCCGCGCTTCAGGGAGCGGAACAGGCAGAGCCGTTTTGCAGAGTGAGCTTGGAGTGATGCACCGCTTAAAAGTGGAACTCCAGCGGATGTTCCACGAGGCCAGACTGCCTCACTTTTTCTTGGCAGGATCACCCTTGGCGGCGGAGGCCATCAGGTTCTCGGCTTCCTTGAGCTGGGCTGGAGTCAGTTGCGCTTTGACCGCCTGCTTGCGGGCCACCGCTTCAT
>JANOAV010000059.1:0-83476 GCA_031411295.1 Verrucomicrobiales bacterium | reverse complement strand
CGGGCTGCTCCACATGCTACCATTTCACAACGGAACTAGCCCAGGTCAAGCCAGCTCCAAAGGCGACCAGCAGGACGTAATCACCTTTCTTAATGGCTCCCTGGCGATTCGCTTCGTCCAGCGCAATCGCAATCGCAGCAGCACTGGTATTACCGTATTTTTCCAAATTCAGGAACGCCTTCTCATACGGAATGTTGAGGCGATCCAAGATGGCGTGGATAATGCGCACGTTCGCCTGGTGGGGAATGACTTTCGCAATGTCCGTGGGCTTGAGGCCCGCGCGAGCAATGGCCAGTTCACAGCTTTCACACATCTTGGTGACGGCATGCTTGTAAACTTCCCGTCCCTGCATGTGGATCGTGTTGAGAAACTGGTCGGCATTCTCAGCGGTGATCGGCAGCGCGCTGCCGCCGCCCGGAACGCTCAGGATGTCCGTGAGCCGGCCGTCGCTACCTAACACTGTGGAGAGGACCGTGGAATGATCCGGTCCGTCCTCTTCGGTGGCCCGACGGACAATCGCTGCGCCCGCACCATCGCCAAAGAGCACGCAGGTGTTGCGGTCATTCCAGTTCACCATGCCGCTTAATTTCTCAGCACCGATGATCAGCGCAGTGGAGCGGGTTCCGCTGTTGATGAAATTCCGCGCAATTTGGATGGCGTAGAGGAAACCAGAACAGGCGGCGGAGATGTCGAACGCCACGGCATTTACCGCTCCCAAGTTTTGCTGCACATAGCAGGCGGTGCTGGGGAAAAAAGTGTCAGGGGAAATCGTCGCCACGATGATGAGATCGATCTCTCCAGCAATGACGCCCGCCTGTTCCATGGCTTTCACCGCGGCCTTGGTCGCCAAATGGCTGGTGGCTTCATCGGGGGCAGCCATGCGACGCTCGCGAATTCCGGTCCGACTGACAATCCATTCATCGGTCGTATCCACGATCTTTTCCATGTCCGCATTGGTAACAATCTTTTCGGGCAGGTAGCTGCCAGTGCCAGCGATGGTCATCGCGCACGGTTGGATGGAGGGAGAGGAATTCATGAGAGCGTGGATTTCAAAAGTAAGAAACCTCAAGGAACCCAGTGAGACGAGAATGCAACCCAAAAACCTTCCTTGCAAATTCTCCCCAGCTTCGCGATGGCTGGCCATTATGGCGGAGAATCAGGCCAAATCCACCCCGGCACGCGTGCTCTTTTTGTTTACCTTCCTGATGGCAGGAATGGCGGCGGCTTTGTGGCGAGATCACTCGGTGGGGAAGGCGAATACGATCGATTACCCTACGGCCTTGGGCGATGAGCAGCTTTGCCCGGTGTCATTGCTCCAGCCAGGGTCCAAATTTTCCGCCGTGTTCGACAAAGCCCCCCAGCCGATCACTTGGACAGTTGCCAGTAAGTCTGCGGTCGTGAAACGTGAGGACCGGCTTTGGAAAGTGGGTTTGGCGGAAGATCGATCATTTTACATTTACCAAAGTGACCAGGACTATGATCTGGCCTCCTATTGGGTGAAATCTGGTCCTGGGGCCTTCTACCGCGTCGCCCAGAGCGAGTAGCGGCCCAAACGTTCGTCAACAGCACCACGCCAAGCCAGCCTCACGCCGCACGTCCCCGGTCTCCTCACGTCGCCCTCCACGGCTTGATGACAGCTACTTTGCGAACCTCTCTCCCTGACTCCTCCGCGAATGCGATAGTTTCATTTCGCACTTAAGCTTGCCACCTCCGGTGATAAATACGACAAACGCCCAGCAACCTACTCGCTTACCGAATTACTCTATGAACCACAAAATCTCCTTACTCTGCATTGCCCTCGCGTCTGCTTCAATCGTCCAAGCAGATCCTGTTCCTGCTCCTGAGACCCCACTCAGCCCTGCCAAGCTTCCGGCAGATCTGGCATGGGAGACTCTCTTCGATGGCAGCACGCTCAAAGGCTGGGTGGGCCCCGGCTATGAAGTGCAGGACGGAGCCATCACCTGCACGCCGAAAGGGAGCTTCCTCCATACGGAAAAAGAATACGCTGATTTCGTGCTGGATTTTGATTTCCAACTCAAGGCCGGCTCCAATAATGGGATCGGCATTCGTTATCCTGGGCAGGGCGATGCGGCTTATGCGGGCATGGAAATTCAGATTCTCGACGACCGGGACCCAAAATATAAAGACCTCCAGTTCTGGCAATACCATGGCTCGGTGTATAACATTCAAGCCTCCAAGCAATCGCAAAAGAGTTACCTCAAGCCATTGGGCGAATGGAATCATGAAACGATCATCGCCATCGGGGATCATATTAAAGTGATTCTGAACGGGGAAACCATTACCGACTGTTATTTGAAAAACCTCAACGTGGATTACGCCAAACACCCAGGAGCCAAGCGCACCACGGGCTTTATCGCCTTCTGCGGGCATGGCGATTTCGTGGCGTATAAAAATCTGAAAGTGGCTGATTGCTCCGCCGCTCCTGGCAAACCAAAGTCCGCTGGCGACAACCAAGCTCCCGCTGGATTCAAAGCGCTGTTCAACGGCAAAGACCTCACCGGCTGGAAAGGCCTGGTGGGCGATGGCAATCCCTACAAACGTCGCGAACTGGCACCCGACGCGTTAGCCGCCGCGCAAGCCAAGGGCGATGAATCCGCCAAGGCGCATTGGTCCGTGGCCGATGGCTCGCTGGTCTTCGACGGCAAAGGGCAAAGCCTCTGCACGGATAAAGCTTACGGAGATTTCGAATTTTACGTGGATTGGAAAATCCCCGCCAAAGCAGACAGCGGGATTTACCTGCGCTCCACCCCACAAGTCCAGATTTGGGATCCGACGGATGAAGCCCAATGGAAACATGGCAGTCAAAAGGGTTCCGGCGGGATGTGGAACAACAAGAACGCTGGCAAAGAGCCGCTGGTGAAGGCTGACAAGCCCATCGGGGAATGGAACACCTTCCACATTCGCATGGTGGGTGATCGTGTGACCATCCAACTCAATGACCAATTGATCATCGACGATCAACCGCTCGAAAACTATTGGAAACCCGGCCAACCGTTGCTGCGCGAGGAGTTGCTCGAGTTGCAAAATCACGGCAACACCCTTTACTTCAAGAACCTCTACGTGCGGGAGTTGCCCTACTGAGTCATCTGGTAAATTCCGTGTCCGGCACCGCTCTATCAAGCGGAACGAGATCTTGCATCTGGTGACGATGTGCTAAGGTGACGTGTGTTTGAGATTCAAGAAAAACCCCTATTAGTTGAACGCACGCTGTTAATCGGCGCGTATTTTGATCGACGTGAGCAGGAGGACGCCTCCAGTTTGCTGGAGGAACTGCGTGAACTTGTGACCACGTTAGGCCTGCCGATTGCCGATTGTATGTTAGTCCGCGCCACCGAGCGGAACGCGCGAACGCTGCTCGGAAAAGGTAAATGCGCTGAACTCATCGAGCACGCCAAGGCGCTGGGCTGTGACTGTATCATCTTCGACAACGAACTCTCCCCGGGACAACAACGGGCGTGGGAAAAGGATTCTGGCCTGGCGGTGATTGATCGGGAGGAAGTGATTCTGGACATCTTCAACATGCGGGCCAAAACCGCCGAAGCTCGCCTGCAAGTGGACTTGGCGCGCATGCAGTATTCCTTGCCTCGCTTGGCCCGGATGTGGAGCCACTTGGATCGCCAAGGCGGCGGTGGTGGCGGTGGATCCTCCCCCGCAGCTCGGGGCGAGGGCGAGAGCCAGTTAGAAATCGACCGTCGGTTAGCCCGACGGCGGATTGACATTGTCAAACGTGAGCTTGCGGAGGTGAAGACCCAACGGTCCACCCAGCGCAAGGAGCGCATGCGCATCCCCATTCCACACGGGGCCATCGTGGGTTACACGAACGCTGGCAAGAGCACCCTGCTCAATTCCCTAACCGGAGCCACCGTGCTGGCAGAGGACAAACTCTTCGCCACGCTGGATACCACGACCCGCAAACTCCAACTCCCGGATGGCCAACAATTGCTCGTGACCGACACCGTGGGATTTATTCGCAAACTGCCCCACCGCCTCGTGGAAAGTTTCAAAGCCACGCTGGAGGAAGCCACCGTGGCGGATTTCCTGATCCACGTGCTGGATGCCAGCGGACCCCGGGCCTTGGAATTTTTCCAGACCACCATGGAAGTTCTAAAAGAGTTAGGCACGGACGATCGGAAAATGATGGTCGTGCTGAACAAAATCGATCTGGTGCCGGACAAAGCACGCCTGCAGGAACTGGCGAGCCATTTCCACAACCCCGTGCTGATGTCCCTCCACACGGGCGAAGGCATGGAGGAATTCCGCCATCAATTAAGCGTCATGCTACTGGACAAAGCTGTGCGACTCAACGTCCGCCTGCCCCAATCCCGCATGGATCTGGTAGCATTGATCCATCGCGAAGGCAAACTCATCAGCCAAGACTACGACGGTAACGACGTGCTCGTCACCATGACCGTTCCCAAACGTCTCGAAGTAAAATTCGCCCCGTTCGTTGACGTGGCGTCGAAGCAGTAACTCTGCGGCTTACTAAGCCGCCACTGCCAGCGGAGGCACGGGACAGCCGATGGTATCAGCGATGGCGCGCAGCAGTTCGGCTTCTTCATTTACGACCGTGCGATCCGCCATTACCGCCTGGCCGCAGGCTTGGAGCAGTTGCTGTTTGACCCGGGGCGCGGCCATTTCGAATTGATCCAGAGCGAGATCGAAGCGCGGCAGATCCGCTGCCGCCCAAGTATTCGGCAGGCTGGGGATGCAGGCTTGCGCCGCGGCGTAGGCACCTTTCGCGGCGGCCTCATCCGCCCCGCCCGCTCCCACCAGCATGGAGAGGATGCTCTGCGCTTCCGGCAGCAATTGGGAAATTTCCTTGAAGCGGGTTTGCGGCGGGGACACCTGACGGAACCAGAGGTCCAGATGGCGACGCAGGATTTTTTGCACCATGAATTCAAAGAGATCAATCTTCTGATCGCTCGCCATCAACGCCTGCAACGTGGCCGTGAATTGTTGATACTCCGGCAACGACAATCTCCGCAGCGCAGGAATTGCCAAATCAATCACCGCAATCAATTGCGCCGATGGGCGCGTCTGCACTTCCTGATGCAATCGCATCGTTAGGGTTAGCAATTCTGCATCCACCGCCTGCTGGAGGGAATGACTTTCTGCCGCCAGCAGGTCCGGATCCTCGGAGAGAATCAGCGCGAACATCATGGCTTGGGCATTGGTAGGATCGCACAGTAAATCACGCCAATCCTGCGGCAGCGCTGACTGGATGCTGCGAGCCCGGTGCAGATCTTCCGGGGAGACACGCGACCCGGGCGAGTGGCCCTCGGCCGCTTGGGCCACTGCGGCCATGGCGGCAGTGCGCATCGCTTCGGTGAAATTCCCCCGTCGCTCCTGCGCGGCACTAACCGGTTCGGTCTCAGCAGAGGACAGCCGATTGGGCCGATCATTGGCTTGTGGAAACTTCCCGTCCCACGAAGGCTGGATCCGCCGAATGCGTTCGTCCAAGGCGGGGTGGCTGTCGAAAAGGGTGCTGGCCTTGCCTGGGCCAAAAAGCATGTGACTGGCGACCTCCGCGCCTGCACTCTGGATGTAGGAGTGGCTGGACCTGCTGCCGATCTTCAGCAAGGCTCCGCCAATCCCATCGGGATTTCGCGTAAATTGCACGGCTGAAGCATCCGCCAGAAACTCCCGCTGCCGAGAAATGGCCGCTTTGATCAAATTGGCAAACAGCACGCCCAGATAACCGATTCCCATAATGGCGGCCCCCACCGCCATGAAGGCGAGACGACCACCGCCCTCTTTCTCATTGCGACCACCCCTGGTCTCCATTGCCAAACGAAGCAAAATTTGGCCCAATAACGCAATGATGAGGATTCCATGCACCCAGCCGATCAGCCGCAAGTTCAGGCGCATATCGCCATTTAAAATATGGCTGAATTCGTGGGCCATGACCCCTTGCAACTCATCACGGGAGAGGCTTCGTAACGTGCCCCGAGTGACCCCAATCACCGCATCCCCAGGGGTATGGCCTGCCGCAAACGCATTGATCCCATCCTCCTCGTCCATCAGATAGACATCCGGCACCGGCATCCCGGCAGCCAGGGCCATTTCCTCGACCACATTTAACAAACGCCGCTCATCTGGTTGCTGGGTGTCCCGGCTGACGAGCCGACCACCCATGTCCCGAGCCACGGTGCGCCCGCCTCCTGACAATTGCAGCATTTTATAACCACTGCCCAAGCCAACAATCGCCAGCGTGCTGATGCTGCTCCAGAGAAACAGCGTCGGATTCCACCAAGGAATACCTGTGGACACCACATTGGAACTGGTCCGCCCACGCGACTTGGACTTCCCTTGCATGAAGTGCTCCGCCGTTACCACCACCCCATACAGAGACACAGTTAAGCCAATAACTGCGAGCGCGAAATAGCACAGCAGCAGTTTGGTTTGCTTGCGCGCGGTTTCTTGACTGGAGAAAAAGTCCATGAGTGTCGTGGCGTGGACGCAACGTCCACGCGTAAATTTGGATCAATAAAAACCAACGAACGAAGCCTCCGCCGTCAGTGGCATCACAGCGTTTAGAAAGAAACCTTAACTGCTTCCCGCTCCCCGTCGTCCTTGACCTCGAAGAGCGTGGCTTCGGTGAAATTAAACGTGCCGGCAATGAAGCTGCTGGGGAACATTTCCCGTTTATTGTTATAGCTCATGACGGCATCATTGTAGGCCTGCCGGGCAAAGGCGATCTTGTTCTCCGTGCTGGTCAGTTCTTCCGTCAACTGCATCATGTTCTGATTGGATTTCAGATCGGGATAGGCTTCCTGGAGCATCATAAACTTGGTCATCGAAGCCGTCAGCCCAGCTTCGGCTTGATTCAGCCCCTGCATCGCCTGCGCGCTACCCGGATTCTGCATCACTCCCTCACGGGCAGACTGGGCCTGATTGCGGGCTTGGATCACTGCTTCCAGCGTGCCTTTCTCATGGGCCATGTAGCCTTTGGCCGTCTCCACGAGATTCGGGATTAAATCATAGCGGCGTTTCAACTGCACGTCGATCTGCGCAAAGGCATTCTTGTAGCGGTTCCGCAGCCCCACCAGGCCGTTATACATACCAATGACCCAAATGACGATCAGGGCGGCAAGTCCGAGAAGAATAAGCAGGATAGTTCCGAGTGTTTGCATGAAAAAGTGGGGTTGATTGTAAGTCCGTGAAGTTTGCTTGCTCGGCTAGCCGAGTCCGCGAACGCACCAATCTTAATGCCTTCCGGGCCTAAGTAAACGCCTTTCCGCACCGGAGAGAAATTTCACTCCGCAGTGTAATCGGCGGTCAGGGAGCAGCCCCGCGGCCATTAGGCATAGGTGTCCGTATTCGGCCTGATCCCATAAATGCTGCTGCGATAAACATGCTCCGATCGGTCCAGCAGATCCGCGTCCTGCAACTTGCCGAGCGAAGACGGCAATAATCCAGATTCCGACCAATTCAGCGGAGCGCGACCTCCCTTGGGAACTTGGCAATAAAGCGTGTGGTGGAATTCTTCCTTTTCATGCACCTTGCCATCATGAATATGCACTGTGGGGAAGAACAGCCCTTTGGTCGGTTCAGCATTGGGGAAACTAAATGCCATCGGATGCACGGTGGTGGAATCTTTGCTCAGTTTGAACACCGCAAAGCCCCACGTGCCATATTGCGGAAGCTGCTTCCAGACCTTGTCGCTCAGACGGAAACGGGCATCCAACCGAGAGAAATCAGCCAGCGAGGGGACAAAGGAGGCCTCAAATGACCCCACTTTGACCACCACAAGCTTCCTGGGGGTCTCATCCGCTGCGTCCGTCGGCGGTGGAACGGCATATTTGACCTTCGGCACGGGAAATAACTCCTGTAGCCGATCAAAAAATTTCGGCTCCTTTTCCAAATCCAAAAATTTCACCGCATCTTCCGCCGTGCCCGGAGCAACCGGAATGGGCAGAATCATGGCCACATCAGAATCAGCGGAGAACTCCATCTGATAGGCCAACGCCTGACGCACTGGCTTGGAGCCGGGTAACCATCGTGCGAAAATACGCGTGTGAGCAACATTGGATACGGGACCAGAGAAACAACACATAGGATTCGAGTCGCTGCGGGGAAGTGAACCGCAACTTTCGGAATCTAGTCATTTCTCCAGCTTTGTCCAGTTCTGCCTCTGATTCGGAAATTTTTTTCTGGAACTTCTCACCCTGGCCGGTGATTAAACTTTTACCGTCGCCCCCACATTTTTGTAACCAAACGGAAATTCCACCGTCAGCACTCATGTTACTCTCCACCTCCGCACTCCCCCACCCCCGATGCCTCCTGCATGGACAACCTCGTTGATCTGGTCAAGCAAGGCGACGATGCAGCCGCACGTCAACTTGTCGCAGCACTGTATGGCCAGGTCATCAGCATCGTGCGGAAACATCTCCCAACCCAGCGCCATGAAGAAGAAGACGTGGCTCAAGACATCTTTCTGAAAATGTTCACCCGCATCCAGCAATATCGTGGCCCGCAACCGTTCCCCCATTGGGTGTCGCGGATTGCAGTCAACACGTGCTTGGATCGCTTGCGGGCCCAGAAACTCCGCCCCGTGCGCACTTTTACCGATCTGGGCATGGATCCCACCGTCTATCACGATACTGTTTCCTGGTCGGATGCCGGAGATGACACCCCTGCAAGCAACAGCCGACTCTCCAGTGAGTTGGTGGAACAACTGCTGGCGTCCTTGAAGCCGCAGGAACAAATCATTTTGCGCATGCTGGATTTGGAGCAGAAATCGGTTTCAGAAATCAGCCAACTCACCGGTTGGGGAGCCTCGAAAATCAAAGTGACAGCCATGCGCTCCCGGCGTAAACTCACCAGCACCTTACAGAAACTAGAAATGGAGACAACCCCATGAAGCAACCCCACGACCCTTGGCAGGCGCTGATCGCGCAAGCCCGCACCGCCCCGATGGAGGCGACGGAAGTTACCGCTCCCCTTGGATTCGCCACTCGAGTCGTAGCCCAGTGGAAGGCGGCTCAGGAAAATCCGACCTTCGCCTTCTGGCAACGCTGGTCGCTCCGCGGTGCCTGTGCCGCCATGATGGCCTACGCTTTGGTGGCCACTTGGAGCGCAGGCAATCCTGCCCCCGAATCCATTCCCGTGCTGGATGTGCCAGGCATGCCCGGACTTTAATTTATGAAATCCTTCCTCAGCCGATACTGGAGAATCGCCTGCTGCCTGTGCGTTATTTTCGCCAGCGGCGGTGGCATCGGCTATTTGTATGGCAAGCGCCAGGCCAATGCGGTTACGGTCATCACCACCACGGAGACCAGTGCGGCGGCTGACGCCTGGAAAGCCAGCGCCCTGGCCAAATTGAATGCCCAGCTGGACCTAACCCCACAACAAGTGGAAAGCGTCACCAGCGTGCTCGAACAGACGGAGCAATCCATTGCCCAGAACCGCGAGCGAGCGCTGCTCCAGATGCATTTGCAAGTGCTGAAGGCGCACGATGGGTTTGCCCCCTACCTCAATCCAAACCAGTTGGCCCGCCTCCAAAAAATGCGGGAAGAATTGAAACGACGCATCCTCCAACGCTTCGCCAATCTCCTCACAGAACCAGAAAAATCACTGCTTTCGATGCACCAACAGTAAATTTTGCTTCCCTTCTCCCGCGTTTTCTGATTTTCATTCCCCGCCCCCTTTTTATGAAATTACTGCTCTCCTCCCTCGTTCTCCTCACGGTTGTTCTTTCCTACCTGGCCTTCCGCCAGAAGGAGACTCCTTCCGTGGCTGACCAGCCAGCCCAGAAGATGGCCCCCAAGGTTGCGCAGGCCCTGCCAGTGGCCTCCTCGCCCACCGCTCCCGCCCCCATCACTCCTGCTCCCGCCGTCGCTCATGCAAAATCTGCCAACCGGCCGCGCAACGACCTCAGCAACCTACCTCCTGAAATTTCCCAGGGCGAATTAGAACGCCGGGCTGCCAAGGTAGAGCAAGAGGCAAATCACGAACTCGCACGGCTGGTCAAATTGTTGGATCTGACGGAAGAACAACAAGATCAAGTGTTCGCTGTCCTCGCAGAGAATACCGCCGACTACCACCCCTCCATGAATCTGACGACCAGCGACCTTCGTCCGCTGCCGCTGCCCGCCGCTTCCCCCACCTTCGACAATGGCAACCAAGCCAACGGGGCACTGATCGAAGCTGGCCGCAATCAACCGGATACCCGCACTAATTTTTTAACAGACCTCGGCGGACAGAACCCTACCCGGGTCGGAGAACCAACGCCACAGCCAACGCCCACCGTGCCCAGCCCTACGGCCAAGGTGACACCCACGCCATCAGTAGCGGGCGGCCCAACAGTTAGTGATGCTCCCACGCTCAGTCCAACCACTGCCCGGACCCCCATCGAAGATTTACTGGCACCCTACCTCCCCGGCCCGCAACAGGATTTACTCAGAGAGGAAGAGGCCGATCGCATCGCTTGGTGGACGGAATTGACCACGAATTTGGCCGCTGGCCTGACCGCGCCTGCCATCGATGGCGGCAGCACCCCGCCAGCCACCATCAGCACGTCCTACAACGACGATCTTTAAGCTGCCCGCCTGGGCCAGAATTCCTTTTGTGCTTCGGCAGGATGCGTGTCCATTCCACGCATGACCACGACCGAATCCAAACATACCGTCCTCTATGACGACGAATGCCCGCTCTGCACCTTCCAGATGAAACTGCTGACTTGGCTGGATTGGTTTGGCTCACTCAGCTTGATTCCAGTGTCCAGTGAACGTGCGCAAGCTCTCGCTCCCACCATTTCCCGAGAAGACTTACTGGAAGCCATCCATTGCATCGCCAAAAACGGCCGCATTTACCGGGGCGCGCGGGCCCTGCGTTTCGTCGGGATGCGACTGCCCTTGATGGTTCCAGTCGCCCTGATTCTCTGGATTCCTGGCGTGATCCTCATCGCAGAGAAATTCTATCAATTCGTTAGTCGCCATCGTTTGGTCTTCAGCCGCATCTTCGGCTGCAAAGGAGCCTGCGCCATCCTCCCCGCCCGACAACGCACTCAGGACGAGCCCCCCGCCGTCTAATCCACCCCCACGGCTACAGGTCTGCCTCCATGGCCATTCTCCTAACTACCCTCAACGCCAGCTATAGCCACGCCTCATTTGGCCTGCGCTATCTCATGGCCAATCTGGGGGAACTGGCAGCCCAGGCGGAGATTCTGGAGTTTACCACCAAGCAAAGAACGCTGGACATCGTCGAGGCCATCCTCGACCGGCAACCGCGCATTGTCGGACTAGGCATCTACATTTGGAATGTTCGCGAATCCCTCGCCATCGTGGCCAATCTCAAACGCCTGAGACCTGATCTCATCCTCGTGTTAGGCGGGCCAGAAGTCAGCTACGAAACCGCCGAACAGGAAATCGTCCAATTGGCAGACTACACCATTACTGGTGAAGCCGATTTAGCCTTCGCTCAGCTGTGCCAGCAGATTCTAACAGGCACTCCTCCAAGCGAGAAGATCATTCCCGCCGCCCTGCCGCATTTTGCCCAACTGCAGCTTCCCTATCATCTTTACACCGATGCCGACATCGCTTCCCGAGTCGTCTATGTCGAAGCCTCTCGCGGTTGCCCTTTCACCTGCGAATTCTGCCTCAGTTCGCTCGATATCCCCGTGCGCACAGTGCCCCTGGACAGACTCCTGCCAGCGCTGGAAACCTTGATTTCCCGTGGCTTGCGGCAGTTCAAATTTGTCGATCGCACCTTCAATCTGCATCTGCCGACCAGCCGCAGCCTGCTCCAATTCTTCCTCGAACACTGGGTTGAGGGCATGTTCCTCCACTTCGAAATGATCCCCGATCGCCTGCCCGAAGGTCTCCGGGAACTCATCACTCAATTCCCCTCTGGAGCCCTCCAATTTGAAGTCGGAATTCAGACGTTCGACGAACTTGCCTCAAAGAATATTTCCCGTCGCAACAACCACGTCAAAACGGCCGAAAACTTTGCCTTTCTGCGAACCGAAACCGGCGTGCATATTCACGCCGACCTCATCGTCGGCCTGCCAGGCGAGGACGCAGCCAGCTTCGGAGCAGGCTTCGACCGCCTCTATGCCATGCGCCCCCAGGAAATTCAGGTAGGAATCCTCAAACGCCTGCGCGGCACCCCCATCATCCGTCACGATGCCGAATATGGCATGATCTACGCCCCGCATCCGCCCTACGAAGTCCTGCAAACCAGCACCATTTCCTTCACCGAATTGCAGCGCCTCCGACGCTTTGCCAAATACTGGGATCTCATCGGTAACAGCGGCAACTTCCTCACCACCTTGCCGTTGCTCATGGCAGGCACTGACTCCCCGTTCGCCAAGTTCATCGAGCTGAGCGATTGGCTGCATCAAGCCATCGGAGCCAGCGACAGTGTCGCGCTCATGCGGTTAAGCCAATTTCTCTTCTCCTACCTAACTGAAAAACTCCAGTGTCCCGCCACGGTGGCCGCCACCAATCTCTGGCAAGACTACACCAAAGGCCGCACCGCCGATCAGGCCCCGAACTGGCTGGCGAAACATTTACCCAAAAACCTAATTTCCGCGCCATCGCCCCCGAAAACCGCCGTCCCCTCCCGCCAACTCCGACACCAAGCGTAGCCACCCTGCCCATTTTGTGCGATCCACCCACTAGTTGACGCTCCCTCAAATCAATGCGACCTGCCCCCAACATGACAACCGCCCCCATCCCCACGGAACACACCGAATCCACCAATGCCGAGATTTTAGCCGTCTCAGAAGACCTCGTCGGAGGATTCCAAGAATGGCCCTTCCAAATGATTGCCGAGAAAAGCGGGCATTCGCTGGATACCGTCCTCGAACGCATTCGCGCCATGCTGGAAGCGGGCGTCATCCGCCGCGTCCGCCAAACCATGCTCGCCACCAAACTGGCCCACGGAGCGCTCACCGCTTGGCGCGTAGATCCGGACAAACTCGACGCCACCTTCGATTTCATGTTCCGTGAGGACCCGTTCAGCGGTCACGTCGTCACCCGCTCCACCGACCGTGAGATTTCCGGCTCCGAATATCGCCTCTGGACCACGCTAAAAGTTCCTCAAGGCAAATCCCTCAACGAGCACGCCGATACCCTCAAGCGACTCACCGGAGCCCACGAATACATCCTCATGCCAGCCAACGGCATCTTCGCCCTCGGCGTGGGCCACGTGCGACGCAAGACCATGGAACCCGGAGAACGCTCCGAAGGCCCCGCCCGCATGGAAACCACCTCCACTGTGGAATTAACACCGGAGGAATGGGACGTCTTGCTCGAACTGAAGGAAGAGCTGACCCCCGACGAAATCTGCCCGGATCCCTGGGGTGGTCGTGCAGCCAAAATGGGAATCCCCCGCGGACGATTCATCGAAGTCGCCCGTTCCTTAAACGAGAAACGCGCCGTCGGCCGTTTCTCCACCTTTCTGGAACACGTCAAACCCTCCAGCACCGGCCAGCGCGTCACCCGATTCAACGGACTGTTTCACTGGGCCGTGCCCCCCGGCATGCAGCAACGCGCTGGAGCCGAAGTAGGTCGCCACCACATCCTCACCCACTGCTACTGGCGCGAAGGCGGACCGAAATTCGGCAACGTCAACATCATGGCCGTCATCCACGGCACCGAAAAAGAGCGTGTCCTCGAACACAAAGCCGCCATCGACGAACACTTGGCAGCAGAAGGAATCCCCGTCACCTACACCAACGTCTTCTGGGGCGGCCGCAGCGAGATCAAGCCCAGCGAGATCTCCCCCAAAGTTTACGCCGCCATCCACCAAAAATGGGCCAACCTCGGCCCCCAAATCTAAAGTCCCCGCCCCTTGCCCGCCGGAGACTAGTGGTCCGAGTCACGAAAAAAGAAGGGTGGATTAGTTAATTTATCTTAATGATCGAGCTCTGTTGTGCTATTACAGGCCGATATGAAAAAATACCGCATCCACTTAACTGCCGATGAGCGCTCCGAGTTAGCATTGTTCGTCAACCAAGGCAAAGCTGCCCGCACTAAACGTCTCAGGGCGCAGATCCTACTCGCTGCTGATGCCTCACGCCCGGGCGGTGAGTGCATTGATGAAGATATTGCCCGCGTGCTAGATGTTGGCATTTCCACCATCGAACGAACACGCTGTGCGCTTTGTGAACATGGACTTCAGGTCGCGCTGCATGGCTGGCCTATCCATCGCAGCATCCCACGTTCAAAGTTCGATGCCACGACCGAATCCCATCTCATCGCCACTGCCTGCAGCCAGCCTCCAGAGGGCGCTAACCACTGGACGCTTCATCTGCTTGGCGCCAAATTAGTCGAACTTAAGATCGTCGAGACCATTAGCGACAGCACGGTCGGACGGATTTTAAAAAAACGAACTCAAGCCATGGCGAGTTGAAAGTTGGTGCATTCCCCCGGAACAGAATGCCGCATTTGTTTGTGCGATGGAAGACGTGCTAGAGGTTTACGCCCGGCCACAGGATCCATCGCGCCCCTTGGTGTGCTTGGATGAATTTTGCAAACAACTCATTGGTGAGGTGCGAGCACGACAGCCATGTTTACCGGGTCTCACGGCACGAGAAGATTATGAATACGAAAGATTTGGTGTCTGTAGCGGATTCATGCTCTACAGCCCGCTGGAACACTCCAGAGTGACCAGGCTAACAGGAACGAGAACCGCCAAAGATTACGCCATGACCATCAAGTATCTCTGTGATGAGCTCTATCCCAAGGCGCAGAAAATCATCCTCGTGCAAGACAATCTGAATACGCACAGCGCCACGTCACTATACGAAGCGTTCCTGCCAGAGGAGGCGTTGCGCCTCAAAAACCGCATCCAATGGCACTACACTCCCAAGCACGGAAGTTGGCTAAACATGGCGGAGATAGAAATCGGCGTAGCGCAGCGCCAGTGCTTGGATAGACGTCTCGCAGATCGTGAGACCATGCAGCGAGAGTTGGCTGCTTGGGAGCAACGCAGGAATCAAATGCAAGTTGGCACGGATTGGCAATTTACCACCAGTGACGCTCGCATAAAGCTGCGTAGACTTTACCCTTCAAGTCTGCTGATTTAAACCACTAGTGTCATTGTCTGGGGAGCGGAAGTTATCGATTCAGAAAGGGATCGCTGGTCACCACGGCTTCGATGAGCGAGCGCAGGCCTTGTTTGTGTTTCGGCAGTTCGGTGACGATTTTCTGCACGGTGGGTTCATCGAGAGCGGTGATGCGGCGGCCGCAGGCGTAGGTGAGCAGGCGGTCGGTAAGCATGTGGGCAAAGCGATCTTGGCGCTCGACGAGGATCTTCTTCAGACCGGAGACGTCAGCGAACTTTTCTCCGCTGGGTAGCTCGCCACTGGTGTCGATGTCCTTGTTTTTGTCGTAGCGCGAACGATAACCGCCGACAGGATCAAAGCTCTCCAATGCAAAGCCAAGCGGATCGATCTTCTGATGGCAGCCTGCGCAGTTCGCTGACTCGCGATGCTTGCTGAGCAACTCGCGGATGGATTTGGCTCCACGCACATCGGGATCAATCGCGGGCACATCATCCGGCGGTGGTGGTGGCGGAGTGCCGAGGATGTTTTCCAGCAGATAAACGCCACGCACAACAGGTGAGGTCTCGATGCCATTCGCGGTGATGGTGAGAACGGAGCCCATGCCGAGCAGGCCACCGCGTTTGTCCGTCTTGAAGCTGACTTTGCGAAACTCGTGGGCTTTAGCGGGATCGCCCAACTCACCGAGTTCGTAATGCGTGGCGAGCGGTTGGTTGACGAAACTGTAGTCGCTATCGAGGAAGTTCACGATGCTGGCATCGCGCTCGATGAGGTCGCGCATGAACATCCGCGTTTCGGTCTTGAAGCCTTCTTGAAATCCCTTGGAGTAGTATTCCTCGAACTCGCCCCGATCTGGCGGCATGCCACCGAGGTTGCGGAGGTTCAACCAACTGTCGAGAAAGCCTGACACGAAGGCATTCGAACGCGGACTGGCGAGCATCCGACGTGTTTGTGCGAGGAGAACCTCGGGTTTCGTGAGGTCTTGGCTGAGCAACTCCGCATCCGGCATGGTGGACCAGAGAAAGTAGGAAAGGCGTGAGGCGAGAGCATGGTTGGTCAGTCGCTTTTCCTTCGAGGTGTCTTGAGAGAGATAAATGAAGGTGGGTGAACAAAGCGCGGCCTTGAGCGCGGCTTTGAAACCATCCAGCTTTGAATGGCCGGTGCTGATGCGCTTCTCGGCCACGGCCATGAGACGATCGACCTCATCTTTCGTGGCCGGGCGGCGGTAAGCGCGACCAGCGAATGACTGGAGCACGTCACGCATCTTCTCGGGCACAAAGGCATCTTTACCCAAAACGGTGCGCTGTGTCACTGGCGGCCACTGCTCAACGATGGGCCCGCAGATCTTAATTTCGTCGATACGGATGTGTGGGAACTTGCAGACCTTCAACGTGATTTCACGCGCTTCCACGATACCGATCCGGTCCTTTTCCTTGAAACCTGCTTTCTTCTGGCTGGCCCTTCTTGCTTCTGCGGTTGACCAGAGATCCTTGTGGTTTTCGGCAATCTTGAACCACGTGCTGCGGGCGTCTTTGGGACCATTGGGGAAAACAAATCGTGGTGTATGCCCGGCATCGAGCCAGACCTTCAGCGTGATCCACTTTGCATCGCCATCATCCAGCGCGACTTCCGCCAGCATCGGTTGCTGAGGTTGCGGAAGCTCCAGCGGGCCGAGTTTCGCATCACCCGGCACGATGCCGAGACGGAAGGGCTCGCGAGAATCGTTGCCGAAGATTTTAGGGTCATACGGATGTTGGCGATTCATCGCTTTGACGAGCACCTGAACCTCGTAGAAGCCGTCCACAGGAACGCCTTCTTGGAAATCGTGGATGAAGGCATAGCCGCTGACATGCTTCTCCGAATCCATGCACTCCTCCACCAGCAGGTGCAGGTTGTTGTAATCGTTTCGCTTCCTCTTGGAATCTGAGTCGCCCTTGAAGTTGCCCGTGAAGTGCCATGTCTGTTCAGTTGGAGGTTTCTGCAGAGCAAAGACCTTTTCCACCACCGCGTCCGCCGCTTCGAGATATTGGTCGAGCAAGTAGCCTGAGGTTTGGAGCACATCACCAAGGTTCTCCATGTGCTCAGCGGATTGATCGCGAGGGAACTTCGTCGTCGGATCAAAGGCCGCCATGTTTAGGCTGAACAGATCGCCAATGGTGTTGATGTATTCGTGGCGATTCAAGCGACGCAACACGGTGCTGCCACCGGTGCTGGCGAGTTTCTCTCGGCCCTCGGTGAGCGCCTGGGTTGTTTGCTCAAGAAATGCTTTGAGTTCTGCCGCTGAAGGCTGCTTGGCTTTCTTGGGCGGCATTTCGTCAAGGTTGATCTGATCGATGATGTCTTTGAGTTCGATCAGCGTGTCGAGTTTGGCGACTGGAAGTGCGAGTTGGTCGAAGCGGCGGTCGCCTTTTTGCTTTTCTGCTCCGTGGCAGTCATTGCAGTAGGTTTTCAGGAAATGCTGGAACTCAGAAGGGCCGGCAAAAAGATGAGCGGCAAAAGACAGGAAGATCAGAAGTCCCCATGGTTTAGCGGAGGGTCGTGAAGGTAGCATGCTTGTGAGTGATTTTGGGAATCGGGTGATCCAGCGAATTAGTCCTATGGGTCGAATGGGGCCTAGCTGTCTCAGGCGAGACCTGTGAGCGTGCTGGTGCTAGTGCCGAATTTTTCGACCTCTGCTCCGAAACGGTGCAGCATCGATAGATAAAGATTGCACAGCGGTTGGTGACTCGGGCCCTTGGCCGGATGGGCTTGGTGCTGGCCATGCTTGAATCCGCCTCCGGCTAGGATGATAGGAAGGTTGCTGTTCGTGTGAGAGTTGGCGTTGCCCATGCCGCTGCCAAAGAGCACCATTGAGTAATCCAGCAGTGTGCCGGAGCCGTCCTCGATGGATTTAAGTTTGGTGAGGAAGCGAGCGAACTGTTCCGTCTGATAGCGCTCCATTTTGACAAGGCCAGCGATGGCTTCCTCCCGCATGCCGTGATGCGACAGGGCGTGATAGCTCGACTTCAGTTCAAACGCGGCTGCTTCAAAATCACCACCGATCTCGAGGGTGGCGATGCGAGTGGAATCGGTCTGCAAGGCCAGCGCGATGAGGTCATACATCACAGGCAGATCGGAAACGAAATCCTTGTTCTTCGGCTCGTCGATCTTTGGATCGGGCTTGGGCACGTGCGCCCACTTTCGGCGTAGTTCAATTTGCTTTTCGACATCACGGACGGAGGTGAAATACTCGTCCAGTTTCTCTTTATCCCGCTGGCCGAGATGACGTTCGAGGGATTTCGCATCGCTCTGCACCGCATCAAGAATCGAGCCTTTCAGATCGAGGCGATCCAAGGAGGTTGCCAAATCTGCGGCGCCATCAGTCACAAAGAGTTTCCGGAACAACTCACGCGGTGTGCTGATGGGAGGCACGCGCGTTCCACTGCGGGTCCACGACATGAGGCAGCCACCATGAATGCCGCTCTCTGATCCCAGCGCGAGCGTGGGGAACCGGGTGGCTCCGCCGATCGTTTCAGCCGCCCGCTGGTCCAACGTGATGTTGCCCTCCGGCATGCCTTTGGCATCGGCTGTGCGCACGCCGCTGAGGAAGGAACTCATGGCAAAATGGCCGCCCTTCACACCATGATCAAGTCCAGAGAAGAGGGTGAAATCTTTTTGGTGGGCCTTGAGTGCTTCGATCGATACGGGTAGATCGTAGTCCGCTCCTGTTTTGGTGGGAAAGAACGACTGCGGGACAAATCCCAGCAGGTTGCCGACGCAGACCATGCGCTGCGGGCGATCCGACGTGACAGACTTTCCGGCCAGGGTGCCGACCGCAGAGTTTTGCGCAAAGAGGCGGCCGCCGAGGGATTCGAGTAACGGCAGGGCCAGACTCACGCCGGTGGCCCGCAGGAAGAAGCGGCGGTTGGATGATTGGGGGGATTTCATGAAATGATTATTTGTTGGGAGAAAAAGAAAGGAGGCCCAGATTGATGAGCTTATGGAAGGGTGGGCTCTGAGGTGATAACCGATACGTGAACGTCATCCAAGTAGTGAGGCGAAAGTTCGGCCGTGGCCTCGCCCGCAGGCCCGGCCCCGAAGATGAAGACCAGACTCTTGGCACCGCGTGGCAAGGGCATTTTGAGGGAGAACGTGTGCCACCCTTTATCCCCGGGCGTAGTCTCGAATCTCTGGACCACGGATACGACGCCGTCCTCTTCCGTTTTAGACCAGAAGCCTTTGGTGGCCTGCTCGGGCTCTTCGTCGAGCGCGACGGCACGAATGAGGTAGCGGGATGCGACACTATCGTCGCTGGAGCAGAACGACGCGGTTACCCGCACCTCTGCGTCGGTGGAGTTGCGAGGAATTGGCTGGGAGCGAAGGTCCAGAACCTGATAAACCCGCGAGAAGCGACTCTTGACGGATCTCTCCAGCGGGATGGGCATCAGCCGCATCATTTGCTTGCCTTCAGGTGGCTTCACACCCTGCTCCGCTGAGACCACGAGGGCAGAATCAGCGCCCCATACTCCAATCGCTTTGGGTAATCCGTCGTCCACTAATGTTCCCGCTGTCTCCAGCCCTGGCGAATATACGATCAAAGGGGTCATTTTGTCCAAGCTGCGTTGCGCGACAAAGCCATAGACCACGGAGGTGCAAAACATGCCTAACACGATGCCTGCGGCGGCTGCGGTGAGCGGACGCCAGGTCAGCCAGCGTGGCGAGCGGGCTGTAGTTTGTGGCGAGGGCGACGATGTGGGTTCGAGGAGTGAGACGATGCGGTCGTCCCGCAGGCGATTGATCAGAGCCTGCTCATCCACTAACAGTCGTGCCATGGAAGCTCGGGCAGTGGGATCGCTGCGCAGGAGTTCGTTGAGTTGGGCGCGAGAGGATTGCTCGTGATTTTCCCGCACGGCCTGCAGGAGCGAGAGCAGTTGATGATCGAGCGTGGCAGAGTCGGGATTCATGGGGAAACGCGCAGTTGAAGTTGGATGCAGGCACTGAGCTGTTCGCGCAGCCGTAGCAAAATCATTTTGACCGCGCTCTGGCTGCGGCCGGTGGTGTTGGAGAGTTCGCGAACGCTGTGTCCAGCAATGTAGTGCTCTTGGAGGAGGTCGCGCTGCTCTGGCTTGAGTTTCTCCAGGCAAGTGCCGAGGGCTTCGCGACGGTCTTCGAAGTGGGTGGCTGCGGTTTCGGTCTCAGCAACCATGGCTAATACGACATCTTCGTCAAAAACGAGTCGGTCTCTCATGCGGTCGCGGATGTGCGAGAGGACCGTGAAACGTGCCACCGCAAAAGCCCAGGGCAGAAACTCTGTCTCGGGGTTCCAGTCTCCAGATTTCTCCCAGAGTTTGACGCAAGTTGCTTGGAGTGCTTCCTGGGCATCTTGGCGGTTTGCCAATTGAGCATGGCAAAAGGCTTCCAATGCAGGCTGATGCCGGGTTAGCGTGGCGATGAATCGCGAAGGGTCTGGTGCGGGAGAGTTCATTTCGTAGGGTTAATTCCGGGTGGAGGGCACTCGGTCACACTTATTTTCAGAAAATTTAGCACGGTGAGAGATGGGGTGGGCGCAGAGGATTTTAAGACTTGTAGTCGAACCACCGCAACGGCGGATTATCGGCTCGAATCCTCTCGCAAATCCGCCTTAGATTTGATCGCGAAACGAATGGTCACTTTTTTAACGGAAACCCACTCCGTTCATCCCGGACATCAACAGGAATGGCTTCACCTCATTAAGAATGGCACCCCGACCGCCAGTCCCTTCGGTTATCCAGGGTCACTGACGGAAGCGAATCATTTGGGAAAGATTGCCTTCAGCACTGGCAAGAAGCTCGCAGGGGAGAGTAAATAACTGCGTTTTCACAATGCACCTGAAGCGGAGTAATTCCTCCGCTGCGAGCCCCGCAGATGCATCCCAAGGCGGACGATCCCATTGAGGGCCATCTACGATCGAGGTGATGGTATGTAGCAGTTCCGTAACTTTAATTGTCACGATATATTCACTAATAATAAATTCCCCTTGGACTTTAAGTGGTGTTTGCTCAGCGGCAGATCAAACGCAATCTTATGCCTACCCCCGCAACTGTATACCCCAAGCTCATCGATCTCAGTCATCGCTGTCAAACGGACTTCCAACGCCAAGTTTACCAACTGGCCGCCCCTTTCGTAGAGAATTCGCTAGCCATCCGTCAGTTCAACGACTGTTATGCTCACGCGGGGAGGAGTTTCCGCAATTCTTCCGAAGAAATCAGCCTGAAGAAATGGTTCGGCTCCTGTCTGGAGGCTTCTGGTTTGCAATATCATGCCAATACCGAAGCACTGCCCAAGATCCCTCGCACGGGCCCACTGATCATCGTTGCGAACCATCCCTTCGGCCTCGCAGACGCCGTGATCCTCGGGCATCTGATCGGCCAGGTGCGGCCGGATGCTAAGTTCCTAGCGAACTCGATGCTTAGCTCGATGCCCGAAGTGCAGCCGTGGATCATCCCCGTCGATAACTTCGGAGGTGCCGGTAGCGAGCGACGCAATGTCGGAGCCATGAAACTGGCCCTGCGACATTTGGCTTCCGGTGGTGCCTTGATCATCTTTCCCGCTGGCGCTGTAGCCCATTATCAGTTGGGCCATGGGGTGGAGGAGCGCCCTTGGAATGAGCATCTGGGAGCCTTGATTCATCGATCCAAAGCCACCTTGCTCCCAGTCCATTTTGCTGGTAGGAATAGCCTCTTTTTTCAAATGGCCGGCCTCCTGCATCCCCGCGTGCGCACGTCGCTGCTGCTGCGAGAACTGTGCCACCGCCGCGGCAAGTCGGTGCAAGTGAAAGCGGGCGAAGCGCTGGGCTACGGCAAACTCAAACGATTCACGACTGCCTCGGCACTCACCGGGCACATTCGTTTACTAACGCTGGCCCTAGGCCATCAAGTCAAGCCGGACCCATGCCCCGAGGCACCTCCCAGCTTACGCAAAGGAGAGGAAATTGATCTTCAGTTGGCTGGCGAATTTACCAAGCTCCGCGCTAATGGCCGCCTCATGGCAGAGCAGGGCAATCTTTCGGTTTACATGGCCGAAGCAGCAGACATCCCACAGGCCTTACAGGAGATCGGGCGGCTGCGCGAGCTCACCTTTCGGGCCGTAGGTGAGGGCACCGGCGGGGACGTAGATTTGGATGAGTTTGATCAACACTACCTGCACCTCATTCTTTGGGATGAATCCGCCGCAAAAATTGCTGGTGCTTACCGCGTCGGGCGAGCCGATAAGATCATGCAAAAGCTCGGACGCAAAGGTCTCTACACAGACACCTTGTTCCGCTTCTCACCGCGCTTCCTCAGTAAAATGGATTGCGCATTGGAACTCGGGCGCTCCTTTATTTGCCAGGAGTATCAACGTCATCCGGCCTCCTTGCTGCTGCTCTGGAAAGGCTTCTCCACTTGGGTCCGCCGCCATCCGCGCTACAAGCTACTCTTCGGCCCAGTTAGCATCAGTGATGAATACGAGCCCACCAGTCGTCGTCTCATCGTGGACTTTCTGATGTCCCAACGTCAGCACGCCGAGTTGCGGGATCTGGTGAAACCACGCAGCCCGTTCCGCAGCCGTATTTCCTCTCAATTACAACGGGAACTGAATGATTCCCCGCTCCGTTCAGAGGAAGATCTCGCTTCACTGATCTCCACCATTGAGAGCGATCGCAAAGGACTCCCGGTGCTGTTGAAACACTATTTAAAACTGAGTGCCAGTCTGCTGTGCTTCAACCTGGATCGTTCGTTCTCGTCAGTCGTGGATGGCTTGATCCTCGTGGATTTAACCAAGACAAATCCAAAAGTGCTGGCCCGATATATGGGAGAGGAAGGAACCCGGGCCTATCTCGACCACCATGGAATCTGGCCGGAGGCGGCCACTACAGCTGAAGTCTAAATCTATTATCTCATGAAAATTGCCATCGTTTCCGAAACCTATCCGCCGGATGTAAACGGCGTGTCCTTTACTCTTCAGAATTTGGTCCAAGGGCTGCAATCACGTCATCACGCCGTGGAAATCTTCCGCCCTCAAAGTGCCCAAGCCTGCGAACCACCTCCGTTGATCGAACCACGCCAGCACGTGCTCCGCTCGTTGCCCGTGCCCGGCTATCCGGCCCTGCGCATGGGCTGGCCGAGTTACTTGGCCCTCTGGCTCCGCTGGCGCACGTGGCGGCCGCATGTGGTGTATGTCGCCACCGAGGGACCGCTCGGCTGGGCCGCCATGGGCTTGGCCCGCCGCATGGGCATTCCCGTTGGATCTGGCTATCACACGAATTTTTGCGACTACCTGCCGGCCTATGGTGGAGGTAAGCTAGTCGGCCTGGCCGCCATGGCGCAACGGAGGTTCCACAACCGTGGGGCATTTACCCTGGCCCCTTCCAACGATACCGCCCGCAAACTCACCAGCCTTGGTTACCAGCGCGTGCAACTGATGCGACGCGGAGTGGATGCCAAGCGCTTCAGCCCGGCCAAATGCTCCAGCGAATTAAGAGCGGCCTGGGGAGCGCAGCCGGGAGATTTCGTCATCCTGCTCGTGGGGCGGGTCGCCTCAGAGAAGAATATACCTTTCGCGCTGGATGCGGCCCAGCAACTGCTGGCAGGACATCCACGATTGAAAATCGTTGTCGTGGGTGACGGACCCAAGCTGGCGGAATACCAGGCACGCTATCCCTGGGTCCATTTTGCTGGCGAGCAACGCGGTGATTCCCTGGCCGCTCACTATGCTTCCGGGGATCTGCTGCTCTTCCCCAGCCTGACCGAAACGTTTGGCAACGTGCTTCTGGAAGCCATGGCCAGCGGACTGCCCACGCTGAGTTTCGATTATGCCGCTGCGCGTGAGCATGTGGTGCACGAAACCAATGGCTGGACGGTGCCCCATGCAAATAGCGCCGCATTTGTCGATCAATTTGCCTGTATCCTCAATCTCTCGCCATTCCTGTTGGATTCCGTTGGGGCCATGGCTCGTCGCACCGCCATGGAACTTACCTGGAATCACATCGTGCAGGACTTCGAGTCCATCCTCGAAGCCACGGTGCAGGCGGTGCCGATCCGTTCTCTCCCACCACGACCAGTCCCAACCTATGACTACCAACAGCCACCTAACACAGCAGCGCTTCATCCGTTATAAAACCATCTTCCTTTCGGACGTGCACCTCGGCACGCCGGATTGCAAGATCTCCGAGGTGAACGATTTCCTCCGTCGCACCCGTTGCGAGAAGCTCGTCCTCAACGGGGACATCATCGACTCCTGGCACCTCCGCCGCAAGCCGCAACACTGGACCAGCCAGCACACCCGCTTCATTCGCATGGTCCTGCGCAAAATGGAAAAGGACGGCACTGAGGTAATCTATCTGCGGGGGAATCACGATGATGAACTGCGTCGCTTCATGCCGCTACGACTGTCCAAGCTCCATATTTGCAATGAGCACATCCACGACACGCCGCAGGGCAAATACATCGTAATCCATGGCGACGTCTTCGATCAAGTCACCACGAATCATCGCTGGCTGAGTGTGCTGGGCTCTATCGGCTACGATCAACTGCTGCGGATCAACCGGGCCTACAATTGGTGGCGGCGGTTCCGGGGGAAGGAATATTTCTCCCTCAGCAAAGCCATCAAAGCCAAGGTCAAACAAGCCGTGAGCTACTCTGGTCGCTACGAGGAACAACTCCAGGACATGGCGCGCCAACGCGGCACCAAGGGCATCATCTGCGGCCACATTCATACCGCAGCGGATAAATTCATCAACGGGGTCCACTATTTAAATAGTGGCGACTGGGTGGAGAGCCGCACCGCCATCGTCGAACATTTCGATCACGAAATCGAAGTCATCACCTACGAGGATTTCCTGCGTCACGTGGGACCAGCGCCCACAAAAAGACTCACCGGAGCCCCCATCCATCGCGAGTCTGTGACGGCACTGACAGGCTAATCGGGTGTGAGGAGGCTCGTCCGTTGCTAAACTGGAACACTGATTATGTGGACCATTCGGCACACCGTTCTAGAATAAAAGATGGAACACACGCCCGCTTTCACCAATCAAATCAAAATCTCAGGAAAACGCCTGCTCACGGGATTGGCCTGCGGAGTAACCTTGGGCATGGCTTTGGAAATCTGGGTATCCGGTGCTACCGGATTGGGGATCACCGGGTTCGCATTGATCGGCTTAGGCGTAGCTTGCTGCGCGAATCGCAAAAAGTAGCGGAATCTTTGCGAAGACAAATTTGCCTTAGGAGTTGGTTGCACTCATAGTGCGGCATCATGAAACAACTCTATTTGTTATGTTGTCTAGGTCTCCTGCATTCGACCTCCGCCAAAGCCGCAGTGATCAGCGTTCCGGTCAGCAAAGACACCACGTTGTTTGCCAATGATCCAGATTCCAATCTGGGCGCGGATGACTTATCGGTCGGCACTACCCGACTTGGATTTGCTTCGCGTGCATTGCTGCAATGTAACCTGTCCGGAATTATTCCCAGCGGCGCGACCATACAATCGGTCACCCTGACGTTGAACGTGAATCGGCAATCCAATTCCCCTCAAGCCGACTCCTACGAACTACATCGATTCCTCACGAGTTGGACAGAAGGCACGGGCACTAGCAACGGCTCGCCAGCGTTGTTGGGGCAAACGTCGTGGAATTCACAGGCGCAGGGAGTAACCGTTTGGTCTGCGCCAGGCACCCAAGCCGGAGTGGAATACATTGCTTCCAGCAGCGGCGTTTCCCCAGTCGTTAACGGCTTGGGGCCAGTGATCATCAGTTCCACCTCAACCATGGTGTCCGATGTGCAGCAATGGGTAAACTCAGCCAGCACTAACTTCGGTTGGATTATGATTGCCCACAACGAAGGTGTCCTCGGAACAGCACGTCGGTTCACCGCTTTGGAAACTGGTGCCGAAGTTGCCCAATTGCAAATCACCTACGTGCCAGAGCCATCCACCGCTTTCCTGAGTTTATCCGGAATCTCTTTCTGGTTGTCGCGTAGGCGTCGTCGTTATCAATAGGCCAATTGACAATGCCAGCGCTACCGGTGCTTTTCCTACGGCCCTCCCATCCACGGTAGGACAATGCGGAAGAATAGCCGGGAGCCGTTATTGGCCTGTGGAAAATTGTAGAGCCATTCGTTGGCGATGATGCTTTTGGTGAACTGAGTTGCAGTTGGTGACGTCCATCCACTCAGGGTGGAGGAAATTTCCAGCCGCTCATATCCGGCTGGCAGCGCTGCGTTTCTGGGATACCTGAACGTAACTCCCGAACCAGCCTGCTCCAAGCGATACACGGGGGCGTTGCTAGTTAGCGGTAGGGTTCCGAAAAGACATTCCAACGCATTGCTGATGCCGTCGCCATCTGGATCTGCTTGGGCGGAAGCGTCGGTGTTAGGATTACCAGCAAATGCCACCGCGGCCCACGCCGCGTAAGCCGAAGCGGGAGTCGGCTGAAGGGCCAGTTGCAGCGTCGAGGTGGTAATGCTTCCCATCCAGACCTGATTCACTTGGCTGGAGGTGATGAGCGTGGCGTTGCCGGGTGGTAAATTGTTGTTGTCAGGAAATCGCCAGGGTGCCTGGGTGCTGGAGAAGAGACCCCATTGACTCACATTGGAGCCATCGATGGCAGGCGCTAGGTTGTCGGTCGTCTGCTGGACGAACAGATAAATTTTCCGCAAACTCAAATCTGGTTCATCACGAGAAATGGAGGCCGAAAACCTCCCTGCCTCTCCGCCCAGCGTCCTGGTGAGCGTGGAGGCAAAGGGCAGCCAGAGTGACCGCAACGTAACGTAGCTAATACCAGCCGAAACCTGTGCATCGTCCATTATCGCTCCAACCCACACAAACGCGCCTGCAGGCACCGCCACACTCGAGGCATTCGCCACATAACGCTGCCCAGGCTGAGCGGTGAAGTCCACCGTCATGGCCTCCATTGAAGTTCCCAAAAGTAGGCCCAGGAGCCACGCATGGCTTAGTCTCAGGCAGATCCAGTTTGATATAGCGTGACCTTTTCTCATCAAGCAACGGAAACGCTCCGCTCCAGCTTGTTAACCGGAACTACGTGACAAGATTGATGCAGAGTGATTGGAAATATGGGGCAACCGAACACCTTTGCGAAATTATTGACTCGGGTCAGCCGCGCTGGTAATACTTTCGTCGTTTCAGCTCAAGTCAACAACTCGCAAACTCATGGCTACATTTACCAAAACCAAGGACAGCCCACTCGCCCTCAAGACACCTCCCGACACTGCGGAGTTTACCATGCACGCAGATACCAAAGATGGCGTTGCCATCTTGGTCTGCACCGTGGGCAAGACCGTGCTGCACTATGACTCCCGTTGCATTGCCGATCTGCATGCCATGCTCAAAGCGCATGGTGATTGGATGGATCTGGGCGGTGCCGACGAACAGAAGCCAGCCAAGGAAGGCACGGTCGAGGCTTGGGGGCGTTCGCCAAGTAACCCCGTTGGCGGTTGGTATGGGCTCAAGAAAGGCCTCCGCGGTCGCTTCGGAGTTTATGTGCCGCCACTAATGGAAGCGCTGGGTTTGTGCGAACTGGAACACAATCCGAAGAATAATCGGATGCGTGCGAAGTAGCTTTTCAATGATCCCACCCATTCGACTTCTTATCTCTGGCGGTCCTGGTGCCGGCTGCACGTCCACTGCTAAAGTGATCAGCCAGTTGTTGGAAATTCCTATGTTCGACTCCGACGCTTTCTTCCACAAGCCGAGCGAACCTCCATTTCAGGAACCGCATTCGCCTGATGAAAGACGCACCTTGTTGGTTTCAGCTCTAGCGAAAGAGACCAACTGGATTATCAGCGGATCCATTGCGACGTGGGAGTTACCTTCATTTCGAGCGACCCACGGAGTCTTGTTGGATGTGCCACAGCGGGCGCGCTTGGAACGACTGATCACGCGGCAGAGACATCGTTTTGGAAATAGGATTGATGCCGGTGGTGATATGCACGACGAGCACGAATCCTTTATGGAGTGGGCGGCAGCTTATGCAGAGAGGACAGGGAGCGGACGAAATCTAGCAACACATCGAACGTTCCTGCTGAGCCACTGTGACAATTTTATGAGCTTCGATCAGGTAACAACGCTGGACGTGGTCGTTCAGGATCTCGTTGCTTTCCTTCAAACATTTAAGTGTTGACTTAAATACAGATCACCCTTATTTCGGGCTAATGCAAGCCATTGCCGCCATTGCCGACCCTACACGCCGCCGCATCATCGAGATGCTGGCGGTGGCCGAGCATTCTGCGGGCGAGATTGTAGCGGCTTTTAAAATGACGGGAGCTGCTATTTCCCAGCATCTAAAAGTGTTGCGTCAGGCAGGCTTGGTTCGCGTGAGAACGCAGGGCCAGCACCGAATTCATACGTTGGAGGCCAACGGCCTCCGGGACATCGAACTCTGGGCCGCCCGCACGCGACAAGTCTGGGAAAGCAGGCTGGACGCGCTGGAGCGGGAACTTCACACGCAGGACGCCAAAGCTTCCCTAGCAAATTCAACCAAATCTTTAACCAGTCGTAAATCAGTCAAGTCATGAGCGAAAAACCAACCCTAATCACGGTGCAGCGCCAAATGCCATTTCCCGCAGAGCGGGTTTACAATGCATGGATGGATGCCTCCATCGCAGGTAAATGGCTCTTCGCCACGCCTCTGGGCACAATGGTAAAAGCGGAGACGGATCCACGGGTTGGAGGGAAATTTACTTTCACAGAATTACGTGGCGGAGAGGAAGTCGAGCATGTGGGCGAGTATCTGGAACTCGATTTCCCTAGCAAAATCGTTTTCAAATTCGGTGTTCCCAAATATACCAACGAGACCCAGCGGGTAGTCGTTACCATTGCTTCTACAGAGACCGGTTGTGAACTAACCGTAGTCCAAGAATGCCCACCAGCACTCGCTTGGATTGCCAAGAACGCAGAGGCTGGCTGGAAGGGGCTACTGGAAGGCTTGGCGGTGGTGCTGACCACCCCTTGATCCGATGTCTAGCCAAACACGTTTCACCAAACTAACAAAACATCAACTTCATCCTTAAAAATATGAACCACTCCACCAAACGCTCCATTCTCCGCTGGATTCACATCCTCTTCGGCCTACCCATTCTCGGGTTCATCTACGGTCCGCAGGAAGAAGTCCAACAATATGCCCCAATGTTCCGCTTTGTCATTGTTCCCGTCCTGTTCCTTTCCGGTTTATTGATGTGGAAAGGCCATTTGCTGGGAAGGATTTTCGCCAAGAAGGAACGCTAGGCAGAACGAGTCCTTGGATCAATATCACATTTCACCAAAGCACATAAAATGAGAGAGGCCAAACCCACAAACAAGTTATCCCCCGATCAACGCGAAACGCTCCTCACCACGCTTCGGACTCGTTTCGAGAAAAACCTAAATCGCCACAAAGGCATTGAATGGGCCAACCTGCACGAGAAGCTGGAAGCAAGTCCCGACAAGCTCTGGTCGCTTCACGAGATGGAGCGCACTGGCGGGGAGCCGGATGTGGTGGGACACGATAAAAAGACTGGCGAATACATTTTCTTCGATTGCTCCCCAGAAAGCCCCAAAGGTCGGGTGTCCGTTTGTTTTGATCGCGAGGGATTGGATTCGCGCAAGGAACACAAACCCGCCAACAACGCCATGGACATGGCCGCAGCCATGGGGGTGGAAATTTTGACCGAGGAACAATACCGCGATTTGCAAAAGCTGGGCAGTTTTGATTTGAAGACGTCCAGTTGGATTGCTACCCCAGCGGACATTCGAAAGCTCGGCGGAGCACTCTTTTGTGATCGACGCTTCGGCCATGTCTTCGTTTATCACAACGGGGCGCAATCATATTACAGCGCCCGGGGATTCCGGGGGGTGTTGCGAGTGTGAGGTTGGGGTTTCGATCTAAAGCGGCTTCAAATGCCGGGGACAACTAAGGACAACTTAGGATAGCCAGGGAGAGTGACCGCTACCGCGGTCAAATCCCTTCTGCGTGGGGTATCACGGAGAGCCAACTTAAATATGATTCCCGCCGTCCTCAAGAAGCACTGGCAAATTAGATGGAAATCGCTAAGCATCTCGAACTATGGCTAGCACCTTTACTTCTTTGCACGCGCATATTGTCTTCTCCACCAAGAATCGCACAGCTTGGATCTCGGCGGAGATTGAGGAACAAATTTGGCGTTACATCGGTGGGATCTGTCGCAGTCATAACATGAAGGCGCTACAGATTGGAGGAGTGGATGACCACGTCCATATCCTGCTTGGTTTCCCTCCGACCGTAGCGCTTAGCGATGCAGTAAAGCGAATCAAAGGCGAATCCTCCAAATGGATCTCCGCAACATTTCCACAGCTTCATAAATTTGCTTGGCAGGATGGCTATGGGGCTTTTACGGTTGGTCAGTCTCAGATTGCTGATACGATTTCCTACATCCAACGCCAGCGCACGCACCACGCCAAGAAAAGTTTCGAGGATGAATATCGAGGTTTTCTGCACGTGCATGAATTCGAAGTGGAGGAGCGATACATTTTTGGCTAATCACAGCGGGTCCCCGCGACGGGGCAACCATTCGACCGCGTAGCGGTCACGCATGGTAGCCGTGGGTTTTAACCCACGGAAAAAGCCCACCGCCAATCGTGTCGCGTCAGCGACACTGGAACTCAACAGGGAAAGCGGTGCGTGGTGAGTTCCGGTGTCGCTAAGGCGGCACGTTATCTTGATGACGGTCCGTGGGCTGAAGCCCACGGCTACCGTCCTTGACCGCTAACGCGGTCGGATCCATTGCTCGTGTGCATTGATCGCGATGCAAAATTCAGGCCTAGCCGGCCTAAAGTGGCTTTGTGATTTCCCTTCGTTAACCCACCAAAACGCAAAGACGCCAGCGGATGGCTCCGCTGGCGTCTGCGTGGTTATCACTGCTGTCTTACGATGGGATGCTCCGTTTGCGACGGAGGAGGATGGCTCCGGCTAGCAGGGTCAGTCCGCTGATGGCGGGTTCTGGGACGGCGGCTAG
Source organism: Verrucomicrobiales bacterium (assembly GCA_031411295.1). Taxonomy (GTDB): domain Bacteria; phylum Verrucomicrobiota; class Verrucomicrobiia; order Verrucomicrobiales; family V1-33; genus JAGNEJ01. The sequence goes on along the minus strand of JANOAV010000059.1, from coordinate 52,468 downwards.
TTGGATGTTTCCACTGGCCACGCTGCCTGCTGAGAGCGTGATCGTGTCCCCGGTGGAGAACAATGGAGGAGCGGCCACGGAGCCGACAGTTGGGAAACTCCAACTGCCAGAAGATCCGGTGAACAGCGCTTGGCCACTGACGTTGGAGAAGTCTCCGGCTGGCACCAGGCCATCGGTAGTTTGGAACACCCACCAGTAGGCTGGCTGCATGGAGAAGGTGTCCAGACCATAGACGTCATTGCCCGCAGCGCCTGCTTCCAGGCTGATGGGATGCGTGTAAACGGTATCCGTGGCGAATTTCTGGAAGCTGCTGTAGAGAGCAGCCGGAGACCCAGTGGCTTGGCTGAGATCCGTCCCGCTAGGGAAGGTTCCCAACTGATAACTCATACCATCCGCCAATGGCGTGACGCCATTGATGGAGATGAAATGAGGTTCCCCGATGCCGGCACTCGTGGTGACGGTCAGGATGGCGGAGGCCGTGGAAGCCAGGGCGGAGAACGCCAGGGCTGTTAGAACGGTAGTCAATGATGGTTTCATCGTTTCGTTATGTTTTGAGTTTCGTAATTGAATTCAGATTATGGCAGGGCCCATGGGAAGGCTGCGCGTGGTGCTTTGCGCACGATGTAGAACGGCGTGCCGGGTGGCAGGCTGATGGTTCCGGCAGGGCGACTGGAGGAGTCAACCCACATGGAGACGGTGCCATTACTAAAATAATAGTAGGTCTTCATGGTGCCGTTTGGTTGTGGGATGACCAGGCGGTCTGCGCTGCTGGCGTTCACTCCGCTGGCGACTCCCGTGGCAGGATTGCCGGTGTAGAGGCCAAGCTGGGCGATGGTCACGCTGCGATCCGCTGGTGAGGTCACCAGATTGGTTCCGGTTTCCACTGGAACAATCGTAGCAGGTCCGCTGCCTGGAGTGCTGTTCACACCGGCAAGCACAACGCCTTGCTGGAAGAGCGTGAGAGCGGTGGCGCTTTGGTTGCGGATGACGAACGCCTGTTCCGGATTAATAACGCGCTGCGCAGAGGCTGCGAAATTATTGTCCATCCAAGCCAATCCCGTGGTGAAGCGGAAGAACGTTTCCGTGGTGCCGTTGGGTTGCACTAACTGCAGGAGATCCGCCACGCTGGAGTTGAGTCCAGGAGTGAGGTTTCCTGCATTCGCGCGATCAAACAAGCCTGTCAGCGTGTGGTGACGACGAACTTCGACACCATCTCCAGCGATCGCAATGCCAGTCAGATCATCCGACAGGGTCAGCACACCAGCAGTGAAGGAAACGATGTCAGAGGTAACTCCGGCGTTGGTGCCGCTGGTGAGCATCACGTAGCATGGGCCGGCTGCGAGAAGATCGCTGGGCCAGACATTGGCGTATGGTGTCAGGGTGTAAGCACCCAGGGCACTCACCGTCACTTGAGCGAGGCGTGGTTCACGCAGCGGAGCGCTGGCAAACGTGCTGACCGCTGGAGCTGCGGTAATGGCGCGGGTGCTGTAAACTTCGCTATAGAGCGGAGTCGTTTCCCCTGCGAGCAGCACCTTGGCCCGAGCATAGCGCGGAGCAGTGACGGTCGCGTCGGTGTCTGTCACCATGCGGTCCGTGGTATTTTCTGCGGTCCAAGCGGTGGTCGTGAAACCACTGCTAGCACTGGCGCTCGTTTCCAAGCTCAGATCAGCATCACCCGGGCCCTGCGCAATGCGCAGCACAGGAGTGCCGGTTCCCACGAGGGATTGGCGGATCACTGGCGTGGCATCGAAGGCTTTTGGCTGGCTGCCCAGAGCGTATTCGAAGGCGTTGTTGCGGGCGTCACCATCAGGATTGGCTGCGGGGCCGGAGATGGTAGGATCCGCAATTTCACTTGGTGTGAAATTGGCAGCTTGCCATGCGCTGTAGCTTTGCGTGATCACGTTTACCGTGAAGGTGCGGACGACCGTATCGATGCCGCCGCTAGTTGTTCCGCCATTGTCCATCGCAGTCACCGTGAGGACCGCTGTGCCCGTGGCTCCGGCCACAGGGGCCAGATTCAGCATGGCTGTGGTGCCGGTGGTGTAACTCACGACTGAGTTTGGCACCACTGCCGTGTTGTCAGAAACCACAGTGATCGTCAGCGTTTGGGCATTTTCGCTAACCGGTCCTCGGGAAACACCAGTCAGGGTGATCGGAGTGATGGTGTTCTTAGGCACGGTCACATCAGCGATGACATCCAGCGTTGGGGTATCATTGATATCCAGCACAGCCACGAAGGCAGTGCCGAGATTACTGTCCAGTGCGCCATCGTTGGCCTTGAACGTGAATTCCGCCACGCCACTGAAATTAGGCGTCGGGGTAAACATCACTTTGTTGCCAACGACTGGGCCAATGGTGCCTTGCAGCGCGCTTGGAGGCGTCACGATGCTGAAGGTGAGGGCATCACCATTGGCATCTGTTGCGTTCAAAGTCACTTCCACTGGTGTGGTGCTTTCTTCGATGGTTACTGCCGAGGCAAACGTAGCCACTGGAGCGACTGCGGTGTTCAGCGGTTGTTGACGCATGAATAGTAGTTGACCGCCTTCGACCAAGTTAGGAGCGATGCCAGTGGTGTAGTGCGCTTGATCTACAAAGAGATACAACCGCTCACCTGGGGCAGCACCCAGCAGGCTGCTGACTTCAATGATGCCGGAAGTTTCCTCGTCATTGTTATAGGGCAGCGTGGCAGGAACCACAACGCCTCCCACGATGTCGCCAAAGCGAGCCGCATCATGTTTCGCGAGCTTCTTCAGCACCGCTGTCGTTGGATCGTAGAACCAGATCTTGCCATTGCGAGCAGCGCCACCGACGTCTTCCTGGAGCAGGAATTTGCCGTCAGTCGTGATGGTCATATTATCCCACATGACCGCGTCGTTGCCGACCCCGCCCGTGAGGATAAGATCCACCGTGCCGCCGAGATCGGGGTTGGTGATGTCATCAAACGTCAGCTTCCACAGACGAGTGCGGCCAACTTGCGTTCCCACGCCGTCATTCACAGTATCAATGCGGTCCGTGGTGACGAAGAAGAACTCGCGATCATTCATCGGGTTCCAGCTGCCGTCTTCAGGGCGGGAGAACGCCGTGGAAACATTGGTCTCCAAGGTGAAGCGCGTGCCACTGGTGATGTCCGTGTTGCGGGTCGTAGCATTGGCCGTGGGGATTTCCGCAGCAATGCCCGTGACCTTAACGAACTTCAGGCTGCCATTGTTCAGACCTGCTTTGTCCGCTGCATTGCCAGTATTTGTCTTGGTGCCTTGGTAGATGGTGATGGCTCCGTTCATGATACCAGTGCCACCGTCGTTGCAGCCTGCAACCACCGTGAGATCCTGTGCATGAGGATTGGCCAGGAGGTTCTCCCAGGCACCAACTCCGGAGAGCGTGTAGCTCACCAAGGTGTCAGTGGAGATGGCCGCATTCGCGTTGCCGCTGAGCGTAACGACCTTGGTGGTTGGGTTAATGACCAACACGGTAGCACCCAGCATTTGCGCGCCAGGAGCCAATGCCACTGGCACACTGGCCAGGGTCACGGATGGACTGGTGAGGCTGGCCAGGCTTACGGTAGCTTGCACGGGAGCCATGACGGAGGTTGCGCTACCATTCGTGGTGAGGTTAAATTTACCCAGAATGTAGCTCTTACCTTTGTCAGGACCGCTCGCCACGTTGGCAAACGCCCAACCATTGCTGCCACCTTCCTCCCCAGCCATGTAGATACGATCTTGCGTGCCCAGGCCGGACGTAGCGTTGTAATACGCCGTCGTGGGAGGAAGATCAGCAGAACAGAAGCGGTTCAAGACGTAGGTTCCGGGAGCAGCGTCCGAGGCCTGCGTAGTGGAATTCCAGCCATAGACTTGCTTGATCAAATCACTGCCGGATTGCACCGCCAGCGTTGATTTATCGATCACCCATTCGGAAATGAAGGCTCCAATGGCTCCATGCGCCCGAGTGACCCCCACGGTGCTACCCAGTTCGTGATTCATCAGCAGGGTAAAGGTTCCGTTGCCATTGTCGTAAGCGCCAAGACCATCGGGGATGCCGCTCATTTGATAGGTCTCGCCTGTGGTAGTGCCGGTTAGTGGCACCGCGTCTCCGACCGTTAGCAGTGAACGCGTCTGAATCGTGGGATCAACTGGCTGCACATAAGGCGACGCGGATGAGCCCGCCAATTGCGTGGCCGCTAGTTGGCGAATCATCAGCAATTGTCCACCTTCTACCAAGGCTCCAGGAATGGAGTAGTGGGCTTGATCCACGGTGAAGTAGGATCGATCACCGAGCGCTGCGTTTCCGCCCATCAGGCTGGTGATGTCGATGATGCCGGAGGACTCTTCATCGTTGTTAAATGGTGCGGTCGCAGGAGTTACCACTCCACCGACAACATTTCCGAAGCGGCTTACGTCATGGCCGATCACCTTCTGTAGGTTGTTCGTAGCGGGATCATAGAACCAGATTTTGCCATTGTGAGCAGCACCTCCCACGTCTTCCTGCAGCATGAGCTTGCCGTCATCTGTGACGCAGAGGTTGTCAAACATGATGGCATCGTTTCCTGCCCCACCTTCAACCAGTTTCTCAATCACACCACCCGCATCGGGATTGGTGATATCGTCGAAGGTCAAGCGCCAGAGCCGCGTGCGGCCCACTTGGGTGCCGAGACCATCCATGACGTTATCGAGACGATCCGTCGTCACGAAATAATATTGGGCTGGATTCACGGGGTTCCAAGCTCCGTCCTCAGGACGGGAGAAGACCGTGCCGCTGGCGCTACTAAGGCTGAAGCGGGTGCCGCTTGTGATGTTAGTCACCCGCGTCGTTGCATTGGTTGGAGGGATTTCCAGCGGATTTCCGGCCACACTGACAAATTTCAACAAGCCGTTCGTGAGGCCAGCTTTATCCGCCTCGGTGCCAGTCAGGGTTTTGGTGCCTACGTAAGCATTCACAGTGCCGGCCATGATGCCCGTGCCACCGTCATTGTTGCCCATGACGATGGTTTTATCCTGCGGGAAGGGATTCGCCATGAGGTTCTCCCAAGCGCCCACGGCATTAATGCCGGAGCCGTTGGTGGCCAGATTGAATTTACCAAGAATGTAGCTCTTGCCTTTATCAGGACCGGATGCCACGTGAGCCACCGCATAGCCAGTGGCACCACCTTCTTCTCCACCAAGGAGGATGCGCACTTGCGAACCCTTACCAGTGCCAGGGTTATACAATGCGGTAGGAGCAGGCAAATCAGCCGAACAGAAGCGCGTGAAGGCAACCGTTGAGGTGGTAGAATTGGAACTTTGCGTGGTAGTGTTCCAACCATAGATTTGTTTCATTAAGTCGCTGCCTGAGCTGACTTGCAGCGTAGACTTGTCGATGATCCATTCCGAAATGAAGGCTCCCACGGCACCATGAGCGCGCACTGCGCCCAGCGTGCTCCCGAGTTCATGATGCATTAACAACGTGACGGTGCCGTCTCCGTTGTCATAGGCTCCCAAACCGTCGGGAATGCCGACCATTTGATAGGTTTCGCCAGTGGTGGAACCAGCTAGCGGAACGGCATCACCCACGCTCAGGACTGAGGTGATTTGGTATCCGCTTTGCAGCGGAACCAAGTAGGGCGTGGCGCTGGAGGACGGACCAGTGAGGCGGGCCGCGGAATCGGCTTCCGTGATCGAAACGGCCTGGGTGCTTGGAGTGGCGGTGATAGCACCAATCAAATTTGCCATGCTGGCGGTAAACGTCCGGCTCGGGCGATAGCCCGCACGATTAATTACGGGCACGTTGATCGTTTTGCTAGTCTGGTTGGCGGCAAAGCTCACAAGCACGCTGCTAACACCCGTGTAATCCGTGCCGCTGATGGCCGTGCCATTGGTGGTGCTCACTTCAGCACTCACTGCGCTGGAGGTGACCCCAGTGCGATTGACGGTGAGGACAACTTTGCCAGCGTCTTCACGCACAGAGGCAGTGGCGGCACCAAAGGCCAGAGCGGTCTCGCTTTCCGTGATGGTAATCGTTTCGACAGTTGGCGAAACCAATGCATGTCCAGCGGCCACGGCGGCTGCCGCCGTCAAGGTGGCGGTAAAGGTGCGATCAGCACGGACACCGGGACGGTTGGTGAGGGCTACATTGACTACTTTGGAGGTTTCACCAGAAGTGAAGGTCACCGTTTCGTTAACAGCGGTGTAATCCGTTCCGGAAATGGCCGTTCCATTGGTCGTGGCCAGGAATACGGAAACCGGAGTGGCGGTGTTGCCATCGCGAATGACTGTGACAGGAACGGTTCCTGCGTCTTCGCTAATGGTGGCAGTGGCCAGGTCCAAATGGAAGGTGGATGCTTCAACAGCGGTTCCGGTGAGATCGAAGCTGTATGGATTCTTCGCGTTTGTCAGGCTGTTGGCAATATTCAGCGTGGCGGTCTTCGCGCCTGGAGTGGATGGCGTGAACGTAACCACCACGGTTGTGGTCGCGCCAGGAATCAGGCTCGCGGCGGGTGGCGTGGTGATGCTGTAATCGGCATCGCCCAGGATACTCGCGGCAATGCCAGTGATATCCACCGAACCCGTATTCTGAATCGTGAAGGTTTTTACGGTAGTTACCGCAGAGGTGATCTCAGCAAAGTTTACCGGAGTGCTGCTGCCGTCCGCAATGACAGGCGAAGCAACGGTAGCTCCATTATAAACTGTCAGATCAGGCGCAAGATTAACCGTGACGGTGGCGTTATGCAGCAGACTGTTAATGCCGTCGGTCGATTGATAGGTGAACGTCACCGAGCCAAGGAAGGTTGTCGCAGGCGTGAACGTCACTTTAACACCAGTGACGGAGGATAGGGTGCCCTGTGAAGCCGCAGGAGGAGAAATAATACTGAAGGTATCTCCCGAATTCCCCACCAGGGTCAATTGCACTGCTGTTTCCTGGAAAGTCGTGGCGACGACTGGTGCGCCTACTTCTGGAGCGATGATGCGGACGCGGTAAGCGAGGACGATGGTGTCATTTTCCAAGCCCACACCGTAGGATTGGATCACGCCAGCGGAGTCAAGGTATTTGCCTTTATGGGCGGTGTCGAGTGGATCGACCGTGCCGGTTAGGAAATCGTTGTCGTTGCCTACGAAGAGGAAGTAGTCGTTAGGATTGGCCGGATCATTCGCAGGGACGAGCGCGAGGCTTTCCCATTTTTCGCAGATGGAATTGATGTCGCTGGCAGCATCGGCATTGAAGTTGAAACCAAATTTAGCGACTTCAGAAATGTTGAGGTCGAGCTTGCCGATCAAGTTCAGTGCTTCTTTCCAGCTCACCGGAGTGATCGCTGGGAGGAGCGTGCCAGCAGGGGAAATTTTATCCCCTTCGTTGTCGTAGCTGGCACCGATGTTCGTCGCGCCATCCAACTCTGCGAGCAGAATGGATTTAAACACTGGGCTTCCAGCTGACCCACGGCCATTGCCATCGCGTGAGAGAATCAGGATTTGGTGATTGTTCAGCGCCAGGATGGAGCTTTGGGCTCCGACGCGATCAACGCCAGCCACGACATCCGTATCGATACGTGGGAGCTGGATCACGTATTGTTCGACGGGAGTGTTAGGCAAATCTGAGCTGCCAACATTGTAAACCACGAGGCGGGTATTGACGCGACCGAGATTGCCCGGGCCGCTGTCTTGAATCGTAGCGCTTTGGAGCAAGCCGAAGAGCTTGGTGCCGTCTGGGCTTTGCGTGAGGCCTTCCATGCCTTGGTTGATGCGACGCCCGTTGAGCGGTGGATCAGCCTTGAAATTGATGGCAGTGGCGGTGTTTAGTGGATCGAGCGGATCGACCAACGCGTGTGGCACCAATGATTGCGGGAGTTGGAGTTGGCCGTCGATTTGTTTGGCGCTATTGAAGTGGTAAATATAGCCGCCGTATTCATCACCAAGCCAACCGCTGCCTGCTTTACCTGGGCGACGGTCTAACACGAGGCCTTCGGAGTCGAGGGTGAGTCGGTTAGTCACTGTGCCATCAGACTGTGTGCTTGGATCTACAATGGCTGGAACCTGCGTGCCAAACAAGCTAGTGTTACCACTAGCAAGCAGGCCTGTAGTGAAAACGGCTGGCGTAGCTGCGTTGGCATCGTTGTCATAGGTGAAACGAGTGGAGCCTGCGAAGGTCAGCGCGATTTGATTTTGCGCGGTCGTAGGAGCGGAAGCGGTGTAGGGGGTGAAGGTGAAATTGAACGCATTGATCCGGGCCGCGTAGTTTGAGAACACCGTGCCGGCATTGTAGCCACGGTCCGGCAACGTCTGCAACGAGCCTGTGTAGCTACCGTCAGCGTTTTTGGCGAAGCCAGTGATTTGCATATCAGAAACGGAGCCGAGGGATTCTCCAGTCGCTGGATCAATGGCAGTAGCTGGCAAACGGCCCACACCTTGCAAACCGAGATTTACAAATTGCGTGGTGCCAACGGTAACGCCAGCAGGATTCCAAGTGCCGGTGTTGGCCACGGTGATATCGCGGCTGGTGCTGTTGTAATCAGGCACGGGAACCGGGGTCACAGTTGCGGTCACACTGTCCACCGTGCCGGTGCTGTTCGTCACGCGGACCCAGTAGGATGCGCTGGCAGTGAGTGGAACGGTATTTAATACAGCAGAGGTTCCGCTGGGATTGATGGGCTTGGTGATGTCGCCCGTGAGGCCCTCATACCATTGGAAAGTGGGGTTTGGAGCGCCCGAGGCCACCACGCGCAGGCCAACCCGAGCACCCGTTACGAAGGTGGTGTCCGCTGGTTGAGTGACGATGGCCGCAGGCGCGGTGACGTTTACCGTAGCTGCATTGCTGTCCGCGGTGCCTTGGCTGTTGGTGGCTTGAGCCCAGTAACGGGTCGTTGTTGTGAGAACGCCGGTATTTAAAGAGGAGGAAGTTTCGCCAACGACTGGATCGGTCGTAACGCCCTTGGCACCACGATACCATTGCAATGTGGGAGTGGGATTACCCGTAGCGACAACCGTTAAAGTAGTGCTGTTCCCGGTCACGATCGTCGTCGAAGCAGGTTGAGTCGTGAAGCTTGGTGGGAAAGTAACGTTTACGGCGGCAGTGGAACTGTCCACGCTGCCCCCGACGTTGGAGGCGCGCAGCCAGTAGTTCGTGGAAGCCGTCAAGACAGGTGTCGTGTAGCTGTTGGAGTTAGCGCCAAGGATGGGCGCGCTGGTGTCCCCGGAAGTCCCTTCATACCATTGGAGAGTCGGAATCGGTGTTCCAATGACCACTGCGGTTAGCGTGGCGGTGTTTCCTGTGGCAATCGTTTGATTGACTGGCTGAGTGGTGATGGCGGCAGGAACGAAGACGTCAATCGTGACATTCGTCGTCCGTGTAGTGATCATGTCTTGCGCGGTCACGACGACTGTAATGGTGTTGGTTCCAATGCTGAGGCTGATCGGAGCGCTCGCAGAACCAGAGGTAACAGTATTTCCATTAACGGTAATCGTCGAAGTTCCGCTGGTGGACGTAGGGGTAACGGTGGTGCTGGTAACGGTGTTAGGAACCGCAAGACTATACGCCAAAGTTCCGGCATCGAAGGTTGGGACAATGGCTCCGGCACTCACTACAAGATTGGCGAGATCCACGTCACTGCTGGCTTGGCGGGTGATGGTGGCGGTGTAAACTTTCTCGCTAGCGTCTTGAGCGATCACTTTGATATCGATGGGATTTGCGCCCACGCTCAAACTCAAGGCCGCGGTAGGGCTGCCGGAAGTGGTGGTGGTATAGGCTCCACCATTGACGCGCACTTGCACCGTGGCGGTGTTGTCGGCCACGGTTGGAGTTACGGTTAGGGTGGAAATGGCATTACCAACATTGGTGGTATAACTCGTGGTAGCAGAATCAAAGACCGGGGCTAGGGCTCCTGTGCTGAGTGTGAGGCTGTTTAAATTTGCATTGCTGCTGAGCGCTCTGGTAACGGTGGTGGTGTAAGTTTTTACGGTGGTGGTGTCTTGGGCAGTGACTTTGACATCCACGGTGTTCGAGCCTGCAATCAACGCCAGAGGACCGCTGGCGCTGCCGGAGGTGACCGTGGCGAAGCTGCCAGCGTTCACGCGGACTTGCACGGTGGCACCTGCATTAGCGGTGGTGGGCGTCATGGTGATGGACGTCACGGAGTTGGCAACGTTGGCCGTGTAAGTCGTGGTGGCCGCATCAAAGGCTGGGCTCAGGGTGCCGCTGCTGGGCACCAGCGAAGCGAGATTGGCATTACTGGAAACTTCCGTGGCGCTGAAGGTGAGATCGTCAATAGAGAGACCATGGCCGTTTCCACCAACTAGCATATCCCAAGTGAGCCAGAGAATTCCGTTTGGTGCCCAGTTAGGAATGGTGAGATTAACCACACTTTTCGCCTGTTGATTGGCTGGCAAATTTCCATTCACCGCCACGGTCGTGCCCGCGAGAGCAAAGCCCGTGCCGTTCAGTGCCGACACAGCCGTCGTGCCGACGGCTTGGGTATCCGCCGTGGCCGCAGCCTTGGGAAGAGAGGCAGCGGCGGTGTTGTCTATTAAGTATCCAAACGTCAGAGATTTATTTAAAGTCCCCTGGCGCCACATCTGAGCCGTGTAGGCCAGGTTGATGCGCGTCAGTGTGATGCCGGTATCGTTTTTCAACGCCAAGCCAAACACCGCATTTCCAATACTGCTTGAACAAAGCAACCCCAGCGATCGATTCGAACTCGTGAGTCCGCCATAGCTGACTAAACCGCCCGTGGACTGACTGCCTTCATTGGCAGCGATCTGAGATTTGACAGAACCGGAACCATACCAGCCGGCCAAGCCAGAACCGAAAGCTTTGCCGCCAGCGCCAATTGTGGTGTCAGAAATCAGCCACGGAGCATCCGCACCGTAGGCCGTGACATTGAATGCGGTAGCCGTCGTGGGATTTCCTGCAGCATTTCCAATGGTAGCTGTGGCTCCACCATTGACCGCCGTGCCACTGGTATAAACCAGCGTATTAAAGTCCTGAGTGTAATTAGCACCTGCGATGGAGTAGCTGACCGGCACCGGAGGAGCCGAATAAGCCGTGGTAGCGGTCAGAGCAGCCGCACAAGCGACCGCCACGCGTGGTTTGGGAAGGCAATTGAGAACCCCAGAAACTAGCGAACTAGCCTCTCGGGAAATCCAATGACGCAATTGGAGTAGGTTTTTAAGCATGGGTTGGTGGTGGGTTAGTGTGAAATTGAGTTGGGGGCGAAATTGGAAGAAAGAGAGCATCCCGATCTCGATCGGCATACGATTAGGGATTGCGCTAATTCAAACGGTGCATAGAGGGCCGCCCAGTTCGGGCATAAGACGCTCGGTAGTCTTTTTTTCCAGCTTAAGGACGATTTAAACATTGCGATTAGGAGTTAGTGAATCAAACAATGTGCCTGCAATCAGTGCTGGCACAGGCCTCCTATGGCTGCTGCGACTCGCTCTCGCAATATTTCCACTGTGATAATAAAGACAGTGTCGAAACGTTCGCTTACTCGCACCACAGCAGTCCGCTGCAGTGTCAATATTGATGGTAACAGAAAAGTTGCATCGCCCTGCTTGCGATCGATAATTCGCGCGACAGGCGAACACCGCGGGCCGTTGGCGGGCCCTCGCGACCTCCCCATTGGGTTTCGCCATCCGTTGTGAGACAACTATGTCACCCTGCACATCTTGAGAGTCGAGCCCACAGTATGACCCAGGTGGGGTAACCCAAATTTTAGAGCTTCACGGCCAAGTGGCCGGCGTCGGACTTGGGCTTTGGCTTCAGGCTCGTGAGCGTGTGGGCGTCAGGTTGGTCGCGTCCGATCTTTACGGTGTGGTTGCCAGTGGTGTAAACTTTGGGTTGGAAGCGATTTCCCTGAATGCGGGTGGTGTAGAGGATATCGCCCGTGGCTTCTGCAATGACTTGCACGACGGGGTTCTCTGCTCCTTCGATCACCAGTTCCGGCAGCCAGCCTGCGACCTTGCGTCCGTCGTTGGCCTCCATGGCAACGGTGATGGGCCAGCCGGGGAATTGGGCTTTATCTCCCTGCTTCGCATCGCTGAAGCGTGGCCAGCACTCGAAGGTGATGGTGCGCTTCTTTTTATGGAAACGGACGAGACCGTAACCGTCGGCCCGCTGCTTCTCGTTGGTGATGTCCGGCGGGTTGGCATAGGCCAGCATGCTGAGTTTATTGCCGAGGCCATCGTGGAAATCTCCGGTCCATGGCAGTGGGCTTCCGGCTACGGGATTGGGACCGGACTTTTCATCCAGGGGATGCCACCAGCGGCCGTAAGTAGTATTGACGAGGGCGGGACTGGTGAAGGTATAGGGGCCGTCACCAAACTCGCGGATGCCGTTTTTGACGACGACCGCGAGATGCTGATCACCGCAAAGATGCACGGCCGAGGCGCGGCGGATTTCTTCGAGGGCGCGATTGCGTGGCGTTTGCGGCCAACCGTTGCAATCGAGGTCTGCCAGCAGTCGAGCATCGCGTTTGCCGTGCATGTGGACGGCCCCACAGAAAGCGGTGGCGGACAGGACGCACTTCATTTGCGCCCCGCCTGACCAGTCCTGACCCCAAGTGTGAAGATACTTTTCCTGACGCTCTCCGAGGAGTTGCAGACCGGGCAAATCGACCGTCTTCGGATCATAAGCAGGATCGTTGATGTGATCTGGACGCGGCCCCATCTGCGGAATCTTGCCGGCCGGGCCGCTCTTAAATTTACGGTCTTCGATGATGGCGAAATCGAGTCCGCCAATAGTTAGGCGCGTGAAATAGACGGTGATCCCGCGCTCGACCGGCGCTGGGTCCACGGGGTCTGGCAGATTCCACGATTGCTGGCGCTGCACTTGGTTGACATACTCGACGGGATAGCGATAGCCGCCATCGGCATCTCCCGGAAGGAAAGAGCGTTTGCCATTTTCTCCCCAGAGATTTCCGTGGCCCACGTCGTGATCGTCGGGAATGCAGATGGTTGGACGATCGCGCATGATTTCGCGAAACTGCAGGCCGAATTCGATCCAGCCTGCGGTGTGTTCGGTGTGGCGATAGGTTTGATCTCCTGCAAAGAACAACAGGTCCGGATTTTGTAATTTAAGGTTATCGATGATCTCAGGCCGCAGGCCCACAGTGCGACTGGAGTTGCAGGACATGTTAGCAATGACGATCTCATCCTTGTCCGACGGGTCCCGGCGGATCACACCGTCGAACATCGCCTGCTCCCCATGACGCACTCGGTAGGCGACGTCTTTCGTGGCGTCCCATGGCTCCACGCGGAAATGAGCATCCCAGCCGGGGTAGAGGACTTCAGATTTTGCGATCTCGACCCACGCACCTTCGCGCTGCACTTCCAGTCGTGCTTCGCGAGCTTCGGTTGGCTTCAAGGGATACAGTTGAGCCGTCATCTTCATCACGCCGTTGTGCTGGGTGTAGATCGCAAAGGCTACGACTTGATCGCGCGGCACATTCATTGGCACCGACTGGTCCCGATCTTTGCCTTTGCCCTTGCCGATGGCGGCCGCAGCATGGTTCCACCACTCGCCAGTGGCTAGGGAGTCGAGTTCCGGGAACTCGGTGCCAAATGGTTGTGCGGCGTCCGCGGCTGGAGACGCGTCTGGGTTGAGCGCGAGAGCGCTGACTCCGGCAGCGGTAAATTTGATGGCGGTGCGTCGATTGATGGGATTCATGATCGTATAATAATGAGGTTGTCGCGTGGGCTACTCTTGTGAGGGTTTCGCTTTACCTTTGCCGGTTAGGGTTTCCAATCTTGCGCGCATGGACGCGACGCGTTCCGGGTGTTCGAGGGCAATATTTTTCGACTGCACGAGATCCTTGCTGAGATCGTAGAGTTGCTCTTTGGGAGCGTCCGGTTTGATCTGGCCGTGTTCATCAACGTCGCTGTTTTTAAAGCCCATCATGGCGTAGGGCACCGACCAGGGTTTTTCTCGTTCGGGAGCAGAATAGCCCGCAGAACCTTGCTTGGGAATGTAGAGCCAGTCGCCTTGGCGCAAGATGTAAGTTCCGCTTCCTTGAATGACGCCCTCGGTGCGTTTTGCAGGTGCGGAGTCGGGCTTGAGAAAGGTGGCTAGTTCACTGGAGCCATCGGGCGAGGCCTTGGTAGGCAGGGTGATTTGCGCAGCCTCTGCTAGCGTGGCCATGAGGTCCACTTGGAGAAAGAATTCCTTCCGCACTGTGCCCGGCTTGATGTGTTCCGGCCAGCGTGCCATCAGCGGCACCCGATGTCCGCCTTCCCAGCCGTCGGTCTTTTGGCCAAGTAATTCACCGTTGGTGCGGTGGCCAGCTTTTAATGCTTCACGTTCGTAGCGACCACCGTTGTCGCTCGTGAAGATGACGATGGTGTTTTCTGCCAAGCCCTGTTTCTTCAAGGCATCGAGCACCAGGCCGGTGCAATGATCGAGTTGCTGGATGTAGTCGCCATAGAGTCCCGCCCGGCTCTTGCCACGGAAGTCGGGGGCGGGATTGATCGGGTTATGCACGGATGCGAAGGCGAGATAGAGGAAGAAGGGGATGTCCTTGGTTTGCTGGGCGAGAAATTTCTCTGCCTTGTCTGCGAGGATGAAATCGATGCGATCGTCCGGGCGTGCCGCCTGGGCCTTGATGCCACCAATCGTTTTGCCCCAGCGTCCAAACTTTGGATCCATATCCACGCTGATGGGATCGGCGGGGTCGAAATCCACGATATGATGTCCCTCGACAAAAACGAGTGGTGGCTCGTTGTGCGTCCGCGGGGTGCCGAAGAACGAATCGAAGCCAATTTCCATGGGTCCTGGCTTCAGCTCGTTGTTCCAGTTAGGATCATCGTTACCGAATCCATTGTGCCATTTCCCGAGCGCTGCGGTGTGGTAACCTGCCGACTTGAGTAACGAAGGCAACGTGACCTGACCTTCGTGAAAGTGGAGCGCATAGCCACGTGTGCGCTTGGCGTTAAAGAAATAGGTTCCACTAAGAATGGCATAGCGCGATGGCATGCAGGTCGCGCAAATGGAATGCGAGTCCGTGAAACGAACACTTTCAGCGGCCAGTTGGTCGATTCTCGGGGTGCTAACTTTCGTGGCCCCATAGCAACCCAGATCCCGATAGCCGAGATCATCAGCGACGATGAGGAGGATGTTGGGTTTGTGATCATCTGCGAACGTGCGGCCGCCGCAGAGAAGGATCAGGAAAGTCGTGAGGGATGCTAACTGTTTCATAAAATGAGCCTTGGAATTTTGATGGATGCTTTGCCTTAGAATGCTTCTCCCTTCACCACGGCGCGCGGCTTCGGTGGGACCATTTGAGATTCCCATTTGGAGAGGAGTTCACGCAATTCCCGGGCCTTTTCTGGTTGCTGGGAAAGGAGGTCGCGTTGCTCGCTGAGATCGTTCGCAAGATTGAAGAGCAATTCCTTTTGGTCCGGTTGGCGGATGAGCTTCCAGTCGCCTGCGCGAACTGCTGTTTGTCCCCAGAAACGCCAGAATAGTGCGGGGTGTGCGTCTGTCTGGGTCTCCCCGCGCAAGTTTGGGAGGATGTTCACGCCATCGAGCTTGGGATCGTGCGGGAGTCCGGCAACGTGGAGCGCAGTGGCCGCGATATCCAGCGAACTCACGGGGCGGTCATACGTTTTGCCTGACGGTAGCTCTTTTGGCCAACTGACGATGAAAGGCACGCGGATGCCGCCTTCGAGCAGTTGGCCTTTCTCGCCATTAAGCGGATCGTTAAGCGAGCCATCCCACGCGCCATCGGGATTGTCGATGGGCACGTCTTTCTTGCCCTTGAGTGGCGCACCATTGTCGCTGGTGAAAAAGATGAGTGTGTTCTGATCGAGACCGGACTCCTTCAGTTTGGCGACGATGCGCCCAACGCCATCGTCAACGGCACTCAGCATGGCCAGGGCGTAGCGTCGGCGGGTTGGCATATCGCCCGGGAAACGAGCGAGATACTTTGCCGTCGCCTCCAATGGCACATGCGGAGCGTAGTAGGCCACGTGCAGGTAAAAAGGCGCGGCCTTGTTCTTCTCAATAAAGGCGACTGCGGCATCGCTCTGCACGTCCACACGAAAGCGATCATCACTCACCATGCGCGGCTGTGGTTCAGCCTTGCCGTCGAGGGTGAAGTTCGTGCGGTAGCGCTTCAGTTCGCCAGAGTAATAATCATCGAACCCCTGCGCGTGGGGACTGAATTTCTCCGCCAAGCCCGCCGGCACTTGATACCCGCGTGCGGCGGGCTTCAGGTCAGTCACGTTTTTCTTCAGCCAATCCTCGCAAAGCACATTGACGTCGAGGTGCCATTTACCGACGAAACCGTTCCGATAGCCAGCCGGCTTGAGTCGTTCAGCGATGGTGAGTTCCTCCAGTGGCAGAGGACACAGCGCAATTTCCTCCAGCCCAAAGCGCGCTTGATACCGGCCCGTGAGCAAGCCCGCGCGCGAGGGCGAACATTGTGGCGCTGTAATGTAACCGGCGGTGCAACGCACTCCCGCTGCGGCCAGCGAGTCGATGTTAGGCGTCTTGACATCCTTCACCACGCCCTGGCAACCCAAGTCCGCGTAGCCTTGATCATCGGTCAGGATGACGATGATGTTGGGATTGCCGTCAGCGACAGCTGCAGGGACGACGCCTGCCAACAGAAGGAGTAATAAGAGTGCGTTCAGTTTCATGCCTCTTATTTGCGGATCACGATCAACCAATCCTCCGTGGCATCAGTAGGAGCTTCGCCAAGACTGACCTTGCCGCCGCCTGCGACAGATTTTACTGAACCAACTTGGAGCGAAGTGCCGATGCGAGGGTTGAACCACTTTACTTGGAAGGTGCCGGTAGCCGATGTTAGATCAAGTTCGCTGGTCCCACCATTGGGGAGATAAACCAGGTAAAGATCGCCTGCCTTCGCAAAACAGTATTTCGCGTTGTCGTTCTTCGCATTGCCGATGAGCGCATCGGAGTTCTGCATGTCGGCAAAAGGAATTTTTTCGTCATGGAAAAAACTTAGGGCGATGCGGCAGTAATCCCAGGATTTATCTCGGCTGCGGAAGTCTTGGCAAATGAGATCGTTCTCTGGCAAGGCGTAGCCGAAGTAGTATTCCACGCCTGCTCCTCCGGCCATAAGATTGCCCCAGAGCGTTAGTTTTCGGATGTCGTGCAGCGTATAGGCCTTTGATTTGACGTCGCCCGTGGTGGCATTTTGCTTTTTCTTGTCCTTCTCAATGGCGATGCCGTCCGTGCCCTGGTAGCCGGGGTCTGGCGGCACTCCGAGTCCGGCCGGATTCTGCTCATCGTTGGCCACGACCCAGGGGTGGCCCGCTTTGTCGGAAGCCCGGAGCCATTGCAGGGTGCGCTGGTGCACTGCGTTCCAGCCATTTTGCAATGAGGTTCCCGTCAGCAGCGATTGGTTCCCAATGAGTGGCTCGTATTTCTTTTCCTGCTCGTTGGGGAACGTGTGGAGCACGATGTGATGATGATAGGGATCGGTGTCGTGCAGATACTTTACCATGTCCCGAACTTCTTCACTAGACTGCGTGTTCTCCTCACCGATGTTCCAATTCAGCGCGAGCGCATGGCCGAAACGAGCGATCAACTCTCGACAATATAGTTTGCGTTCTGGTCCAAGTTTCCCGCAATCAAGCGATTCAGGAACGCGGCCCGGCTTGGACTCATGACCCAACCGGTCATCGTCCATTTCATTTTCCTGCATTTTGAAATGGAGATAAAGTCCGCGTGCGGTCGCGTGATCGAACACGATGCCCCATTGGTCGAGTTTGGAGCAATCGTAGTGTAGTTTATCATTCCGCTCGACGAATGGCCATACGTTATCACCATCGCCTGCTGCGTTGTAGGTCAGGAAACTAAATGCGTTTACGCCCTTCGCAGAAAGGTAATTGAGCGCCCCGATCAAGCCTTTGCCCTTGCCATTTTTCCACGCCGGGTCCCCGGCTTTCCAATCCTGCACATGAGGCTGCCACGTTTTCAGCGGCACTTTGGCGGCCTTGCCTGCGATCGTGTTATCGAAGTCAGCATAGCCGAGCATCGTTTCCGGTGCATCCGCCCCAGCCTTAAGGAAATACTCTTTGGTGCCAGCAAATTGCAGGTGATGTTTCCCGACATACTGCAGGCGGCCCTTACTGCGGAAGTCGCTGCCCGTCTTGTCGCTCGCGGCAACTGAGAAGCTTCCGGTAATACCATCGAATGGCTGCATTGCCTCGCCACCACCATCGAGTGCCGCCAACTTGCCTTTGGTGAAACTGACCGTGTAGGTCCAAGTGCCGATTTTTTCTGGCGAGACATGAGCCAACCATTTTGTGCCAGCCGCTGCACTGGAGTTGGCCGCATGACCATCCGCAGCGAAATATCCCGGAACGGTGTATTTTGGGGCACCGCTTTCGTGTGCGAAAGTGACATTGAATGCTAAGTCGGTGAAGGGATTGGGCGCAGTGTCCGATTCTTTCGCAAAGGGCCCGTCGAGCGCGAGCGTGACCTTGTGCCACAGCTTCAGTTCCCCGCTAACGACGATGTCAGCATTGCCATCAGGGGACTGCTTGCTGATGCTCGCGGCTGCGACGTTGCTGGGTGCAGGCTCTGCTGATTTTGCGTTGATGGTGCAAAGAATCAGGGTGATAAGGTGGAGTGATTTCATAATTACAAATGCATGATCTTTAGGATAAAAGATTTGAGCAATCCTTGAGTGCGGAACAATCCCTTGCCAAGCAGTCATCCCGCTGCGCTCTGCTATGGTTGTAGGTGGTTCAATTTGTCACCGCTCCTTTCCAACCCGCCTGCCACTGGGCAGTGAGCTTTTCGACGAGCGCTTTGTTAGCAGGATCATGGGCGATGTTCGTGTTTTCCTGCGGATCCGTCTGGTGATCGTAGAGTTCAGTCGCATTTACGATCGTGTGGTCCTCGCGCCCGACCCATTGGGTGAAACGATAGCGATCCGTGCGCATGGAATAACCCATCAGCTTCTTGCCGCCCTGGGTGCGCGGGTATTGGCTGAAGACAGCGGATTTCCAGGGCAGGGCGGGATCGTCGAGCAGGGGCTTGAAGCTTTTTCCTTCCAAGGTTGCAGGCAGCGGTAGGCCAGCCAGCTCAGCCAGCGAGGGATACATGTCCACGAATTCCACGAGCGCATCGCTCTTCTTTCCAACGGCTTTCATGCCGGGCACAGAGATGATCAGGGGCGCATGCACATCATTTTCCACGTTGCTGTGTTTGCTCCAACGGTCGTGTTCGCCCAGTTTCCAACCGTGGTCGCCCCAGAGAATGATGATGGTGTTTTCCCTCAGCCCTAACTTGTCGAGTTCATCCACGACACGGCCCAACTGGGCGTCCATGTAGCTCACGGCGGCATAGTAACCATGTTTAAGCTGACGGGCATAGGCCTCCGGCAAATGACTTTGGTCAGGGACTCCGCTGTAGGACCATAGTTCATTCTTGTCCGCCAAGGCGAAACCGGGGGCGTCCTTTGGGAGGAAACTATTTACGGCTAACGGAATCTTGGCGGGGTCATAGAGATCCCAGTAGGCCTTGGGTGAGTTGAATGGGAGGTGAGGTCTGTGAAATCCTACGGCTAGGAAAAACGGTTTCGCATCCGCTTTGAACTTGCGCAGAGCGTCAATGGCTTGATTTGCCAGGGCTCCTTCTTCGCCTCCATTCGGTTCCTCGTCGGTGGCGCGGAAGGCTGGGCCTCGATCAGTCTTTGTTAGTGGGATGGCGTCTTCAGTAGCAATGCCAGTGGGTTTGGCGGCCGAGGGCTTCTTTTTTCCGGCCTTTGGTTTCTGGGCCGCGTCTGCATCGGGGGCTTTTCTACCTTCCGTTTGAACGGACCATGAGGCTGGGTCCGTGAATCCACCATGGTAAATTTTGCCCATGCCTTGGGCGGTGTAACCATGGTTCTTGAACAATTGTGGCAGCGTCACCACGTCCGGCAAGGCCTTGCGGAAGTGGGTATTCAAATCCCAAACCTTGGTCGTGTCTGGTCGCGTGCCGGTAAGCACGCTGGAGCGCGATGGGGAGCAGACTGCTTGCTGGCAGTAAGCACGATTGAAGACCATGCCCTGCTGGGCAAGTCGATCAATGTTAGGGCTCTTGATGATGGCGTTGCCATAGCAGCCCAGTTCTGTCCGGAGATCATCCGAAACCAGGAACAAAACGTTCTTGGGCTGGGCGGCTTGCCCCGAGCCCATGATTGCCAGGAAAATGCTGGTTAGGATTTTGTTCATGAAATGATAGGAGGTTACTTCTCCAGCGGATACTCTTTGAGTAACTCGGTGGGGTTATAGAACATGAGTCGGCCGGGATTGGCTGCGCGGACTTTCTGCACATCGGCAGGAGAAATGGGGTCTGCTTTGTTGCCGAAGCTGTTACGGACGAAGGTAAGCACGGCGGCCATTTCGTCGTCTTTTAACATGCCGCCGAAGGGCGTCATGGGGACTTGGCCGTCGTATTTCTTGCCATTGATTTCGAGCGGGCCCATGAGGCCATACATGGCGACCTTGATGAGGCGCTCTTTGTTGCCTGCAACCCATGGACTGTTCTCGATTGACGGGAATGCTGGGTCCAAGCCTTTGCCGTTGGGTTGGTGACAGGTGACGCAGTGGCCTTCGCGCAGATAAATTTTCTGGCCCGCGAGGAACTGCTGCTTGCCGGCAGCATCGAGATGTGCGGGCGCGGCGGCTTCCGCAAACTCTGGTTTCTCCACTTCGACGATGCCGCTGAGTCGGTCGGCGGCGGTCTTTATGGGGGCTTTGCTCCATTCGTCCATCGGCTTGCTAGCGGCTATGGCCACGATCTTTTTCGCAGCACTCGTGTCCGACAACCAAGAGGCAGCCACCGCAGCTTCGAGGCGCACTCGTCCGTGTTCGTCAGCGGCAGCTTTTTCCAGGAGGGCGGCGTAATCCTTGATGCGGTGGGTGTTGTAGCGCAGCACGCGGACCGCAGCGGCCCGGGCGTGGAAATCGCTGCTGGCGAGAAGGTCTCGCAGCAGGCCTTCATCGGCGGCATTCAGGCCCCAGGTGACCCAGAGGGCTTCGAGCTTGGCGTGGGTGTCGGTTTGGGTGGAGGCCCATTTCGTCACTGCGGGCAGCACCTCGCTGGCAGGATAGTTGCGGAGTTCGCGACGGGTGCGATAGCGGGTGCGGGACTCGGGTTCCTTCAAGTTGTTGAGCAGATTTGGAATGCTGGCTCCAGCCACTGGCACGGGCTTCACGAGCGGTCGACTAGGATACGTGATGCGATAGATCCGGCCATGGACGTGATCGCGCAGAGGATCACGCGCGTTGTGCTGCATGTGGCCGATGAGGACGTTGTGCCAATCAATCACATAGAGCGAGCCATCGGGGGCGAACTCAAGATCCACCGGGCGGAAGTTGCCATCTTTACTCTTCAGCAGATCCTGGCGGAAGGTGGTCTTCCAGCCAGTCCCGTCGTCCACGATTTGATGTTGTTTAATGCCGAGGAAACCGATGTTATTGCAGAGGAGGATATCGCCCTGCACATTGTCAGGGAAATGCCGTGAGGAGACGATTTCGAGACCGGAGGTCGGACGCACTTTCTGGGCATCGGGGATGAGGTCGATGGTGGCGGGCGTCTTGCTGCCGAAGGTGGGTTTCACCTCCATGGGCAGCGCCCAGTTCATGCTGGTGCCGGAAGTGAAGAGCAGGAAATCTTGTCCCCATTTGTCGAAGACGAATCCCCACGGATTGGGAATGTTCATCTGGATGGTGCGCTCCAGTTGGCCCCGCTGCGGGCTGTAGCGGAAGAAGCCGCCATCCACGCAACGGACTGGTCCGTAAGGCGTTTCGACGTTGGAATGGAGAAACACGCCCTCACAAAGCATGAAGGCACCGCTGGGATCGGCGGTGTAGGCGCTGATGGCGTGGTGGGTGTCGTGAGTGTCGAAGCCCCCGAGGATGATTTCTTTGCGGTCGGCTTTGTCATCGCCATTGGTGTCAGTTAGCAGAACCAAGTTAGGCTCTTGGGAAAGATACACGCCTTCGGGGGCGAACTCGAAGCCGATGGGCAAATAGAGATGATCGGCAAAGACCGTTTCTTTGTCCGCCTTACCATCGTGGTTGGTGTCTTCGTAGATGAGGATTTTGTCGTTCGGCAGCGGATCGCCCGGACGATAGGCTGGATAGGTGGGCATGGTAGCGACCCAGAGGCGGCCTTTGTTATCAAAGGACATTTGCATGGGGTTGGCGAGATTCGGGAACTCCTTCTCGCTGGCAAACAATTCCACTTTGTAGCCTTCCGGCACCGTGAGCGCCTTCACTGCTTCCTCGCCATAGAGATACGTTTCGCTGCCGTTCTTGGCGCTCGGTTGATAGTTCGTGGGCACGGGTGGCAGGGCGTGGGTCTTGCTGTCATCGACTTTGAGATCCTTCTTTTGACCGGAGGCGACTTGGTGGATGAGGGTGTCGCGCAGGGCGGTCATCTCCCGCGTCTTCTGGACTTCATCAGGATAGTTCTGCGGACCGTAAGGATTGTAGCGTCGGCCGTAGGCGTGAACTCCATTGACGAGGTTGTAGTCGTTGTTCCAGAAATAATCTTTCGCCATGACGGCTTCGTGCAGGAGCTTGGGGTCGGCCTTGGAGGCGCGAGTGGCCGGACCATAGAGGCCATTGAGAAGCAAGTTAGCCACTTGTTGATAGCCAGCATCATTGGGAATGAAGCCACCGGTAGTGAGTGGTGCTTTGGCCTCATGGTAGAGCGTCTTCATCGGTGAGAAGATGTCGATGTAAGTGAGGCCATGTTTCTTGGCCACGGTCTGAATGGCGGAGGCGTAAAGGATCAGATTGCTGTTCTCATTTTCACCCGTGGGGAGATCGCGTTTGGCGGATTGGTCCTCGTAAGCGAGCGGTGAAACGAGCACGAGGCGTGGAGCGGCTTGGCCGTTGTAGGCTTTGCTGAGAGTATGCTCGACCCAGGCATCGAGTTCAGCTTGGAAATTGGCGACTTTGCTGGGGCCTTCGAAGGATTCGTTGTAACCAAAGAACGCGACGATGGTATCGGCCTTCAGGTGCGTTAGCCATTGATCGGGGGTGGGGAAGAAGCCTTC
Source organism: Verrucomicrobiales bacterium (assembly GCA_031411295.1). Taxonomy (GTDB): domain Bacteria; phylum Verrucomicrobiota; class Verrucomicrobiia; order Verrucomicrobiales; family V1-33; genus JAGNEJ01. The sequence continues at coordinate 29,487 of JANOAV010000059.1, read as the reverse complement.
GCCTTTATGCACGTTGAGTTCGGGGTGGAATTTCTCGGCCCCCGGAAATGCCCACTGGGATTTGCGTGAAGGATGGGGACGGAATCCGGGGGTACCGCCCACGTGCCCCATGTTGCGGAAAATTAACTCCTGCGTTGGATAACGAAGGTTCAGTTCGGTTTCGATGCGACTGTAGTAAACATCCCGTTCCGCCAGACCGTTGCCAATCAGCACGATGCGCTCGCCTTTGCCAGGAGGGGCTACGGCTTGATTCCGCTTTGCGGTTGCCGCAGCAGGCTCATCGGTGAACCCGTGATTTCCTGCTGCTTTGGCAGGCTTGGAGGCTTGGTCTTTTTTCTTTTCTTTACCCTTCGCCTTTGGATCAGGCGTTGCGCTTGGAGCGGGAGCTGCGGCTACGGGAATTTCTTTGGTCGGTTTTGGAGCGCCTTGAGCAGCGGCCATCAGCGGTGCCGCCAGCGAGAAGCCAGTCAGCATGAATGAAGTGATAGTTTTGATAGTCATGATGTGAAAGAGGAATGGGGGCTATTTGGCAGCGGGCTTATTTTTCCGCTGCGGGGCGAGGCCGGTTAGGGGCCAGTTTGGGTCGGGCGTGTGCTCAGCTTGCATGAGCGCAACGGCTTGCTGTATAAGATCGGGATGGCTGGATGCAACGTCTGATTTCTCGCCCGGATCGGTGGCGAGATCGTAGAGCTCAATCGCTGCCTGCGGGCCGTTCTTCACGGCTTTCCAGTTGCCGAAGCGAACGGCTTGCAGCGGCTTGGCGGTTTCGTGAAGCTCCCAATGAAAGTGGTCGCGCTGGGGGGCTGTTCCGCCTTTCAAATAACTGACGAGCGAGTGACCATCGGTCTTGCACTCGGTCGGAATTTTGGCGCCAGCCAGCTCAGCGGCAGTCGGCAGGAAATCCCAAAAGGCCCAGGGCTCATCGCTCACCCGACCCGCCGTCACGACCCCTGGCCAGCGGGCGATGGCGGCCTGCCGGAGGGCTCCTTCGTAAAGGCTGCGCTTGTAGCCGCGGAGGCCGTTGGCAGCTTGATCGAAGAGTTTCCCCATGGCAGACTTTGGTTCAAAAGAGGAACCATTGTCGCCAGCGACCATGACGAGCGTTTTGTCATCGATCTTCAATGCTCGCAGCAAATCGAGCAACGCTCCGATATCCCGATCGAGGCGGGTTACTTGGGCGGCATAGGATTTTTGCTCCGCTGGCCAGGGCTTGTCGGCATAGGATCCGAGGTCGTCGATTTCATGAGTGCCGTGCGGCAGGGTGATGGCGTAGTAGAGAAAGAAAGGTTTCTCTTTCAGACCACGGACCCAGGAAATCACGTCTTCCTGAATGAGATTCTGGGCGTAAGTCTTGCCAATACCCTTGCCGTCATTTCCCGGTAGATCGAAACGTGTCGCGTCCCGATAAAGATAGGTGGGAAAATACGAGTGCGCATGGCGTTGGCAATTGTAGCCAAAGAAATGATCGAAGCCTTGTTTCAACGGACTGCCCGTGGTGTCGAACATCCCCATGCCCCACTTGCCCATGCAGGCGGTAGCGTAGCCCTCAGTGTGCAGAATCTCTGCAATTGTGGTGGTCTCCGCAGGCAACGGAAGCTGGCCCTCGCCAGGCAATTCCCAGTTCCCCCGGACCGGGCAATGGCCACTGTGCAGCCCGGTCATGAGGGAGGAGCGGCTGGGCGCACAGACGGTGGTGCCGCAGAAAGCTTGGGTGTAGCGTGTGCCCTCCTTGGCCATGCGGTCGAGGTTCGGTGTCGCAATGAGCTTCTGTCCATAGCAGCCAACATCGCCCTGCGCGAGGTCGTCGCTGAGGATGAAAATGATGTTGGGTTTCTCGGCCGAGGCGTTGCTACAGCAGAGCGCGAAGGTGGTGAACAGAAATATTTTAAGCATTAGTGGGGATGAGTTGGCAGGAGAATGTGGGCTGAAGAATTATCCAAACAAAATAATAAGGACGCAATGGATCAATCGGCTGGGACTAGGTTTATGGCTTCTTCGACGCAGGTGCTTTGGCCGCCTTCTGCGCTTTTTTGTTGGCCTTGCCCCCAGCGGTAGGCGGTGTCCATTCGGCTGGTTTTGGGTTGGCCACTTTGAGCGGGTGCGTGTCGGCATGGGTGGTCATTTCCTTGGTGAGCAGGGCGGTTAGTTCGGTCACCTTGGCTCCGTGCTCTGGTTTGTCCGCCAGGTTGGCTAGTTCAAGCGGATCGGTGCTGAGATCGAAGAGTTGGGTGCGATCCACGAGCGGATACCGGATGAGTTTCCAGCGACTATCACGAATCGCCCGCTGTCCGTCTCGGTAGCCGGTATAGAGCACGTCCCGGACTTTGGTTTCTTTACCAGCCAGGATGGGAACCAGGCTTTTGCCTTCCACGCCCTGAGGAAGTTTGGCTCCAGCAAACTCCGCGAGGGTGGGGAAGAGGTCCATGAGGTAAACGAGGGCTTCGCTCTTACCTTTGGTGACGCCCGGTCCAGCGATGACGCAAGGGACGTGCATCCCGCCGAACTCATAGAGATTCTGTTTACCGAAGAGACCGTGCTCCCCAAGGGAAAGGCCGTTGTCGCCACTGAAGATAATGATGGTGTTCTCCCACTGACCACTGGCCTTCAGTTCGGCAAAAATGCGGCCGATATGGTGATCCAGCCCAGTCACGCAGGAATAGTAATCCGCGTTTTGTTGTTTGGTGTCTTTGGGGGTTCTGGGCCATGGGGCCAGGGCTTCATCGCGCACCGTCATTTCCCCGTTGTCGAATGGATGTTGCGGCATAAAGGCCGGGGAAAGCGGAATCTTGGCGGGATCGTAGAGTTTGTGAAACTGAGGTTCCGCAGAACGGGGATCGTGCGGGACAGGCGGGGCAATGTAGATGTAAAAGGGCTTCGCTGCTTTATCAGCCGTGCGTTTCTTTAGAAACTCAATCGTGCCGTCGGCCAGACGCTGACTGCAATGGGCGCGGTCCACGTCGTCCCCATTGCCGTGGGCGTCATCTCTGATGCTCGTTTCAAACGTCTGCAACCCAGCCGGGAAACCGTTGCCATACTTGCCCATGTGCCAAGTTTGATAGCCTGCAGCCTGGATCACTCTCGGTAGAAAAGTGTCAGGGTCCTTGGCATTGGCGGCGGCCCCCGGAGCCCCAGGAATGCGCTGCCAGGAGCGACCGGTGAGCATCATGGTGCGGCTCGGAGTGCACACCGCGCCTATCATTGAGCCCATCGTATAACAATGCGTGAAAGTCATGCCACGCTCGACAAGCGTATCGAGATTCGGTGTAATCAACAATGGATTCCCCAACGCGTGGAGGCCATCCGCCCGATGATCGTCGGCGTGGATGTGGAGAATGTTAGGCTTGGATTTCTCAGCGGCATTGAGTCCGTCGACCTGTATGACCCAGTTAATGATCAGAAGCAGAGAAATGTATTTCATGAGGGTGTAAACAATGGGTGTTGGTAAATGCTATGTAACGTAACAGTAGAATAATTATTCGCTGAACGTCTATTCCTTCGGAGCCTTCGAGTTTGCTTTATTGACGATGATGGCAGCGTCATTGGCCTGCTTTGGACCGGGCGTGCTTCGGCCGTTGGTGATGGTTTGTTCCAGCAGCTTGGTGAGCTTTTCCACGATCTCGGGATGCTCGGCTTGCACATTCTTAGTTTCTCCCTTGTCGGTCAGCAAATCATAGAGTTGCAGGTCCGGCAGGCCTTGCTTCTTCGCAGCGGCATCCCCGGGTGCTGTCCAACCGCCGGAGCCAGGGCAGAATTCCAGTTTCCACTGAGCTTGTCGAATCGCAAATCGACCGGCTATGCTGTGATGAACGACAGCTTCGTGTGGGGCCACGGTGTCTTTGCCAAGCATCACTGGAAGAATGCTCACGCTGTCTTCGGCGGCATTGTCAGGGAGCTTGGCTCCAAGGATGTTCGCGCAAGTGGCCATGAGGTCGGTGTGGCAGATGAGACGCTCGGTTTGCGATCCAGCCTTCACTTGTCCCGGCCAGCGCACAAAGAACGGCACGCGATGCCCGCCATCCCAGATGTCCGACTTTGATCCTCGCAGGTCGGCACTCGGATAGTGGCCTTGTTGCTCCAACTGCGAGATCCCGGCAGCTTTGGAGCAGCCATTGTCGCTCGTGAAAATGACGAGGGTCTTGTCCGCCACGCCTGCTTTGTCCAGGGATGCGAGCACTTCGCCCACGGCCCAGTCGGTCTCCATAACGAAATCGGCGTAGTCACCCAGGCCGCTTTTACCCTGCCATTCCTTCGCTGGCACGATGGGCGTGTGCGGTGAATTGAGTGGTAGATAAAGCATGAACGGTGTCCCTGCTTTGCTGCGCTCCACGATGTAGTCGGCACTGTGCTTGACCAAGGCTGGCAGGATGTCCACGGGCTCGATCATCTGCGTGACGCGATCATTCTGGAACACCGATTTCATCATCCGGGCGTGATGAAATCCAAAAAACTCATCAAAGCCACGCGTCACCGGCCCGTCCTTGGTGATCGCTCCCAAGGGTGCTCCTTCCAACTTTCCGCTGCCGCCGCCTTTCTTGCCTGCTCCTTCGATGGTGTAGCCCAGATGCCATTTGCCAATGATCGCAGTGTGATAGCCATTTCGTTTCAGCAGTCCCGGGACTGTGAGCCGGTCCGCAGCGAGGAGCGGCTCCACGTATCCATCAAGCACCCCGGACTGCAATCGCGACCGCCACGCGTAGCGTCCAGTAAGCAAGCCATAGCGGGTGGGCGAGCAGACGGACGAACCGCTATGAGCATCGGTAAAGGTCATCCCTTGCGAGGCAAGCTTGTCGAGATTCGGGGTCTTAATTTTTCCCCGCTCTGGGTTGAGGCAATGCACATCACCATAACCGAGATCGTCGGCTAGGATATAGACAATGTTTGGCTTAGTCGTCTCGGCAGCGGTCAGCCGGCAGGAGGATGCAGCAATCAAAAGGAGACCAAAAAGGACGTGCGATTTCATTTGGAAATTGATTTTGTTGGAAGTGGTTCAAACCCTGCCGGGCGGCATCCTGGGCCTTTCGCACCCTTGAGTGCATCGCCCAGATCGAGTCGCATGGTTTCGGCTAGGGTGGAAAGTCGCGCCACTATTTCCGGATGCTCACCTGCAATGTTTTTCGTTTCACCGGGGTCAGAAGGTAGGTTGAACAATGACAACTCCAGACGTTCGACGCGTTGTCCGTGCCGGCTCGCGATGGCTTCCATACTGGAATCGTTAATGGCGCGCGGGGTGGCTTTACCCCAGTTGGACGGTTTACCACCGTGGCCTGGTTCGGCTGCGGTGGTCAGATAGGGGTGGGTGAAATGGAGTTTCCATTCGCCACTGCGGACGGCGTGCAATTCCTCGCCAGCATAGAAGAACAGTGCCTCATGGGGAGGTTTGGCTCCGGGTTCTCCGAGCAGAAGCGGCTTGGCGCTCACGCCGTCGATTTTGAGCGTGGATTTTTTTCCATCTACAATTTCTGTTATAGTCGGCAACCAATCAATCGCCATCCACGGCACATCGCTGGTGCGTCCTGCAGGAACGTTACCGGGCCAGCGCACCACCAAAGGTGAGCGCATGCCGCCATCGAACGCCGTCAGCTTACCTTCACGTAATGGCCGAGCCGAGCCTGCGTGATCGCCATAGCTCAACCACGGACCATTGTCGGAGAACAAAATGACGATGGTATTATCCGCCAACTTCAGTCGGTCCAGCGTTGCCAGCACTTCGCCCACGGACCAGTCGAGTTCCTCCACCACATCACCAAAGAGCCCTCGCTGGGACCGGCCTTTAAATTTCTCTGACGCAAAAATTGGCACATGCGGCATGACATGCGGGAGGTAAAGGAAGAACGGTTGCTTGGCGCTGCGCTCGATGAACGACACGGCTCGTTCGGTGAAACGACGCGTGAACTGACTCTGGTCAGGATCCAGTTCCACCACCTGGTCTCCGTCATGCATTGGCAGCGGCGGCATTTCTGCGGCCAGCACGGGATGATATTTCGAGTTGTCGTTCGAGTAAGGAATGCCGAACCATTCATCGAAGCCATGACGGGTCGCCCGCAGGCTGGGCACGGTGCCCAAGTGCCATTTACCGATGCAGGTTGTCGCGTAGCCACGATCCTTGAGCATCTCCGGCAGCAACCATTCGTCAGGGTGAATTCCATTGCGGCTTGTATGATTCAACGCTCCAGCCATTCCTACCCGATTCGGATAGCAGCCGCTCAGCAAGGCGGCACGACTCGCAGTGCAGACCGCCTGCGCCACATAAAAGCTGGTGAAGCGCGTCCCCTGGGCCGCGAGTTTGTCAATGTTGGGAGTGCGAATGTCCTTTGCTCCGAAGCAACCGAGATCCGAATAGCCGAGGTCATCAACCAGAATCAACACCACGTTAGGTGGAGGTGCCGCTGCGCGCGACATAGCACCAGAGCCGACAGTCAGCACGGTGACCGTTAGAAAGAATGCGATGCCCGCCAAGCGGAACAGGTTCATGCGATTGGTATTTGTGAGGATTTACTCCTGCTCGGCCTTGCCCTTCTTGGCGGCCTTGCCTTGCTTGGCGGCTTTGGGAATCTTACGAATTTCAATTTCAGCGTCGTTGGTCTGCTTCGCACCAGGCGTGCTGCGGCCATTGGCAATGTATTGTTCCAGCAGCTTGGTCAGACTTGCAACCTCAGCGGGATGTTCCGCAGACAGGTTCTTCGCTTCTGCAAGATCGGCCGTGAGATCGTAGAGTTGTGTCAGGGGCAGACCGGCTTCGTCCTTGCTGCCGGGTTTGGGGTCGCTCCAGCCTCCAGAGCCAGGACAGAGTTCCAGTTTCCACTTACCCTGACGGATGGCAAAGGAACCATTGATCGTATGATGCACGATGGCCTCGCGCAGCGGGGCTTTGTCAGTGCCGAGGAGGGCTGGTAGAATGCTGAAGCTGTCTTCGCCAGCGGTATCCGGAAGCTTGGTGTTGAGGATGCCCGCACAGGTGGCCATGAGATCGGTATGGCAGATGGTTTGATCACTGCGGCTACCAGCCTTCACGCGGTCCGGCCAGCGGACGATGAAGGGAACGCGATGCCCCCCATCGAAGACGTCTGCTTTCATGCCACGCAGATTTCCGTTAGGGAAGTGGCCCTTGGATTGGAGATCGGGAATCTTGGCCGCAGGCGAGCAGCCGTTGTCGCTCGTGATAACGACCAGCGTGTTGCTTCCGATCCCGGATTCATCAATCGCCCCCAGCACTTTCCCCAAGGTCCAATCTGTCTCCATCACAAAATCACCATAGTCACTGAGCCCGCTTTTCCCCTGCCATTCCTTGGATGGCACAATTGGGGTGTGTGGTGAATTCAGCGCTAGATAGAGAAAGAAAGGTTTACCTGCCTTGGCCTGGGCGGTGATGAGTTCGACGGCTTTCTTGGTGAAGGTGGGCAGCACATCCACCGCTTCGAAGCTGGCGGCGGCAGGTCCGCTTCGTAACCATGTCTTAGTGGTGGTGAGTGGTTCGGTGAAATGATCATTTTCAATGAAGGCAAACGGCGGCATGTCCAAGGAGGCGCTGATACCGAAGTAGCTATCGAAGCCACGCGAAATGGGACCTTCTTTGATCACGGGAGAACCCTCCTTCTCTGGAATCCCCATGCCGAGATGCCATTTCCCAATCATCGCAGTCGTGTAGCCCTGCGCTTTGAGCAACGCAGGAACGGTCAAGCGATCTGCGGCAATCAACGGATCGCTGAAGCCATGTAGCACAGCGGATTGCAAGCGGCTGCGCCAATTGTAGCGCCCAGTTAGGAGGCCGTAACGCGTGGGAGAGCAGACGGAAGAGCTGGTATGCGCATCGGTGAAAATCATGCCCTGCGTTGCCATCTTATCGAAGTTAGGGGTCGCGATCTTACCACGCTCGGGATTGTAGCAATGCACGTCGCCATACCCGAGATCGTCACAGAGGATATAGACGATGTTCGGCTTGGATTTGTCTGCCGTTGCTGGCTCAGGTTCGGCGGCAAACGAAGCAGCCATCAGAAATAAGCCGCAGAGTAAATTGAGGAGGAGTGATTTCATGAGTGTAAATAACGGGCGTTTGATTGATTGGCTATTCTTTGTCTGCGCCAGGCTGTGGGCCGCCCAAGGGAACTGCGTCCTTGGTTAATTCATCCAATTTGGCGCGCAGTTCCTTGACGCGCTCCGGCTTGGACTCCGCCAGATTTTGCTTCTCGGAGATGTCTTTGGCAAGGTTATATAATTCTATTTTGCCGTTGGCGGGAACGTGCAATTTCCAGTCGCCCATGCGGAGCGCTTTGACATTCAGATTGGTTCCGTGCAGCAACAGCGCCTCATGGGGAGATTTTTTCCCCTGCGTTAGGACCGGCCAGATATCGAGACCATCAGGGGCGTGTTTCTGGGCTGCGGGGGTGCCGGTGAGTTTCAACAGCGTGGGATACCAATCCACGATGTGCATCGGCTCATCGATGCTGGTGCCAGCAGGGATTTTCCCTGGCCAAGTGGCAAACGCTGCTACGCGGACCCCGCCCTCGTTGATACTGCCCTTGCCCCCTTTGAGCGGGGTATTCATCGTGGCCTTGCCGGGATGTGGGCCGCCGTTGTCGCTGGAGAAAATAATTAGCGTGTTCTCGCGCAGACCTTTTTCCTCAAGGGCAGTGGCGATTTGGCCAACGGCCTCGTCCACTACCGCTAACATTCCGGCTACGGTTTTGCGCAGCTTTGGGAGATCCTCGTAAGGCTTGGCATCGCCCTCAGGGACTTGAAAGGGCGAATGGATGCCATTGAAGGGGACATAGAGAAACAGCGGCTTATCGACCGATTGCTCCTTGATGAGGCGGGTGGCTTCCTTGGCGATCAGCCGGGTGGTGTAACCTTCTTCTTCCAGCGGTTTGTCATTGCGATACCAGTCCAGCTTGCCATCCCGAATGTGCGTGAAATAATCCAGATTCCCCATCATGTGACCATACTGATGTTGAAATCCACGTTGGTTCGGCCGATATTCCGTTTTGAATTCTCCCAGATGCCATTTGCCGCAAATGGCCGTCGTGTAGCCCACCTCGCTCAAGGCCTGAGGCAATGTGCGTTCATCCAGCGGCAGCCCCCAAGCAGCCCCCGGCGTGACGACGCTATAAACTCCGGTATGCGTGGGGTAGCGGCCTGTGAGCAGAGCCGCACGGGTTGGCGAGCAAAGCGGCTGCACGTAAAAAGATTTCAAGATGGCACCCTGCTTCGCGAGCTTGTCAATGTTTGGCGTGCGAATGTCAGTCCCGCCATTGAAACCACAATCGGCATAGCCCATGTCATCTACTAGCAAGTAAACGATGTTGGGCTTGAGATTTACCTCTGCGGCTTGCCCCAAGAGAGGAAAGAGCAGCAGGGTCAACGCAAGAGAGAGAGCGTGGGTCATTGGGGTAGGACGAAGTGGGAAAGGTAGGAGTAACCAGACAGCCTCAGCAGTCCGGTTTAGGACAGACGATATCAACCCATCGTCAGGACGCTGTAAAGCAAGATCTCGGTGGTGAATGTTGACATCCTTACTTTTCAACCTTACTCTCCACGCATGACAGCTACCCTTACATCTAAAGGACAGATCACGATCCCCTTGGCGATTCGTCAGCGACTCAACCTCAAAGCCGGGGACCAATTGGAATTTGACGAGACCGCCCCCGTGCTCACTGCCCATCGGGTGGTGAATCGGGCCGAGTGGGAGCAGACCTTGTCGGCCTGGCAAAAGTCGGCCACCAAAGCCCTCAAAGGCCACCCTTGGGAGCATCAATCGGCTACGGACATCATTGACGATCTGCGTGGTGGTCCGGTGGAGCCCGAATCCCTATTGCCATGATCACAGCCCTTGATTCCTCTGTCCTCTGGGCCATCATCAAACAGGAGTCCGGCTACGAGTCTTGGCTTCAGGCTCTGCTTAGAGCCGCATCCGAAGGACCGTTGATCATCAGTCCCATTGCCTTTGCAGAATTGGCCCCTTCTACCGCTGACGAACCAGGCCTCACCTCTTTTCTAGGGCGACTTTCCGTTGCCTATGATCCCATCTTGCCCGCTTCAGCCTTCTTGGCTGGGCAAACCTTCAAGCGTTACCGTCAGGCGGGCGGTCCCAGGCAGCACTTGGTGCCCGACTTCGTAATTGCTTCCCATGCCCAGCTACAAGCAGACCGACTGGCCGCCATTGACCGCGGCTATCTTAGAAAATGGTTCCCCAAATTGCGACTTCTCGCCACATGACCCAGCTGGTGATTTTAATTCCGGGTTCAGTCGGCGGTGCGGGATCGCTCAAGCCTTGAGACAAGTTTTAGGGGTGCACGGCGTGAAATGCTTCACGAAATTGGAGGCACTACTTGACTGGATCAGGGGCGGCTTCCCTGGCCTTCTTTCGTTGCCGTCGCTTTGCGGCCGGTGATTCGTCAGTGGATTCTACGGCTTTCTCTTCTGGTGCGGCCCCACGTGTGGCGTCCATGCGCTTGAGATCAGCGGGGGAAGGGCTGCCACCGAATTGTTTGTAATAGAGTTCCTGAAACGGATTGATCTTCGCAATGTTAGTCGGAGCTTCATTCACCAGCATGGGCTGCACGTCGGTCCACCATTGGTCGTAGCTGGCGCGGAGCTTTGCCACGACCTCGGGATGCGCGGCAATGACGTTGGTTTCCTCACCTGGGTCGGCTTTCAGGTCGTAAAGTTCCTTGTTGTTCACGAGGGTGAACTGCGAGTTCTGGATGGAGCTGTTCCTGTATTTGGATTCAGCTGCCTGACCTTTTCCCCAGCGTCCGACGTGGTGCACCAGCGTGCGGTCCGCCCACTCGGCTTTGGGATTCTTCAACAAGGGGAGCAGGCTGCGGCCTTCGACTTGTTGTTTCACCTCATCTGACAAGGACGCGCCAGTGAGTTCAGCTAACGTGGGGAAAAGATCGAGGTGGGCGCTCAAGGCATCGCATTCCATGCCTGCGGGAACCTTGCCGCCGGGCCAGCGGAAGAAGGTGGTCGCACGCGTGCCACCCTGATAGGGCGTGCCTTTGCCGCCGTGCAGGCCGCCGTTGAAGATTCCTTTCCCCGAGGTGCCACCGTTGTCGCCGGTGAAATAGATGACCAACGTATTGTCCTCGATGCCCCATTGCTTGAGCGTCGCGAGCAGCTTGCCGAAGTTCGTGTCAATGTTCTCCACCATGCCAAGGAACTTCGCGGTGTCTTCGCTCACGCCCGGTTTGCCGAGATATTGCTGGTAGTATTCCTTCGGCACTACGTGCGGACCGTGCGCGGCATTGAGCGGGATGTAGGCAAAGAAGGGCTTCTGCTCCGATCGTGCGCCGTCCATCCACTTGATCGCCTGCGTAAAGAACAAGTCGGTGCAGTAGCCCTTGGTCTTCTCGAACTTGCCATTGTGCCAGAGCGCGGGGTCGATGTTGGTGTTGTCCGGAGCGTCACCGCAGGAGCCTGGATACGTTTGCCCAATGCCGCCGCCGCCATGGATATAGACTTCGTCAAAGCCACGACTTTCCGGCCGATACGCCGCTTCATCGCCCAGATGCCACTTACCAAAGATCCCCGAAGTATAGCCGACAGTTTTGAGCATCTGCGGCAGCGTGAACGTCTTCAAACTCATCCGCTCGCGCTCAAGAATGGTATGGGTCACGCCATTCTTGAATTCATGACGCCCGCTCATCAACGCCGAGCGACAGGGGGCGCAGGTGGGGCTCACATGAAACTGGGTGAACGCCAAGCTCTGCTTCTTGAAAGCATCCACCGAAGGCGTGTGAATGACGGGATTGCCCAGGCAAGCGTAATCGCCAACGCCGACATCGTCGGGCATGACGAGGATGATGTTGGGCCGCTGAGTATCCGCATGCGCGGAAGCGAGACTCAACGCGACCAGCGCGGAGCAGAACATTGATGCGAGGGAGGGTGACTTCATGGGTTGGTGAATCTGGTTTTGAGTGGTGGAGTTCAATCTGCGGCCTTCTTCTTTTTGCGTATCCGCGTGAGCGATGTGCTCAGGCGAGCATGTCTTTCACGATGCTGCCGTGAACGTCCGTGAGCCGGTAGTCGCGGCCCTGGCTGCGGAAGGTGAGTCGGGTGTGCTCGATGCCGAGCTGCTGCATGAGCGTGGCGTTGAGGTCGTGGATGTGGACGGGGTCTTTGACGATGTTGTAGCTGAAGTCGTCCGTCTCGCCAATGACGTGGCCGCGTTTGATCCCGGCACCCGCAACCCACAGGCTGTAGCAGCGTGGATGGTGGTCGCGGCCGTAGTTGTCCTGCGTGAGTGCGCCCTGCGAATACACGGTCCGACCGAACTCGCCGCCCCACACGATGAGCGTGTCGTCAAAAAGGCCGCGCTCCTTCAAGTCCGCGATCAGCGCGGCGGTAGGCTGGTCGGTATCGTAGCACTGGCTCTTGATGTCGCGCGGCAATCGCGCGTGCTGGTCCCAGCCGCGGTGGTAGAGCTGGATGAAACGCACGCCGCGCTCGGCAAGGCGGCGTGCGAGCAGACAGTTCGCTGCATAAGTGCCGGGCTTGCGAGACTCCGGGCCGTAGTGTTCGAAGGTCTGCGGGGTTTCTTTGGAGAGGTCAGCCAGCTCGGGCACGCTCGATTGCAGACGGAAGGCCATCTCGAACTGGTCAATGCGCGCCTGTGTCTCGGGGTCGTGATATTCGGCGAGTTTGATCCGGTTCAACTCGCCGAGGTCATCGATCATGGTGCGTCGCTGGCTGGTGGTCATACCCTCGGGGTTCGAGAGGTAAAGGACGGGGTCTTTGCCGGAATTGAAGCGCACGCCTTGGTATTTCGCGGGCAGGAATCCGCTACCCCACATGCGCTCGGCGAGCGGTTGCGCGTTCGTTCCGCCGCTCGGGCGCGAAACGAGCACGATGAATGCGGGCAGGTTTTCATTCGCGCTGCCGAGGCCGTAGGCCATCCACGAGCCGAACGACGGACGCCCCGCGATTTGGTGGCCGGTTTGCAGCAGAGTCATCGCCGGGTCGTGGTTGATGGCCTCGGTGAACATGGTGCGGATGAGGCAAATGTCGTCCGCGTGCTGCGAGGTGAACGGCAGCACCTCGCTCAGCTCCATACCGCACTTGCCGTGCTTGGCGAAGTTGAAGATGCTCGGCGCGATGGGGAATCGCGCCTGCTTCGCTGTCATGCCGGTGAGCCGCTGGGTGCCGCGCACGCTGTCGGGCAGGTCCGTGTTGAATCGAGCCTTCAACCCCGGTTTGGGATCAAACAGATCGAGCTGCGAGGGCGCTCCGCTTTGTGTGAGCCAGATGATGCGCTTCGCCTTTGGGGCGAAATGCGGGAGGCCGGGCAGTCCGGTGGCAGCGGCGGTGCGCGGATTCAGCAGCGAGGCGAGCGCAGCCGTGCCCGCCGCAGCGGTGCCACGTGCGAGGAATTGGCGACGGCTGAGAGCCGTGAGGATGGCGGTGTTCATGAGGATGCGATTGGTCATTCCTTCGTGATGGTTTCATCGAGGCACAGCAGCGTGCTGGCGACATTGGTCATCGCAGCGAGCACGGCGTCGTCGAGTTTTTCCTGTGCGGGTGCGGCCACGCCGGTTTTCAGCAGGCCGGTGGCGGTCGTGGTCTTCGTGGAGAACTCGCTGCGGGCACGCTCATAGGCTCGGGTGAGCACGGTGAGCTCGGCGGGCTTTGCGTCGCGAGCGAGGAGTGTGCGGTAGCCAAATTGAATTTGATCCGCCACGCTCGCTGACGAGCCGATCATGCGCACGGCTAGGTGGCGGGCGGCCTCGACGTAAGTGGGATCATTCATCAGGTTAAGCGCCTGGAGCGGCGTGTTCGAGCGGGTGCGGCGGACGGCGCAGATTTCGCGGCCTGGAGCATCAAAGGCGATCATTGCGGGATGTGGCACGGTGCGCTTCCAGAAGGTGTAAAGGCTGCGTCGGTGCAGGTTCTCACCCGTGTCCGCGATCCATCCTTTGGTCGATTGCCCGACCGTCATGAGTTCATAGATGCCCGATGGGTGATACGGCTTCACAGACTTTCCGCCGACATTCTCCGAAAGCAGTCCGGCGGCAGCGAGCGCCTGATCGCGCACGAACTCGGCATTCAAACGGAAGCGCGGCCCGCGTGCGAGGAAGCGGTTGTCGGAATCCGCTGCGAGCAACGCGGGCGTGGTGCGAGATGTCTGCTGATACGTCGCGCTGTTCAAAATGAGCCGCAGGATGTGCTGCACGTCCCAGCCGCTGAGCATAAACTCGTCTGCGAGCCAATCGAGCAGCTCGGGATGACTCGGCGCCTCGCCCTGCGCGCCGAAGTCCTCGCTCGTGCGAACGAGGCCGCTGCCGAAGACAGATTGCCACAGCCGGTTCACCGTGACTCGTGCGGTGAGCGGATTTTCTTTGCTCACGAGCCACTGCGCGAGGCCGAGCCGGTTGAGCGGAGCGTCCTTCGCCAGCGATGGAAGAATGCCGGGCGTGGCTGCGGTGACCTTTTCGCCGGGCATATTGTATTCGCCGCGTATGAGAATGAACGTGTCCTTCGGCTTGCGCTCGCTCATCACGACGGCGGATTCCTGCTTGGTGCGCGCCTCCGCGATGCTGTTGTTCAGCTCGGAGATTCTTTCGCGCAGATCCTTCGCCTCCGGGCGCAGCAGCTGGAATTCCTTCCTCAACGCCGCCTGCTCACCGCGCGTGAGCTTGGCAGGTGCCTTCTCCGCAATTTCGAGCACCGTCTCGGGCACGAGCTGATCCACCGGTGCCGAGGTGAAAAGCACGCGCCAGTCGGTCGCCTTTGCGTTTGAACTGACCACGATGGAAACATTGAGCGTCTCGTCACCGCCCTTCGCCTCGAAGGGCTCGGCAAGTTCGAAAACCAGCGCCTCCGGCGGCTGGTTCGGTCCCGGCGACAGCGTTGCTGGCGGAGCAGCGGGTGCGGGCGGAACCCCCTTCTTCTTGCCCTTGGGTTTGGCGGGCTGCTTTGCTGCGACTTCCGCACGCTCGGCCCGCGCGAGGCGTTCGGCATCCACCGCCTTCAGCGAGACGCCCTCAACCGCGCCTTTCAAAATGAGCGGTTGCACCTGCGGCAACTGCACCTGCACGCGGCCCAGCTCCACGCGCGCCTCATCCACCTCTGACTCGCACTCGATGCGCAGCGCGGTAATCTTCGTCCCTGCACGCACTTTCACCGACGCGACCACGGGCTGCGTGCCTGCTTTGATCGGAGCCAGCTCGAAGCCGCGCGCGTCGCTCGCGAGCGCGGGCTTTCCCTTCGGCACCGAGAGCTTCGAAATTTCAAACGGCTCCCACGCCAGCCGCCGCTTCACGAGCCGATCCGCCCACGCACGCACCTCCGCTTCGGAGGTCTTTTGCTTCGCGAGCTTCTCCTCGATCCCTGCGATCTCGGTGTGCAGCGGAGCGGTCTTTTTTTCCGAGTCCGTCGAGGGCAGATTGACCGTGTCCAGGCCGCCATCGCCCTGCTCGCCCACGTTGTTGTAAAACGCCTTCATGCTGTAAAAATCCTTCTGGGTGAACGGATCGAATTTGTGGTCGTGGCAGCGCGTGCAATTGAACGTCTGGCCGAGCCACACTGAAGCCGTCGTCTCCACGCGATCTGCGGTGTATTCGGCAACGTATTCGGCCGGGATCACGCCGCCTTCGGTGTTGATCCGATGGCTGCGCTGAAACCCCGTCGCGATCTTCTGCTCCAGCGTCGCACCCGGCAGCAAGTCCCCTGCGATCTGCTCGATCGTGAACTGATCGAAGCGCATGTTCCTGTTGAACGCGCCGATCACCCAATCGCGAAACGGATGCATGTCCTGGTCGCGATCATTCTGGTATCCCTGTGTGTCCGCAAAGCGCGCCGCGTCCAGCCAGTCCACCGCCATGCGCTCGCCATAGTGCTGCGACTTGAAATTCGCCGTGATGTATTCGTCAGGCTTCACCGGATCGAAGCGTTTCAGCAAATCCGCCCGCGGCGGAAGACCGGTAAGATCGAGCGCCATACGCCGTGCCAGCGTGGACACCTCCGCGCTCGGTGACGGCTTCAGCCCGGCTGACGCGAGCCTTTGCAGCACAAACCAGTCGATGGGATTGCGCGGCCACTTCAGCAGTTCCGCATCCGCCTTTGGCAGATCCGTCGCGGCCGGAACTTTCACACCCTGAACAGGCTGATAGGCCCAATGTTGTTCATACGCCGCACCCTCGGCCACCCAGCGTTTGAGGATCTCCTTCTGCGCCGCGCTGAGCTTCTTGTGCGACTTCGGCGGCGGCATGATCTCGTCCTCGTCGCTCGCTAGGATCCGTGCGACCAGCGTGCTGTTGTCCACATTCCCCGGCACGATGGCCGTATCGCCGGACTCCACCGGCTTGATCGCCACGTCGCGCACATCGAGCCGCAAGCCCGCCTTCTGGTTGGCCTTGTCCGGCCCGTGGCACGCAAAGCAGTTATCCGAAAGGATGGGACGGATGTCGCGGTTGTAGCGCAGCGGCTCGGCGGAAACCGTTAGTGAGCCCAGCAAAAAGAGAAGCACGGCGTAGAAATTCATGGAGTTCGGCTTAGTCATGGAAGGTTACGCGAATTAGGGTAGCGAGGCGGTGAAGAGTAGCAGGGTGAGCCACAGATTTCAGAGCGGCGTGTTCTTGGGGATAAGGAGGTGCTGACCGCACTTGATACCCGCGCCGGCGCAGGTCAATGTTCGGCGTCTCGTAGTATTTGTTGCTGTAGGTCGCGCTATCCGTCCACCCGATATCGTCGGCCATCATGAAGATAATGTTGGGTTTGTCCGCTGGCTTTGCAGGCTGGTTCTCGGCAGCGTCTAGAGAGGCGAACGGCGAGAGCATCGGCGGCGGTCAGTCCGGCCAGTGGAGTGAACAGTCGCGTGGTGAGGAGGGTGATCGTCTCTTTCATCGCGTGGTTATGACGGAGCTTTTATATAAAATGCTATTGGCCCCCAGAATCAGGCGAATCCTTGGACGGAGCATTCTGCTTTTTTCGCTTTTGCGGAGTTGCGGCACCCGCTGCATTTGGCGTCGGCATCACCGCGCCAACTTCTTTCCGCCAGGCGACGAGTTTCTGGTGCAGATCCTTGACCTTGTCGGGATTCGCTTTGGCCAGGTCGTTCTTTTCGCTGATGTCTTGCGGTATGTTGTAAAGTTCCAGCGCGCCATCTTCATACCATTCGATGAGTTTCCAGTCGCCTTCCCGGATGACTCCGTTAGGCCTGCCACCTTGATTAGCGTAATGAGGATAGTGCCAAAAGAGCGGTTTGCCGCGCGCTGCGGTTTCACCTTTAAGCAGCGGCAGGAAACTGACGCCATCCAAGTGCTGATCTGGCTTCAGGGGCTGGCCGGAAAGTTGGAGGAGTGTGGGATAGAAATCGGTGCTGATTACTGGGACATCACAAACACTACCGGGCTTGGTCACGCCGGGAGCCACGACAATCATGGGTTCACGCACTCCGCCTTCGTAGGGCCATCCCTTGCCGGCTCGCAGCGGGAGATTGGAGGTGGGCCAGCCTTCGGCTGTGGAAAGTCCGCCGTTGTCGGACATGAAGACGATGATCGTTTTGTCGCTCAGGCCGTTGCTTTCCAAGGCTGCGAGGATACGGGCAATGCCGCCATCCAATTGCTCCAGCATGGCGGCGTAAGCGGCATGATTCTGCACGGTGCGTAGTTTTTGCGCCCCCTCCTGGCCCCAAACGTTTTCCGGAGCGTCCTTGGCTTTTGCTTCATATTTTTTCACCAACGCTGCATTCGCACCGATCGGCACATGCACGGCCAGGAAGGGCAGGTAAGCGAAAAACGGCTTGTCCTTGTGCTCTCCGATAAATTTCACCGTCTCATTGACGATGCGCTCGGTGGTCTTCGGATCATCTTTAGGATCGGGCACTGGTGATTTTGCCGGGGGATAGAAAAACTGCGCTTTGCGTTTCTGGGTTTCCGATCCCGCCAAATCCTGCGGGAAGCCTTGCGCACCGGGGTAAAATTCATCCATTCCGAGGTGCCACTTGCCCGCCATGAAAGTCGCGTAGCCGGCGTCGCGAAATGTCTCAGCGATGGTTACCTCCGCCAATGCCAGACGGTTCACGTTAGGTGCTGGCGAAAGCTTCCCCGCACGATTGCCGCCAATGAAGTTGGTAATTCCGAAACGCGGCGGATACTTGCCCGTCAGAATACTGCCACGGGTCGGTGAGCAAACACAGCAGGCGGCATAACCTTGCGTGAACTTCATGCCACGCTTCGCCAAACTGTCGATGGTCGGTGTTTCGTAGAAAGTCTTGGGATTAAACGCGCCAATGTCCATGCACCCGAGATCGTCAGCGAGGATGAAAATGACGTTGGGTTTCGTGTTCTCGGCGGCAGTGCTGCGGGCCAGCGAGACGAAGACGAGCAAGCTGAGGAGTGCGATCGGGTGCTTCATGGGGTTTCGTTGGTAGAGGGTGGGGGATTGACAAACTCTGTCCGGCTTACTTTTCCATCATGATCTTTATCGAAGTTCTTGAATCGGGACTCCAGGTCGTCAGCGTTTTTGAGCCCCGTCCGGTATTCGTCCAGGGAGAGGAAATCATCCTTGTTCGCATCCCAGCGTTCGAAGGCCTTGCCACGGTCGGGTGCAGCCTTGGCTGGGGCAGGCTTGGGATCCTTGGCGCGCTTTACTGCGGTTGGCTCGCCTTTGCGATCAATTTTACTAACACAGGTGGGATCCGGTTTTTCCGGTAACGTGGATTTCCAATCGAGCGCAAGTTTGGAGAGGCGGCCTACAATATCAGGATGATCCTTGGCCACGTCCTTCCCCTCGGCCCGATCCTCACTCAGGTGGAATAACTCTGCCCGCTTTGCTTCGTCTGTTAGTGCGAGTTTCCAATCCCCCTCGCGCACCGCCAGGCGTGGCCACCAGTCAGGCTCAGCGGCCTTGCCTTGCCAATCCCAGAAAATCGGCCGCGTGCGGGTAGCGAGTTCCCCTTCAAATGCAGCCAGTAGGTTTTCGCCATCGCTTTGATAGTCGGTGGGCAACTTCACTTGGGCCGCCGCACAGAGTGTTGGGAGCAAATCCACGGCCGTGAGCGCAGTGTTGTTGTTTTTTATTCCAGGGGGAGTATGCCCTGGCCAACGCACGATGAACGGCACTCGCACGCCGCCTTCAAACAAGCTGCGTTTGCGACCCCGCAGACCACCCGTTTGACCAATGCTGTAGTAGGTATCGTAGCCCGTCACATTAGCATCTGGATCCAGCTTTTCCGGGCCAGCTTTGGCGGCGGTGGATTCCGGTCCGTTGTCACTGGAAAACATTACAATGGTATGGTCCGCCACGCCCTCTGCTTGCAACGCCTCGAGAATTTTTCCCACGGCGTTGTCGCCATCGGTAATGACGGCGGAATAGACTTGCTGCTGTTTATCCATCTGTTTCCATCGCTCCATGGATTGTGGGGTGGGGATGTGCGGCGTGTGACTTTCATGGAGCCAGACGTTGATGAAGAAAGGCTTGGCTTTATGGGCCTTGATGAACGCGGCAGTATTCTCCGCAGTGGCATGAAGATCCGCTGAGGGCCATTCCGCCCCGCCATTGAAGACGGCGGATTCATCGTAGCCATATGCCTCGGGCTGCGGTGCTCCATGCGTATCCCGATTGGTTAAATGCCATTTTCCAAAATGCGCGGTGCGATAGCCTGCTGCTTTTAGAAAACGTGGTAGCGTTGGCGCTTTCGCGTCGAGCCAGTCGGGCATGTTCCGGGCCTGATTCTGCGCTGGGGCGGCAAAATGCTGATGCACCGAGAAGCGCGCGGGATACATTCCCGTCAATGCGGCGGTGCGGCTCGGTGAGCACACGGGATTCAGCACGTTGAACTGCTGGAAGTCCGTTCCTTCGCTGGCGAGTTTGTCGAGGTTTGGCGTTTTCAACCAGGGATGCCCGTGACAGGATAAATCACCCCAGCCCCAGTCATCGGCGTAAATGAAGACGATGTTGGGCGGGCGCTCAGCAGTTTGGGCGTGGCCGACCGACAGGCAGCAGAGGATCGAGAGGGTGCGGAGGATGGATGTGAAATGTGGGATCATGGGGAAATGCGGTCGAGCCAAGATAACGCCAAAACAAGTTCGTGCGAGGATAGCGTTGATGGCAAGCTTATGGTTACAACGGTGAACTCGTCAGATTAGGACAAGCACGGCAGATGAGCGATTAATCGTGCAGGGGGATAACTCAGGGATGGCTTCCCTCTGAAACAAAACCTACCCAGAAATGGGGGTAGTGAAAAAACAAAATAAACTTTCAAAATTGGCCGGTCCCCATAGAATTTGCATGAGTGTGGGGCGGTGTCCCGCGCCAGTCTCAAAGTCGTCTCGTAATGGAGGCTGCTGTGAGTGCTTGAAACACCTATTATAGATTTGTCTGTGGGGATGAGGATTCCCTTTAAACATCGCTGGTGAATGGGGATTTACCAGCGTTGTCCACCAGACACGAACGCCGCTTGGTTGGGGAACCAAGCGGCGTTTTCTGGTTTTGAGTTAACTCCACAAAAATCAAATGAGTAACCTTTGAGAGGTGGCCGACGGATGGACAAAGGAATTTTGCCCCCAGCGATCGGGCCGTCTTTGCTGAGCATCTTCAGCATGGGGTCGATCGCGAAAACCGGTTCCCATTATTCAATGCCCCCGCATCAACCTGACGCTGCTTGCAGGACACGATCTCGCAGAGCCCTGCGCTGCGCTCGCAATAGGTTGGAGCAATTCAGGACTTGCAGCACGCGATAGCCCTCATCCCCTGCTTCAGGTAATTCTGACGCGGGCAAAGGTGCTCGTGAATCATGAGCCGCGTTGCTGCAATTACTCACCTGACGATTTCGCAGGACCTGGCTGGCGCTGCTTATTCGCATTCTCTGGCACCGTGTAGCTCACTGTTTTCATGAGTTGCTCCAGTTCCTTATCGAGTTTGGCGGTGAGCGTTTTGTCCGCTGCGAGGTTCTTGATTTCGTAGGGATCGGCGGTGAGATCGAAGACTTCGGTGAACTCTGGGAGGTTGGGGTATTTCACCAGTTTGTGGGTGTTAGTGCGGATAGCATAGCAGGTGGGAACGTCTCCGAGTTCTTTGTAATATTCGGCAAAGACGGACTGACGCCAGTCTGCGGGCTTGTGGCCGGACGCGAGTTCCTTCCAACTGGCACCCTGCATTTCCTTGGGAACCGTGACTCCTGCGAGGTCGAGGAATGTGGGTGCCAGATCAATGTTTAAGACCAACTCATCCAACGCCAGTCCTTTACTGAAGAGCCTGGGATAGCGTATGAGCATGGGGACGCGCATGGATTCATCATAGAGGGATCGTTTGTCGCCTGAGCAATGTTCCCCCAGGTAATAGCCGTTATCACTGGAATAAACCACCACGGTATCCTCTGCGATGCCAAGTTCATCAAGGCTGTCCAGCAAGCGGACCACATTGTCGTCCACGCCTTTGATGTGGCGCAGGTAATCGAGATGAATCGCGTTGTCCGCCAGTCCGGTGGGCTGCTTGCCGTCAGCTGCCGGTTTGTGGAAAATGGCGGGCACACCGCAGTTTGGCGTGGGGCGACTGGTCTCGCCCGCATAGAGGTCGCGCAGGCGTTCAGGCAGATTCTTTCCGCCACGCGGGCTGTGAGGGCTCTTGAATCCAATGACCATCGAGAAGGGCGCGTCCTTGTTCTGCTTCATCCATTCGATGGCGTAGTCCGTGCTAACGTCATCGATCCAGCCTTTGGTGGGCGTGGCAACGCCGTTGATTTCGAACGGGAAATTTTGGTATCCGCCCTGGCCCACGAAACTCGCTGAGTAGTCGAACCCCGGACGTGGGCCTTTCTGATCACCCATGTGCCATTTGCCAATGTAAGCAGTCTTATAGCCACCAGCCCGCAGCAGCGAGGCATGCGTGACGGCATCCGCCGGAAATGGCGTGCCATTGTTGGTGATGCCGTTGGCGTGATTATAGCGACCGGTTAGGAAAGCGGCCCGGCTGGGCGCGCAGAGTGACAGGGTCACAAACGCATTACGGAAGCGCACGCCCTCTGCTGCCAGTCGATCCATGCCGGGCGATTTAAACCACGGGAAGCGTGCTTTCTCGCCCTGCTCACGCTGCACCACGCCCATGGCATCCCAACGTTGGTCGTCGGTGTAGAGAAAGAGAAAGTTTGGTTTCTTCGCAGGCGCATCTGCCGCATGGAGGACGGTAAGCGTTGCTTGCAGCAGGGAGATGAAGAGCAGGAGGTATTTCATGGTGAGTGTTGAGCGGATGAGTGAATTATTTCTTTGGTTCTTGCGGCAATGCCAACGGCTTAATGTCCTTGGGTGCGAGCGCTCGCATCTCCGCTAGCTTGGCAGCGTGTTCGGGTTTCAGTGCTAGGTTAGTCCACTCATGCGGATCGCTCTTGATCTCGTAGAGTTCCTCGTCGTTGCCTTTGTAGTTGATGTAGCGCCATTGCTCCGTGCTGATGGCGTAACTTTCGGGTTGATCCAGATGGGTGATGGCGGTGTGTGGCCAAGGCGTCAATGGATTGCGCAACAACGGAACGAGGCTGTTTCCGTCGATGTCGGGTTTGGCAGGTAGTCCGCATAAATCTGTGAGGGTGCGAAACAAATCGACCAAGCTGACAGGTCGTTCGCACACTGATCCGGCTTGTGTGCCTTCGGGCAAGCCGATGACACCCTTGGGCACGCGCACCATGAGCGGCACGCGATCACAGATGCGCCAGCCGGTGAATTTCTGCCAGTGCTCCTTTTCCCCCAGATGCCAACCGTGATCGCTCCAGAGCACGACGATGGTATTGTCGCGTTGCGGACTTTTTTCCAGTGCATCAAGCACGCGACCTAGCATGGCATCCGCGAAATGAATGGCCGCCAGGTAAGCCTGGATGCCCTGCTTCCATTGTCCCTGTTTCTGAATGTGTTCGAAGTAGCGATTCCGCCCTAACTTCTGCCCCGCCGGCGGAACGTCATTAAGATCATCGGCCTTGTAGCCAGGACCCGGTTGGATGGTCTCCAGCGGAAATGGTTCAAAATATTGCTTGGGCACAAACCATGGTTCATGCGGCCGGTAGAGCCCGCAGGCAAGGAAGAAAGGCTTGTCATGCTCGTGCTGCAATTGTTCGCCAATCCACTTCGTGACCTGCCAATCACCGCCAAATTCTTGGTCGGTAACATCCAATGCAGCCCAGTCGGTTTCTTCATACTGCCACGCCCCGGCGCGCGGTAAATTTACCGGCCGTTTCTTGGGATAGAATGTGAACGGGAATGGATTGTCCTTTAGTTTGTCAGGGAAATAGTCGTCCCAGGACTGGGGATCGATCACGTAGTGGAGCATCTTGCCGGAGCCAGCGGACCAGTAACCATGACGGGAAAAATATTTCGGCAGCAATTCCGCGTCCGGCATCACCTCGCGCATCTTTTGCACGTTGTTATAAAGCCCTGAGTGATGGGCCGACAGTCCACTCATAATCGCAGCCCGCGATGGATTGCAAGAAGCTCCCGCACAATAAGCATTCTTGAACAACACCCCGCTGGCGGCAAGCCGGTCGAAGTTAGGTGTCTTGGTTTGCGGATGCCCTCCCAGGCAGCCGATCCAATCATTGAGATCGTCCACTGCGATGAAGAGGACATTCGGCGGCCTTGGTGCTGCATCAGCAGCCACGAGCGCAGCCGGAACTGTGAGAAGCAGAGATATGAGTGAAGCTTTAAATAACATGATGTGGAGAGTGTCGAAAGTAGCGTCAGAAATGTAGGTAGGGATTTTAGTCCGTAACAGCAAAGGATTGGCCTATGCGATTCATTGGCGAAAGCCCTTGAAAGCGACCAGCAGACCGAAAACTGCGAGAATGTTTTTCATGGTGGATGCAAAGCTGGACGGTCAGGAATCAGATTGCTGGTGGCTTGTTCGCCATTCTCGCAGCATTCGTCGCACGCCCATGGGAACGCGCTCCCAGTCTTCTGGTAGACCGCCGCATTGGTCCGAAATATCGGGCCTTGCTCCGCGCTCCAGCAAATAGCGCGCAACACGCTCGGAGCGCAGATGGAACACACACGTCCAGCCGTCGCAATCGGTGGCATTCACGTCGGCGCCGGCATCCACAATTAGGCGGACGCATTCCAGACTGTCGCTGGAGACCGCCCTAAAGAGTGCGGTTTCTCCTGTCGAAGTGAGGTCTGGCTTTGCTCCGATTTGGAGCAGAAAAGCGACGGCAGTGGCATCGCCCGACTCGCAGGCGTCTTTCAAAGGCCAGTCTCCCCCACCGGAAACGTCGTTCACTTCCGCGCCTGCGTTGAGTAACAGTTTGAGCATGGCCATGTCGTTGTTGAATGACACCGAATGGATGAGCGCAAATCCGTTTCTATCCCGTTCATGCACGCTGGCCCCTTTTTTCAGGAGCAATGTCGCAGCATCTATGCATTCGTTGCTGACTGCGGCATGGAGAGCCGAGTCACCGAACTCATTTCGTGAGTCGAGAGGCAAGCCATTGACCAGCAACCACTCGAGTAAATGGCAGTGATTAAATTTCGCAGCCAGATGGAGCGCAGTGGCCCCGCAGTGCCCCTTCGCGTGAAGATCGCTTCCACGCTCGAACAAGGCGAGCGTCATGCCCAAACTTCCCGCTTCGACAGCGAGCAGGAAGGGCGTGCGGCTCCAAGCATCGCGGTGGTGCAATTCCTCCATCGCCAGACCAGCCACGTCCCGCACCTCGGTGGAGCCCAAAGCCATGTTCAGCATGAAAGGCGTCCAGCCTGTCACATCCAGCGGGATGCCAAGTGCGAGCAATGCGGGAACATCTGGCCACGACTCAGGCTGCCCGGTTGCCCAATGCAGCTTCCTCCTGCTGTCAGCGCAGAGTGGATCGACTCGCAGCCCTTCCTGTGTCAGCCATTCACGCACTCGCGCCAGTTCGGGCGTGTCGGCTGTGCTGGCCTGCATGGCCCTGCTTGGCAGAACCTCACTCAAGGCATTCGCGCCGGTTGGACTCGACCAATAAATATCCGCGCCAGCCGCAGTGAGCTTCTGCACCAAATCAAGACGTCCTGCGCGAGCCGCAGTGACCACTGGCGTGTGCTGATAGTGCGGGCCAATGTTGTCATAGACACTGTGTGCCGGGACACCAGACTGAAGCAGCAAGCCGACAAGCTCATCCGCTGCCTCTCTGGAGCGGATGGCCATATCCATGAGTTCCGTCAGCTCATGGCTCTTAAACTTGGCGAGCCACTGTCCTTTTTCCTGAAGTAACTCGCGGCAGCAGGCCAAGTCCTTGAGTCCCATTGCAGTTTTCAACCCCATCTCCAATTCCGAGCACTCCCAAGGGCGGTTCAATATTTCATCGACGCGGTCAGCTCCCGTTTGCATGAGTTCTTTAAGGTCTTCCGGGTTCATTGTAATGGTGGTGCTCGGTTTACGGGGAATTTATGGGATCAAGGTTTGATCGCATAGCCATGGTAGAGGTAGAGCGCCCCATAGGTCCAATTTGCTTTCGGCATTGCCGGAAAGTTCACCCGATCCATCATCAGCGCAATGTAAGGCGCGGGGTATCCTTCGGGTAAGGGAATCACATTTGGCCAGATCCGCGTGCCGTTGGCATCATTCCATGGCGGGAGCTCCACCTTCAGTTCACCAGCAGGCTCAAGCCCAGGGTAGCTGCGGATGTAAATTTTCCGGTCCGCACTGCCGAAGAGGGCAAAACGTTTGTTGCCAAACTTCTGGATCATCGTGCCGGTGCTGTCCATGTCCACCGGTCCGGCTAGTCGAGTGAACCCACCGTCCCAGCGATCACTTTCATACATGGCGGCACGATACTTCTTGCCGTGCTCACACAAGAGGAGGCGCCATTTGCCTGCTTCCTTGTCGTAAATTCCGTGTGGATCTTCGTGGGCACCCACGAGGCCGATGGGTCGTGCTTTCATAATGGAGAAGCCCCGCCGGGGATCCCGCACCGAAGTGATTGCGAGAATTGCTTTCTCCTCATTCTTGCCGGCTTCGCCCAGCGCGCTGAAGCCCGTGGTCCAACCCCGCCAAAATCCGGTCTTGGAATCGCGATAGATGTGGGACGCATGATCGTTGCGCAGCAAACCATCATCCATATCGAACACGATGACGCCCTCGAAACGCAGATCAAAGACGGATGGGTTCAGTGAGAACACGCCTTGCAGTTGGTGCGGCAACGCCCTGCCCCGCAACGTGATCGTGAACCAAAGCCGACCCTCTTCGAGCAATGGCTCGCCTTCCTCGTTGGTGATCGCCCGGAGATCGGCCTGGCCAGAGCCGGGCGAGAGGTAGGCGGATGCTTCAGCCAACTGAACTTGTGCGTCCGCCTTCAGTTCCGCGCTCACTGCAAAATCAATTCGCTGAATGCGATCCCGCTCTCGGAGATCGAAATGCTTGGAGAAATCCGCATATCCCACCAGCACGGATTTACCTGCAGATTCCAGCAACAGATTGACGCCTACGGACGACATCTGCGCCCGCAGCGTCAGGTTGTCCGCAACCGTTCCTGCGGGCACCGGCCACTTTTCCTCCGCCACCTGCTGGCCAGCGACGAGCACCTTCCAAGTGATGGACTCAGGTTTGCCATCCTTAAATTGCAAGCCGGTCGCCAGCGCATCACCATTGGTGGAATGAAGAAATGTCATTCCCACCGATCCCTCACCCGTGGTCCGTGCGATCACCAGATCATACGTCGCAAAGGGGTTGAATCCGCCGACCCAGCGCAGAGCCGAGCCCTCTGCCTCCTTGGACCCGCCCAGCAAATTCCCATTTTGAAACTCCCATTTCACACCAGAGTTTGGCCGCATTTCCGGATGCATCAGGTCCAGATCCACGATCTTGGCTGGCCGCAGCGAGGACAACGGAATGTTCTGACTGGCATCGAATATCAGGCGCGTCACGGCCTGGCGACGAAATTGAATTTGATCGGGGCGGATCTCGATTTCAGCATGCAGAAGAGTTGCTAGGGTGAAAAGCAGGGGAGCAACGAAAAGCGCCCAACCGTGTTTCATAAACGGGAGATTGTAATGAGGATGCATTTGCGAACAGGCTTGCACTAGGATTCGCCCTATGGCAATGATTTCCTGCGCTATCCTGCTCCGGGCTGCGGCCAACGACAGGGTAAAGGGGGCCCCTCTGCGAACCGCCACCCGCCAGCCTCCGGAAGGGGATCACCCTTGAATTCGATCATCGTGTGGGTGCCTCTGCAGCCTGCAAAGCCGGGAGCACCGGAAGATCGAGCACTTGCTTCTGTGCCAGCAGACGTTCGCGCAGCTTGGCGTAGGGAAGTTTCTGCACGGTCACTTGTTGCTGTGCCGCGAGGGCGGCCGCCACCCCTGCGCTCTGGCCGAGGATCATCCAGGTGGGTTCCACGCGGATGGAAGCAATGCCGACATGCGTGCAGGAGAGCGCCACAGGCACCAGCAGGTTCTCACATTCGGTGGCCTTCGGCAGAATGCTGCGATACGGAATATGATAGGGATAGCCGTGCTTGCGGCCAGCCATCCGCACGGGCATGATGGTGCCTTCATCAAATACACCGTCGTTGGTCGCCACGCGCTGACAGTCGTGGGAGTCAATGGGGAATGAGGAAATGACAATAGGATCCTCCTTCTGCGGCTGCTCCATGATGTCCTTTTGACTGAGCACATAGACACCCTTCATGCGTCGGCCTTCACGAACATAGAGTTGGGGCGACCAGTGGTTGTAGCTGCTGAATTCATCGCGACACAGGCCGAGTTCTGCATGTTGCTTCCTCATGGCTACGGGCACCGCAGGGTCGGTGCAGAAGAAGTGATACAATTCCAAGGTGTATTGCTTGTGTGCTTCCCAGATTTTCGCCCGGCCTGCTGCGTCGGCTTCGCTCCATCCATTGCAGGCTCCCACAAGTCCCATGGAGAATTGTTTCCCAATGCCGTTGTTAGCATCAAACTTGTCGTTGGGGACCGGATACAAATCCCACATGGGGGTAGGCTTTCCTTGCAAAAAGTGACGGCGGATGACTTCGAAGCGTGCAGGGTCGTAGTTGGCTGGAGCAGGAAAGGGAACTCGATTGGCTTTGTCCTTGGTGACGCATAGCCGGAAACTGTAAACCATGACGTTCTTGTCTCCCGCATCTTCTGGACCGGCATCAGCCGTGGTGATGAGTGGCAATAAATTTCCCGCATCATCACGGCCCGAAATAGCCATCTTGGGCTTGGGGTATTGTTTCCCTGCATAAGATTCTCCAAACTCCTTCCGCCCTTCGCGCCCGATCGTCCAAGAAACCCCCGCCGCCGCCATCAGATCGCCTTCATAGCTGGCATCGATGAAGACCTTGGCTCTGAAATCGCCATCACTGGTCGTGAGTTGCGTGATGCGCGGGCCATCCTTCGTAACCGTCTTCAGGACGCGCTTCGTCAAGACCTGCACCTTCGCTTCATTGAGCATTTGCTGCGTGATCCGCATGGCCACGCTCGGCTCATATGACCAGTGGGTCTGATCCTTTTCGCTGACCTTGTAGGGCAATTTGATTCCGCGTGTGGTGTAGTCAGTTTCAATGCGCGTGTGCCATTCATCAAACAGCCCCATTACCGTGCTGCGAACGGTTTGATTCGAGTCGCTGAAACACAACCCACCCGTATTCACTCCGCCAACGTGGTCCGTCGGCTCCAGCAGGATGACGGAAGCGCCCTCCCGAGCCGCTGCGATGGCGGCACAGAATCCGCCGGGAGTTGCCCCATAGACAATGACATCCGGCTCCGCAGCTGAAATAGCAGCGAGTGGCGATAGCAACAGGGCGGAGAGAAGTGCGAGGGGTGTTTTCATGGTGTGGCTATCTTGGGGGTCCAATGAGCGTCGAGCTTCGTGCGGAGTTTGGTCACAATTTCCGGGTGCTTGCTGGCGAGGTTGGTTTCCTCCGCCGGATCGGTTTGCAAGTCAAAGAGCATCGGCTGCGCGGACTTTAGCGTGGCTTCCAGATAGGGCACCTGATACTTGTCGGACGGGATCGTTTTCAAGGCGCCCTCCGCTGCAAAGGTGCGGGGAAGAATGAGCCGCCAGCGCCCATCGGTGACCCAGCGCCAGAGAACATTGGCCGCCGGATCGTCCAACGTTTGTGAACGGATCGTGAAATCCTCGCCAAACACATACTGGCGCGCTGCGACCGTCTTGGTGTCAAGCAGGTTGATGCCTGTGACGCCTTGCGGGACCGGCAATTCGAGCGCTGCCAGCACCGTGGGCATGATATCGACGGAAGATGCTAGGGAGGCTGATTCGGCTGGCGTGACGCGTCCGGGCCAACGGATCAGGATGGGCGTGCGATGTCCGGCATCGAATGGGGAGGTCTTGTTTTTTGGGGCGAAATTCGCGGAGGTTGGGGACTGGATCCATCCGTTGTCGGCCAGGTAAATGACGATGGTGTTCTCGGCCAATTTTTCATTTTCGAGATGGGCCAGCAGTTCCCCGCAGGTTTCGTCAAACCACTCGCACATGGCCCAGTAACGAGCAATGTGCGGGGACTCGGTTTTGGTAACATACTTTTGGAATAATCGATCGGGAGGTGTGTGCGGGGTATGCGGCATCATGGGCGCATACCACACG
>JANOAV010000058.1:0-12554 GCA_031411295.1 Verrucomicrobiales bacterium | reverse complement strand
GACCTGTCCCTGCGTGCTTTGCGGACTGCGGATTAGGGCTTCAATGGTGACCTTTTCGTCGTTCGTTAAATTCAGCGGTTTGATGGAGCGGCTCATCCCCACTTATTTCACATTTGTTAACTATTGCAAGTAAGCACTAGTCGTTCGTTTTGGTTGCAATTATGAGAGGATTCCACCGGGGATTTATTCCCAAAATCTTTGTGGTAGGGAAAATTAATCCAGATAGAGGAATTCGTTCAAATTCAACAACACCAGACAGACCCGCTCCAACGCCTTTTCTGGCGCCATGCCATGCTGCGTGCGGAACGTTTCGTGGAGCTTGGCTAGTTCGCTTATTTCGGAGGGAGTGCTGCCGCGCTGGGTCACCAAGGTCAGGCCACGGGTGATCTGGGCAGGGAGATCGTTCGGGTGTTCTTTAGAGAGCCTTTGCGCCAGGACTTTGGACTGGTCATCGAGGAATTTGCTATTGAGGAAATTCAGCGCCTGGGTGGGCACGGTAGTGGCAAACCGAACCGGGCAGGGGTTATCCGTATCCGCCTGATCGAAATCCGTCATCAGCGGGTGCGATAGGGAGCGCTTGGACTTCATATAGATGCTGCGACGAGTCTGTTGCTCGGGAGGGGATTTGCCCCAAGCTCCCGCCCCGTGGGAGGCCGTCGCGATGACCTCTTCTGGGAGTTCAGCAAAGAAACTTTCCCCGCCGTAAGCAAGATTTAAATTTCCACTTACTGCGAGCACGGAATCGCGAATCTCCTCGCTGGCCAGCCGACGCATGTCGAACCGCCACCACAAGGTGTTGGCAGGATCGGCCTCGTGGCCAGCGGATTGCTTTTGGTGATACAGCGCGGACTGTTGGTAAGCTTGGCTGCTCATGATGAGGGAGTGGAGGTATTTTAAACTCCAGTCATGGGCGATGAAATCGGACGCTAACCAATCGATGAGTTCTGGGTGCGTGACCCCACTGCCAAGCTTTCCCCAATCACTGGAGGAGGCATTCAATCCCCGACCAAAATGCCATTGCCAGACGCGGTTCACGATGACGCGGGCGGTGCGTGGGTTGCGGGCATTGGTAAGCCAATCGGCTAGCGCCTTGCGTCGGCCGCTGGAGCGTTCTGAAGGCTGGATGTCTGGCGCAGGGCCTTTGAAGACAACGGGAAATGCCGGTTCCACCTTGTCTCCCAGCACGTGGGCGTTGCCGCGCACATGGACGGACAAGTCCGGTGGTTTAGGCCCCGGCTCCACGGCTATCTGGGCCTTGATGCCGCTCGGAGCTTCAGCGGCGGGAGTCGCAAGTTTAGGGGTGCGCTTCACTAACGCTTGATAATCCGCCAGTTCCTGCGGTTGACAGACCTCGCTGCCGCGTTCTTCCAGGAGTTTGGCGATGTCGGGATCGCCCACCTCCAGGCCGGCATCGATGTATTGGCCGCCGCCGGTGTGCAGCACGTGAATGGCGAGGACATTCTTTCCCGTCTGGAGTGAGGCAATGGCATCGGCATCCAGGGGAATCGTAATATAGTCCCGGAGGAATCCCCGCAATTGCTTCACCATGCGACCATTCAAGTAGATCTCTGCATCCTCGTCGTGGTGGATGGTCAGATTCAAAGCCCGGGGAATGCTGGTGAGTTGGAAATAACCCCGCAGCCAAATTTCCCGGGTGTTCCAAATGGTGCGCACTTGTGAGGCGGGGACGCCTTTGATGCCGAAGCCCCCTTCGCCCATTTTCCAGCCGTTCTCATCTGGATTATAGCCCGGCGTGGGCCAATGTTCTGCCGGGGCCGTCGTGGTATAATGCCAGTTCGTGGCCTTCTCCCGGGAGTCGCTCAGCAGCACCTTTCCGAGATCAGCCGGGGCGGGCACTTGCTTCTTTTCACCGAAACGCTTCCTCACTTCTTTCTGAAATTTCACCATCTGGGCAGTTACCAGTTGGTCGTAGGTTCGTTCATTGGGATTCGGGAGTTGCGGCTTCTGCTTGGCTTGCTTGGTCAAGCGCTGGTCGGGTTGGCTCAGATCGCGCAGGCGAGCATCCGCCGAGTAGGGAGTCAGGCCGTGCATGAAGGCCATGAAGCTGTAGTAGTCCTTCTGTGAAAGCGGATCCACTTTGTGATTGTGACACCGCGCGCAACCGAGGCTGATGCCAAGGAAGGCCTCACTGGTGACCCTGAGGTTGTCGTCCATCACGTCGTAGCTATGTTGCAGCCGATCGGCTGGTTCATCGTCCCACTGCATGAGATTCCAATAGCCCGTGCCCAGCAGCGTGTCGGGGCTGGCATTCGCCATTTCGTCTCCCGCAATCTGCTCGCGCACAAATTCATCGTATGGTTTATCGGCGTTCAGACTATCAATCACCCACTGCCGATACCGCCAAATTTCGCTCTTGAAGGCATCGCGCTCGAAGCCGTTCGTCTCGGAATAGCGCACCAGATCCAGCCAGTAACGGGCATACTTCTCGCCATAGTGTTTGCTCGCCAACAGTTGCTGCAGCAGCTTGGCGTAAGCTTGAGGATCGTCATCCTTAACGAAAGCAGCCACCGATTCAGGGCTCGGGGGCAGGCCAGTGAGATCATAGAAAGCCCGTCTGGCCAGAGCCGCCTTGGGGGCTGGGGGAGCGAAGCCTAGCTTCTTTTCCTGGAGCTTGCTGAGCAGGAAGGCATCAATCGGGTTGGTGGCACCCGCTACTTTAGGCGGTGTAATTTCGCGTAAGGGTTCATAGGTCCACGTGTTATCCGGCCCCTCCTTCCGCTTGCCCAGATCTTCCGCGGCATCCACCAAGCGATCCTGCTCAGCCACGGTCCAAGGGAGGCCCATCTCCACCCACTCCTGCAGCACCTTCCGATCCTTTTCACTCAGCTTGCCGGACGGCGGCATCTTTAAATGATCGTCGTCGTAACTAACCACCTTTAGCAGTAAGCTCTCCAGCGGTTTGGCAGAGTTGAACGCAGCGCCATGTTCTCCGCCACGCACCAATCCCAAGCGGCTGATAATCTGCAAACCGCTCTTCACCTTGACATGACCTTCGGCATTCGGTTCCCCCCCGCCGTGACATTTGTAGCAATTCTCGACCAGAATGGGCTGCACGTTTTTCTCATAGAAAGTCACCTGCTCAGGCGAAAACGCCGGGTGCACAACCGGGTCGGCCGCACTGGCGCAGGCAATCGTGACAAGGAGAATGAGAAATTTAGGGAACATCAGCGTAAGTAAGCCGCCCGCAGCCCGCAGATTCAACGACATTCTTTTCCGAGAATGCGCGAGCAATAAGCGTCGGACTGGTGCCCGGGAATTGTGGCATGGGCGTCCCGCCCATCAGCCGTGGAGCTTGCGACCCATCCGTGGCGCAGCCACCGTGGACTGCGGCAGCCTGCTGCCGCTTTCCGACTCGCAGCCCTGCTGCGGTCGGCAACATGACAGCGCAACAGCCTCTGAATCGCCCCACATGCTGCTTGCACTTCTGGAAACGCGCTAGCATCAATGAACGATGAGAAACTCCCAATTTCTAGCCGAAAGCAGTTATTGCGGATTCATTGAGATGATGATCTGGTTGGGGATGCTGGCGATTCTCCTGCCGTTGTTGGTGATCTGCATGGTGTGCGCTCTCTTCCCCAAAGGATATCGATTTGCGCAAAAACTGACCGCCCCGCTGATGATTTTATCAGGACTCGCCACAGGCTTGGGGATTTATATGACGGTTTTGTGTTGGAACGAGATTCCAGTTCCTTTTTGGTTCCCGACGATCCCGCTTGGACTGTGCTTCATTGCTTGGCTCGTTCGCATCTGGACAAGGCAACGCTTGGGCAAATCGAGGCGACGTTAGGCTAGGAACGGGGTGGCTGTAGTGGTTGGATTGGTCTTGCTTCGAACCATTGAGCGTGTTAGAAAAATCGGCATGAAATTTCAAACCGCTACCTCACTGCCGAACAGGGCACCGCTTTATGCTGGGCTACTCATAGCCATCGTGCTACCGTCCGTTCGGGCTGGAGATATCGACGCTCGTTACCGCGAATTGCTCACGCCTGCCCCCATCGTGGCAGAGGAAGACAACGCTTGGCTGGCCATGCAGGAGTTGCCCGAGCGGGTGGTGGAGGATGAACTTCGGACGAAACCATTCATTGTCTTTCCAGAGGAAGCCAGCGAATCCAAGCCGATGGGGGTTGATCGTGCTTGGTTAAAAGAGCAGATGGAAGCGAACTTGGCGCTGATCCGACTGGGAGCGGAAGTGTTGAAACGCCGGAGTTTCTATCGTCCGCTGCGGACCTACACGAAGCTTGATGAGGAAAAATCGGCCGGAATCGGACGCTTTTTTTACCGCAGCAAAATGGCGCTGGCCGCCGACGTGGCGCGCGCTCAGGATCGTGAACTTTTGATCGGGTGGTCAGCGATTCTATCCGAAATGAGGTTTCAACAGCAAATGATTCGTTCTGGCAATCTCCTATCTGTCCTTGCTGGAAACGCACTGCTACGACTAGCCGCAAGGCACGCTGGTTGGATTGGTCAGGCCGCCCCGGATGCAACGACAGCCAAGAAGCTTGCCGCGGAACTGCTTCCTTTCGAGGAGGTGGTCGGACCTTTGAAAGCAACTTTGCAGGGAGAATTCCGGGGGGAGCAAAACTTGCTTCAGATCTGCCGTAATGGCGGAAAGCCACTCCAGCTTATGGTTGTGGAACGCCAACTCGCCCATAAAAAGATATTCAAACTGTCCATCCCAACAGAGCCAATCGCAGACACGGACCCGGAGGAGACAGAAGAGCAGTGGATGGCCAAACCACCAGCCACCGTGCTGGACGACATTGAAGCGATCAAGCAGGTCGATCTTGATGCGGTCCGAGACAAATATGCCCAAGAATATGGGAGCGCATTGGTCGCTCCCGTTGCCACTTGGGATGAGTTCAGAAAAGCGTTTCCTGAATATGAATCGAATCAGTTGGATTGGTCTGGAATAAAGCCAACCCTGGGCGAATCCTTTAAGGACTCCTTAAATGAGCGCTCCATCACGGTGCCGATACTTTATAGTTCACTCTTCACCACGCTTGCTCGAGTGAGGTTGGCGCGGCTTGCCTTGCTGGTAAAGGCGTGGCGACTGGATCATGCGAGTGAATTACCCGACTCGCTGGACCAACTGGTGCCTGATTACATTCCATCCGTGTCGATCGATCCTTATGATGGCAAGCCGCTCCGCTACGACAAAACACAGCGTCGGCTCTGGTCTATTAGCAAAAGCCTTGAAGGAGGGAAGTTCCAATTTGAGGACATCGTGCAAGGGGTCGTCGAATGAGCCCGCAAGGGGTTCAGTAAATTAGGTGTTAGGCAACGATGATGCAATATGCCGCCGCATGATCCTTCGTATGCGTCAGGCTTAGCTTCACCTCGGTGACTCCATGCTTGTCTGCATACGCCAGCGCATTGCCGGTTAGTTTGATGTAGGGCTGGCCGGTGGGGTGTTTGCAGACTTCTATTTCCACCAGGCTCATTTCGGCTCCGATGCCGGTGCCGAAGGCTTTGGCTACGGCTTCCTTGGCGGCCCAGCGGGCGGCGTAGGAGGGGCCGGAGTTGGCGTGGTCGCCACAGTAGGCGATCTCATCGGCGGTAAAGCAACGTTCCTTGAAACCGGGTTTCGCCATGGCGCGGGCGATGCGTTCGGTTTCCACCAGATCGATGCCGATGCCGTAGATTTTCATCCGCGATACTCTGACATCACGGCCAGCATTTCCTTAACAGCCGTGGTTAGGCCCACGGAGATGCTGCGGGCGATGATGCTGTGGCCGATGTTTAGCTCTGCCAGATGAGGAATGGCAAAGAGTGCCCGCAGGTTCTCCGTAGTGATACCATGGCCGGCGTTCACTTGCAGGCCCAGCGCATGGGCTTGCTTCCCGCCTGCAACCAGGCGCGCAAGCTCGTGCTCCCGCTCTGCGCCCAGGGCGTTGGCGTAGGTGCCGGTGTGCAGTTCGACCATGTCCGCGCCCAGTTCGGCAGATTTGGCAATCTGGTCAGGATCGGGGTCGATGAAGAAACTAACTTTCGTGCCCACGGCGTGGAGTCGCTTCGTGGTATCGGCCAGCGCGGTGGCGTGATGGATCACGTCCAGGCCGCCTTCGGTGGTGATTTCCTCGCGTTTCTCTGGAACCAGACAAGCGAAGGCGGGCTGCACTTTCTCTGCGATGGCCACGATCTCCGGGGCGTTGCCCATTTCCAGATTCAGCAGCGTGGTGATCTGCTCCCGCAGCAGGTAAATGTCCGCATCTTGAATGTGCCGACGATCCTCCCGCAGGTGAGCGGTAATGGAATGCGCCCCGGCGCGTTCCGCCTCCAAGGCTGCCTGCAGCACGGAGGGCTCCACGTTGTGGGCCTGCGGCATCCGCGCATAGCGGGCCTGACGCAGCGTGGCCACGTGGTCGATGTTGACTCCTAATTTCATGGTTAGGATAGTTTAATGGAGGAAATGACGGAACTGCGTGAAGACCATGGCCATCTGCCGTTCGTTGGCGGCAGCGATGACCTCGGCATCCTTGATACTACCACCGGGTTGGATGGCGGCAATAGCCCCGGCGGAGTGCGCGGCAATGAGACCGTCCGGGAAGGGGAACATGGCATCGCTGGCCACGATGCAGCCTTCCAGGCTGAGTCCAGCTTCGCGCGCCTTCCAGATGGCGAGCCGGCAGGCGTCCACACGGGACATTTGCCCGGCACCGATGCCCAGGGTGCGATCATGTGAGGCGAAGACGATGGCGTTGGATTTCACGTGCTTCACAATGCGCCAGCCGAAGCGCATGGCTTCGATCTCTTCTTTGCTAGGCTGACGCACGGTCACCACTTTTTCTTCCAAGTTCGTGAGGCCGCGGGTCTTGAAATCGCGATCCATCACCATGATGCCGCCCGGGGCGCTGCGGATCACGGGATTGTTTTCCTGGGTTTTGGTGAAGGCCTCGGCATTGAATTGAATCAGGCGCAGGTTCTTCTTCCGTTGCAGGATGGCGCGGGCTTCGGCACTGAAGCTGGGGGCGATGATGACATCGGTGAAAATTTCGCTGATGACACGAGCGAGATTTTCCGGGAGTTCGCGATTGGTCACGATGACACCACCGAAAGGAGCCTGCCGATCCGTCTCGAAGGCCTTTTCCCAAGCGGCCCGGAGGTCGTTGTCATCACAACCGACACCGCAGGGGTTCGTGTGCTTCAGGATGGCAACGGTGGGGCGCTTGAATTCCAACACTAACTCCGTGGCGGCTTCAATATCGAGGACGTTGGTGTAGCTGAGTTCCTTGCCGTGGAGTTGGGTGAACAACTCGGAGAAATTTCCGTAGAGACGCGCGGCTTGGTGCGGATTGTCGCCATAACGCAGCTCGGAGCTGATGGGTAAATTTAATGAGAAGCTGCTGTCCGTCATCTGCTCCCGATTCAGGAACGTGTAGATGGCGCGATCATATTCAGAGGTGCGCTGGAAGACTTTGATGGCCAGACGCTCGCGCGTCTTGAGGCTCGTTTCGCCTTTATTGTCTGTCATTTCTTCCAGCACTTTGGCGTAGTCGGCCGGATCAGTTATCACCGTCACGGCGGAGTGGTTTTTGGCGGCACTGCGCAGCATGGCGGGACCACCGATGTCAATATTCTCGATCGCTTCCTCCAGCGTGACGTCCGGCTTGGCGATGGTTTGTTCAAATGGGTAGAGGTTTACGACCAGAAGGTCAATGGCTGGAATCTTATGCTGCGCGGCTTGCGCCTCATGTTCCTTGTCGCCCCGGACGTAAAGCAGTCCACCGTGGACCTTCGGATGTAGGGTCTTGAGGCGCCCGTCGAAACATTCTGGAGCCCCGGTGTAGTCGGAGACCTCGATGACAGGGAGGCCATAACTGGCAATGGCTTTGGCGGTGCCGCCCGTGCTCAGGAGTTCGACGCCAAAAGCGTGCAAGCCCCGGACGAAAGCTTCGAGGCCGGATTTATCGGAAACAGAGATTAGTGCGCGTTGGATCTTCATGAATGAGGTAAGGACCACGAGCATGATGGGGCAGGGCAGGGGATCAAGCGGAAATATTTGGACAAGGTGGATTGGGTGTGGCGGAGACTTGCCCAGAAAGAGCGCTGCGGAACTCAATTCCGCACGATAATGCTAGTAAATGCACGGCGCACTTTTAAAGGATGATCCTGCCGCGCAACTAGACCCGCGCGCTCCATCCCAATGCTGCTGCCACCAAGTGCCACCTACTTCCCCAGGCCCCAGAAAATCATCACCAAATCCAGGATAAACATCAGGACAATGGCGGCTTCCATCCAAAGCATGACGCGGT
This sequence comes from Verrucomicrobiales bacterium, assembly GCA_031411295.1. Taxonomy (GTDB): domain Bacteria; phylum Verrucomicrobiota; class Verrucomicrobiia; order Verrucomicrobiales; family V1-33; genus JAGNEJ01. Next base: position 4,281 of record JANOAV010000058.1, on the reverse strand, counting down.
GGTTCTGATCCTGCTTCAGCATTTCGTAGAGGCTGTCCAGAGTTTTGAGTTTCTCATCAATGGCACGGTGCCAGTCGGCCAGATGGAACACGCGAGCAGTATGTTCATAGACGCGGGCCAGATGCCATTCACCAAAGAATTTGGTGATGTTTTGCAGCCCGTCACTGAAGCGTGCCAAGTCCATCCGCAGTTCCTTCAGTTCGTGAAGCACGCTGGATTTTCGGGCGCGACGTTTCCCCGAGAGATCCCGGTAAGCCCGCTCCAAAGATTCATCAATCGCCACATCATAGGCCTCCAGTTCCTCTAATTGAACGTTCGCCAACTCCAGGACGTAGAGCGTCTCGGGGAAATCGGCGGGATGGTCTATCACCAGCGCGCAATCCCAATCCACCACCACTAAATCGTGCTCATAATAACTCAGCGCATGACTGGTCGAGCTTTCGATTTCCTGTGCCGCAAGGCGATGTGGCCCGCGTTCATTGGTCAGCACCGCCGCCACCTTGGGACGGTTCAGGGACAGCCAGTCTGCGGCCAACGACTTGGCTCCCAGAGAGTCCGACTCCAAGCAGAAGACGGTGTAGAATTCCCCTTCCGGCAGGCGCTCATGCGGCCGAATCGCAAACGGCAGCAATTCCCTGCGGGCCCGCTCCGCCAGTTGTTTGACCCACCCGACCAGTGTCTGGTCATCGTCAAAGCGAAGGTCATGCCATTGCCCCAGCTGCGAGAACTCGTCCGTCTGGAATTCTGTGCGCAGCGTGAAGCTCAAGGCCCCGATGGGCAGTAACTTCACTGCCACCTCGAAACGCACTGGGCGGCCCTGCACGGTGCACTCCAGCGTTGGCAGGATGGCCATGAGCGGACGAAAGAAATTCTGGCCCCGCGGGCTGCGCTTACGGGGATCGATCTGCAGAGGTTCCAGTCGCTGACCCAACAGGGAGGTCACGGCGGTCTGCTGCATGTCGTAAGCGATATCACAGGCATAAAAATACACTACCGCACCATGAAGTTGCGGCGGTTCGGTTGGTGAAATGGACGTTTCGCTCATTGGGCAAGATGGTTGGTTTAGCGGGCGAATGCAACGTGAGAACTTTGGGGGGTGGCATGGGTGGCTTGAGGAGCCGCAGGTGGCTACGTGTAGCGTTTTCTTGGGTGAGGGATCTTTGCTGGTTTCGTCAGGACATGCAAGGACGGATAGGACAATATGGACGGGTTGCTACGGGAGAAGATTATTTTGCCGCGTTGGGGCTTCGCAAAAGTAGGCCTCTGGTGGATTTTCTGATCGCAATCACGCGCTTTCATCGCTTCCACTTGCTTTTTTATTCTGACCCGCCACGATGACGGCTTATGAAGTATATTTTCTTCACTGGAGGAGTCGTTAGTTCACTCGGAAAAGGTCTTACAGCAGCCTCATTGGGCACGTTGTTGGAGCGTCGTGGCTTGAAGGTTGTCATGCAGAAATTCGATCCGTATCTGAATGTGGATCCGGGCACGATGAGCCCGTTTCAGCATGGCGAAGTTTATGTCTTGAATGACGGAGCGGAAACCGATCTGGATCTGGGCCACTATGAACGTTTCACGAGCGGAAATCTCACGCGCATGAACAACCTGACGTCCGGCCAGGTTTACGAAAAGGTGCTGGCCAATGAACGCGCGGGTGTCTATCTGGGCGAGACCGTGCAGGTGATTCCCCACGTGACGGAGATCATCAAACAACGGATCCGGGACGTGGCCAAGCAGCCTAATCTGGATGTGATCATAACCGAAATCGGCGGCACGGTGGGCGATATCGAAGGGCTGCCTTTTCTGGAAGCCATGCGGCAATTTTCCCATGAGGTGGGACGGGATAATATCCTCTTCGTTCACGTCACGCTGGTGCCGTATATCAAGGCGGCGGAGGAGCTGAAAACCAAGCCCACGCAACAGTCGGTTGCCAAGATGCGGGAGATTGGGATTCAGCCGCACATTCTGGTGTGTCGGACGGAGAAGCCGCTGGAAAAGGACGTGCGGGAAAAAATCGCGCTCTTCTGTAACATCGAACCCCGGGCCGTGATGGAAGCTGCCGATGTGAAGCATAGTATTTACGAACTGCCGCTGATGATGCATGGCGAGCACCTGGATGACCTCGTCTGCGAGTATCTGCGACTGCCTGCCAAGACGCCAGATCTATCGAGTTGGCAGAATTTCGTGGATCGGATCGTCAATCCGACCCACAAAGTCCGGATCGCAGTAGTGGGTAAATACATCGAGCTGATGGATGCCTACAAGAGTGTCTATGAAGCGCTGACGCATGCTGGGGCGGCCAATGATTGTGCCGTGCGGGTGGTGCGCGTGGATGCAGAAGACTTGGAGCACGCGGATGGATTGAAGGCGTTGGATGGTTGTCAGGGAATTCTCATTCCGGGTGGCTTTGGTGAGCGGGGCACGGAGGGCAAAATTGCCGCAAGTAAATATGCCCGGGAAAAAGGCATTCCCTATCTGGGGCTCTGTTTGGGGATGCAAATTGCCACGATCGACTTCGCCCGCAATGCCTGTGGACTGGCTGGTGCCAACAGCACCGAATTTGCCCCGGACGGGCCGCATCCAGTGATTCATTTACTGGAGGAGCAAAAGGATGTAACCGACAAAGGTGCGTCCATGCGCCTGGGAACATGGAATGCCAAGCTGCTTCCCGGCAGTCTGGCGCACCGGCTATATGGCAAGTTGGAAGTGGACGAGCGCCACCGCCATCGCTTTGAATTTAACAATGCCTACCGTGCGCAGTTGGAAGCGGCCGGGCTCACTGTCTCCGGGACCAGTCCGGATGGGGAATTGGTGGAAATTGTTGAAGTTAAAGACCATCCATTCTTTATTGCCAGTCAATTCCACCCGGAATTCCTCAGTAAGCCCAACGCCCCACATCCGTTGTTCGGCGGCTTCATTGCGGCGGCTCTTAAAATTCCCAAAGTCTCGAAATCGTCCGCCTCATGAAGACCGTTCACGTCGCGCTGGAGGCGGCTCCTTACGATGTTAAAATCGGGCATGGATTGCTGGAGCAGCTTGGAACCGAGGCCCGGACGCTCTTTCCGCAGGGCAAGGCATGCGCGGTGGTGACCGACTCCAATGTGGGGCCGCTCTATGCTGAGCAAGCGGTGGCGAGCTTGCAGCAGCAAGGGTTCCAGCCCGTGCTGATAACCGTGCCGGCCGGGGAACCGTCCAAGAGTTTCGCCTGCGTGGAGCAGATCGTGCGTGAAATGATTCGCTCCGGACTGGACCGCAAAGCCTTCCTCGTGGCCTTGGGTGGCGGGGTGGTGGGGGATCTTGCGGGCTTTGCGGCGGCCATTCATTTTCGGGGGATTCCCTACATTCAAGTGCCTACCACGGTGCTCTCCCAAGTGGATAGCTCGGTGGGAGGAAAGACTGGGATCAATTCACCGGAGGGGAAAAATCTGATCGGAGCCTTCCACCAACCACGACTTGTGCTGGCGGATGTCAGCACGCTGGATTCCTTGCCCAAGCGGGCTTGGAACGAGGGCTTTGCAGAAATCATCAAACACGCCGCCATCCGTGATGCCGCCATGTTGGGGCTCATCAAAGCCGTGGCGGCAGGCACGGGCGACATGGTCGAACTCATCGCCCGGAATGTGGCCATCAAAGCCCGCATTGTGGAAGCGGATGAATTTGAAACCAAAGGCTTGCGCGCTCTGCTAAATTTCGGCCACACCATCGGCCATGCCATCGAAGCTTGTGCTGGCTATGGCGAGCTGCTCCATGGCGAAGCGATTGGCCTGGGGATGAAAGCCGCTCTGGCGCTCTCGGTTAGGAAATCCAGTCTGACCACTGAAGGCGCAGCGCAAGTGCAGGCCCTCAATGAGGCCTTCGGACTGCCCCATCGTCTGCCGGATAACATTTCCACCGAAAACGTCTTGGAGAAAATGTCGCGCGATAAAAAGTTCTCCCAAGGAGCCATTCGCTTCGTGCTCCTGCGTGCGGTGGGCGATGCCTTCGTCAGCAGTGAAGTGACGTTGGAGGAAATCCGTGAGGCCACGGAGGCTCTGCGCGCCTAGGGACTCTAAGGCACGTAGCTCGGCATTCGAATGCCGAGAGGAACACGCCACGACAGCAAGACGCTCAACAGCAGTCGGGCATCCTACCATCGCGACATTCGAATGTCACGCTACGGTGGCTGTAATTCTAAGTTGCGTTCAAGATGAGATCTTATCAGGTTCAAGCCGGAGGCTTGACAGAAATTAGCCGGGGGTTGAGCGATAGCGATACCCCCGGTCAGAGGGCCAAAAGAATCGC
>JANOAV010000057.1:0-99203 GCA_031411295.1 Verrucomicrobiales bacterium | reverse complement strand
GCCGCCTCGTGCGCGACCACGAGCGCAAACCCAGTCACCACGAAGCCTTTGTCTATCTCGCCATGATCGGCTTCGCCGTCAGACGCCTCACTAAGTAATCCCATTATGGCTGTTAAGTTTATTTGCCGGACAGGTTCTTACAGCTTTTCTCTTTGCCGGTTCCGCTATTTTCTCCCAGCGGGCCACCCGCATCTTCGGTAGCCTGGCGGCAAATTTTTATCGACTGGTGGGAGCCTGCACCGTGCTTGGATTGATTACCTGGGCTACGTTTCCGGAGAGTATCCATGCGGAACTGTTCTGGTGGTTCTTCCTGAGCGGCTTGGTGGGCTTTGGCGTGGGGGACGTGGGCTTGTTTCTCGCTTATTCCCGCCTGGGCTCGCGACTAACGCTATTAATTCACTTCTGTGTTAGCACCGTCACCGGGGCGTTGGGGGATTATTTGCTGCTGGGCACCACGCTGAGCTGGTGGGAGGCGCTGGCAGCGGGGCTGATTTTGCTGGGTTTGGCGGTTACGTTGTTATATGGCAAATCCGGGCCGCGTCCGGTGGCGCTGCGCAGCGGGGTGGCGTTTGCTTTACTGAGTGCGCTGGGCATGGGCTGGGGCACGGCCTTAAGTCACCTGGCGATCACCAAAGCACAGCATCTGGGTCTCGTGGTTCCAGGACTGAGCCAAGCTTGGCAGCGCACCACCGCCGGGGTGCTCTGTGCCGGGTTGGTCTATATGCTAGTGCGGATGGCGCAGCGTCGGCTGCCTGCGGAGTTGCAGCCGAAGCTTCAGAAAACGCGGTCCGGCTGCACGTCCGCATTTTGGCTGGGCGGGACCACGCTGTTAGGTCCGGTGCTGGGCGTGAGTTGCTATCAATGGGCCATTCAAGCCACCGGCAGCAGCGCCATCGTGCTCGCAGTCGCTGCCAGCAGCACCCTGATCATCATCCCACTGGCCCGCTGGATGGAGAAGGATCACGCCAGTCGCTCGCAAATTATTGGCACCCTGCTGGCCGTGGCCGGGGTGGCATGGTTGTGTCTGCTCAGGAAATGAGCGATTCGTATTCGATCCCAAAACGCCAACCGGGGCGGCTCTGTGAGGAGCCGCCCCGGGGCGTTGGGTCTGATTTATTAGCAGCGTTGCGCTGATGAATTAGCGCCCGATGCGGAGGTGGAATCCGCCACTGCCGTAGCTGAAGCTGGGCCCCGAACTGCAACGATCAGAGCGATCAGACCGGTAGGAAGACCCTGAATAGCGGGGCCGATAGTCATCATCATAACGGCGGGATGGTGGGCTGCTGCGCACCCAGCCGTAAACCGGGCAGCCGTGGCAGTCGCGATCTACTACCGTATAAACCCAGTAAATAGGGCAGCCGTGGCTGTCATAGGTAACGCGGGTGCGTTCACAGGAGTGGTCAGCCTTGGCGGTGTTCAGGGGAGCCAACGCGCCTAGCCCAAGCAGGGCGGTGAGAAGGAGCGAGCGAAGTTTCATGGGATCAGTAGGTTTGGTTTTGGTTTGTTGAACCGGATGCTGCCTGCTTGTAATTGTGAGCAGCGCAGTGTGTTCATCTTCTTCGACGAGGTTCCTTGTGCCCTATTCGATAATTTGTGAAATATTTTTTCGGGAGCTTGCCGAGGCTTTGAAATGGAGGTTCATTACGGCATGACTTCTTTAGACTCTCTCGTTAGTGCCATGCAGACGGAACTCCGCGTGGCGGAAATTTCGGATTACTCCGGAGCGTATAATGGGCTGCAATTAACCAACCGCTCTGGGCAAGTCACGAAGGTGGCGGCTGCGGTGGATGCGTGCCTGCCGGTGATTCAAGCCGCCTGTGCCGCGGGAGCAAATTTATTGTTGGTGCATCACGGGATGTTTTGGAATGGCCAGCAGATGATCACCGGCAGCAATTACGAGAAGCTGCGTCTGGCCATGGAGCATGACTTGGCGATCTACAGTGTGCATCTGCCGTTGGATTATCATCAGGTTCTGGGAAACAATGTTCAGCTAGGCAAGGCCTGCGAATTTCCTGAGGGAGCGGTGTTTGGCGATGCAAAATGGTCCGGCCAGCGTTACGCGGTGGACCTCTCGCGGGAAGCCGCAGTCTCCGCCGTCAGCACCGCCGTGGCTGGGGCGCGGGTCCATCTGTGCCCCGGCGGACCGGAGCGCATTCGCAACGTGGCCATCCTGACCGGGGCCGCCGGCAGTGAGATCGCCAAGGTCGCCAGTTATGGGATTGATACGCTCATCACAGGCGAGGGACCGCATTGGTCTTACACTCTGGCGGAGGAGTTGGGGGTAAACTTGATTTACGCTGGTCATTACGCCACGGAGACTTTTGGCGTGAAGGCCTTGGCGGGATGGCTGGAAAAAGGATTCGGCTTGCCGTGGCAGTTCATCGACCACCCCAGCGGGTTGTGATGAATTTCCTCTCACCAAACTTTTCCCCATGCAGAAGCGGGGGCGTGTGTATCCTACCTTGATTCCCTCCCTGGCCAAATCTCCCTTTCCATGCTTGCAGAAATCCCCCTCGAACTACGATCCCGTCTGGGTCTGGCGCTCTTTGCGCTGGGTCGGCTGGCGGATGACGTGGGGGTGCAACCCAGTCCTGCGGCCACGGTGAATTCCTTGGTGGCAGGCTTGAAGGACCCGTTTTTGTTTGTCGTGGCCGGGGAAGTGAATGCAGGGAAGTCGATGTTGCTCAACGGTCTCTTCGGGGAGGAGTTTTGCCCCACCAGCGCTCTGCCCACGACGGATAAAATCCGCTATTTTCGCCATGGTTTCTCCCGCCAGGAAATCTCCTTTTCTCCAGAGATTGATGAAATCAGGGTCCCGCTGCCCTTCCTGCAAGACTTCCACATCCTGGATACTCCGGGGGTGAATTCCGTAGCTGAAGGCCATGAAGCGATCACCGAGCAATTCCTGCCGCGGGCGGATGCCGTGCTCTTCGTGCTCCCCGTGACCAATCCGTGGGGCGCAAAATGTTGGGAATTTCTCGCGCGAATTCATCAGCAGTTGGGGAAACGAATCGTGTTAGTGCTGTCGCAAATTGATCTCCGCTCTGAAATGGAAGTGAACGCCATTCTGGAGCACTTGCAGCTCTGCGTGAAGAAATTCATCGGGCGGGAGTTGCCAATCTTTCCCGTCTCGGCCCGGCAGGCATTGCTGGCGCGGACTTCCGGCGTGGGCAAGGATGAACTCCTGACCCAGAGCCGCTTCCAACCGCTCGAGGGATATCTCAATCAGATTCTGACGGAGACGAACACGCGGCGGGAAAAGCTGGGCAACACCTTGCGGATGGCGCAAGTTTTACTGAGCCATGTGCAAGCAAAACTCACCGAGCGATCGGGGCGACTCAATGCCTTGGGGGATGCGCTGAGGCGGATCGGCCAGGAGGTGCAGGCGCAGAAAACTGAGACCTGGCAGGCTTGCGAACCAACGCTGCCGGAGGTGACGCAAGCGCTTACTGCGGCCAGTCAGTTGGTGCCGCCAGCCGCGAGTTCCGCTGCGCTGGCTCCCGTGGGCGAGGCTTGGTTACAGGCTGCGCAGGAGGCCCTGGAAGTGCAGACAAAAACCCTGCGTCAGCGCGTGGGACAGGATTTATCCAAGCTCTGGCGGCAGACGCGGGTGACGATGGATGTCGCGTTAGGACGTCGGGTGGAGGAACCGCAAAGTTTGAAGCCGGAAGTGGAATCGCTGCGGCAAGCCCAGGCGCAACTATTGGCCCCACTGCGCAGCGGGGCCGCTTGGGGAGAAGCTTTGGCTCCGGTGTTTGAAAAATTTCAAGGAGCGCAGCGTCTGACTTGGCTGCTGTTGGTCTTGGGCGCTGGAAGTATTGCCGCTGGCTTAGGGCTCTATTTGCCGTGGCTGTCGGGTGTTGGTTGCGGGGTGTTGGCTCTGGCGTTAGGGCTGTTTTGGTGGAATCAGCAGGCACTGCAACGGCAGTTTACCAAAGCATGGTCTGATCTGGCGGCGGCGGAGACTAGCCGGGTGACGGAGCAGGCCCAGACTGTCATGCAGGATTGGCTGCAACGCGCTTTCACCGCGTTTAGCACCCACTACCGTCCCCTGCTGGAGGCGTGCGAATTGCATCGCAAGCAGCAGGAAGCGAGTCACCAGGAGGTGGAGTCGATGCGGCAAAATCTGGCGGACTTAAGCAAGCAATTGCTCGGCCCATGAATCCGCGGAAACGCACGCTGGTGTTCCGCGGCGGAGCGTTGGGGGATTTCCTGCTGACACTGCCTGCCCTGCAAGCCTTGGCCATTGAGGAACTAACGCTGGTGACCCGTCCCGCCTACAGTGCACTGTTGCAATCCTGCGGCTGGAACCATGAGGCAGTGAATCTGGAATCAGCGCACCTAACGCCACTTTTTCAGGCCGGAACCCTGCCCGATTCCTTGGTTCTGTGGCTTCGCCAGTTCGATGAGATTTACGCCTGGCTGACCGATGCTGACGGCCTGTTTCAAAGCCAGGTGGATGCTGCCAGAGGCGCGAATCTCCTGCTCCTGGATCCCGTGGTGAGAGCCACAGACCAGCACGCCAGCCAGCAATTGGCAACCACGTTAGGACGTGCCGTGGAGCCCGTTTGTTGGCCTCGCCTGCCGCAGGTTGCGGTTACTCCGCAACGCTATGCCATTCATCCCGGAAGCGGCAGCCATCTCAAGAATTGGCCCGTCGAGCGGTGGCTTGAACTCATGAGGCGACTCGCCATCGGCAACGACCACATTTCCTTCCTCATCATTGCGGGCGAAGCAGATGAGCAGCCGCTGGCGGAAATCAAGTTGGGCTTGCGGGACGCGCCCTGGCCGATTGCTTACGCTGAGCAGTTGCCGTTGGGAGATCTGGTTCCACTGCTCCTAGCATGTCAGCAATACGTGGGCCATGACACCGGCATCTCTCATCTGGCAGCCAGTTTGGGGGTGCCCACGTTGGCGCTGTTCGGACCGACAGACGCGACCATCTGGGGGCCCATGGGAAGTCACGTCGTGGCGCTACGCTCCCCTGAGGGCTTACTGGAGAATCTGTCGGTGGAAGCCGTGCTGGAACGGTTGCTTGATTAACCAGCGGTCAGGCTGATGGCTTGGCTGGCAATCGCAAGGTAAACTCACTGCCTTGCCCTAGGGTGCTGGTGACGCCTAACTGCCCGCCGTGAGCGGACGCTATTTCCTGACAAATCGCCAGTCCCAACCCGGCCCCGCCGAATTGCCGATTTCTCGATGCCTCCGCGCGGTAGAAGCGATCGAAGATATGCTCCAAATGCTCGGGAGCAATCCCCTCGCCTTCGTCGCGCACCGACAGGACCACTTCCGTTTGATCACATCTCGTAGTTAGATAAATGGTGCCTTGGGGGCGATTGTAATGCAGGGCGTTGGTCAGGAGGTTGACCATAATTTGCCCAATGCGGTTTGCGTCCGCCAAGCAGGGAGTGAATGCCAGTTGGCACGAGAACTTCATGCCTTGATCCGCCAGCAGCGGTTGCATGAGATCGGCCGTCTCCTGGGTTAGCTTCGCTAAATCACACGGCTCCAACTGCAATTGCAGGGCCCCGGCATCATGGGTGGCCAGTTCCAGCAGGGATTCGGTAAGTTGTTGCAGGCGCCGGGCCGCCTTGACGCAAGCTTCCAGCGTGCGTTGATAACTCTCGGGATCTCGTTCCCGCAGCAAGGCTGCCTGCGCTTGTGACAAAATGATCGCCACTGGAGTTCGTAACTCATGGGCGGCATCAGCGGTAAAGCGCGCCTGGCGCTCGAAGGAACTTTCCAAATTGGTAAACGTTTCATTCAATACGCCGGACAGTTCCCCCAACTCACTGCGCTGCTCTCGAATGGGGATTCGTTCCTCCAGGTGTCCCGCGGCAATACGGCGCGCAGACGCTGCGATGACCTGCACTGGGCGCAGGGCCAGTTTAGTAATCCACCAGCCGATCGCCAAAGCTAGAAAGAAGATTCCGCTGCCCAGTAAAACGAGCGTTCTGCCGAAGCGCTGAATTTCTGCGAGTTCCTCTTTGGCGGATTTTCCAACCAGCAAAGCATCGCCAGTGGGAGTGAACCAAAACACCTCCCGCAGGTCTCCCCGCTCCCGATCCGTAAATCCCAGTCCCAGCCCTGTCGTCCGCGCGGGCAGGGGAATATTCTTGGGCGCAGTCCCTGAGCGGGCCCAGGGTTCCCCGCGCCTGCGCCAAATTTGATAGTAAAATGAATCACCAGCAGCTTCCTGAAAAAAGGCCGCGCGCTCGGCGGACAAATTGAACATTGGCCCGTCATCATCTCTCGGTGGTGGCCGATCCTTCCCGGGCGGCCCCTCGGGCCGGGGGCCTGGTCGAGGCACCGGCATGCCCGCATGAATGATATCCAAACGCGTCCGCAGCTCCTTTTCCAGGTTGTTCAAAATATTGCGTTCCTGATAGCGGAATGCCGCCAGCCCGAAGCCCACCAGCACCAGCAACAACAGCAACGAATGCCAGAGCTGAATGCGCCAGCGTAAGGTGGTCGGCAGGATCATTTCAAGCAGTAGCCCAGCCCCCGTCTGGTCTCGATGAAGTCGTGCCCCAACTTCTTGCGAACGTTGGACACGTGAACGTCCAGCAAGTTGGATAGACTGCTCTCGTTCTCATCGAACAAATGATCATACAACTGCGTCCGCGTCACCACCCGCCCCCGATGCTGGGCCAGATATTCCAGCAGGATGCATTCACGCGCGGTTAGGCTCACTGGTTGTCCCGCCTTGTGCACCGAATGCGCTGCCAGATCGATCACCACATCCCCGATGCGCACAATGTTCTCCGCATTCCCAGAAGCCCGTCGAATCAAGGCCCGGAGTCGCGCCAAGAGTTCCGTGAGTTCGAACGGTTTCGCCAAGTAGTCATCCGCCCCGTCATCCAAGCCCCGCACTTTATCCTGCGGACGATTGCGCGCTGTTAGCATCAGCACCGGCGTTTTCTTGCGGGTGCGCAGGCGGTTCAGGACTTCGAAGCCATTCAACCGCGGCAGCATCACGTCCAGCACCACCGCATCATAATCCCACATCAGAGCCTTCTCCAAGCCCTCCTCGCCATCCGCCGCTTCGTCCACAGCATACCCTTCATCGCGCAGAATCTCTGCGAGACTGGCAAGCAAATCCGGTTCGTCCTCCACGATCAATAGTCGCATATCCGGAGACCATAGCGGATAAACCTGAAGGCGCGATGAAGAATTTGCCGCAGGCGCCCAAGCCTGAGCCTAAGGCTTACCAGGGAGCACCGTGCTGGGATCGACTCCCAGTTCCCGCAACTTGGCGGCCAACTGCTCCACCTGAAACTCGCTGGCTTCAGCCCGGGCGCGCTCTGTTTCTGCTATCGCGCGTTGCGTCGCTGCTTCTTTCCGTTGATATTCCGCCTCATCTGGAGCCGTAACCAGCTCATGATATTTCAAAAATGGCTGTCCGTCTGGACGCTTGATGATGAGATCCAAACCATCCGTGGCGAAGGTCACGCCAGTCCGCGGACTGACCCAGCCCTGCATGTTATCAATTAGTTTCCACTCTCCTTGCGTTCGGCAGTAGCCGTCCAGGTCTCCATTGTCCGGGTTAAATTCATAATACTCCTCAACCCCCAGCTTCTCGTATGTATGGGCCTTGCGCCGCATTTCGTGCACGGAATTTCCGGGAGATAGAATTTCAAAAACCACCTGCGGAGCCACATTCTCTTCTTCCCATTGTTTATACGAACCCCGATCCCCCGCAGGCCGACCGAAGGCAATCATGGTATCCGGGGCCAGACGCATCTTGGGATCACCCTCGACATAATACCACAGCAAATCGCTGGCCACGAACACATCTGGACGATCTTGAAAGAGCCGATGAAATCCAGCAGCCACCATGTTGATCCATTTAAATTGCAGCGTGTTATCAGACATAGGAAGACCATCACTGTCAGGGTAAACCACGCGCGGCACCAGCGCAGGCGTAAAACGCGTGGCTTGAGCGGGAACTACTGGCAGAACGGCGGAGGACATAGTTTAAGAGTAACCTTCTGGCGGGGTTTTGCAAGTTCTGCCTCAGAGCAGCGGTTGCGGCACTGGTTTCCACAAACTACCTGCCACGCCCGTCTGGGCACGCTGCCGCAGCAGGTGATCGCAGATGACTAACGCGGCCATGGCTTCCACCATGGGCACGGCCCGGGGCAGAACGCAGGCATCGTGGCGGCCGCGTCCCTTGAGTTCTGTGTCCTTGCCGTGCACGTCCACGGTCGGTTGCGAATGCATGACCGTGGCGGTTGGTTTGAAGGCCACGCGGAAGACGATGTCCTCCGCGTTACTGATTCCGCCCTGGATCCCGCCGCTGCGATTGCTCGTCGTCTGCACCTTCCCCTCTTCCATGCGGAAATGGTCGTTATGTTCCAGCCCGGTTAGTTTCGTTCCCGCAAAACCCGAGCCCACCTCGAAGCCCTTCGTCGCTGGCAGGCTGAGCATGGCTTTGGCAAGGTCTGCGTCCAGCTTGTCGAACACTGGTTCCCCCAAGCCTGCCGGGCAGCCACGGATGACACATTCCACCACCCCACCGACGGAATTTCCCTCCGACCGAGTAGCCTCGATCAGCTCAATCATCGGGTCCACCATGGCCGGATCTCCGGTGCGCACGATGTTGGATTCCACATCCGTAAATTTCACCGTGCTAGGATCCACGTTGGCCACGAGATCCTTGATCGATTTCACATAGCCCACGATTTCAAAGCCCGGCACCAGACTGCAAATCACCTTGCGCGCCACCGCCGCCGCCGCCACGCGACCAATCGTTTCCCGGGCCGAAGCCCGGCCACCGCCTGGCCAACTCCGGAAACCGAATTTGGCATCATAGGTATAGTCCGCATGGGAAGGGCGATACTTGATCGCCATTTCTTCGTAAGAACTCGTCCGCGCGTCCTCGTTGCGCACTAGAATCGCGAGCGAGGCACCGGTGGTTTCCCCTTTGAAGACCCCGCTGAGGATCTCGCATTGGTCCGCTTCCTTCCGAGGCGTCGTCACTTTACTCTGACCCGGCCGCCGCCGATCCAGCTCAAACTGGATTTCCGCTTCAGAAATAGGAAGTCCGGGCGGACAACCATCAATCACCACGCCAATCCCACCTCCGTGGGATTCGCCAAAGGTGCTGATGCGGAAGACGTGACCGTGAATACTGCTCATGTTAGATTTACGTGGGGGGAAATTTAGCCGCTAAACCAAGGGGCGCGACTGAACCGAACCATGTTCGGGAAATCAAGGTTCGTCAAGAATGTCGCGAGCCGGGGAGTTTGATTTTACGATGAAGCAAAGGAGGATAACGGAGATCAATACGCAAACACATTTCGAAACCCTCGTCGATAATCGTTAAATATTTGGTTTGATTTACATCCACCACAGCTTCCAAAAGCATGAAGGCTGATCTGTTGTTCAGCTTGGCTCGCTTCCGTTGGTTTTACCTCTTCAAAGGGGCAGCCCTCGTGTCAATCTATCAAAGACGGCGGGCTAATATGCCCTTCCATTTATGGCAGAAAATCTAAAAGCGATTTCGCATACAGGGAGGGTGATTTGTCTTGCGGGAGGAGAAAACCTCAGGAAGTTAGAATATCCGCTCCGGGCATGTCCCGTGATCGGAGATCTTTAGAAATTCACCTCTCAAATCTCAGTCGGATCGTCTTCCCTTAAGAATTGTATGAAACACACGCTTGTTACAATTACTAAATTTGCGTTGGTGTTGCTTGGGTGCTTGAGAACCATGAGTAGCGCGCAGTCGATTGCTTACGAATCATTTAACGGCCTGCCGCTTGGAAGTGGGGTTGGGGGTTCTGGATCAACAGCAACGGGATGGGCTGACACCGGCTGGAGTGGAGGCAGTGATAGCCGATTCCAAATTGTCGATCCACTTCCAAATCTTTCGTTCCAAATTTCCGGCGGAAGTTTAGTCAATGGAGGCGACCGCTCACTCCGGCTAAGCACTTTGCCAGAACCAGTGCCGGGAACATTGCTGGCTTCAAGATCAATCATTGGGCAAAACACCACGCTCTATTTTAGTTTTCTTTTCAGACCTGATTCCTTCGGAACCGGGACCGACAGCATTGAATTCCGAATCAATGCGGGAACGGTTAATTATGGACGACTTGCGTTCCGCCCCAACCAGAACGCAACTTCGATGACCCTAATGGCATTTAACGCGGATGGGGCTGGAATAGGGGTTAGTCCAGCGTTTGTTGCTGGCGGAACGTATTTGATTGTGGCTCGTTGGGCGCGCCCGTCATCCACCCGTTACTATCTGCAAACCTGGGTTAACCCCTCTGCATCAACGGACCCAGGAGCTGTCGCTGGTATCAACGGACCAATCGAGAGTGGCACCGAGATTTCGGACGTAGGCTTCAGTGTAACTTCTACTGACGTAGGCGGACCTGGATCGGTAGTCGTGATCGATGAGCTTCGAATCGGTTATACATGGTCGGATGTAGTGCCTCCGGGCCCGCCGTTGCCCACGGTTCCAAACATCGAGATAACTCAAGCAGCAAGGCTGCAATGGCAAACTCAAGTTGGAAAAATTTATCAGGTCCAGGTTTCCTATAATCTTTCGTCATGGGCGAATAGTGGGTCAGCGATCACCGGTAACGGTTCGCTGGCCACCTTCTTTGACTCAACCGAACCTGAAGCAAAGAAGTTTTACCGGGTCAATATCAAATGAGCTAGGCAAATCCATCTTCAGTATCAACCGCCTAGCCTAAACGTGACTATCTTAAAGCAAAACAACTGACGTGAACCTATCTTTCGACTTAAGCAAAATGCCGTGGCCGGATGAAACGACCCAGATATTTAAAGAAACGGACAGGCTATTCGCACTTTCGTGCCAACCAACGCTCCCTGCGCAATGGAGCCTCTTCGCTGAGGGTTACCATGAGGCAGCCGAGCAGCTTTATACTTCCTGGCATGCAAGCGGTGGTTACCCCGACTCCGTTGTCTTCCCGATGGTGTTTCTGTATCGCCACTACGTCGAGCTGCGCATCAAGGAACTTATCCAGCGTGCAGTGTTACTGCTGGCTCTCCCGTCGGAGTGGCCAGCCGTTCATGGTTTAGTTAAGCTCTGGGACTTCCTCCGGCCTTTACTTGAGCAGATTTGGCCGACTCCTCCAAGCCGCGAAATCATAAATGCGACGCGCCTTATCCAGGAGCTTGCCGCCCTCGACAATAAGTCGATGGTATTCCGCTACCCCTCAGACAAAGAAGGGGTCAGCACGACCAAACGAATTGAACTTCTTGATGTAAACAACTTTTTCCAAGCGATGCGCCAGCTGGCAGCCTTTCTTGATGGAGTCAGCATGCAGATTAGCGTGTATCTCGATGATCAGCCCGGATTGTGAACCACCGCTCCGCTGCGGGGAGCCTAGCCTTGGGACGAAACGTAAGGGCAATTGTCCGAAATGTCCGTGGGTTATGAGAACTCGTGCTTGACCCGGGGCCGGGCGTCCCTAGAATCCCCGCCCTATGTTACAAGCAGGCATCGTTGGTCTTCCAAATGTGGGTAAATCCACTCTCTTTAACGCCGTGACCCGTTCCCGCAAAGCGGAAGCGGCAAACTATCCCTTTTGCACCATCGACCCGAATCAAGGCGTCGTCGTGGTGCCCGACGAGCGTTTGGAGGTATTATCCAAAATTACGAAATCTCAAAAGCTGATCCCGGCCACGATCGAATTCGTGGACATTGCCGGCCTTGTCAAAGGAGCCAGCCAGGGGGAAGGTCTCGGGAATCAATTTCTCAGCCACATTCGCGAAGTGCACGCCATTGTCCAAGTGGTGCGTTGCTTTGAAAATGAAGACATTCACCATGTCAGCGGCGGCATCGATCCCGTGCGGGACATCGAAGTCATCAACACCGAATTGATTCTGGCCGACATCAACAGCCTCGATAAGCGCAAAGACCGCAACGAGAAGAAGGCCAAAGGAGGCGACAAAGAAGCCAAAGCAGAAAATGACGTCATCGTGAAACTCCTGCCGCACTTAAATGACGGCAAGCCCGCCCTAACCTGTGAGCTGACGGATGCTGAGAACAAGATTATGCAGGGGTTCTTCCTACTCAGTTCCAAGCCCACCATCTTCGCTTGCAACGTTTCCGAGGACGAACTGGCGGGAGCGCTCAAGGATCCCGAAAGCCACGCCCACGTCAAAGCCGTTCAACAATATGCCCGGGAGCACCACGGCTCTGGAGCCTGCGTCATCAGTGCTGCCATTGAACAGGAAATGGCCGATTTACCAGCCGAAGATGCCGCCGAATACCTCTCAAGCTTGGGTGCGGAAGAGAGCGGGGTCTCCAATCTCATCAAAGCCGTCTATTCCCTGCTCGGCCTGAAAACCTATCTCACGACCGGGGAGAAGGAAACCCGCGCCTGGACCTTCACCGCAGGCATGAAATGTCCCGCCTGTGCCGGTGTCATCCACAGCGATTTCGAACGCGGCTTCATTGCTGGAGAAATCGTCGCCTTCAAAGATCTCGTGGCTGCTGGCACCTATGCCAAAGCCCGGGAAATGGGCAAACTCCGCATCGAAGGCAAGGAATACGTCGTCCAGGATGGCGACGTCGTCGAATGGCGCTTCAATGTTTAGGGTTCAGTTTAGGGTTTAAACAGCGGTTCCGAGGTGGCGGCACAGCATGATCCACCGCACAGAGGACTGTGCGAACCACCTTTAGACTACCCTCCAGCCGGGACATCCAGCGGCAACGTCAACTGACGCACCGTGACGGCGCGCAGGCCTGAGACGCCAAGGCCCAGGAGCCGCAACGGGCGCTGCACCAGTTGATGCCGCGCGAGCAACCAGCAGGCACAACGATAGATTGTTACCGCGTCTTCGAGCGGGGCATCCAGGCTGATCTGACGCGTTAGGGTGGTGAAATCACTGTAGCGGACTTTGACCTGCACGGTGCCGCCAGCCAGGCGATATTTCATCAATTTCTCCACCAATTCCGCCGCTTGTTCACGCAGGCACTGCCGCAGCAATGGACGGTGGCTGGTGTCTTGCAGGAAGGTATTCTCACTGCTGATACTCTTGATTTCATCCGCCAGATCCAATGGTCGGTCATCCTCCCCGTGGGCCAGGCGTTTGAGTTCCTGCCCCCAATTTCCCACGATGGCACGGAGATCCCGCTTCGTGGCCTGGAGATCGGCTATGATTTTGAATCCCGCCTTGGTTAGGACTTCCTCCGTCACCTTCCCCACTCCGTGAATAGCCCCGACCGGCATGGGGGCGAGGAATTCTGCCTTAATCGAATCCTTGACCAACGTCAGCCCGTTCGGTTTGAATTGTGAAGACGCAATTTTCGCCAGCAGCTTGTTCGGAGCGACCCCGATGGTGGCGGTCAAATTCCGCTGCGCTTGAATGGCCGCCTTGATTTCCTGCGCCAGTGGCAGCGCGCTTGCCAGCAGGGCATCGTGGGTCGCAGCACTGGGCAACTGATTGGTCACCTCCAGGTAAGCCTCATCCACGGAAACCTGCTGCACTAAGTCTCCGGCAAAGCTGCGCACAATTTCCATGATGGCATGGCTCTCGTCGCGATAGGCCTCCATCCGTGGCCGCACGAACACGCCCTGAGGACACAATCGCCCGGCGGTCACACTGGGCATGGCAGAACGCACGCCGAATTTCCTAGCTTCATAACTGGCCGCACAGACCACCCCGCGTCGATCCGGCGGAGATCCCACAATCACAGGTTGGCCCTGCAACTCCGGGTGATCACGCTGCTCCACGGAGGCGTAAAACGCATCCATATCGAGATGAAAAATAACGCGCGGACTTGGCATGTGGCCAGAGTTTCGCGCAGAGCCATCCAACGTCTAGGACGAAATTTCCGCCGCCAATGGTTCCAATTTGAGTCCCTCGCAGTCTGAACAACCGTTAGCACTCGCCCCGAACTGAGCGGTGCATCGAGGGCAATATTGCGTGGCCTCGTCCGACGCCACAGGCGCAGTGATCTGAATGTTATACGGCTGGAGGAATTGCGTCAACGCTGGCAAGTCGGCGGCCTGTGCTTTGCCTGGTAGGGGATAGGTAGCCTGACGCAACCAACGCTCAGCCAGTCGTTTGAATACGTCTTCCGGCAGTGCGAACGCGGCTACGGCCAATGGATGGTAGGATTGCAGCAATTTCCTGCCCAAGGTATCACGTGCTCGGGAGGTATGGGTGGGCACCAAGGCGATGAACAGACTATGCTGCCACCGATCCCACGTCTCCCCTGGATGATATGTGGGGTGGGCTTTGAAATAGATCCCGGCGGTAATCAAATTCACCATCAACAGCGACAGCGCGGACACTAGCATAACACGAGACTCCGCACCGTAAAGTTGCCAAACCGTGGGAATGAGGAGGAACAGCATCAGGAAACTGAGCACCGCCCCCCGGCCCAGCCATTTCGTGCGGTCGCGAAAGTCTTGCCAGCGAGCTTGCGCGGCGGCAGTGTCCAATGTCCCACCCTCCAACGGCACCACGTGCAATCCCGCCCTGAAAGGCAAAAGGCGCGCCAGCACCAAGCGCCCATGAGCATTGCCGAGTCCTTTGCCAGGAGGATTGACCTGCCCTTCACCCAATCGAAAAAGTTGGAAGGCATAACTCGTGGCAGGCACCCAACAGCAGCACTCTGAGAGGTAAACCAAGCCCAGGATGAGCACCAGAAATTGGTTCTCAGTCATAGGTAAAAAGCAGTCACGATGCTAGGACTGGCCCCTGCCAGTGATTTTGGACCAGAAGCGCTTCAGCATCGCTCCAACCGCCACCAGACCAATCATGATGGGCTTGATCAATTTGCCCAACAATCCTGTCTTGGCCGCCACCGCCAACGTGCCGCCCGCCACCAGCGCCGTCAGGCCGTATTCGGCAATTTTGTCGCCTTTGCGATATTCCGCATACGTTTCTCCACCCACGTAGCTGAAGCCCTTGAGGGCGCCACGGAGTTGAGAGAGCGAGGCTTCGAGATTATCAGGAGCGCAGACCAAAGTGACGTTCATCACCCCATGGCGGCCAAGAATTTTGGTGCTGTAGTTGACGCTCGCCTGATCATCCGCGGCACCTTCCTCTTTGAGTTTGAAGCCGAACTCTAATGCTTTGCTAGCCTCATTATAGAACGGTTTCACGGCCCAATCGGTCAGGACAAACGGGATGAGCTTTTGCTCCTGCCGGGCCTTATTGGACTCGCGCTGCCCTTCCTGAAGCGTGGCCAGCAGCTTATCCGCATCAATATCGGATTTCTCGTCGTCTTTCACGTAACCATCATCGCTAAAGGTAAAATCTGCCCACCAGGACAGATCCGGAGCGGACAGAATCCCCAATTCCCGACCGGAAGGGATGTTGTCGAACATCCGCAGGAGTTTCTGCGCACCGGAACCATTCGTCATTTGCAGACCTTCTGGCACCTCGATCTCCGCCCTGCTCCCAATCTTGGCTTTGCCGGAGCGCGTCCAGCCGAAGGATTCAATTTTCTTCATGGCCGCCGCGCGCGCTGCCGCCGCAGCATCCTGCTCCGTTCCAGCCTCAGCCGCCGGGGCCGGATCTGCGGCAGGTTGATCCTGCGCGAACGCCGGAAGGGTTACGAAAGAAGCGAGAAAGACGGTGGTGCGGCAGAAGGATGTTAGGCTCATGATTAAATAGGCGTAGCGAAATTTCCCTGCCCTGTCAAACCTAAGTGTAAGATTGCGCGTTGGTTAACATGGCGGATTTTTCCACGCCCAAGGAGCGGGGCTTTTGAAGCCCCGCTCCCAAGCATGGGTATTGCTTAGCTCAATTTGTTATCCTATCATGATGGTGGGGCTTTCAAAGCCCCACACCTTGGGAACGGCCCGTGCAAAAATCCGCCGTGCATTGGTCAACGAGGATTGTTTTCACGGAGGTGGCAACGAGCAGCAGCGCATTGCCACCCTGCTCCCGCGATTATTGCCCAGCGGTGAGACCAAGACAGCCAGGCTACGGCTTCACCGAAACGCTAACATGACAGCCTTTTTTGTTGCCCACCACGATGTCTGGAATGCCATCTCCATTGATGTCGGTTCCCAGCACTTGAGTGCCCACCCCGGAATCGCTGTGAACCAAGTGGGAAAGGAACTTGGCCTCGCCACTTTTCTTGCCGGGCTGCACTTCAAACCAATAAAGCACGGCAGGGTCCAGCGGGGCGGCATCGCCATGACTGCCATGGGCGAAGTAGCGCTTCCCGGTGATAATATCCTTCACGCCATCACCATTGATATCCACTAAATCGATCGCATGGAGTTGGCTAAAGAACACGCCCTCAGCATTCTCTTCCGCCTTGCTGCCCAGAATCCGGTGCGGGGTAAATGCGAGGTCGCCATTGGCTTGCTTGCCGGTGTTTTCGAACCAGAACAAGCCATAGCCGTGAGCGAATTCAGCCGTTAGGACATCGTTGTCGCCATCGCCATCGAAATCATAAGCGAACATTTGCGAACCGCCTTGATTGCTGAAGGCCACCTTGTGCTGCGGCCATTCGGTGCGGGAATCGGCGGGTTGTTCCCACCAACCATTTTTCTCCAACAAATCGGGCCGACCATCGCCATTCACATCGCCCACGCCGAGGCCATGGGTGAATTTACCACCGGCGGCATTGATGCTGGAGATCTTCTGGAACGCCCATTCCTTCGTGGGGTCTTTAGAATCTGGAGCCGCATAGCCAAAGAACCCACCACTGCTGCCCACAATCTCCGGTTTCCCATCGCCCGTGATATCTGCCCACGTGGGCGACTCGTTATCCAGCACCTTGAGAACATCGTGGCGAATCCACGGACCGTCCTTGCCCTTGGGATTCTCGAACCAGTAGGCCCAGTCGCCCGGGAAGCCCAGAACCAGATAGTCGGGAAATTTATCCCCATTCAAGTCTGGAGCGTAGGCCACGAAGTTCTTCGAGTAATCGTTGTCTGGCTTGAAAGGTTTCGGCTCGTAAATCTCATGGGCTACCTTCCAGTCCGGCCCCGCATACCAATGGGGGCCGTAAATGATGTCCATCTTGCCATCTTGATTCACATCTGCGGCGGTGGCACCTTCGGCGTAGAACACATCGGTTAGACGCTGCGTGGTATATTTCACCTCGGGTGCGGCCTGCAAAGCAGGAAGGCAAACCAACGAAGCAACGGCGGAAATCCAATGGAACCCTGGGGAATGAGAAGTAGTCATGGCACCAGACTACGCGCGATCCCCCACACTGAACCAGCAAATTTTACCTACGCGAAGGAGCGCCTCCGGCGGACGGAGTGCCGCGGAGACCGCCGCAGGACGCGCTTTCCCACGCCAAGACGTTCATCACGGTGCTTGCAAATCTCCCGTCCATTTCCTAAGTCTGCCCATCACCACCGTCCCTTATTGCTCCATCATGAAACTTCCCACGCTCCTGCTGTTGTTTATTCCCCTGTTCCTCTCTGCGGAACCAACCCAGGTGACGCTGGCCGATGCGTTGACCGCACTCGCCAAAGTAGGCCCGGAAGGACAGGGAAACGAAGCTGCCTCTGCCGCCTGGCCCGTGGCTGCGGCGGTGGATCCCAAGGAGTTGCCCAAAGTGCTGAGGGCCATGAAAGACACCAATCCGGTGGCGAAAAATTGGCTGCAATCTGCCGCCATGAGCATTGCGGAGCGAGCGCAGAAGCACCCAGAGACATTGCCCCAGGCGGCCCTGCAGGAATTCCTCGACCGGCATACTGAGGACCCCCAAGCGCGGGAACTAGCTTACGACATGCTGGTGGCCGCCAAGCCTGATTTGGCGGGCAAACTACTGCCAACGCTGCTCAATGATCCCTGCGCCAACTTGCGTCGCCTGGCCGTGCAACAGGTGATGGATCAGGCCAAGGCTGCGCCCAAGGCGGAGCAACCCGTGCTCTTCACGAAGGCCCTGGCCTCCGCGCGTGATGACGATCAAGTGAAGGCCATTGCCGAAGAACTCAAGGGATTCGGTCAGGAACCGGATTTGGTGAAGCACTTTGGTTTCTTCACCACCTACCGCATCATCGGCCCCTTCGAGAACCTGGGCCGTGAGGGATTCGAGAAAACTTTCCCGCCCGAAAAGGAACTGGAATTCAGCAAAATTTACCCCGGGAAAGAAGGCGATGTTTCCTGGAAGGAAGTGAAGGTGACCGACAAGTTAGGCGTGCTGGATTTCAACAAAGAACTCAAGAAGCTAAAGGAAGTCACTTCCTATGCGGTGGCGGAATACAATTCGCCCATCGAAGGCGCAGCGGAAATCCGCATCGGCACCAACAATGCTTATAAGATTTGGTTGAACGGCAAATTTGTCTTCGGGCGCGACGAATACCATCGGGGATTCCGCATTGATCAATACAAGCTGCCGATTACGCTGAAGCAAGGCCCCAACACCATCCTCCTGAAATGCTGCCAGAATGAAGAAACCCAGCCGTGGACCGAAGAATGGCATTTCCAACTCCGCGTCTGTGACCATAACGGCACGCCGCTCTAGCATAAATTTACTAACACCCACCATGCCATGACTCCCTTGAACCGACGCACGTTTCTTCGCCAGACTGGTATTGCCATTGCCTTGCCGATGCTGGAATCCATGTGGTCTGCGCGTGCTTGGGCGGCGGCTGAAAATGGGCCACGGCGGTTGGTGGCGATTTGCACTTCGTTGGGCCTGCATGGACCGTCGCTCTTTCCGCAGGAAGCTGGGAAGGGCTATACCGCTACGCCTTATCTGGATTTGCTGAAGGGGACGCGGAATGATTTCACGATCTTCTCAGGGATCTCGCATCCAGATCAAGCGGGAGCGGATGGGCACTCGTCCGAATCCACTTGGCTCACCGCCGCGCGCAGTCCAGGGCTGGCGGGGTTTCGGAATTCCATTTCAGTGGATCAGTTGGCGGCCGAGAAATTAGGCGTGGTCACGCGGTATGGGTCTTTGCAGTTAGGGACGAGCAATTCCAGTCAGAGTTTCACCCGCAGCGGGGTCATGATCCCGGCGGATCATCAGCCATCCAAAGTCTTCGCCAAGTTGTTTCTGGAAGGCTCGAAAGACGAAATCAAAGCGCAGCTGCGGCGGCTGCATGAGGGTCGCAGCATCATGGATAGCATGAGCGGTGAGGTGAAGCGACTGGAAGGTCGCGTGGGAGCGGAAGATCGGGAACGGTTGGAGGAATATTTCACTTCCGTGCGGGAAATGGAACAGCGGTTGGCAGCCTCGGAAGCATGGGCGCAAAAGCCCAAGCCAAAGGTGGAGGAACCCCAACCGAAGGACATTCAAGAGGAAAAGGATCTGATCGGGCGAATGAAGTTAATCTTTGATTTGGTTCCGCTGGCGCTGCGCACGGACTCCACCCGGTTGATCACCATTCTGGTGCAGGGTCGCAATGACGTGCCGAAAGTGCCGGGCGTGGAGATGGATCACCACAACCTTTCCCATCATGGTCAGGATGAAAATAAGTTGCGCCAATTGCATTTGGTCGAGCAGGCGCAAATGGAGGTGGTGGGCGGGCTGCTCACGGCCCTGAAAGCCAGCAAGGAAGGGACGCAGACTCTGTTGAATCGGACTTCCGTCATCTTCGGTAGCAACTTGGGAAATGCCAACTCCCACGATACGAAGAACCTGCCCATCATTCTGGCGGGTGGTGGATTCAAGCATGGACAGCATTTGCAATTGGATGAAAAGAACAACACCCCGCTGAGCAATCTTTTCGTGCAAGTGCTGCAGCGTAATGGCATTGAAATCGATGCCTTCGGCAGCAGCAACGGAGCCTCCGTGCCAGGTCTGGAAACGGTGTAATTTTGAATCCATGCGAGCCGTGCAGAATTACCAAAGTGGATGGCGAGTTAACGAGACCCCGCTCACGCCAAACCTAACGAGCCTAACGCGATGCTGGTCTCCTCACGTCGCCCTCCACAGGGGGGGCCGAACCCTTGCCCTGGTTCATGTGCTCATGGGAGCATTGATGGTTACGGCTTCCGCGCAGGATAAAACATTCTTTACCACCGCCAGTTGCGTGGATTGCCACGATGGAGAAACAAAGAAAGGCGGACTAGATTTAACAACGCTAACGTGGAATCCAGCGGAGAAGGGCAATGCGGCTCGTTGGGAGAAAATCCATGATCGAGTGGATCGAGGCGAAATGCCGCCACCGAATAAAACCAAGCCTGAGCCTACAGTGCAGGCCGCTTTCCTAACCAGTGTGGCGAATCCGCTGCGCGAGCTGGGAATCAAGCAGCAGGCTGCACGCGGACGCACGGGGTTGCGACGCTTGAATCGGACGGAATATGAAAACACGGTCCAGTGGCTGCTGGGAATTGATGTGCCGCTGCAGCAGGTATTGCCGGAAGAAAGCTCCGGGCAGGCGTTTGATACGGTGGCAGACGGGCTGCGGTTTTCCCAGCTGCAGATTGAGAAATATCTCGAAGCGGCCGACTTGGCGTTGGACGCGGCTCTAAACGTAGCTCCACCGGTTCCACGAAAGAAGGAGCGGTTCGCGTTGACGGACAAAAAAGACATCGCGGAGAATA
The DNA here is from genome assembly GCA_031411295.1 of Verrucomicrobiales bacterium. Lineage (GTDB taxonomy): Bacteria > Verrucomicrobiota > Verrucomicrobiia > Verrucomicrobiales > V1-33 > JAGNEJ01. Next base: position 78,746 of record JANOAV010000057.1, on the reverse strand, counting down.
TCGAGAAGCCCCAAGGCACCCCCAAGGGCGATGGAAGTCCGGAGAAACATCAGGTGCTCTTTCGCAAAGTGGACGGTGCCGTGGCGTTCTTTACTGATACCTATCAACTTGGACTAACTAATGTGAAAGCGGAGCGTGCCGGCACTTACACCATCCGGATCTCCGGCTCCGGATTTCAAAGTCGTGGGGAACCGGTGACGTTACTGGCGATGACCGACAACCATAAGCAACGCAGCATCATCGGCACCTGGGAATTGCCCCCCGATAAGCCTCGGGTGGTGGAAGTGACCACCCGCCTGGCTGCCGGAGATTTCCTGCGGATTGCGCCATTCGATACCAATTTCGACGACAAAGGGAAAAGCAATTGGGGCACGGATGCGGCCATTTATGAAGGCGTGGGCATGGCGATTCAGTGGGTGGAAATCGAGGGTCCACTGAGCGAAAGTTGGCCGCCCCAGAGCATCGAACGCGTGGCGGGAAACGTGCCACGGAAAGATTATGCAGAAGGGAAATACCCGTGGCGGAATGGCGAACACGTGGCCTTCGAACTAATGCCAGAGGATGCGGCGGCTGCCCTGGCTGCGCAACTTCCCGTCGTAGCGGCCCGGGCATTTCGTCGTCCGTTGGAACCGGGCGAAACGGATGCCACCGTGAAGTTGGCGCAGACGGCGCTCGCAGAGGGGGCTTCATTTACCGAGGCGCTGCGCACGGGGATCAAGGCAATCCTAACTTCTCCGCAGTTTCTCTTGTTTGATGAACGTCCCGGTCCGTTGAACGGCTTTGCCATGGCGAATCGGTTGAGCTATTTTCTTTGGAGCGGGCCACCGGATGAGGAACTGCTAACGTTGGCGCAGCAGGATGGATTATCCAAACCAGATGTGCTCCGAGCCCAAGTGCGACGGATGTTGCAACACGAACGGGCCGGACAGTTTGTGCGCAACTTCACGGGTCAATGGTTGGGGCTGCGCACCATCGATGCCACTTCGCCTGACATGAAATTGTATCCTGAGTTCGACGAAGTCCTGAAGCGATCCATGGTAGGTGAGACTGAGGCGTTCTTTGCGGAAATGGTGCGGGAGAATCGACCCATCACGGATTTCATTCAGAGCGACTGGCTGATGATTAATCGTCGCCTGGGCCGTCACTACGATGTCCCGGGCGCCACAACCGAACAATATCAGCGCGTAGCCGTGCCAGCAGGAAGTCCCCGTGGCGGTTTGCTGACTCAGGCGGCCATTTTGAAAGTGACCGCCAACGGCACGACAACCTCGCCCGTGGTCCGGGGAACCTGGGTCATGAAACGGCTGTTAGGAAAACCGCCCGCCCCGCCACCACCCGTGCCAGCCATTGAACCCGACACGCGCGGTGCCACCACCGTGCGCGAGTTGCTCGCGAAGCATCGGTCCTCGGAAACGTGCAATTCCTGCCATCGCAATATCGATCCGCCCGGCTTCGCGCTGGAGAGCTTCGATGTCATTGGCGGATGGCGGGAGCGTTATCGTTCCAATGACAAAGGCGACCGAGTGCCCGGCAAACTTCGGGGCAACGACATCTGGCAATACAAGCTGGGCCTGCCCGTGGACTCTACTGGCCAACTGCCGGATGGGCAGACGTTTACCGATATCACAAGTTTCAAAAAGCTACTGCTAGCCGACTCCGACACCGTGCTCCGCGCAGTGGCCGGAAAACTGCTGGTGTATGGCACCGGAGCGAACTTGGATTTCGCAGATCGCACCGCCGTGGCCAAGATCGCGGAGCAAACCAAAGCCAACGGCGGCGGCCTGCGCACATTGATCGAGGAAGTGGTCGTGAGCGCGGTTTTTGGGCGGAAGTAGTTCATGAGGAATGGCAGCACTAGCATGCCGGCTACCTGGAATGGTAGGGGGTATGGCGGACGGAGTCACGCCACTCCCAGTTGAGTGGCGAAGTCTCTCCGCCATTGGAATCAAGCGCAGTTGAGCACCCAAGTCTGCGGGTTGTCGCACATTCCGCTGCATTGGACGGTTCTTCCGCAGGAGCGATTTGGCTGAGAAGCGGGAGTGGCAGCAGAAGCCAAGCTAAAGATTTTCTGAACATCCCCTGATGCGAGCAACCGTAGATTCGCTACTCAAGATAATTCGACATGGCTTCGCTCACTTGGCGCACTTAACCGGGCGGATTTTTGCACGGGCCTCTTTCCAAGGAGTGGGGCTTTGCAAGCCCCATCATCATGATAGGATAGTAAATTGAGCTGAGCAATACCCATGCTTGTGTGCGGGCCTTTCAAAGCCCCACTCCTTGAATGTGCAAAAAGCCGCCGTGACGCACATAGCGACATTTTAGGTTTACCTCTGGCGGGAATCAGGTATCGATTACGGTATGGAATCCTTCCCGTTCAAGACTTTTGGCGTTTTCGCCCTGGGCCTGATCATTGGTCTCATCCTTGTGGCCAACAAGCTCCCGGACCATATTGCCACCAAATACCGTAAATCATCCATGTCCTCCGATCTCAAATCCCGCCTCACTCCCATCCAATACGAAGTCACCCAGCGTAACGGCACCGAACCGCCCTTTAAGAATGAATTCTGGGATAATCATCGCGAAGGAATTTATGTGGATATCATTTCCGGAAAGCCGCTCTTCTCCTCCAAAGACAAGTTCGACTCCGGTTGCGGCTGGCCCAGCTTTACCAAGCCGGTGGATGCCAAGGAAGTGGAGGAAAAAGCCGATATGTCTCATATGATGGTGCGCACCGAAGTCCGCTCCGCGACCGGCCAGGCCCATCTCGGCCATGTTTTTCCTGATGGTCCGGCTGACCAAGGCGGGCTGCGGTATTGCATCAACTCCGCCAGCCTCAGATTTATTCCCAAGGAGGATTTGGTGAAGGAGGGGTTTGCCGACCTGGTCAAAATCTTCGAGCAATAATCCGGCATGATTCCCATTGATCCTAACATCGAACCCGCCGGCCGGGACTTCACCGCTGGCGGTATTCTGGGCGCACCGGAACAACCGCTGACCATTGGTGAGAGAACGATCGACAAGAAAATTCACGAATTGGTGCAGGCTTATGGCGGCACCAGTCATGGTCCGCTGACAGAGGAGTTGGTGATCAATGCCTTGAAATTTTCCCGGCAGGAAATTAGCACGGCTGATTTAAAGTTGCTTAATCGCACCCTGCGCGAGCTGCGGGCGGCTAATCGGGTTTTCTTTCCGTATAACCATCGCAAGAAAGTCGTCATTTACGGCAGTGCCCGCACCAAGCCGGAGAATCCCGAGGCCGTGGCTGCGGAGACCTTTGCGCGGGCCATGGTGGAGCAGGATTTCATGGTTATCACAGGCGCGGGCGATGGCATCATGGGCGCTGGGCAACGCGGAGCAGGGCGGGAAAATAGTTTCGGACTGAACATCAAACTGCCCTTCGAGCAGGAGGCCAACCCATCGATTGGGGGTGATAAGAAACTGATCAACTTCAACTATTTCTTCACGCGCAAGCTGACATTCGTCAAAGAGGCAGAGGCCGTAGCCTTGTTCCCCGGCGGGTTTGGGACGATGGACGAAGGGTTCGAATTGCTGACGTTGATTCAGACGGGGAAATCCCAGATCCTCCCCATCGTCATGGTGGATGCTCCGGGAGGCGACTACTGGACCGGGTTCCTGGCGTTCGTGCGCGGACATCTGCTGTCACGTAAACTGATCTCAGAGGATGATTTCTCGCTCTTCCATGTCACGGATAATGTGGCGGAGGCGGTCAGTCACATTCAGAAATTTTACAAAGTCTTCCACAGTTATCGCAATGTGCGGGAGCGGTTGTCGATTCGCTTGCACAAGAAAATCCGAGCGGAGGAGGTTTATATCTTAAACAAGAATTTCCGGGATCTGATCCTGGATGGGGAGATCGTGCAACGGGGGGCGCTCAAGGCGGAGGCGGATCAGCCGGAGTTGCTGGAGTTGCCCCGTCTGGTCTTCAAGCCCAAGCGCGGCAACTATGGTCGCCTGCGCGAGTTAATCGACGCCATTAATGACGCAGAATTTGCCCCTGAAGCCTAATCATTGTGGAAAAACCTGAAAAACAACGATTGGATGTTAGTTTGGTGACGCGCGGGCTTTGCGAAAGTCGTCAGATGGCGCAGCGGTTGATCATTGCGGGGGAAGTCATGGTGAATGACCGCGTGGTGGACAAGGCTAGTGTTTCCGTGAAAACAGGGGATCGCGTGGACTTGAAGGTGAAGCCCCGCTTTGTGAGCCGGGGCGGGTTAAAGCTGGAGGGAGCGCTGTTGACCTTTGGGGTGGAGCCGGAGGGTTTCACTTGTTTGGATGCGGGGGCTTCCACCGGAGGATTCACTGATTGCTTGCTCCAGGCAGGAGCGGCCAAAGTCTATGCCTTCGACGTGGGCACCAATCAATTGGCCTGGAAGATTCGCAATGATCCACGGGTCATCGCGCGGGAGCAATTCAACCTGCGCCATCTCGATCCTGCAGACGTCCCGGACCCAATCGATCTGGCCGTGTTTGATGTTTCCTTCATCTCCCTCACCCTCGTGCTCGGCCCGGTCATTCGCACGCTAGATCCGGCGCGTGGACAAATCATTTGTCTGATCAAACCACAGTTCGAACTAACACGGGACGACGTTGGCAAAGGCGGCATCGTGCGGGATCCCGCCCTGCATCAACGTGCGGTGAATAAGATCCGGCTCTTCATCGAAGAACACACCGAACTGAAATGGAAAAACGTCATGGAGTCGCCCATCAAGGGCACCGATGGCAATGTGGAATTCCTCGCCCTGATCGGACCATGAGTTGTTCCTTGGATTACGAGAATCAGCATCGCGCGGCGGGCCTTGGCGTCATCATCGGCGTGGATGAAGCGGGCCGCGGACCATTGGCTGGCCCCGTGGTGGCGGGGGCTACGATCTTGCCGGCGGATTTCACTCACCTCAAACTAACCGATAGCAAAAAGCTCACGGCAGCCCAGCGGGAGAAAATTTATCATGAGCTGAAAGCAGACTCGCGACTTCAGTTAGCGACGGCCATCGCCACGGTGGAGGAAATTGATCGGCACAACATTCTCCGCGCCACGCACATGGCGATGGAACGAGCAGTGCGGGCGCTGGGGGTGGATCCGGAGATGGTGCTGATCGACGGCTTGCCGGTGAAAGGGTTTCCGTTTCCGCAGCAGGCGCTAGTGGGAGGCGATGGATTATCCTTGAGCATCGCTGCTGCGAGCATTTTGGCCAAGGTGGAGCGGGACCACTTAATGGAAGCCTACGATGTTGAATTTCCCGGCTATGGCTTCGCCCAGCATAAGGGCTACGGCACCAAGTTGCATCTGGCAGCCCTGCAGAAGCATGGCCCGTGTAAGATTCATCGCAACAGCTTTGCGCCAGTGGCGCAGATGACGCTGGATTTCGGATTATAGTGAGAGCGCGCTGGCCCCCTTCACTCTGGAGCAGAGGGTGTGGAGATAGGCGGCGGGAAGCTTCTACTGGCTTCGCCCGCCATGCGAGTGGCGAAAACTAGCATCGCAATGACGCCCAACACCCAGACAACCATCATGATCACCATCAGGATGCCAATGGACTTCCACACGCTGCGTTGCCGATCCAAGGCTAGTTCGAGATGCTCAATCTGGCCTGAGTAGCGCAAGCTGCCAATGCCCGAACCGTAACCGAAGAGTTTGAAGGAAATGAAAAAGTAAACTGCTCCGATTAGCAGATAAACGACCCCCAGGACCATCATGGCGGCCGCTGGGGGCACGCCTGCTGCTCCTCGGAAGAGGACATTACCAGCGGAGGCTCCACCAACCATGGCGAACAAGGCCGCCAGCAATATGAGTCCTGAAATGATCATGCCCAAAATTCCAAGGAACTGCACCCACGGTTTGGTGCGGGACAAATGGGAGATGACGGTAGGAGAGATGCCACCGCCTGGGTTGGCTCCGGTCCCAGCGAGACCAGGAACAGAGGATGCTTGATATGGATTATAGTCGCTCATGATGCGGTGAGGATACCGTTTCTGCCAAGAAAGGGAAGCGGAATAGCTCCGACCACTGATACCGAAAACGTGGGAGAAATTCTGGCTGACACCGTGGCGCTGTGACGCACAATGCCGCCATGAATCTACGTCTCATGCTCTGTTGTTTTCTTGCTGGGATTTCCTTCGCTGCGGCGGAGGCTCCAGCCGTTTCCAAGAATGTGCCCTATGTGCCGAACGGCCATGAGCGCCAGAAGCTGGATCTGTTCGTGCCGCCTGGGGTAGCTTCCGCCTGCCCGCTACTGGTCTGGATTCATGGCGGAGCCTGGAAGGAAGGAAGCAAAGAGAATTGTCCTGCCGTCGGCATGGTGGCGAAGGGATGGGTGGTGGCGAGTCTGAACTATCGTTTCAGCCAACACGCTGTCTTCCCGGCCCAGATCGAAGACTGCAAGGCGGCGGTGCGTTTCCTGCGCGCCAATGCGGAGAAGTATAAAATCGACAAAAGCCGCGTGGCCGCCTGGGGAGCCAGTGCCGGGGGACATCTTGTTGCGATGTTAGGCACGACCGGGCAAACAAAGGAATTTGACGTGGGGGAGAACTTGGATCAGTCGAGCGCAGTTTCCTGTGTCATTAACTGGTTTGGTCCAGCGGATTTCCTGCATTGGGAAGACGGCACCATCATCAAACCCAGCCAGAAGGCAGATCCGGTGGCGAGGCTCTTCGGTGGGCCGGTCATGGAGCATCAAGCTCTGGCCAAGAAAGCCAGCCCCCTTTATTTTGTGGATAAAAACAGTGCCCCCATGCTGTTGATGCATGGTGATAAGGACTCGCTGGTGCCAGTGCAACAAAGTCGTGACCTTTACGCCGCCTTGGAGAAAGCCGGGGTGGAATCCAAGCTACAGATCTACCCTAACGCCGATCATGGTGGACCCATGTTTACCGATGAGGCTGCGCGGAAATTAATGGTCGAATTCGTGGAGCAACATGTCGGCAAGGCCAAATAACTCCAAGCCAAATTAATCGAAGATCCCCTTCACGCGTTGCCAAAGCGATTTGCCTTCCTGCTCCGCACCGCGTGGCAGGGCGCTTGCGGTTGCATGTTCCGAGCAATAAGCGGTGGGCACCTGGCCCAAGGGTAAATTGACGTGTTCGGGATGGGGGCAATGGGTGGTGGCCAACGCGCCGGAGTCCCGGCAAATCAAGGAGGGGACGAGATTTGGTTGCGGGAAGGTGGCTCTTACTAACGTGGGCTCACGTGCTTCCACCGCTTTCATGATTTCAACCCAGATCGGCAGGGAAATTTTCCCACCATACCCCTGACCAATAATTTGCTCTGGATCATCCAGCCCCACCCAGACCCCGCAGGTGAAGTCGGGATTGAAGCCAATAAACCATGCATCCTGATAGTCGTCAGTCGTGCCAGTTTTGCCTCCGATGGGAGCTTTCAATCCGGCTTGGCGAGCCGCAGCCGCGGTGCCGCCTGGACCGGTCACTTTTTGGAGCATGTTGGTCATCAAGTAAGCCGTCCCCGGGGAAACCACTGGATATTGAATCTGCCCGCTGCGGAAGAGGACTTCCCCGTCAGCGTTCTCAATGCGATCGATCAGATAGGGACGGCAGCGCTGTCCACCGTTGGGAAAGAGACTGAAGGCACTGGTCATCGCCTTAACCGTAGCCCCAAGATTTCCAATATAGATCTGGGGGCTGCGGCCTTGGATGTCCTTGATACCAGCCTGCTCCGCCATGGCGAGCACGCGATCCATTCCCGCCCGCTCGCCCACCCGGACGGTCATGGTATTGCGGCTTTTCACGAGCCCGAATTCCAGGGTTTGCAGGCCGGTGAAGGTCCCATCCGAGTTTTTGGGACTCCACGCTCCGTTGGCGGTGCGGAGTTCCTGGGGCCGAATGGGATCATCACTAATGGGGCTGTTGGGCAGCAGGCCAGCGTCTTCGATGGCTGCGGCATAGACGATGGGCTTGAACGTGCTGCCGACTTGGCGTTTGGCCGTGAGGGCTCGGTTGTAGGTGCTGTCATCGTAGTCGCGCCCACCGACGACTGCGCGGATGGCTCCGGTGTGGTTTTCCAAAAGTAAAATGGCGCCTTGCACATACTCGGCCTTCGTGTCCACGCGGCCTTTGCTCTGGGCTTGATGAAACTGTGCCATCGTCTGGTGTTGGTAGCCGGATTGCTTTTCCAACGAGCTGAGGCGATTCTCCAATGCCACCTCGGAAGCACGCTGCAGTTTGCTATCGAGCGTGGTGTAAACTTTCAGGCTCCCGTCTTCGATATCCTGTTGATCGAGCACCATTTCCAAATCATGCCGCACCGCATCCAAGGCATAACTTTCCTGCTGGGTATTGCGGGGAGGTGGCAGCACTGGGGTGGGACGGGCTTTGGCCGCAGCGGCGGCCTCTGGAGTGAGATACTGCTTGAGCACCATACGCTCCAAGACGGTATCCCGCTGCGCCAAGGCTCCGGTATAATTTCGAAACGGGGAAAACTTGTTGGGGCCGCGGATGATCCCGGCCAGCAGGGCGGATTCGTCCAGGCGCAGGTCGGCGGCGTGTTTGCCGAAATAGACTTGAGCGGCCCGTTCGATTCCGTAGATGCCGTTGCCGAAGAAGATGCGATTGACATAAAGTTCGAGGATTTCATCCTTGGTCTTGGCGCGCTCGATACGCTGCGTTAGCGCGATTTCCAATAACTTGCGGTGGAGCGTTTTCTCCGCCATGAGGCCGAAGCTGTTGCGCGCCAATTGCATGGTGATGGTGCTGGCTCCCTGCACCGCATGACCCGCTTTGACGTTGCGCAGGGTGGCCCGGGCAATGCCAATCCAGTCCACCCCACCGTGGCCATAGAAGCGTTCATCCTCCCGGACTAGTAAGGCTTGCACGAAACTTTCCGCTACTTGAGATTTGGCCACCAACACGCGATTCTCACCATACATGCGCCCGATGATCTGACCGTCACGGTCCAATACGAGAGAGCGTTCCGGCATGACTCCTAATGAATCCAACGAATAGCCGCGAGCCAGCGTGCCGAAGTAAATTTCAAAGGCAATCCACCCGAGCACCAGCATCCCAAGTAGAGAGATCCCCCCGCGCCAACTCCAGCGAGACCACCAGCGCTTGGCTCCAGTCCAACGCCAGAACCTCCCCAGCCGACTCTGGGAGGCAGCGGGGGATTTTCTCGAAATGGCAGGACGGCGGAGTGGCATGAAGCGCTACCTTAGCACTGTCGGGGCAATTGTTCCATCCTCAGTAATGCTAATATTAGCATTATTTATTTTGCAATAATTCGCAAATCTGCAATCCAAAGTTGCTAATGTGAGCGTGGTTTAATTGCACGAATTGGTTGATTTTCGACTGGTGACACGGTAGGCTAGGAGCCCGCTTAGCGGATCAAGTCGCTACTGCTTTTGCATTGCATGGAGCCTTTCCCCAATCTGTTACCTATTGCACCCATTCCCTTGGTGGGGTTTGCACTGGTGGCGTTGTGCGCTCTGCCAGTGGGCGCGCGGGAGTATCACGCGGCTCCTGCGGCAGCGACTCTGGCCACCCAGAGCGGATTTCCCAAACAGAAGCCTGGAATGGAGGCTCTGACTACGCTTTATACCTTTGGTAATCCCACGCCGGATGAGCAACTACAACTCGAATTGCTCAATCGGGCGCGGATGTTTCCTGCGGCTGAGGGAATCATCCTGGCTGGGCTGACCGACCCTGACATCATCGACTACTACAAGTTTTATGGGTTGAATTTGCCGGTGATGAAAGCGGAGTTTGCAGCGCTGCCAGCCACGCCTCCATTGGCACCGAATCAGTTCCTTACAATTGCGGCCCGTAGCCACTCCCAGTGGATGTCAACCAACGGTCTGCAAACCCACGACGAAATCCCCAGTGGGCCGGGGGGGAATTCGACGGAGCGGATCACGGCGGCGGGCTACACTTGGATTTCCGCAAGTGAAAACCTTTATGCCTATTCGCTCAACCCATTATTTGGACACGCTGGATTCGAGGTGGACTGGGGCGTGGGGACGAACGGGATGCAATCGCCCCGCGGGCACCGTATCAACGATCACGCTAGTTCATTCCGGGAGGTTGGCGTCGGCATTATTCAAAGCAGCGCTAACGGCATGGGACCACAATTGTTGACGGAGGATTTCGGACAGGCACCCAACTCTAATGTCTTCATCACGGGGGTGGCCTATTTTGACCTGAACGGAAATAGTTTCTATGACTTAGGCGAAGCGCTCAGTGGGGTGACGGTCACCTCCAGCGGATCAACGTTCCATTGCCTCACGGCAGTTGGCGGCGGCTGGGTGTTGCCATTTCCGAGAGCATCAGGCAGTCGAACCGTGTCATTTACCGGCCCGCATCTGACTCAAACCACCACTGGCACGATCAATGCCGGGCTGGATAATGTGAAACTCGATCTCAAATTAAATTACACCGCTCCGGTGTTCACCTCCGCTGCGCAGGGCTATGTCAGCCTACCCACCAGCGTGACCTTCACTGCGGTGCCGGGAATTTCCAGTTACCGCTTCACAGCCTTCAGCAAAGCGGCCGCTCCGGCGGAAAATTGCGAGAACACCACCAAGGTGACCCCAACCCTCTCCCCGGGTTATGCGTTGGTCGATCCTAATGTGCAGCAGCAGGGCAGTGCTTCGTTTCATTTGGCGATGCCTGATGGATATGATCAGTTCGTGGAATTAAATACGCTTTACATGGCCGGCACGTCTCCCGGGATTGCATTCCAAAGCCGCCTTGGCTGGGCCACCGCAGACCAGACGGCCCGCATGGAAATCAAGGAGGAGGGGGCCAGCGATTGGATTTCGGTCTTCGCACAAAATGGCACTGATACGCAGGGCGAAATCACGTGGAAGACCCGAAACGCCAACCTTACAGGATGGGCTGGAAAATATTTTCGACTGCGGCTGCGCTATGCGGTGGTGCCGGGAGGGGCCTATTTCCCAGATGTGGATAGCTCTTCAGCGTGGTTTGTGGATGCAATCCAGTTTGCCGATATTGCTGCGCTGACACCTCTGGTCGTGAGCACACTTAACACCGAAGCAACTACCTACACCCCAGGCAGCGCGGGCACTTCCATTTTCCGCTGTGAACCACTCAATGGCACGGTGAGCTTGCCCTCTGGATGGCAGACCTTTACCGCCCAGGGTCTGTCTGGCTATATGGCTTGGGCCAGGGGGTATGAAACCGCCAAGGCTCTTCCGGCGGGAACGCTTGCGCTCGCACCAGCTGCAGACTTCGATGCCGACGGCCAGGAAAATTTCTACGAATACGCCATGGGCAGTTCGCCCACCCAAGTGCTTTCAGCCGCCACGCCAGGTCCCAGATTGACCACCACCGCCACGGCGGCCAATTTTGACTACATCAAGAACACTGCGTTGACTGATCTTACCTTCCGAGCGGAACTCTCGCTGGACCAATTTCACTGGAAAGGCCCGGGGCAAGTCGGGGCTCCGGCGGGATTCACGGACACCCTGCTTTCGACTAACGGTTCGCTCCAGCTGCGTCGCGCTTCTATTCCCCTGCTGAGTATCCAGCGGGCATTCTTCCGTCTGGCAGTCCAGTTGAATTAAACCCCAGATTGGCCGAAGCTACTTTTGCCCCTGCTAATTTCAAGAGCGTGGGACACCAGTCCAAGGCATGGATGGGTTCCTTCACGGTCGTTCCAGTGATCAGGGAATGCAAGCATACCACCAAAACAGCAAAAATAAGACAGGCGCATCAGGGGGGGAATAACCGACAACGGAATAAGCGCTCAGCGTTTCGGAATGGCTGCGTGGCGTGTGCCCTGTCGTCGATTAAGGTAGGGCGTGGAAGGAAGCGCGGACATCCTGCCGAAGCCTTCCCCAAGCAAACCCAAACCCCATCGATCATGATTAAAGAAGTAAGTGGAGATATCCTGTTGACCCAAGCCGAAGTCATTGCCCACGGACTGGCCCCCGGGGATCATTTCACGAGCGGGCTGGCGCTCAGTCTCCGTGAGGAGTGGCCCGCCACGGTGAAGGATTTCCGCCACTATTGCCATCTGGAGAACCCCACGGTGGGCGGCCTCTGGCTGTGGTCAGGTCCCGGACGGCGGGTCGCCAATCTCTTTACCCAAGCACCCGCCCGCCAGGAAGGAGGGCATCCAGGCAAGGCTTCGATCGAAAATGTCAACCACGCCCTCCGCGCGTTGCATCGTCTGGCCATCACAGAAAAATTTAACAGCATTGCCCTGCCACGCTTGGCCACAGGAGTAGGAGGCTTGGACTGGCCTGAGGTTTTAACGCTCATCAAACATCATCTGGGAGAACTCAAAATCCCCATTTTCATTTACTCCGAATACCACAAAGGAATGCAGGCGGACGAAAGTTGACCCTCCACAGCCTTGCCGTGGCACACCTTCCGAGTGCCCCGGCAGGGCTTATCCCAAATCACTAGCAAAATTTAAACTCTGACCCAGCCACGCCATGAACTTTCAAAAAATCCTTGTTCCCATTGACTTCTCTGACCACTCGTTAGCGGCTTTGCATGCTGCGGGAAACTTGGCCCAAGTGATTGGCTCCTCCCTGACCTTGGTCTATGTGCAGCCGCCGAATCTAATCATGCAGGGAGATGTTGGCCCCTTTGTGGTGCCACCGGTGATCCTGCCAATCGATCCTGCGCAACGCAAAGCTCTGCAGCAAGAACTCGAAGCTGCCGCCACCAAGGTCCCAGCCGGGGTTAGCGTAACTACCCGCATGGAGGAAGGTCATCCTTGGCCTACCATTTGTGACGTGGCCAAGGAAGCCCAGAGTGACCTCATCGTCATCGCCAGTCATGGTTACACTGGCTTGAAACGAATGTTGCTGGGCAGCACGGCCGAGCAGGTGGTGCGCCACGCCCACTGTCCCGTGCTGGTCGTGAAGAGCTTTGCTGGCTGAGGCCAGAGACCAAAGCCAAGCCTTATTTCTGCCGCATTTCCTTCATCACATCCAGAATGTCCTTGCGGAGATCGAAGAGTTCCGAGCGGGCGGTGGCCAACCACATGCGGGTGTCCGGCGTGAGGCTCTTGGGGTCAATCGAGCTAAGGGAATGCAGCGCTTCGTTGAGCGGGATCTGCGAGCGCTTCAGCATCGCGATGATGAAGCCAGGCTCTGGATCGTAACCCATGGCCACACCATCCAAAGCCGCCGCCAACTTTCCTCCGAGGGAAATAATGCTAACGATAACTGAGAGCAACGGACTGTCCTTACTGGCCTTCTCCAAATTAAACATGCCCAGTTTTTCTGCGTCCTCCTGAAGGCGCAGGGCAAACCGCATGGCGCGGCGGCTGAGCGGATGATGGATGTCCTCATCATCATCCTCCACCAAGCTATCCGCCTGCTCAATCAAGGCCTGAGGATCGGTGTCTTGGAAACTTTCTGCCACATCTTCCCACTCGTCACGAAATTCTTCAATCTCCTCGACGTCCCAACCCATGGCTTCAGCGATCAGGCGTTCTTTATCCTTCTCCGGATAGTCCTTGTAGCGATCAAACGCTTCTTGATAGGCTTCCGCCCGCCGGTCCGCTTCACGCAGTTCCTGCTCCCACTCGAATTCATTGAGCGGTTCATCTTCAACCATTGTGTCCCACTCATTATCCATCTCGTCATCATCTTCCTCGTCCTCGTCCTCCTCCTGAAGGAACTCCTCTTCATCATCATCCACATTGGCCACGCCCGTTAGTTGGTCCAGGAAACGATAGAAATTTTCCTGACTCTCACCCACCTGGGTTTCCTCCTCGAGCACCGTCATGCTCCAGAGCGGTTCAGAGATTTCCAGACGGAAACCAGAACTCTCCACTACCACGCGGCCATTGGCTTCGCTGAACCATTCGAGATACAAAATATTCGCAAAGACATACGGCACTGGAGTCTTGCTGTGCAGGAGCTGAATCAACTCATCATCGTTCACGGTTGGCACCTTGGCCTTACGGGACGCTGTCATGTCTCCAGTCAGCCCCTTTTGCTGTGGCGCAAGCTGCTCGCTCTGCGGTTCACGCTGTGGCAATGGGTTCTCAAAAGTTAAACGGCACCCAGCCAAGTCCCGCAGGCAATTTCCTTTCAGCGCGATTTCCACTGGCTCCTTACGGCCCAACAGCCAGAGCTTTCCAGTGACCTGGCCACGGACCTGATTGGAGATTTCTCCACGAACGATTACTTTATCAAGGCGGAAGGCCATAGCGTTTGGGGGCGTTAGGGGATTGGTTGAAAAGGTCTCTGGTGTGCCGAACACTTCTTTGGGTCGAACGATTTGTCAATTGCAGTGCACTTAGAAAATCGCATTTTCTTTTCTCAAAATTGAGCTTCCCAACTTAAACTTGCGAATGAATTAGGACTTGGATTTTCGCGCATTTGCGATGAAGCAGTGGAGTGAATTTACCCTTACCCATCTCCATCCCCATTGTGACCCGCAATGAGGAAGTCAATCTGGCGCGCTGCCTGGCCAGCCTCCAAAGCCTTGCGGCGGAGATCATCGTGGTGGACTCAGGATCCACGGATGGCACCGAAGTCATCGCCCAACAATATGGGGCGCATTGGTCCCACCAAGATTGGTTGGGATTTCGTGATCAAAAAAATGTCGCGCTCGGCCAGTGCACCCAGCCCTGGGTGTTGGCGTTGGATTCGGATGAAGCACTCTCTCCAGAACTGCTGGCGGAAATTTTGCACTTCTTCAGCAGTGCGCAATGCGAGCAGTTTCAAGGTGCCAGCTTCCCCCGCAAAGTATGGTTCATGGGACGTTGGATCACTCATGGCGATTGGTATCCTGACCGAAAGCTCCGTTTGGTGAGACGCGAGGGAGCCAAGTGGGGAGGAAGTCCAGAGCATGATAAAATGGAACTCCCCAATGGATCGCGCGTTCTGGAAATGAAATCCGATCTGCATCACTTTTCTTTTCCTAACATAAATCGCTACATCGAAAAAATTAACGTGTTTAGCGATGCTTACCTGGGTCGGCAGCAAAGTGAAGGGAAACGCTGGAGCCTGCTGGCCACGCTGTTCCGTCCCTGGTGGCGCTTCGTGCGGGCCTATTTTTTCCGCCGCGGCTTTCTCGATGGATTCGCAGGATTCTGGATCGCCATCAGCACCGCGTATCAAACCTTCATCCGCTACAGCCGCCTCTACGAACACGAGCAGTCGGGAAAAGATCCCTAGCCGCTCGAAAAAACGGGGATTTTCGTCATTTGTTACTTTGCGATCCTTGACTACGGATGATCTGGCAACAATAGGCTGGCTGCAGGGCGGGCTCCCGGTTCATTGATCGAGTTCCCGCAGGCACTCCGCATGCCAAAACCCAGTCCCGTTATTACCCAGGCTTCAACCTCCACCATCTGTATCTGTGTCCGTCATTCCATTGTTTAGTGTTTTCATGTCTCCTGAAGCGATCGCGCAAAGCGCTAACGTTTTGGGCTGCGGCTTCATTGGCCAGGGGCCGCAGGTGGAAGCCTTTGAGCTTAAGCTGCAACAATGGGTCTCATCGCCCTACGTGCTGTCGTTAAATTCCGGCACCTCCGCCCTGCAGTTGGCGCTGCGCCTGGCCGGCGTTGAACCTGGAGATGAAGTGATCTCCACCCCCATGACCTGCATGGCCACCAACGTGCCCATCATGGCCATGGGCGCGCGTATCGTATGGGCCGACATCAATCCCCTGACCGGGAACATCTGCGCCCAGAGCGTGGCGCAAAAAGTTACCGCCAAGACCAAGGCGATTGTGTGTGTGGATTGGGGCGGGTATCCCTGCGATCTCAATGAATTGCGGGCGGTAGCAGATGCGCATGGCCTGGCCCTGATTGAAGATGCGGCGCATGCTTTCGGGGCGAAGTATCAGGGACGATATTTGGGGGCGATTCCAGACTTCACCACCTTTTCCTTCCAAGCGATCAAGCATATTACGACGGTTGATGGAGGGGCCTTGATTTGCCGTGATGCCTCCACCTATCGTCGAGGAAAATTACTGCGCTGGTATGGGATCGACCGGGACGTTCCCCGCAAGGATTTCCGCTGTGAGGAAGACGTGGTGGAATATGGCTACAAATTTCATATGAACGATGTGGCTGCCACTATCGGCATCGCCCAGTTAGACCATGCTGCCAGAATCGTGGGTGCCCATCAGCGCCACGCGGCCAGCTATCGCGAGGCCTTCGCGCCCTTGGCATCGAAAGGGTTGACCTTGTTAGATTACCAGAAGGATCGGGAGTCTGCGCATTGGTTGTTTACCTTTTTAGTTCCAGATCGGGCGGATTTCGTGCGTTACATGACCGAGCAGGACATCATGACTTCGCAAGTTCATGCGAGAAATGACGGGCACACGGTGTTCTGGGATTTCCGCACGGATCTACCGGGAGTGGATCAATTTTCCGCCCATCAAGTCTGTATTCCTGTGGGTTGGTGGCTCACGGAAGAACATGTCCAGAGGATCATCGGGGCCGTGGATCGCTATTTCCGTCACGCATGAAGTCATCCCTGAACATCACTGCTCTCAATTCACTGGCTGATGCGCTGGCCGTGGCTGCCATCCGTAATGATTGTCGGGCTTGGCTCACGAACCACAGCGGCTATATCAGTCCACTGGCCCAAGCCCGCTGGTGGAAACGGAACTACTCTGCTCCTGGCAATAAAAACTACCGCGTCTGGCTGGCGCGGGATGCCACCGGCGTGCCCTGTGCCTATGCGGCCTTAGCCTATGAACCTGCCGGTGCCCTGCTCACCGTCTGCGTGGCTCCAGCCTTTCGCCAGCAGGGCCTGGGCGGAACCATGTTGCGTTTCCTAACCGAGCAATCCCCGCCTCCAGGGGTCGCACCTAAATTAATCGCCACCATCCGGGCGGACAACAGCAACTCCCTGGCCCTCCACACCAAGCTTGGCTACACCGCGTGTGGCGAGGAGAGCCCCGGCCTGCTGCGCTATGAACTGAACTTGACGGAGCCCCGCCGATGACCCTCCAGCAATACTTCCAAGCCGCGCCCGCCATGGGCCTAACCATCGTTTCCGTCTGCTTTCGTTCGACGGCATTGCTGCGCCAGAACTTGGCGCTGATGCGGCATCTGAACCCGGACACCCCCATTTATTGGTTGGTGGTGCAGAACACTCCCGAGCCGGAACGCGCCGAAGAATTACAGGAGGACGACCCGGATTTCTACGTCATTCCCGGTCCGCTGGCTCTTTCCACCGAACGCAACACTGTAGCCTATGGCTCGCTGCACCACGCCAAGGCACTGAACATTGCCGTGGCTTATGCCACCACCCAACACCTGCTGATCATCGATCCTGACTGCTTCATCGTCCTGCCCCGCTGGCTCCAAAAAGTGCCCGCATTGATGAAAAAAGAATCCTTGATGTTCTGGGGCACACCGTATCACCCCGAACGCCTTGGGGCCTTCAACGTCTTCGGGCGCACCTACCATTACTTCCCCACCGGAATCTGCCTTTTTATCAATCGTCGAGCCCTGCATCAGCAGCATCGATTCGATTTAGACTTCACGCCACCAGTGAGCCGTAGCGTTGACCGGCAACAGCAGTATCATCAGCAAGTTAGAGAGATCTGCCAAGCTACCCCAAAACTCTGGCCACGGATCCTCCAATTGGTGAGCCAGCTGGGGTGGGGCTCACTGCTGACAGCGTGGAGATTAACCTGCCGCAAGTGGTCTTGGGACCCCAGACGCGACATTGGCCACCACATCTATGAACGCTATCACCGAACCGTTAAGTATGGCTACACCGCCATTTATTATGCCCGGAAGATTCCCCTGCTTTTTAGACTTTGCCACTGGGCGATTCCGCAGGCGCTGACGGCCTATCCTAAACGCAGGCATTACTGGCTCACCACGCCTTTCCCTTTCATTCCCGAGCCAGTGCAGCAGCGCTGGGAGCAGTTCTTGCACCAGGGCCGGCCATTCGCATTTCATGTGGGAAAAGTAACCTACAATCCATTTTCCGAAGATCAGATGCTGCTGGCACAAGTGCTCCAGCAACTTCTGCAAACACCCCTGCCTCCAGAAAAGTAACTCTTCTCCGCCCGATGCTTGCACATTTCGACCTTGCAGTGACCCCCTCGCTCCTGCCCAGCGCTGCCGCAGCCACGCGTCGCAAAGCGGATCTGGTCGTGGAGGCCCTGGAACCAGCCTGCGAAGTGCAGGGTTGGTTCTTGGCCCCCCAGAACGAGCCCATTTATGGACTGCGGCTACGCCGGGGCACCAATTGCGTTACCGCCCGCCGCAAGCGCGAGCGTCCGGAGGTCCACCAACAATATCCTGATCATCCCGACAGTCTGCTCAGTGGCTTCCTCATCCTGCTGGAGCTGGACCTTTGCTGGAACCTCCTCACCTTGGAATACAAAGATGCGCAGGGGAAATGGCACTCAGTTGCCGTCCTGCATTGCTACCTCTCACCGTTTTGGAAATGGCTGCGTCCCTGGCGCAAATCGCAAAGCCCGCCGACTCCCTATCAAATTTGGTGTGAACAGACCGACATACCAGCCAGCGAGTTGCCGCTGCTCCGGGAGCATGTGCGGACCTGGCCGTCACATCCGTTGATCTCCGTCCTCATGCCAGTTTACAATCCTCCGCCCCGCTGGCTGGAACGTGCGATCCAAGCCGTGCTGGAACAAACCTATCCTCATTGGGAACTCTGCATTGCGGACGATGCCTCCACTGACCCCAAGGTAATCCGGGTGCTTCAGCGTTATGCCGCCATGGACCCACGCATCAAGGTGGCATTCCGCCCGCAGAATGGGCACATCAGTGCCGCCTCCAATACTGCTTTGGAGCTTTGCACCGGGGAGTTCACCGCGTTGTATGATAACGACGACGATCTTCCCCCGACCGCACTCTACTTCCTGGCCTGGGAAATTCTCCAGCATCCCGATGTGGGCATTATTTTCACTAACGAAGATAAAATAGACGATCATGGCAGGCGCAGCGACCCATTTTTCAAAACCGGCTGGAACCTCGAAATGATGCTGCAGGAAAACAGCGTCAGCCACTTCGGCACTTACCGCACCGCCTTACTGCGCGCGGTGGGTGGCTTCCGACTGGGAAGGGAGGGAAGCCAGGATTGGGATTTGGCGTTGCGCGTAGCGGACCAACTTGAACCTCAACAGATTCGCCTGATCCCACGGATGATCTATCATTGGCGCATCCTCGCCAGCTCCGTCAGCTCCAGTCTGACCGCCAAGCCCTATGCCACCACGGCTGGTCTGAAATCGCTCCAAGACTTCCTCGGCCCCAGAGGTGCCGCAGTAACCGTGGTGCCGAGTTTGGGCCGCCTTAAACTGGTGCACTGGCCACTCCCGGATCCTCCTCCCAGCATCAGTATTATTATCCGGGCCTCTGCTGATGATGGGGACCTGGACAGCTTGATCCAAGTCCTCCTGGAACTGGCGCTCCCGCAAGATCCGCCGTGCCTGATCCTTATCCTTGATTGCGCCAGACCTCTGGCGCCACATCCTCGGCAGCGCCAACTTCAGACTCCTGCAGGCATGAATCCAGCAGCAGCCAAGAACTGGGCCGCAGCGCAATCCGAGGCGGACTACCTCGTATTTCTTACCGATCACCTCGTGCCTCCCGCAGCCGGCTGGCTCCGCGAATTGGTCAGCCAAGCCGCCCGGCCTGAGGTTGGTGCCGTAGGGCCGCGCTGGTTGGCGGCCAATGGCTTGGTGGCTGAAGCGGGAATAGTCCTGGGAGGGGCAGGCCTGGCGACACAGCTCTTTCGAGGAGCCCATCCCTCCGCCCGCACGCTTTGGGGCAGGCCTGATCACGTGCGGGAGGTGGCTGCGGTGAGTGGCGACTGCTTGGCCGTGCGACGCCAGACGTTTGCCGCCGTTGGCAGCTTCGAGGCCAACGCACTGACGGATCAAGGCGCGGATTTGGACCTCTGCCTGCGGCTTCGGGCGGCAGGATTTCGCAATCTTTGCACTCCCGTGGCCTCCCTAACACAGAAGGAAACCCGCTCAGTTCCTCTCGGCAAAGATGCGGCAGCTTGGCTGCATGCGCAGTGGGGGCAGACTTTATTAGTGGATCCTTTCTTCAATCCTCAACTTAGACTGGACGACGGCTACCCGCACCTCGGTGAACCGCAGACGGAGCAGCCTTGGCGGAGCGGCCCCGGTTTGTAGTGCCTACAGCGGTGCATGGCTGCTGCTTCCTTTGGTTTCCACTACGGGGAAAATTAGCCTTGCTTGATTCTCTCAGCACGGCTCATGAGTAACCCTTGTATGCTCTCACGATTACTTAATTTCAAGAAACGCTCTGGCAAAGGAACCGTCGTGCGGCGGTTCTTCGGCTTGGAAGGAATGTATCTGCGGGGCGCAGCTTATTATGAGGGCAGCCCTGAGATTCCCCTAACCGTGGCTCTGCTGGACGGAGATGGGGCCATCATCGGCACTACCCAAGCCAATCTTCCTTGTGCCCACGAAGGCCTTCCGCCGCAGTGCGGCTTCGCTTTTCCGGTGCCCATGGTTTGGTTGCACTATCCAGAGATTGAGATTCCATTTTCGTTCCGCCTGTTGGAGCCTGCGATTGATTTTCCCAAAGGGGGACGCACGTTGGCGAAACGCAAGTTATTGAAACTGATCGGCCAGGCCGACCTAAGCAGCCATCTGGGGATGGATACACTGCAGGAGGCCATTAGGGTGATGGAGCCTGGGCGTAAGGTCATGGTTCTGGGAATTCACGAACTCCAGCGTTCTGGAGCACCTTTGATCGCCCTTTCGATAGCCCGAGAGTTTGCCTCCGCCAAACAGTGCCAAATCATGACTTTGTGTCTTGGGCCCGCCGGACCACTCACGGCGGAATTTGCCCGACTCGGTCCCGTGGTGACAGGAATGGATGCGTTACTAACTGGAGAGCCGAAAACTGCCACCAAACTCCTGACCGCCCTGTTTGCGAATGCGCATCCGGCGGCACTGGTGAATTCCCTGTGCACCGCTCCGCTGGCCAAGGCCTTGCAAAGCAGCGGCTTCAAGGTCATCGCTTTGGTGCATGAATTTCCGCATGCTTTTGGCCCCGCCTTGGTGGAGCCGATGATGGCCGCCTGCTCAGAAATTATCTTCCCTTGCGAGGAAGTTAGGGGCCACTATGCCGCCGCTGCGGCTAATCACGGCAAGCTCACAAGCATCCTCCCGCAGGGGGCCTACATGGTCGAGGCTGGGGATGCTGCGGGCAAGACCAAAAGTGATGGTGCAGCGGGCCGGGCTCATCTTAAGCTCCCGCCCGATGCGGAGGTGGTGCTGGCTTGTGGCACCGTGGATACCCGCAAGGGATTCGATTGGTTTACCTCTTTTGCCATCCACTTCTCTCGCTATTCACCGCGTGCCGCCAACACCCATTTCGTGTGGTTAGGGAAAATTTATGACCAGCCTCTCTATTTCCACGGGATGCACTCACTGGAAGCCAATGGTGTGGCCGATCGTTTCCATCACGTGGGGGAAATGGAGGATCCAACGGAGGCCTATGCCACCGCCAGCCTGGTGATGATGTGCTCGCGCCTCGATCCCTTCCCCAGCGTGGTGCTGGAAGCCATGGCACTGGGGCGGCCCGTGCTCGGTTTCGACCGCGGGCAGGGCACCTCCAGCCTGATTCAGGAAACTGGCTTCGGAGCCGTTGTCCCCTCCATGGACATGGAAGCATCCCGGTTAGCCATCGAACGCATTCTGGGGGACCGGGCTCTGCGGGCTCGGGTGGCCACAGAGGGCCCGGGATTGATCCGCCAACGTTTCCGCACGGCAGACTATGCCGCCGCCCTGGCGACACGCCTCGAAACGTTGGGGGGACGACCGTTGACGACCCAATCGCATCCCGTTGGAGCTCCGCCCGCCCAGATCGTGCCTGCCAAACCAAGCGACGCAGTGCTCCCGCCCGAAAAGCCGGAACCATCAGGTCCGGAGTGGGGCTCGCCAGCTTGGAAATCTTTGGTCAAACAGGACGTGAAAGCGTTGCGCAGCGCACTGCAAAATAGCGCTGCGATTCATCAGTGGCGTTTCCCCTGGGGAGTGGTGCAAGCCGAAGTCATGGCCACCGTGCCTCCGCAGATCGAAGATATTTACCTCAACGATAACTATGGTTTCCAACCGCAGGAACCCGTCCGCCGCATCATTGATGGCGGAGGCAACGTCGGTCTCTCCGCGCTATGGTTTCGCCAAACGTTTCCGGATGCGGAGATTAGGGTCTATGAGCCAGACCCCCGGCTGGTAACCCTGATCAAAGCAAATTTGGCGCAGGCCGGCGTGCAGGATGTGCAGGTCCTACCCGACGCCCTCTGGCATTCCGAGGGCACGCTGAACTTCTCGGGCGTGGCGGATGACCGCGGCCAGCTCAGCCCAGAGGGGACCCTTCTAGTCCCCACGACAGACATCGCCCAAGCGATTGGAGATGGCGTGGATCTGTTGAAACTCGACATCGAAGGCGCTGAGTTTACCTGCCTGGAGCGCCTCCTGGAAACGGGTGCCATTCGACGCGTGAAGGCCATCCTGGCCGAGCTGCATCTCAATCAAGCGAACACGGACCAGGCCTTGGCCGTCTTGGCTGGCCTCCGTAGCCAGGGCTTCACGTTGGTTCATGATGCCAAAATCGCAGACTGGTTAGGGGGAGAAACTCAAGCCTCGCCATTCACGGCCGTAGGCAAGGGTAAAACCTACATGCAACTCTATGCGTGGCAGCAACCCTAATGCGGCGGACTGGATTCATGTCGCGAGAGAGGATTCAGCAAGCAGGCGACCAGCAGCGCTCATTCGCTCCTGCATGACACCAATGTCACTTCAACTCAACGTTTCTGCGTAGCATGGCGGGCGGTTGACTTCGGAGGTGCCGCGTGCAGGTGTTCGTTGGTATTTACCCTTATTTCAAACTTCATGCGAATCTCCCAGTTCCTGCTTCCGTTGTGCCTTGCCGCCTTTCCGCTAACTTCTCATGCTGGGGATTGGTTCCCGTGGCGTGGGCCGTTCCAGAGCGGGGTCTCCCCGGAGCATTATGCGAAGAATGAATTCAAGCCGGAGCCGCTCTGGAAGATCGATCTGGCGGGCCAGGGCGCGCCCATCGTGATCGGCGGGAAAGTGTTCTTGTTTGGCTATCGCGGGGAGAAAGAAAATCTCATGGAAGTGTTAGCTTGCGTGGATTCAGCCACCGGTAAAGTGATCTGGGAGCATACGTTCCGGGACTTTCTAAGCGATAACATTTACGACCGCTACGGCATCGGCAGTCCCGGATATGATCCGGAGACGAAGCAAATTTTCCTCATGACAACCACGGGCGTGCTGATGGCCTATGATCTCGACGGCAAGTTAGTGTGGGAGAATTCCCTCATGGAAACCACGGGCCGGCTAACGTTTCCAAATGGCCGCACCGGCTGTCCGGCAGTGGATGGCGACTTGGTGATCATCAACTGCATTTCCGCCAACTGGGGAGCGGCCGGCCCTGCTGCGAATCGCTTCTATGCGTTCGATAAAAAGACCGGCGGCTTTGTCTGGGGCTCGCAGCCGGGCTTGCGGCCCATCGACGGTTCCTTCTCCACGCCTTATTTTGAAACCCGCTGGAACACCCGCGTGTTTTATGCCGGCACCGGAGATGGCAACATTGTCTGCGTCAACGCCCGCACGGGCGATCCACTCTGGCGCTTCCTGCTGAGCAAGAACGGTGTGAATGCCGCTAACGTGGTGGAAGGCGACCTGCTTTTCGGGATTCACAATGACGAGAATTTGGATTCCTCTGAGTCTGGTCGGTTAGTAGCGTTGAAGCTGCCTGCCGCCATTCCGCCCAAGCAAGA
Organism: Verrucomicrobiales bacterium; assembly: GCA_031411295.1. Classification (GTDB taxonomy): domain Bacteria; phylum Verrucomicrobiota; class Verrucomicrobiia; order Verrucomicrobiales; family V1-33; genus JAGNEJ01. The sequence continues at coordinate 55,014 of JANOAV010000057.1, read as the reverse complement.
GGACCCCACCAAGACTGACGCCACTCCCCTGCCCCCAACCACCGAAGCTTGGCGCGCCTCCGTCGGGGCTTGGTCCAGCTCACCAGTGGTGACAGGTGGGAAATTGTATCAACTCACGAGCACCGGAAATCTCTACGGTTACGAGTCCAAGACGGGCAAGGAACTCTGGCACCTGAAGTTGAGCGAAGACAATCTGCATTCCTCCCCCGCCTACGCCAACGGCATGCTTTACGTGCCGCTCAAAGGCGGTGCCACCGGCCCCGGTGGTTCCTACGAAGCGCTGCTCTACGTGGTGGATGCCGCTAAAGGTGAAATCGTCAAAAAAATCATGCTCGATGGTGAAGGTGAAGGTTCCCCAGCGATTGCCGACGGGAAACTTTATGTGAATACCCGCAAGCACACTTACGCTTTCAGCATTGGTAGCGGAGCCATTACGATGGACCCGATTCCTGCCGTGGTGAAGCCCACGCCTGGACCAGCCACCGGCCTGCAATCCGTGCCGGGTGAAGTGCTGCTGGCCCCTGGTCAGTCCGCTAAATTTACGGTCTATAAAATCGACGCGCATGGCGAGCGATTAGGGGTAGCCGACAAACTGAAGTGGGAGAAATTCATCCCGCCCACCGCCAAGGTCAAAGCTACCGCCGATGCTGACTTCAACGAAGCGGGTGAACTCGCTGCTGGCCCGGCCGCTAAACTTTCTGCCGGTGCTTTCAAAGCCACGGATGCGGAAGGTCACACCGGCACGATTCGCGCTCGCGTGACGACGAATTTGCCGATCAAACAAGACTTCGAGGGCTTTGCAGTGGATCAAGATCACCTCACCGAAACCGGCACCAAATTCGCCTATCCGCCGCTCCCATGGCTAGGCGCGCGTTTCAAATGGGAAGTGCGTGAACTGGAAGGAAATAAAGTCCTGGCCAAGACGCTGGATCAAATGTTCTTCCAACGCGCCTTCACCTTCATCGGGCCGGAAACGCTCAGCAACTACACCGTTTCCGCTGATCTCATGACCGATGGCAACCGCCGGATGAAGTCCGACGTGGGCTTGATCAATCAACGCTATCAAGTCACCATCAAGGGCAATGATAACACGGTGGAAATCGCCTCCAACCTGGAGCGCCTGCGCGTCAATGTGCCTTTCACCGTGAAGTCTAACCAATGGTATACCATGACCACCAAAGTGGACCTGGATGCCGAAGGCACCGCCACCGTCCGCGCCAAGGTCTTCGAGAAAGGCACCCCGGAGCCCGCCGAATGGACCATCGAAGCCAAACAACCGCACGGCCACACTAAAGGCGCTCCGGGCGTCTTCGGCTTCAGCCCGAACGTGCAGAAGCGTGTTTATATCGACAACATTTCTGTAACTCCCAACGCCAAATAATTTGAACTGATAAATCTGACCAATCAGTCATATCTCAAAATATTTCCCAATGAAAACACCCGCCCTCCTCCTCACGTTTTACTCTCTTTCCCTTTCACTCACTTCCGCAGGCGACTGGCCCCAGTGGTCCGGCACGCCCGGTCGGAACATGGTTTCCTCTGAGAAAGGTTTGCCTGCGGAATTCTCTCCGGGGAAGAAAATCAAAGGCACAGATGACATCGATCTTGCGACCACGAAAAACTGCGCCTGGGTCGTGAAGTTAGGTTCGCAAACCTATGGCACGCCCACTGTCAGCGGCGGGAAGATTATCATTGGCACCAACAACGATTCGCCACGCGACAAGGGCAAGATTGGTGACCGCGGCATCTTGATGTGCCTCGATGAGAAAACCGGCAAATTTCTCTGGCAACTGGCCGTGCCTAAGTTGGCGGCGGGCAAAGTGAACGACTGGGAATTGCTCGGCATCTGCGCTTCCGCCAGCATCGAAGGGGACAAAGCCTACATCGTGACCAATCAATGTGAAGTGGTGGCGCTGGACATGAATGGTCTGGCCAATGGCAACGACGGCTTTAAAGACGAGGCCAAATACTTCACACCTCCTCCGGCTCCCAACTCCCCGCCACCTCCCGTGGCGGAAGTGGTGCCCACGGATGCCGATGTCCTCTGGCGCTACTCCATGCGGGATGAACTGGGCGTCTTCCCCCATAACATGACCAGCAGCAGCCCGGTCATTGTGGGCGACAAAATTTTCGTGACCACTTCCAATGGCGTGGACTGGACGCACACCAATATTCCCAACACGCAGGCTCCCAGCTTCATTTCCTTGGATAAGAAAACCGGTGCTTACATTGCCGAAGAAGGCAGCAAGATCAGCACCCGCATCCTGCACTGCTCCTGGTCGTCCCCGGCCTATGGCGAAATCGGCGGCACTCCCAGCGTCATCTTTGCCGCAGGTGATGGCTGGTGCTACAGCTACGGGCTAGGCTCCAAGAAAGATGACGATATCGCGATCATGGACGAACATTGGCGCTATGATGCCAACCCCCATGAGTATCGTTTCGATCAAAGCGAGCAGAAACGCAAATACGCGACCTCCGAAGGCCCTAGCGAAATCATTTCCACTCCGGTTATCTACAAGAACCGCGTCTATGTCGCCATCGGTCAGGATCCGGAACATGGTGAAGGCGTCGGCATGTTGAGCTGCATTGATGCCACCAAGAAGGGCGATATCACCAAGGATGGAGCCATCTGGACCTATAAGGATATCGGCCGCAGCATCAGCACCGTTTCCATTCAGGACGGGCTGCTCTACATTGCCGAATACGCTGGCATGGTGCATTGCTTGGACGCTGAGACCGGCAAGAAATACTGGACCTTCGACACCAAAGGTCACATCTGGGGCAGCACGTTGGTGGCCGATGGCAAAATCTACATTGGCAACGAAGAAGGCGAACTCACGATCCTGGCTGCGGGCAAGGAAATGAAGAAGTTGGCGTTCATCGATTTCCCCAGCCCGATCCTCTGCTCCAGTGTGGCCGCCAACGGTAAGTTGCTCGTCAGCACCCAAACGCACCTCTACTGCTTTGGCGAAGGCGCGAAGCCTGTCGCAACGAAGTAGGTTCTCCCCTGGTAGAATGCACACAGCATCGACGCAGCACGACCGTCCCGGTCGGTAATCTGCTCATGCCCAAACACCACCAGCGTGTGAATCGCGCAGAGGGATGGAATGTCCACCCTCCTTGGCGTTGACCTTTGCTAATTATGATTAATAATTAAGGTTCATGTCGACCAGAATCCAATATCCTCTTATCACAGCTTGTTTCCTCGGGTGGGGGACTATATTTGCGCAGGATGGGGCCCCGAAAGTGGTGCCTGCGGTCTCCCACGTGGTAAAGCCTCCGGTGGCTCGGGTGATTCCAGAGGATGCGTCCGAGCCGACTGGAGGAACGGAAAAATCGCCCGGCCTGGGCGTAATGAGAGACGATGCTAAATTTACCCCCGCTCCTTCCGGCAAGGACGTGGAGGGGATTACGCGGGTGCAGATTTTTCTGGATGAGAACAATTTCGGACCGGGCAAAATTGATGGAGAGATGGGAGAGTTCACGCTGAAGGCCGGGCAGATTTACAATCAGGTGAACAAACTGCCGAAGGATAATTGGTTCGTCATTGTGCAGTCTGCGCGGAGGATGGTGACGAGCACCTACGCCACTTATCGGCTGCGGGAGAATGACTTTCGGTTTCTGGTCCCCAGCCTTCCGGCCAAGCCGGAGGATCAGGCGCAGTATAAATATCTGGGCTATAAGGATATCAAAGAGTTTGTCGGGGAGAAATTTCACACCAGCCAAGTCTGTCTGGAGCGGCTGAATCCGAACGTTAATTTCTCCAAATTGAAGCCCGGGGACTTGGTCGTGGTGCCGAATGTTAAGTCGCCTTTTTGTATTGAGCATGTCCCTTACAGCCAGAAATTTCCAGAGGACCCACTGCTGAGCGCGCATCGGGTAGTGGTGGACACGAAGGAACGGGTGGCCACGTTTTATGACGAGAAGGATCGGTTGTTCGCCAGCTTCCCCATTACGCCGGGGCAGAAGAAATTTATCCATGTGGGGAATTGGGTGGTGCAGACGATGATCACCACGCCTGAGTTCCGGTGGGATAAATCCATGCTCAATGAAGGCAAACGCAGTGAGCAATTCTATCAACTGCCCCCCGGTCCAAATAATCCCGTGGGGATTCTCTGGGCTGGCACCAACAAGTCGGGCATTGGCCTGCACGGCACCAGTTCACCCGACACGATCGGTCGTAGCGAGAGTCACGGCTGTGTGCGGTTGGCCAACTGGGATGCGGTGCGCCTGCCGACGTTGATTCGGCCGGGCGCGAAGATGGAGATGAAGTAGCCGGGGCACTGGTGGACGGAAGGCCACCCTCCGGTTAGAGAGTTAGGACTTGAGCTTGCATTTGGCCTCTTCTCCCAGGACGCTGATGAAGTAGGCGATGGTCGGAAGGATGCCTTCTTCAAACGGAACTTTGGGTTCCCACCCGAGGACGCGTTTGGCTTTCTCGATGTCCGGTTGGCGCACTTTGGGATCGTCTGCTGGCAGTGGGCGATAGGCAATCCCAGCGGGGGAGTCGATGATGTTGAGGACGGCATCCGCAAATTGTTTGATGCTCATTTCCCGCGGGTTGCCAACGTTGGTAGGCTGATGCTCTTCGCTGTGGGCCAAGCGGAAGATGCCGTCGATGAGGTCGCTCACGTAGGTGAAACTGCGGGTTTGGGAACCATCGCCTTGGATGGTAAGCGGCTCACCTTTGAGGGCCTGGCCGCAGAAGGCAGGGACCACGCGACCGTCTTCCAAGCGCATGCGGGGACCATAGGTGTTGAAGATGCGGACGATCTTGGTGTCGAGCCGATGGTAAGTATGATAGGCCATGGTGATGGCTTCGGCAAAGCGCTTGGCTTCATCATAGACGCCGCGTGGGCCCACCGGGTTGACGTTGCCCCAGTAGTCTTCCTTCTGGGGATGGATTAGCGGATCGCCATAGACCTCGGAGGTGGAGGCCAGCAGGAAAGTAGCTCCCTTGGCCTTGGCCAGGCCCAGGGCATTGTGGGTGCCCAGGGAACCGACTTTCAGGGTCTGGATCGGCAGTTCCAGGTAATCGATGGGGCTGGCTGGGGAGGCGAAGTGGAACACGAAGTCCACCCGGCCTTCCACGAAGATGTAGTTGGAGACGTCGTGGTGGATGAAATGATAATTCTCGTTGCCAGCCAGATGCTCGATGTTGCGCGTGGACCCAGTCAGCAAATTATCGATCCCAATGACTCGATAGCCCTCCTTGAGCAATCGGTCAGTGAGATGGGAGCCGAGGAATCCTGCACCGCCAGTAACGACGCAGACTTTTTTATCGCGATATCGAGCATTTTTAAACATGGGTGCGAAGTTTATGACCAATTTTGGAAATTACAAAAGCGAAATGGCAGGAGTCGCAAATAATTCTTAGTTTGTGGAAGTTTGAAGCATAATTGCCCCCCACTGGGAGCGGCGTGCGTCCCGCCGCCGTCACCTGACAAAGGGATTTTGAGGCGCAATGCCGGGAAATGGCCGTGAAAACCATCGTCCGACGCTTACGATTGCACCCTCTCAGCAACCTGCTATACCACTGCTCAATGCACATTTACTGGTTCAACTGGCCGTCTGCCATCGGGGGCGCGGACACGAAGTTTTCTCATCTCCTGCGCCTCCTGCACACCGAGTATGAGATCACTGTGATCCCCAATGAAGCACGGTATCTGGACACCCCTTGGACCGCCGAAGTGCGGGCGCTCGGCGTGGACATCAAGCTGATGTCCGAGCTACCGGAACAACTCGAAGGCTGGGCGATTGCACTGTGCAATGGCCCCTTCCTCGACAACGGCATGGCCGCTGAAATGAAGCGACGCGGCCTGAAGATCGCCTGGAGCAGCGAAATGATGTGGCACTTCAAGGGCGAAGCCGCCGCCGTGCAAAGCGGTCTGATCGATAAGGTGCTCTACGTTTCCCCCGCCCAACGCCGGGAACTGGAACCCGGTTATGTCAAAATGCTGGGAGGAGAAATCTCCCCGGAACCAGCGATCGCATCATCCACCGATTGGTCCGGAGTCATGCAAGTGGGGGACAACACGCTGCCTTGGGTAATGACAGGAAATTACATTGATCCTGCGCTCTTTCCCTTCCGTGAGCGGGGTCATTGGCAGTCGGAAAACCGACCGTTCACCATCGGCCGACTCTCCCGCCCGGACCCCAGTAAATTTCCCGATGACTTCCCTAAATTCTACGAGCGTCTGGGACTCACCGACCCCGTGAAATTTCGCGTCATGGCCTGGAGCGAGGACCTCACCAGCCGCTGGAGCCACCACGAATTCGACAGCCGCTGGGAACTCCTGGAACCCGCCAGCATTCCCACCGTGGACTTCCTGCACAGCCTGGACCTCCTCGTCTATAACACCAGCCCCCGGTTCAAAGAAAGCTGGGGCCGAGCCGTGGTCGAAGCCATGCTCACCGGAGCCGTCCCCATCCTCCCCAGAGGCAACGGCCACCATCTCGAAAACCTCGTGCAACACGAAGTCTCCGGCTACCTCTGCAACACCAACGCCGACTACGGCCACTACGCCCGAGCCCTCCAACAAGACCGCGCGCTCCTAAAACAAATGTCCCACGGCACCAGAAACTGGGCCGTGGAACACTTGTGTAATGCCAAAGAGCACCGCATGTGGTGGCGGGCGGTGTTTGGAAAATGAGCGGCACGCCAATGCCGGCCGTCTTAGTCACGGAGGCGGCGGCGTGCTGCTGGAGCTGCTACTCGCGATGAAGGAACTGGGCCAATAGGACGAGTTTTCGCCATTTCCGCCACCGAATTGCCCTTTGACTGCCATATGGTGTTTCATGGCAACAATAAGGTCCTTCATTTCGTCGCGCAGGTCAGAATTGATGGCCGTGGGGCCGTTGAGAATCCTGTCCAGCGCATCAGCCAACTCACCTGGATTGGTTTGGTTCAGAGCCGTATCTCCTCTGAGGTGAGTAATAACCTCAACGGCAGCCTTGCGTGCGTCTTCTAATTTATCAAAATAGTTTTTGAGTTCCAAATAATTCACTGGCGGTGCGCCCCCGCCAGAATAAAACTCGAGTGAATCGCGCCCAGCCATAGGGGCACCCGTCCACGTGGAGTTGGCCAACAGTAAGTCAAGCGCATTGCATCTGGCTCCGCTGACGGGCGAGATATTCGCAAGCCGCTGCACCAAGCCCAAAGCCCCTAGCCGATAGGCTCGCTTCAGTGTTTTCTTTTGCCGTTTGAGGTCTGCTATTTTGGTCTTCAGCGTTGCGACCAAGTTTTTTATACCAGGCGTAGCAGCTGTGCCATTTCCATTCAGCCACACGTTCACAAGATCCCTGTCTAGGGTAGGCATAGGATTCAGCAAAAGCAACGCGTCTAACGTTGCGGTAACTGCTGCATAATATTTTGTCATAATTTTGGTTTTGGTTGTTTGTTGTTTGTTGTTTAATTGCGGGTGAATTCCGTAGTTCGCCCAGAGCAGATTCAGTTACCTTGTCGGCCTGGCGGCAGCTCGGTGAGTAGGCGAAATTCTTTGGTGAGGTAGTAAGTTTTATCCGCTAGTCGCAGGGAATAAAATGGGCGGAATTTTGAAGGTGTTGCGGCGGAGGATCGCCACTCGAATCCGTTAGCGATTTCAACGGTCTCTGGAGATACCTTAGCTGCTTGCTCTTGAGGAAGCTGCTGCTTGAGTTTCTGCAATAACTCCTCCTTGCTGGCCTCCACTGGCAGCAGTTGTTTCTCCAGCTTGCTCCCTTTTTGAATTAGGCGCAAGTCATGCAGCATGCCCTCTTCAACAATCGCCAGCGCGTAGGTGTCCCCAAGTTTGGAGGAGGCGAGTTGGACAATTTCATAGCCTAATGCTGCCGTTCCGCTGCGACGAACTTTCCATCGCTTCTCAATTTTTCCTTCCAAGAGGGCCGACTGAAGGCTTCGAGGTAGCTGCTGCCATATTCCGGTGCTGAGGATTGGTCCAGGGCGAGGTTGCGGAGCTGCCAGGGGAATATCCAAGTTGATTCTCTCTCGCAGGTGTTTGGCGATGAACTCGATTCTTTTCTTACCTAGGCCCGCACCCGCAGATCGACGCACCGGAGTTACTACCACATAGTGATTTCTCCAATTATCTCCAAGCGAAACAACGGTCATTTTACTCCACAGGGTTTCTTCTGTTGCTGGCGTGAGCCCCCCCAGACCGCACGCGCCGCACGGGCTAACTCCATGGGTTGGAAGAGGACTCAAGCAGCCTTCTACCCCTGAGAAAGGATCGGAGGTGAATAACTCCCACGCGCCGTCCCACCTAGCTGCCTCCAGCAAAATCCAGTGCGATGTGTCATCCACTAGGATAAAAGCAGGGGCATTGGTTGCCTGCATCGCCTCTGTAGTCCTCTCAACGATTTCATGGACTAGCTCAAGGGAGTTTAGATCGTCGAACCTATAGGCTTTTACTTCATAGCCGATGGCACTGGTCCCTAACAGAGAATTCATGGTGCGTCCGATCCCGTCGGGTGCACTTGACCAATTCCCGTTGGCATCTGTGGTCACCCCAGTGCTCAACAATAGTTCCTGTTGCGTCCTCGTGGTCGCAGCACCTAACGCCTCCAGCGCCATCATTACGCAGGCGGGGCCGCAGGTATTAGCGCAGTCTTGTTGGTGGAAAGGAAAGGATTGATTCACGAGATGGCTGGGGTGTAGTGTTATGGTTCTGCTGGCAACTTCCTCGACTTTTCTAAAATCCCGGCAGCTAGTTGGTCCTCCGCGCTCTCAATTTTTGGCTGATCGGGGCCGTAGAGAAGGTCGTAAGCCAATCCTGCTATACTTTCAGCCCGCACGGTGGTAGGACCTCCAGTTGAGAGGGCCTTGTTCAACACTTCCAATAAGGGGGCGCACCATTGATGGCGGCTGCTCTTTAGGTGGGGGAATTCCCTGCGTATTGCCAGGGCTTGCTCGGCCGTTTCCAGGGCTTCTGTAATCATGTTTTCGTGCACTTGCAATTTCGCCATTTCTTGATAGCCGTGCCAGACATCGCCATCAAGCCGCTCAGGTTCCCAAGTCTGCCGCAGGAGCGCTACCCGTTTAAGCAGGGCTTGCTGGGTGTAATTCATTGCTTCTGCAAAATCGCCCCGTGCTTTGTGCGCACTGGCAAGGCGACGTTGCGCAGCTGCTGCGGCGTAAACCCACGGGCTGCTGGGGGAGGTGCCGCCAAATTCCTCAATCCAACTCATTTCGCGGCGGGACAGTTCAATTCCCGCGTCAGGGGAAACCTTGGCAAGCTCACCGAGCATTTCTTCCATGACCTTTTTGTAGCCAAGAACCTCGGTAAGCTTGTGTCCGTGACGAGCCAACAATCCATGAGCTGTTTGGAGGGAGATCTCGAATGAACGTTTTCCAGCATCCACATTACCCTGCTTGAGGTGCAACTCCCCAAGTGCTTTCTCCGACCGGATAACCAATAGGGAGGGGCGATATCCCTCAGGAGCAGCTTCGAGGGCAAGCCTAGCCGTCTCACAGGATTGAGTTCGACTACTTAATTCCTCGGGTAATTCACCCTTCCGACGAAATAATGTGGCTGATGCAGAGTAAGCATCAGCCAAGTCGAGTTTCCAGCGCCAGTTTAATGGGTCTTGGTCAGCCAATAACTTCAGCCTTGCCACATTAGCTCGCAACGATTGCTCAGCCTCCATTTCCCTTCCGGGCATCCGGTTTAGGATGTAGATCTGACTACTTACTGCATCATTATAGTGTCGTGTCAGGCTAGAGTTTTTTGGCGTCTCCTTCATCGCATTGGCTAGGAATTCTGCGGCATTTTTGTATAATGATAGTGGTGCATTGGCCCTCAACGTCTCAAAATTTGCCATCGCTGGTGCGTCCATCATTCCAAGTTTCGCGAGGGTTGTCTCCGCTTTCGCCAAGAGGGAGCGTCCCAGTATTTCGATTGAAATTGCTGATTTCGAGTTCGACTGGAAGGCTTGCTGAGCCGATGTCAATGCCAGTTCAGCATGCTTCGATGCTTCCTCACCAATCTCGCTGCTAGAGTTAATGCGAAGAATCGTGGCTGTCTTGGCCAGTTCAACCTCGGCTGACAATAAAGGGATCGGCTCACTTGACGGACTTTGGCTTAGAAAATCCAATGTTTGCATAGCCGCCTGAAAATCACCGCGTCCGGCTTGTGCCTCAGCCATTGCAATCTTTGCTGTCCCAAGCGCTTCTATTCCTTGCTGGGTGTCATAATCTGGCAATGTCGAAGCGTCGGCCACCGCATCCACGGCTCGTTGGGCTAACTCGACAGCTGATTGAGACTCGCCTTGTAATTGTTGAGCGCGACTCCATCGGGAGAGCAGCCTGCTTCTCCTGAGTTGTCCGGATGCCGCAACGTTCAAGTTAGCCCCCAAAGAATAGGTTTTGTCTAAGTCCTTCCAGACCATCTCCAATAGATCGATCCTTCCTATGCTCTCCATGTAGTCCGCAAAATCACCAGTTAGGAACTCGATTCGGTCTTGTAATGCCAAATTATTCTGGAGGGCCTCCCGCTTGGCTTGGCTTTCCTTTACGAGTGCCGCATCCAGTCTCAAGTTCTGCACCCACAGCCACGCGCTCCCCGCACTCAGTGTCACCAGCAGCGCAGCGCTCATGCCTGCCAACCCTGGATGACGTTTGGCCCAGGACCAGAGGCGTTCGGCGGGGCCGACGCGGCGGGCGGTGATGGGCTCTCCGTGGAGCCAGCGTTGGAGGTCTTCGGAGAGGGCTTGGGCGGTGCTGTAGCGCTTTTTGGGGTCTTTGGCGAGGCAGGTTAGGCAGATGACTTCGAGGTCGCGTGGGACGCCTTTGGCGAGGGTGGAGGGGGCTTCGGGGGCTTCTTCGGCTACTTTTTTGAGGATGGCTCCGAGGCCTTCGACTTGGAAGGGGGGCTTGCCGGCCAGGAGTTCGTAGAGGACGGCTCCGAGGCCGTAAACGTCGCTGCTGGCGGTGGCGGATTTGGCTCCGTGGGTGGCGACTTCCGGGGCCATGTAGCAGGGGGTGCCCATGGCGGCCATGGACATGGTGTTGGCGGGATCTCCGCCGATTAATTTGGCGAGTCCGAAGTCGGCCAGGAAGGGTTGCTGGTTTTCGTCGAAGAGGATGTTGCCGGGTTTGATGTCCCGATGGAGGATGCCGCGCTGGTTGGCGTAAAAGACGGCTTCCCCCAAGGTGGCGATGAGGTTGGCGATGGTCTTGAAATCGAGCTTCTTGCCGGCCTTGAGTAATTGCGCCAGGGAACCGCCGAGGGCCAGTTTCATGGTGAAGAAGGGCATGCCTTCATGCTCTCCGGCCACGTAGAGTGGCAGAATACTCGGGTGGTCCAACTCGGCCAGGGCGCGGGCTTCTAATCTGAAGCGTTCCCGGAATTCGTCCAGCTTGTCCCCCACGGGCAGGAGCATTTTGAGGGCGACATCCCGCCGCGGGCTGAGTTGACGGGCTTTGTAAACGACACCCATGCCGCCGCGGGCGAGTTCTTCGATAAGTTCGTGGCCTTCGATGACGGCCCGGCCTTTGGCGGAGACTGGGGCGCTGGCAACGAGGGTGGGCACGTCCGCGGCTTCGTTCAGGAAGTCGTTCATGGCGCAACTGGCGCAGAACATGGATTCTCCTGGACCCGCTATGAGGGCCTGGCCGCACTGTTGGCAGTTGGTTTCCATGAATCGAGGCGCAGCGAAGTCGCGCGCAGGTGGTAGTGATCAGCTGTTATTCTCTTAGTAATACGGATTTTTCCTGGCAGTGTTACTAAGTTTCTTGCGGCGGGTGATATTTACGCTTCGGGCATGGGAACCCTTGGGTTGGTAAGGACCTGCTGGAGGTAGTGGATTTCGTCCTCGATCTCGGTGTCGGACACGACGGTGCGGGCGACCTCGTCACGGAAGAGTTCGCGCAAGCGTTTGCGGTAGCGGGAAATCTCGGTGCGCACGGCCCCTTCCTCCAGATTCAGTTCCTGGGCAACTTCCAGCATCGACGGGAGCGCGCGGCCTGGCAGCACGAAACTTTTCAGCGCTGCGAGGCGTTCGCTTTTGCCTTTGGCGATGAGTTCCTGCTCGAGTGCTTGATAACTGACGGTGATGAGGTTAACCGCCCAGGCTTGGTCATGGGAGGTAACTTCAGGATCTGCCGGGTCGGCCAGGAAATCGGCCACGTCCGGGAGGTCGATGCTGAGGTGATTGGCTCCGCCCCCACGCTTGCCGGCATTCTGGTGCGCGATGTCCGAGGCCATGAAGTTTCGCAGAGCGGCTAGTAGATAGGTGCGGAAGCGGCCCCGGGCAGGGTTGGCCCGCCGCAGGGCATCGTTTTCCATGAGATGAAGCAGGAAATCATGGGCCATGTCTTCAACGCGATTCTCCAGCACCTTACGTTGCCGCAGGAATTGGATTACGGGCTGTCGATACTGTTCACAAAACGTTTCCAAGGCGCTGCGGGCAGCGGTATTGCCATTCAGGTGCGCTTGATGAATGAGAGTCCAGATAGTGACAGGAAAATCCATGGATTGAAAGTTGGCAGAGTTGCATAGCAATATCAACGCGCATTTCACGGAAACTTCTGTTTATTGATCTACGGATCGTTTGCTCCCGCACTCACGGCGGAAATCCTATTTACAGCGGACGCAGAATTTAGCATTGATGCTTCATGATCAAACCCATTTCCCTACTGTCCATAGCACTTCTCTCGTTTACCAGCATCAGTTTGGCTCAGGATGCCACTCCAGAAATCCTGGCGCTCAAGCCGGAACTGCATGCCAAGACGGAAGGTCGGATTGAGCAATTCAATAAGATTTCCAAAGAGGGCACGGCAGAGTTGGTTTTTCTGGGAGACTCCATTACTCAAGGTTGGGATGGGAAAGGCAAGGAAGTCTGGGCCAAATATTATGGCCAACGGAAGGCGGCAAATTTCGGAATCAGCGGGGATCGCACGGAGCATGTGCTGTGGCGGATGGATCATGGAAATTTCGACGGTCTGAAGCCGAAGCTCGTGTGCTGATGATCGGCACGAACAATACCGGGCATCGTAAGGACAAAGCGGAGGATACCGCCGCAGGCGTTAAGGCCATCATTACCAAGCTTCAGGGAAAATGCCCGGGCGTGAAGGTGTTGTTGCTGGGAATCTTCCCGCGGGGCGAGAAGCCGGAGGATGCCGGCCGTCAGTTGAACAATAAGATTAATGATCTGCTGAAGCCGATGGCCGATGGCAAGACGGTGCATTATATGGACATCGGAGCCAAGTTCCTGGAACCGGATGGCACGATGACGAAGGAAATGATGCCAGATTTCCTGCACCCTGGTCCGAAAGGTTACCAAATCTGGGCTGACGCGATTGACGAGACCCTGTCCAAACTCTTGGGGGAACCTCAATAAGGCGGTGCGTAGGGGAGGGGATTAGTCCTTTAAATTTGATCAGCATGCTGTCGGCGGCGGGACGCACGCCGCTCCAGCGACTCCGCCACTGGAGTGGCGTGACTCCGTCCGCCATTTCGATTCGCTTGGCAGGACTAGCGCTTGGGTGTGGTCGGGGGCGCTCATGGCTGGTGCATTGCCGATGGCGGAGAGACTCGCGCCACTCCCAGTTAGGGGCCGCAGGTCGTGGAAAAATCACTCCTCGTCTTTGCGTTGGCGGCACAAAGTCCCCTTTACAATTACTGGAAAAACCGCGATTGCTTGCGCCTATGTCATTTCTCCAACCATGGATGCTCTGGGCGCTGCCGGCGTTTTTGTTGCCGTTGATCATTCACTTGCTCAACCGGCTACGCTATAAAACTGTGCCGTGGGCGGCCATGATGTTTCTGCTGAAGGCCAATAAGGCGGCCACCCGGCGGGCGAAGATTCGGCAGTATTTGCTGTTGGCCAGTCGGATGTTATTACTCTTGTTCTTCCTCTGGGCGATGGCCCGGCCGCTCACGGGTGGCTGGATCGGGGCCGCCGCGGGTGGGGCACCGGAAACGGTGATTATCCTGCTGGATCGTTCCTCCAGCATGGAGGCCACGGGAACGGATCGGCAGGAATCCAAGCGCGCCCATGCCCTGACGTTGCTGGCGCAAGCTGCCAAACAGAGCGAAGGCAGTAACTTTGTCCTGATCGAAAATGCGCTGCGGGAACCCTTGGAAATCAAGGATGCGGCCACGCTGGCGAATATGTCGCAGGCTGGCCCCACGGACTCAGCAGCAGACTTGCCCGCCATGTTTCTGGCGGCCATGGAATACCTCACGAAGAACAATCCCGGAAATGCTGAGATTTGGGTGGCCAGTGATTTACAGACCAGCAATTGGCGTCCTAACAGCGCTGACTGGACGGACCTGAGCGCGCGCTTTGCCGGATTGCCCCAAGAGACTCGAGTGCGCGTGCTGGATCTGTCCACCCCACTGAACACGAATGCTTCGCTGGCGTTGCAGAGTGCCGAGCTGCGCTTGAATTCCGCAGACAAGTCGAAGGGGCAGGTGGCTCTGGCCCTGGAGCTTCAGTCCACTGGACTAACGGGAAATTTACCACTCTATATCACCCGGGATGACGGCACCAAGAGCCAGCAGGATATCCCCTTAACCTCCGCCACGCAGCGGCAGGTCTTGTCGTTTGATGTGGCCAGCCTGCAAGCGTCTGGGGGCTCGGGAAAGGTGGAATTGGCGGCAGATGAGAACCCGGCTGATCACACCGCTTACTTTGTTTATGCTCCGCCCGTGGCGTTGCATAGTTTCGTCATCGGGGATACGTCCGCTGCCTCCCGGCTCAAAATTGCCGCCGCGCCTGATCCCAAGAATATGGATCGCAAGGCGGAAATTTTACCCAGTGCCCGGGCGGATTCGATCCGCTGGAAGGAAGCCGCGCTGATCCTGTGGCAAGCCGCCACCCCCAGTGAGGCCGTGGGCAAGGAGTTGCAGAAATTCGTGGAATCCGGCGGCGTGTTAGTATGCTTCCCGCCTGAGGGCACGGCCTCCAGCGGACCATTTGGGATCACTTGGAACACGGCAGAGACGGCAGCGGCGGAGACGGCGTATCGGGTTGCCACCTGGGATGATCTGGATGGACCGTTAGCCAAGACCGATAACGGAACGCCGTTGCCAATTGCGAAGCTCGACGTGCAACGGCGGCAAATTCCCTCGCTCAACGATCCGACGACTCATGTGTATGCTAACTTCTCCGATGGTCTGACTTTCCTCAGCGGCCGGAAACTTGGGGCGGGCTACATTTACGCTTGTGCCACCCAACCGGAAGCCTCCTGGAGCAGCCTGGGCGAGGGCTTCGTGCTGCTGCCGATGACCCAGCGGATGCTCCTGCAGGGGAGCCGCCGCCTCAGCCCGCCGGTGCTCGAGACGGTCGGGAATTGGAAACCCGCTGATGCGGAGGAAACGTGGACCCCGGTGGACTCCAGCACGCCGCACGATTGGCGATGGAACGCAGGGATTTACCAAAATGGCCCGCGAAAGATCGCCCTGAATCGGCCCGCCAGCGAGGATGATCCTGATTTCATTAATGCCGCCAAGATTAAGGAGTTGCTGCCCAACGCGAAACTGGACGTGCTGTCTGGCGCATTGGAGCTGAAGGCAGATCGCCTGCAGAACGAAATTTGGCCATTGTTAGTCGTGCTGGCCATGATCTTCATGGTCATGGAAATGGTCCTGGCCACGAGCAAAGGAATGCTCCCGCCCAGGCCGCGGGCTGCCACCGTCTAGGAGATCAAACCCTTGGTTGATGGGGGACCATATCCGTCAGGAACGTGTGCCGCCTGTCCTCAGTCGGCACCACCCGCAGCCGACTCCCTCCCCATCCCTAGCCAACATCATGCGACGGCCCAGCATGATTCTGCTCAGCCTGCGCCCGTTTCTAGATGAAATAAATACAAAACAAATTTGTCTTGCAACAAATCTGTCTCACGTTATTTATAAAACAAATCTGTTTTACAACGAATCTGTCTTCTAAATTATGAGCAAGCCGCCCCCTGATTTCTACACTGGAGCCCCCATGGAACCCGATGACCTCTGGTTCAGGGAGGCGTTTATTGCTGACTTGAACGAAGAGTTGCGTCTGGCTCACGTAATTCTTTCAGCGCCTCGGCGGACAGGGAAAACGAGCGTGTTGGATTTTCTGGTGGCTCACCCGCCCTCAGCCTTTTCACCTGTTTCAGTCTTTGTTCAGGACGCGACCCATCCTGCGGAGTTTATTTTGCTGCTGCTGGACCTATTCCGGGAAAAGTATCCCCAGCGCTTCAAGGAAATGTTCCGAGCCACAACGGGATGGATCGGCAAGGCGTTGGAGAAAGTAGAGAGTTTGGGAAACGAGGGATTCAAACTCACTCTGCGCCATCAGGAAAAGGACTGGACTGCATCTTGGAAGAAATATGGCGATGAGTTCTTTGCTGAAGTCAGGAAGAGTAAGCATCGGTTGCTCCTGCTGGTGGATGAGTTTCCTGACATGATTCTGAACATGCAGAAACACCATCCCGAGCTAGTCCGTCCATTTCTGGCATGGTTTCGTGGACATCGCCTGAAGCCGCATCCCAAGCAGGATCAAGTTCGGTGGCTGCTGTGCGGTTCCGTGAATCTCTCTAGCACGCTGGACGGCATGGGCTGTTTGGACGAGATAAATGATTTCACCGATGTTCCGCTCCCGGCCCTGAATCAGGAGCAGGTGATGGAGTTTGTGGTCCGAATGCTCAAGGGACGAGGAGTAGCGTTTGAAGAAAAGCTTCCCGCCAAAGTTGCCAAAGAACTCGGCCGCCCCGTTCCGGTGTTTCTCCAAATGGTGACTCAGGACCTCTATCGTATCTGGAAGCGATCCGCCCGAGCACTCACCACCAAGGATGTGCTGCGGGCTTTTGCTGATCTCATCGTCACCAGTGGCGCTCGGGACAAGCTCCAGCATTATTACTCCCGCATTGAGCAATATTACCTGCCACCCAAACGCGCAGCCGCCTACGCCCTTCTGGCGAAACTCAGCGTCAGCCACGCAGCCATGGAGCGGTCACCACTATTTGCCGAGTTCGAGCGAGTGCTCGTGGCCGAAGGCGACAAATCCCCTGCGGACAAACGCAAGCAACTCTTCAATCAACTCCTGCGCGACCTGGAGAATGATTTCTACGTCGTGGAAATCAAGCCTGGCAGCTTCGATTTCGCCAGCGGTCTTGTGAAACAATGGTGGAAAAAATATTATGCCTGATCTCCTCACCGAACCCAACAAAACTAGCGAACCCCGGTCGCAGCTAGGGCTTTACCGTGCTCACCTCACCAGTCCTGAGCACAGACGTTCCATCACCGTGGGGCGCGATACCATCCTGGCAGACACGCTGGAAGTCCTGCGTAGAAACGTTGGGCGCAAGGCGCGTCATCATCAGCTCTTTATCGCTCCGCGTGGTGGTGGGAAGACGCACTTCCTTTCCCTCATTGAGGATGAGATTCAGCGGGATCCAGCGTTGACGGCTGCCTACCGCGTTGTGCGATTTCCAGAGGAAGCCCGCCGAGTCCTGTCATTCGCTGATTTTCTACTAACCATCTGCGAGGTCTTGCGGGACACCAGCCCCACTGGCTCTGCGTGGCACGCACTGCATGAGAAATTAGCAATGCAGGAGGACGATGCCGTCATCATCGATACCGTGGTCCCCGCCTTGCGGAAACACTATCAAGAGCACCAGCAAGTGTTCGTGCTCATGGTGGAAAATTTGAACCAAATCATGGAGGAGCAAATCCGCAAAGAGCAGTCCATTCAAGGCCTGCGCGGCTTCCTGATGCAGGACAATGGATGCCTGCTCATGGCCACCTCTCCGCTGCATTTCGGAGCGCTGACCAAGGCAGATCAACCCTTCTACGATTTCTTCGATACCCAAGTCCTCGACCAGCTGAGTCAGGACGAGACCATCGCTCTCATCCGCCGCAGTCTGGAGTGGGATAAAAACGAGGCGTTGCTCCAGCAATTTCCCAGCCTCCAGCCGAAACTCCGCGCCATTTACACGATGACCGGTGGCAGCCCGCGGCTCACCGTAATGTTATACGAACTGCTCAGCACCGAATCCGTCACGGCGGTGAAACAACAGTTCATGATGCTTCTGGACCGCATCACACCATTCTATCAAGACCGCCTCAGCGATCTCTCCCCGCAGGAGCGCGCCGTCATCGAGACCATTGCCTCCATGCGCGACCAATGGGGCCGTTCCGCCTTGCCGAAGACGCCCGGGAACATCGCCAAGCTCATGCGCATGAGCCAGCCGCATGTCTCCGCCCTGCTAACTCGCTTAACCAAATCTCTCTACCTCACCACCAGCGAGAACCCCGCTGATGGCCGATCCTCGCTCTACGTGATTCGTGAAGGCTTCTTCGATCTCTGGCTGGCCATGAACATCAGCCGAGCCGCCCGCCTCCGCATTCCACTGCTCACAGATTTCTTTGCCGCCTTCTACGAACAAGACGAATACCGCCGCCAGAAGAAAGAAGAATACTGGCGACGTCTGGAAGCCGGGGAATTCGACGAAAACGCCGCCGAAACCCTCAGCTACCTTTCCACCGTCGGCTTAGCAGAGGAACAGGCATCAGAAAAATTTAAGCTCATCACCAAGCTCACGAGCGTTGGGGAAACAGAGCGGCCTGAACTCCTCAAGCATGAGCTAAAGCAACTCCCGCTGGATACAACCGCCCGCTGGATTACCGACCGACTCGACGAGCCTGAATTCAATTATCTCGATGAAATGCAGGAGCTAATCCAGTGCTGGGAAACGCAGCGCCAAGGCGGCCTGGAAGCATTTTCCCAGAGGCTTCAAGAAATGGCTGGGAAACTTGACTTTCAAAACTGGTCTAAGCTCCGCGTGGAATTTCTGCGGGATCATTTGGAAACGATGCCGCTCAGCAAGGGGCGCGTGGAGGCTCGTATCCGGCTGTCTGCCTTCCTTCGCAAGTTCGCCAAGTGGGATGAGACAGAGAAGCAGAGCGTCAAGGCAACCTCGGAAGCGGAGACGCTTAACGATGATAGGCTTATTGCTTGTGCCTGCAATGAGCATGCCCAGTTGCTACTTGAAACGAATCGCCTCGCAGAGGCCGAACTTCTGATGCGTCGGTCGCTTACCATAACCGAATCAACCCTTGGTAAGGATAATCCTAATGTGGCCAGCTCCCTGAACAACCTTGCGCTTGTGCTCCAGAAAACCAATCGCTTTGATGAGGCGGAAATGATGATGCGACGAGCACTTGCCATTGATGAGGCAACCTTTGGTAAAGACCATCCGTCAGTCTCGGGGGACCTCAATAACCTCGCGATTTTACTACAAGATACGAACCGTTTGGAAGAAGCGGAACCAATGATGATACGGGCGCTAGCTATCGATGAGATCTGCCTTGGAAAGGATCATCCTAGTGTAGCTGTTGGCTTGAATAATCTTGGTGGACTTCTGAGGATGATGAATCGTTCGCCTTTGGTCCAGGCAATGTTGCAGCGCTCCCTGGCAATTGATCAAGCTTATTACGGTAAAGACCATCCCAAGGTCGCACTCCGCCTCCACAACCTCGCACAAGTTTTTCAGGATGCAGGCCGTCTGAAGGAAGCAAATCATATGATGGCGGAAGCTTTTAGGATCACTGAAGCGTCATTAGGCAGAGACCATCCCGAAAGCATCACAATTAGAAAAAATATCGAGAGGCTCCTACAGAAAATGGCATCCGCCGATGCAATTAACAAAGGCTAGCAGTCGGTTCGAAAGGGAGCTCCCAGCCTTAGAGGCCGAGTATCGAGGCCAGCGCCCTGCCAATCCCCTGCGGGATGCTGGCGTCAAAAACTCGGCCGCTACGTGCGAGATCTCCTTCCCGGAAACTTTCCTGTTTCCCCGCTGGGAAATTGATGCTCTGCTGGCGGGATACCATTTTATTGATCCCCCACGCGCTGCTATTTCCATGCCTTATCTCGTTACCATTGGACTCGAAGTTCACTGTCAGTTGAAGACTGCCAGCAAGATGTTCTGTGCCTGTCCCACCAGCTTTGGGGCTGGGCCGAATATGAATACTTGTCCGGTCTGCCTGGGCCTGCCGGGGGCGTTGCCGGTGCTGAATCAGCGGGCGATTGAGATGACGATTGTGGCCGGGATGATGCTGGGCTGCTCCATTCCGCCGATGGTGAAGTGGGATCGGAAAAATTACTTTTACCCGGACATGCCGAAAAATTATCAGATCACCCAGACGGACCTTCCGCTGTGTCTGGGTGGCGGCGTGCCGCTTTATGATCTGGCTTATCCCAAGGATGCGCAGAAGTCCATCCAGCGGCCCGGAAAGGTCATCGCCCTGACGCGGATTCACTTGGAGGAAGACGTGGGCAAGAGCAGCCACTTGGCTAGCAACAGCATCATTGATTTCAATCGCGCGGGCACTCCGTTGATGGAAATTGTGGGCGAGCCGGAACTGGAAAGCGCCGAAGAAACCGTGGCTTACCTTAACAGCCTGCGGCAAATTCTGGTCTATGCGGGCGTGAGCGATGCCGATATGGAGAAAGGCCAGATGCGCTGTGACGTAAATATTTCCCTGCGCCCAGAAGACCAAAAGGAGTTGGGCGCCAAGGTGGAACTGAAGAATCTCAACAGCGTTAGCGCAGTGCGTCGCGCGATTCATTTCGAAATCGAACGTCAGACTGCCGAACTCAGCGCAGGCATCCCGCAGATCCAGAGCACGCGTCGGTGGGACGATGATCGGGGGGAAACTTCCATCATGCGGACCAAGGAAGATGCACATGACTACCGGTATCTGCCCGATCCAGATCTCGTGCCATTGCACACAGCGGAAATTGTTGAAGGCGTGTGGTCCACGTTGCCTGAGTTGCCGCATGACAAGCGTGAGCGCTTCGTTTCCCAATATGGGATGAGTGATTACGACGCGAGCGTTCTAGCCAGCGATCCGGCACTAGCGGATTGGTTCGAAGTGGCCGCAGAAGGATCTGCCAAGCCCAAGAGCATCGCCAACTGGGTGATCAATGATTTGCTAGGCATACTGAATGCCGCAGGTGAAACGCTGGCGACTTCCCGCATAGAGCCCGCACAACTCAAAACGTTAGTTGGCATGGTGGATTCAAATAAAATCAGCAACAACCAAGCCAAGGAAGTCTTCGCAGAAATGGCCGTCAATGGTGGCGATCCCGCTGAGATCGCTAAGGAGAAGGGCTTCGAGCAAGTGTCCGACACTGGTCTAATCGACGGCTACATTGCCCAAGTCATTGCTGCGAACGAGAAGTTAGTGAGCGAAATCAAAGCCGGCAACGCCAAGGGCATTAACGCACTGAAGGGCCAAGTGATCAAGCTGAGCGGCGGCAAGGCGAATCCCAAGACGGTGGGTGAATTGCTCGAAAAACATCTGCTCTAAATTTACAACTGTGACCACCGCCCAACTCCAACCCTACCTGGAAGCCTTTCGCAGCAAGCGCGTGCTCGTCATTGGCGATGTCATGCTGGATCGTTTTCTCTGGGGAAATGTCAGCCGCATTTCCCCGGAAGCGCCCGTCCCCATCGTGCATGTGACGAGGGAATCCGCCTATCCGGGCGGAGCTGCTAACGTGGCGCGGAATCTGGCTCCCTTTGCCAGTAAAGTTCATTTACTGGGGATCACCGGGGCGGATGTTCACAGCACGCAGTTGACGGAATTGCTGGCGGAAACCGGCATCGACACCAGCGGTATCATCCAAGATCCCGAGCGCGAAACGATCGTGAAAACCCGGGTCATTTCCCGCAGCCAACACGTGGTGCGAATCGACCGCGAGCGCCTGCAACCAGCCTCCGCAGCTACTTGGGAGAAGATCTGGGCCTGGCTGGAACCGAAGTTAGGTGAACTGGATGCCATCATTCTGGAAGACTACGCCAAGGGACTCATCACCCAGGAATTCGTGGACCAGTTGGCGCCAAAATTGCAGGGAGGTGACATTATCCTAACGGTGGACCCGAATCCCAGCAATCCCATCCACTGGAAGGGCGCCACTGCCATCAAGCCGAATCGCAAGGAAGCCTTCGCAGCCGCCCGCATGGCTGATCCTGGCGAAATCACGGAAACGGATTTGCTCGCGAAGCTACCCTCCCTGGCGGCACGATTGTTTGCCGAATGGGAATCCCAACTGTTGCTCATCACGCTGGGAGAACACGGAATGGCCCTGCTGGAAAACAGCAACCCCGTAGCAACGCCCTACCACACTCCAACCCGCGCGCGCGAAGTCTTCGATGTTTCTGGAGCCGGAGACACCGCCATCGCGCTGTTCACGCTGGCCCTTGCTGCAGGAGCCACCGGAGCCGTGGCGGCGGAAATTTCCAACATCGCCAGCGGCATTGTGGTCGGGAAGATCGGCACGGCCACAGTCACGCCCAAGGAATTGTTGGAAGCAGTTCAGGACAGCTAGTCAGAGTGGCCGGCAGTCTGCTGGACTGCGCTGTGAATGAAGGAAGGAGCATTCCAGCGGACTGTCCCCATCTTTGATGAGCCACCTTGGGTGCAAAATCAGCTAAAATTAATGCTTCTATGTCCGGCGGGAATCCGTTACTGTTGGCTCTCCCCAATTACTTCCCCCCCTCGTTATGAAGCGTCTGTCTTTGATCTTTTCCCTCGTGTTCCTGTCCCCGTTCGCCTCGCTGGTGGCGGAGGAGACAGTGCTGCAATATTTCAATACTTCGTGGAAGGAGATTGAGTATCGGTTGCCGGAGATTGCGGAGGCGGGATATTCCTCGCTGTGGCTGCCGCCGCCGACCAAGGGTGGATCGGGCACGTATTCGGTGGGGTATGATGTTTTTGATCGGTTTGACTTGGGCGATAAAGATCAGTCTGGCACCGTGCGGACGCGCTATGGGACGAAGGCGGAGTTGCTCTCCTTGGTGGAAAAGGCGCATCGCTTCGGGCTGAAAATTTATTTCGACAACGTGATGGCGCACAATGCCGGGCCGTTGGATAATGTGCCAGCGGGAACGTTGTTTCCGGGGATTCCGGGATTTGTGCCAGAGGATTTCCACCTCGTGCGCAAAGCCGGTGGCGGTTGGCGCAAGGCGTCGGATTCGGTCGATTACAATGACGAATGGCAGGTGCTGAATCGCAATCCTTTCGCATGGGACATTGCTTATGAAGATTGGAACACCAGCTTCGATCCGGTGGGGCAGACGGAGAATTTGGATTATCCCAAATGGATCGGCATTCGTCATGCGGGGAAACCGTGGCTTTACTTGGATACTGATCTCACGGTGGCGACCAATGCGGATGGCCAGCCAGTGCATCCCTTTTCCAACAAGGAACCGTATGTGGACAGCGGCTATGGGGCTGGAAATACTGGGGCTGGGAACGGAAAATTCGACTGGCAGGACACGAACGGCAATGGCCAGCACGATGTCGGGGAGCCGAGCGAACCCTTCACAGACACGGGTGTGGATCCCACAAATCCCGCGCGCCAAACTGCGGCTTGGGGATTTGGAAATGGCAAATATGACATGGGCAACATCGTGGCCGAAGACGTGAACACCATGGTTATCCGCTCCATTCGCTGGCAGGTGGATCAGACGAATTGCGATGGCTTCCGCTTGGATGCCGTGAAGCATGTGCCGAACTATTTCTTCGGCCTCATGAGCGGGGTCAACAAGGATCGGTCCAACGCGGGTTTCCTTGGCCAGGCCCAGGAGCAATTTAATGTGACGCGCGGTTTCACGGATTGGGATAATCATCGGGATACCAACTTCGATCAAACCTTGGCAAGGAATGATTTGGTGATGTTTGGCGAGCACTTGGGAGCCCCACCGAATCCGGATGATTACATCAATGCCGGGATGCGTCTGGCCAATGATGATTTCGCTAACGGCGTGGGCAATGGCATTGGCGGGAGCTTGAGCGGCTATGATAACCCCGGCTCCTTCACGAAGGGCGTCAATAACGGCATGATGTATACCCTGAGCCACGATAACAACTACATGGCAGGCAGCGAACGTCCCGCCGCGCATCAATACATGCTGATGCGCGCGGGGTTGCCAATCATTTACACCGATGGCTATAACATCTCCGGCGGGCCGGACTATTTCCCCAAGCCGTCCTACGTGCCGTTCCTGGGTCAGTATGGTCAAAACTATATCACAGGAGCCCTGCGGGTCCGTCGCGACTTCGTGCGCGGAGGGCAATTCGGTCGCTGGAGTAGTCAGAATTTCGCAGCGTGGGAGTTCCGCGATAAATCCGAAGGCAGCACCATGAACGATGCGGATGGCACCACCTTGCTAGTCCTAATGGCGCGAAATTATACTTCAGGTCAGGGTCAGCCCGGCGGCTTCACCACGAGCCTGCCGACGAACACCATCCTCCGCAACTACAGCCCGCATGGCGGAAGTTTCTATGCCTACGTTGGCAATGATGGTAAAATTAAGGAACTTGATGCGGCGGGAAATTTCACTGCCAATCAAGTGATCACGCCCAGCAATGGTTACTTCGCGTTCAGCCTGCCGGTGCCGGAAGCCACCTTGGCCTTCGAAGGCTCGACCACGGTGCGCCCCATTACGATTCAGCAGAATGGGCTGGACTGTGAGATGATGACGCAACGTCGGGTGGATGGGAAAAATGGTGATCCAGCCTATGCTTACAATGCGCAAATCCCTCGGGTGACTTCCGCGACGAATCTCTCCATCCTGGCACGGGGTGATGGTTCGGTGGCGAACATGCTGATCAAATTGGACGGCGGAGTGGATGTGAATTCCCAACTCAGCATCGGCCCCCTAACCGGCACCAAGCGCGACAATCCCCCAGACACGCTACCGGCCGACCCCAAGGGCATGGAGTTGTTCGTCGGCTACGAGCAGATGCAGTTCGAACGACGCATGACGGAGAAATTTGCCGCGCAGGACATTACGCGCGTCATCATTGGCAGCCCGGGAGCGGAGACCTGGGAGGCCACCATCGGTTCCAGCGGCATCACGCTGAATCAGGCGGATGTAAATGGCACGGATACCAATACCGACACCGCCCAGTGGCTCTTCCATAATCCAGCAGTCGGCCATGGCATCGACACCACCCTGCAAATGCAGCCACAGCCCGCCAGCGCAGCCGGCCAGCCGATTACATTTGTGGTTAAAGTGGGATACACGGCGGACGCCTTGGGCAGTGTGAAAATTTACTATACCACCGATGGCACGTCCTATCCTGAAGGCAGTGGCAACAAGGGCCGTGGCTCCACGCAAATTGTCGATTTCACCAAGGTGCAAAATGGCACGGCCGAAGCAGGGGGCACCCCAGAATGGTGGCGCGGCACCATTCCCGCACTCCCAGCAGGCACCAAGCTGCGGTATAAAATCGGCGGTTACAAGAACACCGCCGCCACCCGTTATCCCTCCAGCATGGATGAAGTGCGGAAGAAGGAACGGATGGAAACGATTTATAAAATCACGGGCTTCAATGCCAACACCGTGACCTACTATCCGCATAGTGACAAGGGCACGCAAGCCACCGGTCTCAAGGATGGCATGCACGTCGTCCGCACGCGCTCGTTCCTTTCCCGCAGCGGCAAGGCCTCGCTTTACAAGACGAACACGCAGACGTTTTACCTGGATCAACAAGCTCCCCAGGGCTTGATTAAATTTCCCGCCAACAATGGGGACACGCTGGGTGGCAGCAGCTACGGTTTCGTGGTGCTCAGCGACGATCAGACGAACGAAGTCTGGTATCAAATTCTGGATTCCAACGGCACCACCACCTGGGCCAAGGCCACGGAGGTGAATCCGCCACAACAAATCGGCGGCACCAGTTTCACCAGGGAATGGCGCTTCACTTACACCAACATTCCCGCCAGTGGCACCGCCAGCGTGAAGGTTCGTTTCAAGGAACTCTCCAGTTCAACGGATAACAACCTAACGGACTCCGCAGGCTGGTTCACCACCCTAACGCGAACAGTCACCACAGGGAGTCCGGCCAATTTTCGCATTCAATTTCCCACCAACGATGGCGATATCGTTTCCAGCACCTATCAAATGAAGGTTTACTTCAACAAAACGCTCGGTCAATCCTCGCCTGGGGTGGATATTGCCGAGGCGCTGTTGATCCCCGAGTTCAGCATCTATCTGGCCAGCCAAGTCAGTGGCGATCCGGAGGGGGAAATCTTCCAACCGCGCGCCACTTATGGTTTCATCCGCAATGAGACCGGCACTGAGAGCGCCCTGACATTTACCTTCCCCAATCTCTACAATGGCGATTCTAACTTTCTGCATTACGTCCGCGTGGAGCACAAGCGGGGTTCCGTGACGCTGAATGACACTAGGCTGGTAAAAGCCGCCGTGGCTGCGGTAACTGATTCGGATAATGATGGCCTCCCAGATTATTGGGAAAGCGCTCACGGCTTGGATCGCAACAATCCGGATGGCGATCAAGGTTCGGCAGGCGATCCGGATTTCGATGGCGTGACCAACCTCCAGGAATTTCTCTTCGGCCTCAGCCCGATCACGCAGGACAGCGTCCCGTCGATGACGATTGCTCCAGCCAATCCCGGTCTCGGCATCACCTTCCCACTGATTACGAACCGACGCTACCGCCTGATGACCAGCACTGCGCTCGGAGGCTGGCAACCGATCGGCAGTTATACCTCGGTGACCTCAGCGCAGAATTTCACCTGGAATGTGAACTCCACTGACACAAGACGCTTCTATCGCGTCGAAGTCAGCCTGCCTTAGATCGACGTGCATCCTGTGAGTGAAGCAATCTCGGAGGAGATTCTGAACTCCTCCTCCGACAGGTTGCAAAGCGGCTCCATCGTTAATACTCCACCAATGCTGAGAACAGAGTCGCCCCGCGAACGAGCAGGGGGACTCATTCCACGGGGCGACTGGTGTTGGGGAAGGAACTAGGGGTTCCACCCCTTTGCGGTTTGGGGAGGGGATTCGTGAAATTCTTCGTGAGGACTCGGATTTCACATCTATAGTGTAGTCCAAGTATGGCGTTTGTAAATACAAATTTTAATTTTTCTTTGTTGCTGGTTGTTTGACAAGATCGCGACCGGTCGGATCGTAATTCTGAGCCCTATTTGTAATTTCCAGATTTCATGGGTAGGAAATCAGCCGTCTGGCGCGATCCCGTTATGAAAGTTGCTCTGGCTATGGAAATGGCGCTGACTAGATAGACCAACGCGACACAGCCCATCGTTTAAATGTAATTTACATTTTTTTGAGTTTGAAAATTAATTAAAGTTGACAATTTTTCGGTTTTTCCTTATGGGTTGACCAAAACTCCGGTAAATTGGCAACTCCTCAACCCACCCTCTTTCATGGCCTTTTCACTTAAGAGCCTGTTTCGTCGCGAATCATCTGATCCCAGCCTAGCGAATGCCACCACTATCAATGGCGAATCGATTCGTGGCGGCATGCCGAAGGAGCTTAATGGGCCCCGTTCGACGCCATTTATCAATGGCTCAATAGTTCAGGAACGTCATGTTCGACCCAGTTCAAGCCCGTTTAACACCGCCACCGCATTGCCTTCCACGCCCCAACCTGTGCCTATGTCCATTTCTTCACCATTCCAGCCCGCCTCTGAGGAGGGTTTCACGATCCGGGAGCTGAGCATTCTGTTGCCGCCACAGTTGTTGAACACGGGACATTTACCGCCGGATTATTTAGTGCCATTGCCGCTGGAAGCGCTTCGGGCAACCTTTCTCGCAGGACGCCCCTGCTTGCGGCTGAGTCAAGTTTTTGCGGTCAGCCCCTATCTCTTTAGCCGCCAATTAATGCCTGGGGAGGATCAGGAGGTCGCCTTACCCTACCAAAAAGTCCGCCGCATTCTCGAAGGGAATCAAGTAGCCCTGCCACCTGTGCGAAGCGCTGGCACAGACAGCCCATTCTCAATTAGGTCAGCCACCCCTGAGCCAGCTTCAGAAGTGCTGAGTCCAATGGATAGTCCATTCCAGACCGCATCTCCGGTTGAGATGTCACCATTCGAAGTGAAGCCCGAGGTGCCAACCGCCAGTCCATTTGCTTTGGTCCAGCCTGCGCTACCGGCAGCTCCGGCAGCAGCAGTTAACTCAGTGCCGCCCGCCTCTCCTTTCCAACTGGCTCCAAGTTTACCCGGGGCCGCGGCCCCAGCCGCTCCGATCACTGCCCATGCTCCATCCTCGCCTTTTACCGTGGCAGAGCGACTCCCCGCTCCGGCGGCTCCTTTGAGCGGCCCACCGGCATTTCCAGCTCCGCACTCGTCGTCCCCTTTCCAAATTGTGCAGCCCGCACCAAGTCCAGCGGAGCCCCGTGGCTTGCCACAGCCCGCCGTAGCCATACCCGCATCTCCCTTTGCGGTCAGTGCTCCATCACTTCTGCCAGGACCGCCCGCAGCTGCCCCCAATCCCGCGCCAGCGTCTCCCTTCTCCAACCACGGGAGTTCACCATTTCAAGTGGTGAGTCCAAGTGCCCAGGTTCTGGGTCCGCCACCAGCAACTATTGTTGCAGCGCCTGCGCCTCCAGCGGCCTCACCGTTCTCCCTGACCCCTGCCGTAGAGCAGGCGGAACTCCCGCCGCCGCAGATTGCTGCCCCCACTGCCGAAGTGCTGCCGCCGTTGGTATTGCCGCCGCCACCTGCCCCTCAGCCAGCCGCCACCGCTGCCGTATTGGTGGCACCAGTCCCGGCTGTTGCTTCGGCACCGCAGCCACTGCCCGCTCCAGAACCAGCTCCAGAACCCGCTCCAGGCCAGGTTTCCATGAGACTAGCCTCCGTGTTGCGTTCCGTTAGTCATGAGAGTCTGGGTTTCGACCCAGAGAAGGTGCCGGATACCGTGATGGTTGATTTTCCGCTGTCCCTGATCCGGCCGCAGTTGGCGACGGGCCGCGTGCAAGTTGGCCTCAATGACATTATTTCCGGGGTTGCGGAGAAATTCCGTCCTGCCTTTGCCCGGGCTCAGCCCAGCCTGATGGCCAACCTGCCGCTCTCAGAACTCTTCCATGCGCTGCCCAGCGAGGCGATCCCCGCCGCCGCCCCCGCTCCCTTGGCTTCGCCAGCCTCGTTCTTCGAGACTCCATTTACCAACCGGGCCACCGAGGACGCCACTAGAATCCCTCTGCCAGCCCCCACACCCATCGCCCAGCAAGTGGTCCCACTGGACCTGCCTCCGCTGCGGGTGCCGCCGCCCGTGCCAGAACCCGCAGGAGAAATCGCAGAAGCTCAACTTCCGTCCTTCATCACCGCCCATGATGATTTGGGCACGCCGCAACCTGCGTCCACCCTTAGCACGCCGCCACCAAGCCATCTGCCTTTGCGGGGGGCGGTGGCCGCTCCGGCACTAGAGCGCGCTCCGTTGGCGATTGAGCTACCAGAATTGACCAAGCCCATCGGCTTTCTGCCGCCGTTGCCGATGCCTTTGGCCCCGCCAGCGACCCAAGCGCCAGCGACCCAAGCGCCAGTGGTAGCAGCTCCAGATTTCAGCGCTTTCCAACCCACCCCTCCTGCTTCTGAAGTTCTCGAAATGGTCCTGACAGCTCCGGCACCAGCGGAGCAGCCCACGGACGGATCAGGAGTCATCTCGGCAGCTGAACCGATTGCCGAGGCCCCCCCACTTCCAGTCCCAGCGCCTGCTCCGGTAAGCCAGGATTTCCAATT
The DNA here is from genome assembly GCA_031411295.1 of Verrucomicrobiales bacterium. Lineage (GTDB taxonomy): Bacteria > Verrucomicrobiota > Verrucomicrobiia > Verrucomicrobiales > V1-33 > JAGNEJ01. Next base: position 25,519 of record JANOAV010000057.1, on the reverse strand, counting down.
TGGCTATCGGGAGCATCCGGCTCACATGTCCCTGCGGCATTGGTTGCAGGCCTCTGGCGAAATGTCGCCAGCCATCGCCTTGGCGCACGTCTCCAGACTTGCTGGAGTGCGGGCGGCGGTCCTGATGACGGGGAATGGAATTTCCACAGAGGGCCACGCTACCGACGCCGAGGCCGCATTCTTTGACAAAGCGGGACTGCGTTACCAGTCTCTAAAAATGATGCTCGAGAACATGGGGCAGCCCGTCCAGGGTTCCTTCACCATGCGCTTGGACAACGCCGCCAGCACCTTTTTCCTCGAAGAGAAGATTTGTCTGGCAGTCCTGCAGGATGAGGCTAGCTTGGCAGACGAGATGCGCGACAAACTCACCTTGGTGACACGCGAACTCGCCTCCCTCTCCAACTAGATCGGATTCCTGAACTTATGGCCGTCGTCAATCACGAAACGAAAGAAGTAACTTTCAAGATAGTTTATTGCGGCACCCCCGTGGGCGGTAAAACCACCAACCTGCAATACATCCACAGCCGCATTGAGGCTGACCAGCGGGGCGATCTCGTTTCCTTGGCCACCTCCACGGACCGGACCTTGTTCTTCGATTTCCTGCCCATCAACACCGTCGTCATCAACGGCTACGCCACCAAATTCATGCTCTATACCATCCCCGGACAGGTGTGCTATAACGCCACCCGACAATTGGTGCTCAAGGGGGTGGACGGGGTTGTCTTCGTGAGCGACTCGGCCCCAGAGCGCATGGAAGAAAATCTTCAAAGTTTGCAAACGCTGCGACGGAATCTGGTGAACAACGGCATCACGGTCGAGACTCTCCCTCTCGTCTTTCAATACAACAAACGCGATCTTCCGGAGGCCGTGCCGGTAACCTACTTGGAATATTTGCTGAACAACTCAGCCCCCCGCCGCGTGAGTTTCGAAGCCGCCGCCAACACGGGGTATAACGTTTTCGCCACCCTCAATGCCGTGGCGGAACAGATTCTGCAGAAATTCCACCTGGCGACGCAACCAACTCCCACCCCGGTCGCCCCGCCGCAGGTAAATGAAGGGCAGCGGGAAAATTCTCCATCCACCACCACTGGCGCTAGACATTCAGACCCTGCCGCGCTATCATCGTAAAGCCACTGCCGATGGCTCTCCGTTTCACTAACTTTTTTAACCCTGTGGTGCTCACCGCTTCCAGTTCCCGTAGCTTGCGTCAGTCCCTCGCGGACTACCGCACCTGTGCCGAGGCAGAATACGCCGGCTTGCTGGAAGAAAGCGGCACGGTGCTGATGGAAAGCGGGACCTTACCCAAGGATCAATCGCCCATCATCGGAGCCCTCGCCAATGGAGCCTTCATCGCGGTGCGGGAACTGGCTAGTCGCCTGGGAGATGATTGCTGCGAGGGCCTTTACCACCAGGGCCGCACCAAACATTTTTCCATCGTGCCCCTGTCCCCCGTGACCACCCTCATCACGGTTTTTGGCAACGAGACCAAGTTGGGGATTGTGCGCAGTGCCGTGGCCCGCTACGGTCCACAGTTGCGCGATTTGCTGGACGATTCCACGCTCGGAACCACCAACTATCCCGTCCAAGTGCCGCAGGATGGGGACTTAGTGCTCAGCGGCAGGCCAGAGGAAGTTCCTCCACCAGCGCTAGCAGCATCGGCTCCGTCCATGGCGTCTTTCTTCCAGGAAAACACCCCGACTCCGCCCGCGCCAACGCCCATGGAGGTCTCGGTTCCGGTCCTGGCAGCAGCGTCCACGGAACCTGAACTCGGTTCAGAAGCCGTGGTTTTCAGCCCGTTCTTACCATTGCCACCGCTGCAGTCGGCTGGCTCCAATGGAAGCCACGGATACGAACTCCCGAAGTGAAATTTTCACTTTTCCTGCAACCAATTCCGGACCATGGAGTTTCAGCTTAATAGAAGCCATGAAACTAGAACCCCTTCCAGAACCGCCAGAATCCCACGATCCCGTGTGGAACTTGCTGGCCCGCCGCCCTCAGCCCCGCATCCCTCAGAATTTCGTGGCTCAGGTCTTGGCGGAAGTGCGCCTCACCCCGCAAGAGAATGCCCCGATCCTCAGTGCTCCTAAAGTCGTGGCGTTCCCTGCCGCCCGGCACACGGGCAGACTCTGGGGCAGCTTGGCCGCCGCTGCCGCCGTTGTGGTTGGGCTCTATCTCCATTTCCAAAGCACGCCGAACACTACCACCGTCGCCTCGGACCAACCACCATCCGCGGTCTCACCCACGCCAAGGTTGGTCGCAAACGACGAAGGTTCGCTGGAACAGGAACTCACCGCCGTGCAGGACATGCACGCCTTGATTACCGTAGAGGACCCCACGCAGCTCAACGATGCGCAGCTCTTTGCTTTCCTGAATTAAGCGAGACCGTAAGTTGACGGCTCAGGCTTGGAACGCGGACACGCGAATCGTTTCCGCTTCGGTCAAAATCTCCCCCACCGCCAAATCATGCGTTTCTCGAGGTAACGTCTCGGCCACCTGACAGCCAAAGCACACCCCCACAGCACGCGCGCGGAAATTGGGCTGGCCTAGCAGGCGATCGTAATACCCACCACCACGCCCCAGCCGAACCCCACTGTGCCGCGCAAACGACAGTCCTGGCAGCACGATCAACTCCACTTCCGCCAACCCCACCGGCGGGCAGATCGCCACGTTCGGCTCACGCAGCCAGCGCGAAGTGCTGATTAACTGGGCCACGTCTCTGACCTCATGCAGCTTCAGACCTTCAGGCGTCACCTTCGGAAAAATCATCCGTTTGCCAGCCTCGAGCAGCGGCAGTAAATCTGGTTCATTCGGCATGGGCGCGTAGATCATCACCGTGCCCGCGGCCAACCAAGCGCTGCTGGCCAGCAGTCGCTCTCGGATCTGCTGTGACCACTCCGCCCGCTGCGGCCACGGAATTTCCCGCAGGGTGGCCAACTGCCGCTCCCTCAGAAATGCCTTTGCTTCGCTGGGATTCATTGGGGGCACCTCCCTAATACATTCCCAATTGACGCAGGACCCCCTGAAGTTGCGACTGGAAGCTGGGGACATCAGCGGTTGGCGGCTGGTAACCCACCTCAGGTGCCTGCACCGCCAGACGACCGGACTGATCGACATACCATGAGGCCGTGACCCCATCGCTAAAGGTCACCTTGCCGCTGGCCATTGTGCCTGGCAGCATAATTTCATCCACTGACAGATACACTCCATCCATGGGGGGACCGTCCACCAACTCCGGTTCCTCTGGCTCGGGCTCCTCCACCTCTGGCGGCGGGGTGTAGAGTTCAAGGTTCAAATCCAACACCAAAAAACGCACCTCCATAAATGTCAGCCTCAGCCCCAGTTCGTCGCGCAGACGATTTTGGAGGTCATTGAGAGTTGCCTTATCAGCAACCCAGGTGCGGACGGCCGCTTCTTGTTCAGGGGTAAGTTTCATGAGCTACAAGCCATAGCCAGACTCCATAGGATGGCAAGCACGCACTACAGATCAGATCGCGCTGGCTCCGGAGCAAACCTCAGGATCCAGCCGAGAGGCGTTCTGATTTATGGAGTCGTTAGGTAGAACCGGACGAATCTCCGTTGGGCTGATTTCCATTCGATGTCATCACGGAAATTCAGGGTGGTGGTGCCGTTCGCGTTCACGGTCGGAGTCAGGGCGGTGAGTGGGGTCCAGCCTGCCAGATCGCTTCCGGCTTGGCAGACGGCGGTCACAGCTTGGAGGGCTTGGGTGCTGACGGTAAAGGTTGCGGTGAGATGATTCAGGGCGTCTGGGCCGGGAGCCACTAAGTAGTTTGGCAGGGCGTTAGGATTGCCGGAGCTGGGGTTATCGGGGATGGAGCCGATGAGAAATTCCACGAGGTTGCTCAAGCCATCTTGATCCGGATCCGCGTTCGGGCCGGTGATCAGGGGATCGGCTAGGGAGGCTGCGCTGAAATGAGCGTCCAGCCAGATCGCGAAGGTCACGGGCCGGACGAAGCTGGCGGGACTGCCGCCCCATTGCAGGGTGGGATTCCAACTGACGGGCAAGGCGTGGTCGGGGTTGGTGGTGGGATTGAGCAACTGCAGGGCCGAGCCGTGGCCATCGGCCACGTCTGGCCAGCCTTCGGTGTTGCCGTCGAAGTAGCTGAACTTTTTGATGTCGTCCGCCACGGTATCCACATCGGCACCGTCGGGACCGGTGATCCAGAGTTGTTCTCCAGAGTTGCTGAGGCTGCCCAGATACTGACCGCCAATTTTACTATCCAGGCTGGGGCCGTAGCGTTGGCGGAAGGCAATCTTGTTATTGACGAGGAGCACGGTGCTCCCTGGCAACAGGGCGCGGACCGGTGAGAAGGCCGTGGTGTTTCCGAAATCGAAACTAACCCCACCGATGACCTTCACGCCGTCCAAGCTTACCGGTGTGGAGCCGATGGCCATGAGTTCAAGATACTCAAAGGAATCCGCATCTGTGAAGCCTGCGGTGATTTCCGCTGGGGTGGCATCCGGCGGATGATACATGATCTGGCTAACTACCAAATTGGAAGCAGTGGCTGGCACGGATGCAAACTGGAAGGTGGCTTCCGTGAGCGCGCTCCATTCCCCCGTGGTGATATTTTTGACGCGACTACTCACGGTGGTAAAGAGCGTGCCCGGCACGGTCAGACCGACGCTACCAGGTGAGGCCGTGGTCACACTACTCTGGGCACCGACGGCTGGCGTTCCGCCCCAGGTGCGGGGATCCGTGCCATCTGTGGTGTAGTAAACGGTGCTGCCCACGGGCACCGTGGCGTTCGTGGAAATGGTGAGGCTGTAACCGGGCGGAATCACGCCGCCATGCTGACTGTAGGTAACTGGCTCAGTGGCCGGCCAGAGACCGTGGGTGCGGAAGCTAATGTTCGAGGCGGGCGTGGGGCTTTGGTTGAACAAGTGGGAACGCCGATTGCTCATGGCCGTGGTCCAAGTGCCTGCATTTGGATTAGCTGTGGTGGCAGTGGTCCAGTTCGTCCAGAAGCTGTCGCTATACGTCGTGCCGTGAGTGTAGAGTAGTAAGGGAGCGAAGGTGGACTTCATTTCATCCTTCCGAAATTGAATCGGACAGGCAGTTGGATTGCGATCATCCAGCACGTTGTTATTGAAGAACCATTTGTTGATGCGGTCCGCAAAGCGCAGTTTGACCTCAGGACTGGCATAAAGTCCGCGGAAGAGGATATTCGTGCCTGCGGTGCTGAACCCACCGGTCGTGGCGCGCAGGTCGGTTAGGATGGTATCATAATTAGGTGGCTTGACCCCACCGTGCCCGAAGCTCCCTTCCGCGTCCCACACATGCAAGCGCCAGCGCCCATCAGCGATGCGTTCCCGACTGGCCACCCAGTTGTTGTTCGGCCAGTCCCACATCGCGCAGTAAATGTTCAGCAGGTAGTAGTCGATGACTTCATCCAGCACCAACTTATTCATCGCGTCATCATAGTTGGCTTTCACTGTTAAGTCTTTGCCGACGGCCGTGATCAGGTTATTCCATTCCAAGTTGTCCCCTTCCTCCACGGTATCGATAATGCGGATGTCCCACGGATTATTGGAATCAAAATGGGCTTGGAAGAACGGCTCGCGATAGCGCTCCACGGTATTGAAGAAGCCTTTGTAAGCTCCATTGACATAGAGCGTGTTGATTTGTCCTTTGACCGTTTTATGCCCCATGTCATTGAACATTCGGCGGACCAGTTCGTCTTTAATGAACGGATTGGAAATATCGTTCTTGCCGGCCCGCGGCCGCAGTTGATCGAAGTCCTTCACGGGATATTCCTGGCCCAGAAACGGATATTCCAGGGTGGATTTGTCGTAGTCTTCTCGGAAGAAAATATTGAAGCTGGCCTTCTGCGTCGCATCGGCGGACCATGGAGAATTGGCCGTGCCGGTGAGCTTCAAACGAGGACGGGAGAACGGACTGCTCGCAAGCCGCACTCCCGCTTCTTCACCAAATCCTGGCTGACCATCCGTGCGCAACCATTCCAAATAGACCGGACGTTCAAACGCCCGTCCGTGCATGATCCCCATGCTGTAGTCCGTGATGGCATTTGGTTCCGTCCAGACGCCGGCGGTATCATAGACTCCGCCGTTGATGGCCAGGATGCCGTAGTCCTTGTAAAAGTTCCGCGCACCATCGCCCGTGAAACACAAAGCAGGCACCCCCTTGAGCGCAACGTTTTGATCCACCAGAAACGTGGCGCTCTTGGTGCCGGAGGAAACTGCGCCTGCCTTAAAGCTCCGGGCTCGGATCACCCGACCCGTCTTGTCGTTCGCTGCGGCAGTAACGCTCAGTGCTGCCGTGTAAGCGGTGCTCGTTTCCGTAGGTTCGCTGCCATCAGTCGTGTAGCGAATCGTAGCGCCCACGGTGGGCGTGGTGATGACCAACGTTTGCGTTCCCGTAAAGAAGCCGCCAACCACGGGCGTGATGCCGTCCGCCGCAAAGAGATCGGGCGTTTTACAACGTTCCGTCGTATTAATTGGGCCATTGCTGGCGGCCGGAGTGGCCACATCAAAATAACCTAACGTGCCGTCCACCGCGGAGCGTCCGTAGCTATGCCAGGCATCGACGCGTGGATAGTCGATGAGGTCCACCAGCGTAGACCCTTGGAAGAGCCGGACCTTTTCCCCGCCTTCGCTGAGCTTGAAATTGGTATGCAAATACACCTGTCCCGTGAGGGCGCTATTTTCATCACAGAAGACAATTTTATAGCCACCAGCAGGAATGGTCGTGCCTGTAGGAAACGCCCATTTCGTGGGGTTGGCAGCGTCATCCGTGAGATACCAACCGATGAGATTCACCTCGGTGGCACCAGAATTTCGCAGCTCAATCCAATCCGCAAAGCCCGGTAAATCAGGGAACGCCGCCGGCTTGCCCGCTTCGGATGGGTTGTTGGGAATCTTGGGTAAGTTAGGCTCCCAGATGCCATTGGAGGGCTCGCCTGCGCCTGGCTTGTAGCTGAAGGTGGAACCAAGGGACACAAATGGAGTGATGGGGGTTTGCCGATTGTAAGTGATGCTGAAGTCCTCCAGGCTAAGGTCCTTGCCGGGACTGGCCGCATACGAGGAGGCTACCAAGTCCAGAGCCGGCCTGATGGATTGGCTGGAGGCTCCATTGAGCGCTGTGAGGAAGGCCGTGCGGGCGGCGGGTGCAGCGGCACTCAGTTTCGTGCTGAAGGTGGAGTAGCCCGCTGCATCCGGTGCGGCCACCTTCAACATTTCTGCGGTGGAGAGCACCCGGCCGGTGTAACGAAATTCATCCAGCTTCAACGCCCAGGGAGCGCTGGCAGGCGCTGGCATGTTGGTGCTGCTGAATTTCCCAAACTCCAAACTGGCGGCTGGATGAACCCAGGCAGCGGTGTTCAATACAAACGTGCCGCCCGCAACATAGTCGGTGTAAAAAGTGACGCGCTTGCTGGATCCATCGTAGGTGAGCGCGATGTGGTGCCACACGTCACTGGCCGTGTCATTGGCTTGGTTGCCCAGGGTATAGACATCCGCTCCGGCACCGTAGTTGGCTGGATTCCCATCTCCGCTGGGGGTGTCCACGAAAATATAATTTCCTGCCGTGGTGCGATTGTTATCCAGCGGCACCGGTGGAACCGCCGTGGTGTTTCCGATCGTATCCCAGCGACTGCGAACTCTCCCGAAGTTGGCGGCCGCAGCATCATGGTTGAAATCAAACTGCCAAGCTTGGCGATCCGACAATGTGGCAGAATCCGCTCCCGCGCCATCAAAGATTCGACGAGCGAACGCATCAAAGCCGGTGGGCTCTCCGCTTAACTTGATCCAACATTCCACCGTGAAACTTGGAGTGTCGTAAATCGCGTTATTCGGAGCAGCGAAGCGCGCTAGCGAGGTCGTGGCATCGAAGCTGAAGGAGTTGGCATACACCGCCCCGGTGAGCGGATCCAGAATGCGCGCTCCCGGGACGTCGGTGGAATATTTAGGCGCGTTGGCCGTCACAGAATTCGCCAAGGCAATGCTGGGATTCGCCAAACTGGGAGCGTTGAGAATGACGCTGCCAGCAGTGCCCACCACCGGATTACCTCCCACCGTATGCTCCTCGAATCGCCAATATCCCGCCACCACCGCAGGCGGCGTAACCGTGGTTCCCGTCAGCGCACCGAGCGGCAACACAGCGCTAGCCGCTCCGCCCACGGGCGACATCACCACATTGGCGGAGAAACCGAGCGGAGCCTTGTATTTGAAGGTCATCACGGTGTTCTCCAAATCTGCTTCCGTGACCGCTCCTGCGGTCCACTGTGAGGCCAGGCTGATGGGCGGACCTTCGACCCGTGCGGGTTGCAGTGCTCCGGTGCCCGTTAGATTGATCTGTAAATTTCCTCCATTGGCCGTCCCTCCCGTGGTCGCTAAGGTTTGCTTAACGGTTAGGGAAGCCCACGCCGGATCACTCGTCGGATTGGCTGCATTGGTCAACCAACCCGGTGGCGGAGTGCCGGTGATGGTATCCGTGATGCTCCCTGCGGTGTTCGTGTGCGTGCGCGATGCTCCATTGGCGTTGTTGAAATTCTCGGTGAACTCTGTGGTAGTTAGGATGCCGTTATTCAATTCCAATCCAGCATCGATCTTCAGATCGCCCTTCCCATCCCAGGCTGCATTGGCCACCTGAATGGCCAACACATTATCCCCCGGCACCAGGAAATTTGCCGCCGACCCCAGATTGAAATCCTGCGCTCCAGCAGGCGCGGCAGGACGGGTGGAGAACGCTGGCTGGTCCGCAAAGATGAACATCTTGGTCGCCCCCAAGCGCGCCCGGGCGATTTCCTTGCCATTCAGAAACGCCACGAAGCCATCATTATAGTCCACCTTCAGCCGCAGGTTCTCCGTCGAAGCCGCATTAACCGCCGAGACATTGAAAGTTTTCCGGACATACAAAGACGCAGTATTTCCCTCCAACACCGACTTCAAATTCGTGCCCAGGCCAGTATTCCCCGCATTAAACCCTAACGGAGCCGTCCCCGTGAGCCAGTTCGTCGCATCATACGCCACATCTAACCATGCTGGCCCGGTGCCCAGCCGAGGCTGCCCCGTGGCATCCCAGCGCAACGCTCGCTCGTTGGGAGCCGCATTGATTTCATTGATGGTGACTTGGGCGGAGAGCGGGAGCGTGGCCATGAGGACGACCACCATTGAGGCTGGGAGGAATTTCATAGGGGAGCAGGAGGAATTTGAGGATGGTAGGTTATACAAATAATCGTTACCGCTTGGCAATATTAATCGGATGGGGTTGGAGCACAGAACTTTAGGGGCTTGGGGTAATTCTGAAGTTGCGGAGTTACAAATTTCTTACAGTTCTTAGTTTGTCCGTGCGGGCGTGGGCGGATATCTTGCCTCCATGAATACCTTACATTTTGCAAATCGTGCCCTGATCCTGTCGTTCTGCTTGTTGGCTTGGTCTCAGGCGGAGGAAACGCTGGTAACGCCGCAGGTGGAGTCCGTCGGGTTGTTCAAGAACGGCCTGGCGGTGGTGAAAGTCACCTTTCCAGTGAAAGGACCGGGGCTCTATCGTTGGGAGAAAGTGCCGCGCGTGGTGCATGGCACGTTCTGGGTGGAGAGCGATGGTGAGTTGGCCACTCAATCGACGAGTCGCAAGGTGGAGCAGGTGGAGGAAGCGGAATTCCCCACGGGCGTGGCGCAGACGGATTTGGCGGGCCAGAAAATTACGGTGACCCTCAAACCGCAGCTGAATGCAGCTCCCCAGACCATCACAGGCACGGTGTGGAAGTTGCCGCAACGCACCCAGAAAGCTGCGTGGGACACAGAATACAGCTCGGTGGATCCTTTCGCCAGCAGTTGGTATGGATCCCGTGCTGGAGCCAACCCGAATCAGCCAGCGCTGCCGGCTCCTACCACCGGTGGTTTCCTGGTGTTGGAAACGGAAGGAGGGCGGCAGTATGTGGACAGCAGCAGCATTGCCACCATCACCGCCAGTGGTCCCTTTAAACCGAGGGTTAAAACCGAGGAGCGTCCCGTGCTGATCTTCGATGTTAGCAAGGTGCCCAGCAATGATGGGGTGGTGCGCATTTCCTACCTCACGAAAGGCTTGGCCTGGGTCCCGAGCTATCAGGTGGACCTGACAGATCCAGAAAAACTAACGGTCAGACAAAATGGCTTGGTGCGCAATGAACTCATGGATCTGAAGGACACGGATGTGCAATTGATCTCGGGATTCCCCAACATTCAATTTGCCCATGTGGATTCTCCGCTGTGGCCTGGGGCTTCGCTCAGCGGGTTTTTCCAGCAGTTGAATCAATCGCCCCGCAATGCCTCCGGGAGCCTCGGCAACGGCATGAGCCAGCAGGTGATGTATAATAATTTTGCTCGCAGTGCGGATAGCAGCGCCATGCCCGAGGTGCCGGAGCAGGGCAATGCGAGTGGGGATATTCACTATGAAAGTATCGGTAAACGACAACTCGCCACGGGTGATTCGTTGTCACTGGAGATCGCGCGTCATCAAGCCAGCTATGAACGTGTGGTGGAATGGGTGGTGCCGGATCAACGCGACGAATACGGCCGCTTCAAGAGCCGGAGCGGCGGACGTCAGGAAGCGCAGGACGAGCAGGATCAAGCCTGGGATGCGGTGCGCTTCAACAATCCGTTCAAGTTCCCCATGACGACAGGATCAGCGTTAGTGGTGGAGGGCGGAAAATTTAGGGGTCAAAGCATGAGCACGTGGACCAATCCCGGGCAGCAAACGTGCCTGCGCATCACCAAGGCGCTGAGCGTCCGCACGGAGGCGAACGAAGTGGAGGAGGAAGGTGGTCGTGAAGTCGTGTGGATTGGTGGTCACGAGTATCAACGCACGAAGGTGAAGGGATCCCTGAAGCTGCAAAACTTCCGCAGCCAGGAGGTCACCACGATTGTGCGTGGCCAATTTTCCGGCACCCTGGTCGAGGCTGAAGGTGAACCAAAGAAATCCCTCCGCTCCGAGGGGTCCACCAGCGTCAATCCGCAACAAGAACTTACTTGGAACGTGAAGTTGGCCGCCGGGGCTGAGCAAAAACTCACCTGGCGCTACACCGTGTTGGTCATGCGCTAGCTGAGGTTACCATCTGATCGGTTATAACCGCTGCGCAATCTCAGCTGCCATTTCCTCAGTTCCGACCACGCGGAGGCCGGGGGCATCGGTCATGATGTCCCTCGTGCGCAGACCATCGTCGATGGTGCGGCGGACCGCCAGTTCGATGCTCTGAGCGGCGGCTTCGGCTCCAAAGCTGAAACGCAGCATCAGGGCGGCGGAGAGAATTTGTGCGATGGGGTTGGCGATACCCTGGCCTGCGATATCCGGGGCGCTGCCGCCACTGGGTTCGAAGAGTCCAAAGTAGCGACCATCCTCCTTCACCTTGCCCAAGCTGGCGCTGGCTAACATGCCCAGGCTGCCGGCAATCATCGCCATTTCATCACTCAGAATGTCGCCAAAGAGATTCTCCGCCAGGACCACGTCGAAACTCTTCGGCTGCTTGATCAACTGCATGGCGGCGTTGTCCACATAGAGGTGGCTGAGTTTTACGTCAGGATAATTCTGGGCTACTTCTTCCACGATGCCACGCCAGAACAGACCGTTCTCCAGCACGTTGGCTTTGTCGATGCTGGTGACGTGCTGACGCCGCCCCTGCGCAGCCTTGAAGGCCACATGGGCGATGCGTTCCACTTCACTGCGTTTGTAAACCATGGTGTCAATCGCGGCGGGTTCGCCATCCCGTTCCTCACGGCCTTTCGGGGTGCCGAAATAAATCCCGCCGGTCAATTCCCGCACACAGAGGACATCGAAGCCGCCGGCAATAATGGATTCTTTAACCGGGGAAGCGTGGGTCAGCCCGGCATAGCAAATCGAGGGACGCAGGTTGGCGAAGAGTCCGAAGTGCTTGCGCAGCGGGAGCAGGGCACCGCGTTCGGGCTGCTCGTTGGGAGGAAGTTTTTCCCATTTGGGTCCACCCACGGAACCGAAGAGGATGGCCCCGGCTTTTTCACAAGCGGCCACGGTGGCTTCTGGCAGGGCCTTGCCCGCACCATCAATGGCAGCTCCACCGACGAGTTGGTGGTCGTAGTTTAAGGCTAAACCATGCTGCGCGGCGGCGGCATTCAACACCGTTAGGCTGGCGGCCATGACTTCGGGGCCGATGCCGTCTCCGGCTAGAACTGCAATTTGAAGGGTTTGGGACATGAGGGGAATTTCTAGAGGTGATGGTGGAAAAGGAGCTTACTTGGCAGCTTCCTGGGTGATGCTGTTGATGATGACGGCCTTGACGGGAACGTTCTCATTTGGTCCGGGCATGAGTTGCCCGCCGGGCGCACGGGAAGTCAGTTGGGACGTGGCGGTGGGCACATTGCGAATCGCATCCACCACCTCCATGCCGGATAAGACCTTGCCGAAGACCGCGTAGCCTTCCTTGCCAGGTCCGGGAGCCAGATTCAGCATTTCGTTGTCCACGGTATTGATGAAGAATTGAGCGGTAGCGCTGTGAGGATCTCCGGTGCGCGCCATGGCCAGGGTGCCGCGGCGGTTCTTGAGGCCATTGTAGGATTCGTTTGCAACCGGAGGTTCCGTGGCTTTTTCGACGAAATTTCCGTTCTGATTCTCGAATCCACCACCCTGAATCATGAAGGTGGAAATGACGCGGTGGAAGATGGTGTTGTCGAAGTGTTTTTTGCCAACATAGCTCAGGAAATTGGCCACGGTCTTGGGGGCCTTTTCCGCATAGAGTTCCGCGCGGATATCACCCATGCTCGTCTTGATGAGCACAATGGGATCGCTGGGGTATTCCGGAGGCAGGACTTCGGTGGCACTAGCGCTGGGCGAGGACGACTCCTTGGAGCCACAAGCGCCAAGCACAGTGACCGCAGCAAGCGCGGTGAAGGAGGAAAGGATGAAGCGGCGGGAGAATTTCATAAGCAGTTGGTTAAGCAGGGTGGCATTGGTGCGTAAGAAATGGGAAAATGCAAGCTTCGACTGGGACCGGGGGCGGATTTTTGAACTCAAACCGGGCTCCGCCAACAAAGCAAATTTGGCCCATTTCCCCACTCGCAGCCTGCCACAGGCACGACAGGGATCAGCGGGGGAGGAAGGTGGTGAGATCCAATCCCGTGTCCCTCTGGAGTAAAATTCTCATCTGATCGTTGTAAGCTCGAATGCCTGCAATGGAATCGATCGGGGGCACACAACCAGCCACCTCAAAATAGCTGACCCCAGCCTCAGTCAGTTGCGCTGGGAGCGCTGGTCTGGCGGTGTTCAAACCGTAAACCAGAAACCGCTTCATCCCGCCTGCGTAATCCCGCTCAGCCATCGGACCGTCATAGTTAGGTAACTGCACGTTGGCTGTATCTGGCTTCGGGTGGGTGTATCGCCAAGCCCCCCACACGCCAACCGCAACGGCCAGGCCCAGCAGAACGGCGGACCAACGAATTCGTGTGAAGGGTGTCTTCATGTTGTAGCGTAAATTATTTACCTTTGGTTTCCCCTGCGTCAAGGAAGTCTCGGTAGGCGAATTTGTTGATGGAAGCCAAGGAATTGATGGAGGAATTTACCGCGTGCACGACGGAAGGGTCAATCCATTTTCGGGATATAGATGGTGCCTTGCCGGGAGAGGTCCTGGCTGATTTTGTCGATCGTCTGCCAGCTTTCGACGCTGGGATAGTCGCTGAGGGGCACGAGTTGGACGATGTAGGTTTTGCCCAACTTGAGATCCCGCTCAGGGGTTATTTTCCGACCTTTAACCACTTGGTGCGCCACGAGGATCCGCTTGGAGGAATGGGTGCCTTCGATGACGCGAAGGATTTCCCATTCGTAGATGGCGAGGGCGTTGTTGTAGGTAATCTCTGAGGGCGTGGTGAAATCAGATTTGCGCACCAGACGAATTTCCGCAGTCAGGGCGCTGGAATCCGCTTCGGTGGGGTCATCCTCCACAATGCGGGCGCGCGGAGCGATCGGTGGCACGGTGGCTTTGGGGATGCGCGGGGACGGGCCTGTTTTGAGAAAGGAAATGGCATCTGGAGCCACGATTTCCGCCCACGCGGCGGCTTCCGTGGGGCCATAGTGGATGCCGTCATTGCCCGGGGCGGGATAGGGATCTTGGTAGGTGGTGACCGCAAAGCTGTCGAAAACGCGGCCGGAGGTCCCCACCGCCCGCTTGGTTAGATCCAACATGAGTCGTTGCAGCGGGGCCGGGAATTTTTCGGGATGCGCGCTGGCTGGGGTAATCCAGTAAAGGGTGCAGCCACGGGAGGTGATGGCGGCAGCCATTTTCTGCATCAGGCTGAGCACTTTGGTCTGCGCCTGTTCCGGGGTGGTCCTGGATGAACGTAGCGCCGAGTATAGATTGGTGCCTGTCTGCACGATGACGGCATCCGGCTTGTAGGCAGCGATGAGCGCCTCCACTTTGGGCGTCGCGTCCAGCACTTTGACGCGTTGATCCTCCTTGGGCGTTTTCTTCCAATGCCCAATATCGGTCGGCATGGGCGGGAATTCCTCCAACCAATAGACGGGGGTGGCGCCACCAGTGACGGAGGTGTAAACTTCCAGGTCGGCCTCGCGCAACCGTTTGTCCAGCGTGGTCCCGAAGGCCCCCATGCTTAAGGAGTCACCCAGGAAGAGCACGCGCTGGGCCGCGCTGGCCGAGGTGGCCAAGGTGGCGATTGCCAGCAAACTCAGAGCAACCGCTGCGAGAAGTGAGCGCGCCATACTGTGCTTATTTCTCCTCGGCAGGAGGTGGAACGATGGGGACCAGAGTCAGGAGATGGAGTTCCTTCCCTTCCAGCATTTGCAACGCTTTCTCCGTGGCAGGACCGGGCGCGATTTCCGCCAAGCTATCACTAATCCAGATGACATCACTGGGCAAATATCGGCCCGCCCGTGCCACCATGACGCTGTGGGCAGCGAGGGCGTAATCGTGGATGCCGGCCCGCTGGAAGCCTTCGGCCAGGGATTTAAGATCTGGATCGGAGAGGGTGTGCGCGGGGTCCGCTTCCAACTTAACCCAGGCGGGCTTCACTTTCTGGGTCAAGGGCGGCAGCGATTTCAAGATCACTGGGTCGGGGCTTTGATATGCGGGAATCTGCAATGGATCATGCTGTCGCGCCCGTGCGAAGGCACGGACGACTTCCGGTGGTTCGCTTCCCGCAGATCCAGGCTGATCGCCAGCCGTTTTGGTGGCCATGGTGCGCAGCGTGAACCCCCTTTCATAGTGGGTCCACCCGCAGTTGGCCCAGAGTTTGAGCGCTGCGTCATATTTTGTTAACGCTTCCGGAAATTTTTTCTCATCATGCAATTGCACCCCAACTTTGGTTAACTCGATAGCGGCCTCCTGCGCGGCGTAAGCCCGATCAATGACGCGCTGCAAGCCTTTGCGGAACGAGTTAGGAATGGATGGGCGCTGCAAGCCAATGGTCGCAATGGCACTCGCACGCTGGGCTTCTCCCCCTGCTAGCAGCAGGCCGGAATGCAGCAGGGACAGGGCGGGGTCGCCTGGCACAATTTCGTAATAAGCGGCCCAGAAATTGTGATTACCCGTCACCAGTTGATCGATTTTAAGATCAGGCAAAGCCGCTTTGGCTCCTGCCGCGGTCACGGCAGCATCTGCTTGTTTGAAGTCTTCCAACCAAGCTTTGAGTCCGGGAAATCCCTCTTTCACATGAATCAGATCCACCGCCAGACAGGCACTCTGCCAACCGTCCCGCCGGGCTTGCTCGCCTACGCCCTGACTGGCGGCCAACACCACCGGGGGACTGGCCGCAGGGGGCTCAGCCAGGACATAACTCCAGCTGAGGAAGCTGGCGGTAATTAGGGGGAGGGCACTTTTCATAGGAGGGAGAGTAGCATGGGGAAGGGAAGGAAACAAGCCGAAGGAGAGCCGGGAATTATTTGGGAGCAGCGGGCAGTTCGGTCGTCGGGGTGGATTGCAAGAACGCCTGTGCGGTTAGGAAATCAAGCGCCTGCTGGAGCACCGGATCGCGCGCGGTGGGGAGATCGAACGGCGTGGGCTGATGGGCGCTCTGAGCGATGTGGTAGTCTAATTCTGGATTGGTGCGAGCCACGAGGGCGGCTTCGTTGAGTCGCGGGCGTTCCGTTTCGAAGGCGAATCGCTTCATGCCGGTGGTCTCGCTGGCAGTAAATTGTTGACGTTTAGTGGTGAGGTCAAAGGGAGTTTCCAATGCCGGCTTGAGGCCATGCTGAAACAGGCTGGTCTTCTCATCCAACATCAATTCGCTCTGCGCCCAGCGCATTTCCAGCGTCTCCGAGAGGGCATGGGTGCGGTAGCCAATAGGCTGTCCCAGGGTGCTGGTCCCGACGAGGAACATTTGCCGCTGCCGCTGCAACACGGAGGCGACGGCTTCGGCCGTGTTATTCGTTTCCGCATCGATCAACCCCAGCACGGGCTTGGTCCAAAGCGGCTTTCCCGTTGCGGAAAAAGTCTGGGGAGTCGCAGACCCCGCCGTGCGCACGGTAAACAAGGGACCGCCCGCAGGCATGAAGCGACTCAGCCACTGGGCCGCCAGCTCGGCCGTGCCAGGTGGGGCCGGGCTGCGGAAATCAAGGATCAGCGTGGTAGCGGAAGATTTCACCAAGGCCTCCAGCGCTTGATCCAATGCAGGTAACTCCTCCACCGTGAAGCTGGCCGGGCGCAGGTAAGCGATCTCCGCACTCAGCAATTCGGAAACCAGCTTGCCTTGGAATCCGCTGTCTTTGGTCACAATTTGAAATCCCGGGCCCATCCGCTCCAGCAACCCCTGCACGGCGGCCCGATTCAGCTCTTCATCGGTTAGTCTGGCGGATTGGAGCGATTCGCTTTGCAAGCGCTGGAATATTTCCTGTAACTTGGCTTGCGGCAATTGATCCACCACGGAGTCGGCGGAAGCGGCCACCATCCATAAACGAAGCAGCAACAGAGCAACGTATTTCATAGCCCAGGAGCGTGGTTCAGGGCCTGCACGTCGCCCCAGGCAAAGGATTGGCCGATGGCGGCGGTCACATAACGTTTGCCGGCCGTGACGGCCTCCCGCAACGTCAACCCGCACGCCAGGCCAGCCGTAATGGCTGCCGCATACGTGCAACCCGTCCCATGCGTGCTAACATGGGGGACAAATGGTGCCACCAATTCGGTAAAGCTACCGTCCGCATAAAGCACATCCACCGCTTCCGGCCCCGCCAGATGACCACCCTTGAGCAGGACCGCACAGCCATAACGCCCAGCCAGTTCCTGAGCTGCGGAGGCTAGTTGCTCACGCTGGGAAATTTTCCGGCCCAACAGGACACTGGCTTCATCCAAGTTCGGCGTGAGCAGGGTCGCCATGGGGAAGAGTAGTTTTTGATAGGCCGTGACGGCATCTGCTTGGAGCAGGGAATCCCCGCTGGTGGCAATCATGACCGGATCCACCACCAGCCAGGGACGTTGCGGCAGGCTGGAGAGGACTTCCGCCACCGCTGCAATGATCTCGATCGAGAAGAGCATGCCCGTTTTCAGCGCTGCGATCGGAAAGCCGTTAAACAAAATTTCCATCTGATCCTTCACCATGGAGGCGGGACAGGGGATGATCCGGCTCACATTTCCAGGCAACTCAGAGACCACGCAGGTCACGGCGGTGAGACCATAAACCCCATGCGCCCCAAAGGTCTTCAAATCAGCCTGCAAGCCCGCTCCAGCGGAACTATCGCTACCGGCAACGCTCAGCGCGACGGGGGGTGAACTAAAAAGGGGTGGCGAAGACATGGCACCTTGTTTGAGCGAGAGGGAAGGGTTTACAGGGAAGAGTTTGTGTTTCAGGGTGCGCGTCTATGGCCGCCGCGTCCTCCCCTGACACATCACCCGATTTCCCGAATTTACAAGAATTGTTGCAACAGGTCGCAACAATCTCTCCGCCAGAGCCACGGACCGCCATGGCCTTCACGGAACATCCCGCTTTCCCCCATCTCAACGCCTTGGCAGCGCAGTTGCATGCCGCGCCTGAGCCGGAAGCCATGGATGAGCCCTCCGAGCCTGCGCCCGCGGAGCTGGATGAAGAAATCATCGCGCCTTGGGCCGTGAGCGCCTTGGCCGAAGGGCATGAGGAAGCACTTCCCACTGGCTTGATCCAGGCTGAAGAGAGTATGGCCCACGAATTGGTGGAGGAAACATGGGATGACACGGGCTGGGAAGAGCGTGGCGTGGGATTGGTGATTGGCGGAATGGTGCTGATTTTCCTAGCCATGCTGCTGGCCTGCACGATTCCACCCGTCTGGGTCAAAGCGTGTCAGGAAACGGGGTCGGACCGCGGTCCGTGGATCCGCCAAGCGCTGGTCCAGACTTGGTTGACGGGCGTGCCGGCCATGGCGTTGGCCATGGCTGGGCTGGGCTCGCTGCGGCGGCGGCGGTGGTCGGTGCCATTGATTCACGCAGGTGGTTGGTTTGTGGCGCTGGCGGTGTTAATCGGGCTGGCGGTCATTACCGCTGGGGTGTTCCTCCTAACTCCGACCTCCGGTAACATCGAGCACAGTGTGGCGCTGAGCATTGGTCGGCTCCTGCTGCTGGTGGGAATCTTCGGCATTGCCCTTCCACTCGTCATCATTGCCATTTATCAGCGAGCTTACTTGCCTCATCTGTGCCGCAGGGCCGATGCGACTGCACGCTGGACAGATGATATCCCCGAGCCGCTCCTCATGCTCTGGATCGGTTGCTGGTGGGCCATCGTGATTCTAGCGGCGCAATTTTTCCTGGCTCCGGCATTGCCGCTGGCTGGCCAGTTGATCTCTGGAGCGGGTGGCTGGGGAGTGCTGGCGCTCCTGATCGGAGGCTTCTGGTTAGCGCAACGGGCCGTCATCCGCCGCGCGAAATGGGGCTGGTGGCTGGCAGCTGCGCTGTTCTCCATCGTGGCGCTGAATACCGCGTGGACGTTCTGGCAGGTTGCTTGGTCGCAAGTTTTGCAGGCCTGGGGTCTCCCTTGGGCCAACGCAAGCGCTGAGCCGTCCCGGTTGGCCATGCTGGTTTCCCTCGGCCTGTATGCGCCGCTGCTGATGGTCCTATTGATGAGTCGGGGATGTTTCCCGGTGCCGGATGAACCGGCGGAAAACTCAGCCTAACCATGGCCCCAACCAGCGTTCCATTTCCTTCAGCGGCATTTCCTTGCGGGCGGCATATTCTTCCAATTGCTCCTGCGTGATGTGCATGATGCCGAAATAGCGGGCCTGCGGATGGTTGAAATACAAGCCGCTAACGCTTGCGCCCGGATGCATGGCGAAACTCTCGGTGAGTTCGCAGCCGGTGAGTTCCGTGCTGTTGAGCAGGGTGAAGAGCGTTTTCTTTTCGGTGTGATCCGGCTGGGCTGGATAGCCGGGCGCAGGGCGGATGCCGCGATATTTCTCGCGGATCAACTCTTCGTTGGAAAGATCGCCCGGCTTTTCGATGCCGCAGGAGAACCGTGCCTGCTGGTGCAGGTATTCTGCATAGGCTTCGGCAAGGCGGTCGGCCAGGGCTTTGACGATGATGCTGGAGTAAGGATCGTTGGCGGCATCGAACTCTTTGGCAAATTCATCGCCCCCGTGAATCGTGACGGTGAATCCGCCGAGGTAATCTGCGCGACCGGAATCCTTGGGCGCAATGAAATCGGACAGCGCGTAGTTCGGGTTAGGATTGTTGCCGGTCTTGATCTGCGTTTGCCGGAGCGTGTGGAATTTGCACTGCACGGCGGAGCGGGTTTCGTCGGTGTAAACCTCAATGTCATCGCCCACGGCATTAGCCGGGAAGAAACCATAAACACCCTTCGGTGTGAAGCGGTTTTCCTTAATGATCCGATCCAGCAGCGCATTCGCATCAGCGTAAAGTTTGGCCGCTTGCTCGTCCGCCTGCACGCGCATTTCAGGATCTTCATGAGCCGAGGAAAATTTCTGTTCCGCCGCATTCCAACGTCCCCGCAGCTCCCATGAATGGAAGAATGGCGACCAGTCAATAAACGGCCGCAAGGTCGCAACCGTGGCGGGGGCATTCTGCCCCCCAGCCTGGGAACGCGCTGAGCCCTCAACGCATGGATTGTCTCGCGGCGTGTCGGGGCTAGGGTGCAGAATGCCCCCGCCACACCAGAGCCATTCTTTAAGATTAGCCTTGCTCGGATTCCCTAAAATGTAGCGGACTTGGTTGCTGTAGTCCGTTTCATTGCGGATGATGTGATCATACGCTTCACCTTGCCAAAATCCCCCTGTTCTCCCCAGCAACTTGTTTGCGGCACGCGCTGTAAACGAATTCCATGAGTGCAAAATACCGCTCAATGTGTGCGTTCCTATCGGCCTGACAATAACATGCACATGATTCGGCATAATGCACCAAGCCAGCAGATTGTAACGCTCTCCGTCGAAATGCTTCATCGCATTCTGCACCAGTTCCGCAATCTCAGGCTGTCGCAAATAACAAGCGCCATGCCCCGCGTCCAACTCCTTCTCAATGGTCTGCGAATACAGGTCCGCTAGATCGCTGGTCAACTGCTGCACGCGAAGCTGGGCGGGTTCCGTGGCGGCTAGCTCTTGATCCAGTAATTCCTGTAAATGAGCTTTCTTCTCGGCATAAATCTCTAGCACCTGTTTGGGCAGCGCGTCCGCCAAGCGATATGTCACGGCATACGTTGCCTCGTCCTGTCGCCAGTGCGGTAAATTTCCGCCCGTAAGCTGACTGATCATCTTCTCTGGGTGCAGGAATGTAACCGTGGCGGGGGCATTCTGCCCCCCAGCCAAGGAATGTGCAGAGCCCTCCGCGCTGACCTCGCTGCTTGGCGTGATGCCCTGCGTGTCAGGGCTAGGGGGCAGAATGCCCCCGCCACGTGGCACCGCAATTTCCACGGTGCTCCAATCGCACTTGAACCCCTTCGCCCGTGCTTCCGTCAGTGTGAGCGTGGCCTGCGTGCGCTTCTGGCCATACTTGGCGCGCATTTCTTCGTGGCGGATTTCGTTGTCGGCGGCAAATTTCGCACGGTGTTCCTGGCTGATCAAACTCGTGGCCACAGGCACGCTGCGGCTGGCATCCAGCACATGGACAATGGGACCGCTGTATTTTGGCGCGATCTTAATGGCCGTGTGAGCCGCGCTGGTGGTGGCTCCGCCGATGAGCAATGGCGTCTTGAAACCAAGCCGCTCCATTTCACTGGCCACATGCACCATCTCATCCAAGCTTGGTGTAATAAGGCCGCTGAGGCCAATGATGTCTGCGTTGACCTCCTTGGCCTTCGCCAAAATTTTATCGCACGAAACCATGACGCCCATGTCGATGACCTCGTAGTTATTACAAGCCAGCACCACGCCCACAATGTTCTTGCCAATGTCATGCACATCCCCCTTCACGGTTGCCAGCACGATGCGGCCCTGCGAGGAACCTTCGTCCTCGTCTTCCTCGACAACGGCTATTCCGTCGGCTGGCCGAACGGAAAGTTGTCCTTCATCGCTTGTTCCAGACCCACGTCCGCTATCCGCTTCTCCCAAGCTTGGTTCAGCGACAGGATCGACAGTTCGTCCACTTGGTCGCACCATTGTTGATATGCTTCCTCGCGAGAGGAAGGTATCGAGGATGGAAGCGTTGAAGCGCTCGTCGGAGGTGTTACTGTTGAAGTGCTCATGGAGTATATCTTCGCCTATTTCGATTAATTGTGCAACGGATTTATAGAGTCGGTCCAGCAGCCAATCCGTAGTAGCAAACCGGGCGTTACCAAAAACAGTATTATCAAGCACACGCAGTGAAAAATGCGGATGATCAGCCCATTTGGCCGCTAAGTGCAAAACGGTGCGGGGTGCTTGGAAATGTCCGCCACTGGCTCGTTTCAGCGGCACGATCCTGCCGCCTTCCTTTACGGAACGCCGCATCATGTTCACCACGGCCTTCTCCCACGGACAATAGACAAATCTCACCCTGACGTAATGGTTGCAATCCAAAGCAGCTTGAATGTGAGCTTCACTGCGGGACTGATTCTGCAACGTTCCATCCATGATGACATCACCCGAATTCCCTAGCGCTGCCGTAGCCGTCGTTTTCCCACTGCCCTGACCACCTGCGTTGAAAATGATCTTGCTCCCCGCCGGCAGTTCCCGCAATTTCTTCGCATAATACCAATCCACAAACGCCCCAGCTGGCTCCAGCGTATCCACGCTGTGAAGTTGCCGTGACTCCCGACTGGCGGCGTAATCGGTGCTCAGTTCCTGCGCGTTATTTCTATCCAACACGTTGCCGAATTTCGCCTCATACTTCCGCGCAGCACTCTCCAGATCCCCTGCGAGAAACGCTGCAAACTTCGTTTCGATGCGGCGTTCTTCCTTCGTGAGATTCGGATACGGCGTGTAACTGAAGCCTTCCACTAACTCCACGGGACGCGGGGTTTGCATGGCCGTCGTTTGACCTTCAACTTCTGTGCTAGGGTTTTGGCTGATGGGCGGGACGCCCATGCCACTTGCTAGTTCCTTTAAATAACGCCGCACATCGATGCGACCCTTCTTTTCGATCTCCATGAACGGAGTCAGATAGGCCACGCTTTGCTTCATGACGCGGGCGCTTTTCACAACTTGGGGCAGGAACATTTTCCCAGCACCAAACAGATCGCCCACCACGCTCATGCCGTCCATCAGCGGGCCTTCGATGACCTTCAGCGGCACGCCGTATTTCTCCAATGCTTCGGCGGTATCGATGGTGATGAAATCATTCATGCCCCGCAGCAGCGCGTGCTTCAGGCGCTCTTCCACGCTGGCTTCGCGCCATGTCAGATCGGCCTCAGCCCGCTTCGCACCGGCCACGCCTTTGAATTGTTCCGCATAGTCCACGAGAATTTCCGTGGCGTCCGCCCTGCGGTTCAACAGAACGTCCTCCACTTTTACTAGCAGATCTTCCGGGATGTCCTCATACACTTCCAGCATCCCCGCATTCACGATCCCCATGTCCATCCCCGCCTTGATGGCGTGGTAAAGGAACGCGCTGTGCATCGCTTCACGCACCTTGTTATTGCCGCGGAAACTGAACGAAATATTGCTCACGCCGCCGCTCACTTTCGCGCCGGGCAAATTTTCCTTAATCCATCGGGTCGCGTTGATGAAATCCAGCGCGTAGTTGTTATGCTCCTCCATCCCCGTGGCCACGGTTAGGATGTTGGGATCGAAAATAATGTCCTCTGCCGGAAACCCAACCTCATCCACCAGGATGTGATAGGCCCGCCCGCAGATGCGAATTTTCTCTTCATACGAAGCCGCCTGACCGTTCTCATCGAATGCCATCACCACCGCTGCGGCCCCATATTGCTTCAGGATTCCAGCGCGCTCTTTAAATGTTTCCTCTCCTTCTTTCAGCGAGATGGAATTTGCGATCCCCTTCCCCTGCAAGCATTTCAAGCCCGCTTCAATGACTTCCCATTTTGAAGAGTCCACCATGATCGGCACCTTGGTGACTTCCGGTTCGGTCTGCAGCAGATTGAGGAATTTCGTCATCATGGACACGCCATCGATGAGTCCCTCGTCCATGCAGACGTCGATCACGTTGGCTCCGTTTTCCACCTGCTGACGCGCCACCGAGACCGCTTCCTCCAGCTTGTCTTCCTTCACCAGCTTCGCAAATTTCGGGGAACCCGCCACGTTCGTGCGCTCGCCAATCATCAGGTAGTTGGCGGACTTGGTTAAATTATACGCCTCGGAACCTGACAAACGCATGATCGGTTCGGGCGTAGGCACCACGCGTGGCGCAATGCCCTTCACAGCCTGCGCGATGGCCGCAATGTGCTCCGGGGTATTGCCACAGCAGCCGCCCATGATGTTCACGAATCCGCTCTGACCAAAGTCCTTCGCGAACTCCGCCATGTGATGCGGCAGCAAATCAAATCCTGTGGGAGCCAACGCATTCGGCAAACCTGCGTTAGGATAAGCGGAAACAAACACGCCTGCCTTGTTCGCCAACTCTTCCAAATACGGCCGCATTTCATCCGGCCCTGCCGAGCAATTCATCCCAATGCTGAACGGCCGCACATGCATCATGGCATTGATATACGCCTCCACATCCTGAGCCGACACCAGCGTGCGGCCCTTCACCATGGCGGCGGAAATTTGAATTGGCAGAATCACGTTGTCCTGCGCGAACACCTCTTGAATGGCCACCAGAGCGGCTTTGGCGTTGAGGGAATCGAAGATCGTTTCCACAATCAACGTGTCCACGCCACCAGCGATCAATCCACGAATCTGGTGCGCATAAGCAGCCTTCGCTTGATCAAATGTCAGCGGTCGGAACGATGGATCATCCGGATCCACTTGGAAATTCAGCGACACCGTCATCGGCCCGATGGCACCAGCCACGTAGCGTTTCACGCCCGTGTCATTGCCCACCCGATCCGCCCATTTCCGACACTGCTGCGCAGACATGAAATTGATGTCCCACGCCACTTCATTGACGAACTTGTTATCGATCACCGATTGGTAAAACTCCGGATCCTTCCGCCCGCCATGATCGCGCGGATCCTCGATAAACAAATCGCTCTGGGCAATGCTCGTCGCGCCAAACGTGTTCGTCTCAATGATATCCGCCCCGGCTTCCAGGAACCGCCGATGAATATCCTCAATGATTTCCGGCTTGGTGATGGAAAGAATGTCCCCGTTATTCAGCAGGTCCTTGTCGTTATTCTTGAAGCGCTCGCCCCGGGCCACCGCCTCATCCAGCAGCCCCTTCGCCTTGTATTCCCGAATCGTCGTGCCCATCGCCCCATCGATCACAAGAATGCGATTGAGGGCCGTGGCGCGAAGTTCGTCTTCGATGGGAGAACGCTTGATTACAGGGGAATTCGTGGACATATCACCCCCAATATTTCCCCGATTCATCCCGATTCAAGGGGAATATATTGAAATATCTGGATATGTTGATGCGTTGTGGTATTTTCTTGATGAGGCCTCTCTCCTAAGTCCTCCACTTCCAACCCTTCCGTAATCCATGAACCTGATCCTAACCGTAAGCAGCACCGTAGGGGAGAAGTTGGCTGCGTGCCTTTTTGGACTGATGGTGGCTGGTGTAGTGCTGCTGGCAATCAGATTTCCGTATCAACGCAGGCCAGAATCTGAGCGCAATTCCGAGCGGCAGAATTCCGATCGCCATGAGGAACTGGGAGATGATGAAGATTCGCATGATCATCACCACGGGCATGATGAGGATGGGGAGTAGAATCTGCTCACCGATTGCGTTCCCTGGAACGACAATAAAATTTTCTCTGTCTTTATGGACTTACACGAAAATTCATGTCAATGGGTTTTCTGTTAATCCGTCAAACGCCTAGTGGTTCGAGACGGCCGCACGCTCGTCCTAGACTCCGCCTAAGCGCAGGAAGCGCCCGAAGGAAACCCGCAATAATCCGCCGCCAAGAAAAATCTTGGCAACGCGGAAAGGCAGAGCTATACTCATAACAATAAATATTCCACCATGAACCGCCCGTCAGCCTATGCAGAACACCATCATTGACCGCACAAAGGCCGGGCACACCTCTAACTCATCCTTTTTCCTTCATAATTCATAATTCATCCTTCCCCCCCTCTCTCCCC